>NZ_JBHJUI010000023.1:0-114830 GCF_042268405.1 Kitasatospora sp. NPDC056184 | reverse complement strand
GGCCCGGCGCCGGCCGACGGCGCCCCGGGCGCCCGGTCCGCCGCCGGCCCCGCGTCCGACGTTTCCCCCGTCACCGAGAAGGACTCCTGATGAGCAGTGCCACCGACCGCGACCTCGGCTGGCTGTTGGAAAACCTGCTGACCAACACCCCCTGCACCCGGCACGCCCTGGTGCTCTCCGCCGACGGCCTCAAGCTCTGCCACACCTCCGGCCTCGGCGACGACCGGGCCGACCAGCTCGCCGCCATCGCCTCCGGCCTGCAGAGCCTGGCGCACGGCGCGTCCATCGAGTTCGGCGACGGCACCGGCGGCGTCCGGCAGTCGATGACCGAGTTCCACGGCGGCGTGCTGTGCATCGTGGCGGCCGGCGAGGGCGCCCACCTCGCCGTGGTCACCGACGAGGACGCCGACGTGGGCGTGGTCGGCCACAACATGCACGGGCTGATCGAGCAGATCGGCGTCCACCTCAGCGCCCCGGCCCGGGAGGACGCCGGGGACGCCCCGGCGGCCGACGGAAGCGCCCGGGCATGAGCGGGGGCGGGGGGAACACCGACGGGCGGCCGGTGATGCCGGGCCGGGACGACGACCCGGACCGCCTGTACACCATCACCCGGGGCCGCAGCCGGGCCCCGGAGAACGCGTTCGACCTGGTCACGCTGATCGTCGCCGAGCGGGAGCCGGCCTCGGGCATGCAGTCGGAGCACGTGCGCATCCTGCGGATGTGCGAGGCGCCGACCGCCGTGGTGGAGGTCGCCGCGGAGCTGGCGCTGCCGGTGTCGGTGGTCAAGATCCTCCTCGGCGACCTGCTGGAGACCGGGGCGATCACCGCCCGCCACCCCCGGTTCGCGCCGACCAAGGCCCGGCTGCCCGATCTCGACACGCTGAAGCAGGTACTGCATGGACTCCAACAGCTCTGAGGACCGGGACGTGCGTCCGAGCGGACGGACGCCGCTGCGCCGCACCGCCGACAACGCGCTGAAGATCGTCGTGGTCGGCGGCTTCGGGGTGGGCAAGACCACCCTGGTCGGCGCGGTCAGCGAGATCCGTCCGCTGAACACCGAGGAGATCATGACCAAGGCCGGGGAGGGGATCGACGACCCCGCCGGCGCCTGGGGCAAGCGCTCGACCACAGTGGCCTTCGACTTCGGCCGGATCACCCTCTCCGCCCGCCAGGTGCTGTACCTGTTCGGCGCGCCCGGGCAGGAGCGGTTCTGGTTCCTCTGGGACCGGCTGTTCACCGGCGCCCTGGGCGCGGTCGTGCTGGTGGACACCCGGCGGTTGGAGGACTCCTGGTACGCCATCGACCGGCTGGAGCACCACGGCACCCCGTTCATCGTCGCCCGCAACAACTTCGGCGAGCCGACCCACACCCTGGAGCAGGTCCGCGAGGCGCTCGACCTGCCGCCGGAGGTGCCGCTGGTGGACTGCGACGCCCGGGACCGGGCGTCCGGCAAGCAGGTGCTGATCGAGCTGGTCCGCCACCTGACCGCCCGGGTCGAGGCCGAGGCGGCGGGCACCCCCGCCGCCGGCGCCGCCGTCCCCGTCCCCGACGTCCTTGAGGAGAGCACCCCGTGACCGAGCCTGCCGCCACCCCGCCGCCGGGCTGCCCGGCGCACGCCGGTGCCGTCCCGCTGTACGGGCCGCGCTTCCAGACCGACCCCTCCCAGGTCTACCGCGAGATGCGCACCGCGCACGGTCCGGTCGCGCCGGTCGATCTGGCCGGCGGGGTGGCGGCCTGGCTGGTGATCGGCTACCGCGAGCTCCAGCTGGTGACCGGGCAGCCGCAGCTGTTCGGCCGGGACTCCACCCGCTGGACGGGCTGGTCGGCGATCCCCGAGGACTGGCCGCTGAAGCCGATGATGGCCCCGGCGCCGTCGATCCTCTACGCCGAGGGCGAGGAGCACGTCCGGCGCTCGCGGGCGGTCACCGACGCGCTCGCCGCCGGCGACCCGTACGAGCTGCGCAAGCACTGCGAGGAGCTGGCCGACCGGCTGATCGACGAGTTCGCCGGGCGCGGCGAGGCGGACCTGGTCGCCGAGTACGCGCACCGGCTGCCGCTGCTGGTGCTCTGCCGGGTGCTCGGGCTGAGCGAGGCGCAGGCGCCGGTGCTCATCGAGAGCCTGCTGACCATGCTGGACGGCGGTGCGGACGCGCCGGCCGGTGCGCAGCGGCTGCTCGCGGTGATGCTGGAGCTGGTCGAGGAGAAGGCCGCGCACCCGGGTGACGACGTCGCCTCGCGGATGCTGGCGCACTCGGCGGGCCTGACCCACGAGGAGGTCATGCGCGACCTGCGGGTGCTGCTGATCGCCGGCCACCAGCCCTGCTCGTACTGGGTCTCCAACGCGCTGCGGCTGATGCTCACCGACGAGCGGTTCGCCGCCTCGCTGTCCGGCGGGCGGCGCAGCATCAGCCAGGCGCTGAACGAGGCGCTCTGGGAGGACACCCCGACGCAGATCTTCGCCGGCCGCTGGGCGGTCCGCGACACCCGACTCGGCGGGCAGCGGATCGCCGCCGGGGACATGCTGCTGCTGGGCTTCGCCGGTGCCAACGCCGACCCGTCGGTGCGGCGGCCGGACGGGCGGCCGGCCGAGGGCAACCGGGCGTACCTGAGCTACTCGTACGGCGAGCACGGCTGCCCGTTCCCGGCGCAGGAGGCGGCCGAGGTGATCGCGACGACCGCGGTCGAGGTGCTGCTGGACCGGCTGCCGGACCTGCGGCTGGCGGTGGCCGAGCACGCGCTGGTGTGGCGGCCGTCGGCCTGGGTGCGCGGCCTGGTGGCGCTGCCGGTGTCGTTCACCCCGGGGTACGCGGGCTGACGCGCGAGCGCGGCACGACGGTGCGACCCCGGGACCCGCTGGACCCGAACCGAAGGAGAGCTGTACCCGATGACCGCTCCTGCCCCGATCGCCCTCGATCCACTGGCGCGCGACAACGCCGCCGAGGGCGCGCTGCTGCGCGCCGCCGGCCCGGTGGTGCCGGTGGAGCTGCCCGGCGGCGTCGCCGCCTGGGCGGTGACGCAGCACGCGGCCGCCCGTGAGCTGCTGACCGACGCCCGGCTGGTGAAGGACGCCCGGCACTGGGCGGCGTACCAGCGCGGCGAGGTGCCGAAGACGTGGCCGCTGATCGGCCTGGCGGTACCGGGTCCGAGCATGGTGACCACCGACGGCGCCGCGCACCGCCGGCTGCGCGCCCTGGTGGCGCACGCGTTCACCCCGCGCCAGGTGGAGCTGATGCGTCCGCGGGTCGAGGCGATCACCCGCGACCTGCTGGACACCCTGGCGGCCGGGGAGCCGGTGGTGGACCTGAAGTCCGCCTTCGCCTTCCCGCTGCCGATGACGGTGATCTGCTCGCTGCTGGGCGTGCCGGAGTCGGAGCACGGCCGTCTGCGGGACCTCTACGAGCGGTTCTTCGGCGCCCGGCCGAACCCGGAGGGCATCCAGGCGACCATCGCCGGGCTGAACGCCTTCGTCAACGGCGTGGTGGCGCAGCGCCGTGCGGCGCCCGGCGACGATCTGGCGAGCGTGCTGCTGCTGGCCGAGACCGAGGGCGGGGCGCTGACCGACGAGGAGGCGGCCGCCACCCTGCGGGTGATCATCGCGGCGGGCCACGAGACCACGGTGAACCTCATCGGCAACGCGGTGCGGGCGCTGCTCTCCCACCCGGACCAGTTGGCGCTGGTGCGGGAGGGGAAGGCCGGCTGGGACGCGGTGGTGGAGGAGTCGCTCCGCTGGACGCCGCCGACCAGCAACTTCCTGTTCCGGTTCACGGCCGAGGACGTGCCGGTGGGCGACACGGTGATCCCCGCGGGGGAGCCGGTGCTGGTCTCGTACAACGCGATCGGGCGGGACCCGGCGCAGCACGGGGTGACCGCCGAGGTGTTCGACCTGACCCGGGACCCGATCCGGCACCTGTCCTTCGGCCACGGCCCGCACGTCTGCCCGGGCTCGCCGCTGGCCCGGCTGGAGGCGGGGATCGCGCTGCCGGCGCTGTTCGAGCGGTTCCCGGGGCTGTCGCTCGCGGTGCCGGACGATGAGCTGCGGCCGAGCGGCTCGCTGGTGGTGAACGCGCTGAAGGAGCTTCCGGTCCGGTTGTTCTGAGTGAAGAATCGTTTCTTCATGCAGCTGGTGAGCCCCGGTTCGGCCCCGCCCGGTCTCTCCCGGGCGGGGCCGAACGGCGTCCGGGGTCACAACTGGGGCACACGGGAGTGAAGGTCGCGTTCGGACCTTGGCGGCGGGTGGCCGCTGCGTTACCGTCTTCAGATCGGCCGGCCGCCGCGTCCATGTCGAATGTCGAACTCCGGTACAGCGCAATGTCGTTCTGTCGTACAGCCGAGCGTTCACGCCCTGGCGAGGAGGACCGCATTGACTCCCACCCCGACCGTGCCGTCCACGACTGCGCAACCGCTGCCCGCCGCGCCCCGGCGCAGGCGCCGCCCGCTCGCCGCGGTGGCCCTGCTGGCCGCCGCGGCGCTGACCGCGGCCTGCTCCAACAGCTCGGACAGCTCAGGAAGTTCGGGAGGGTCCGGCGACGGCCGGACCCTGTCCGGTGAGTGCGCCGCGTACCAGCCGTACGCCGGGCACGCGGGCAAGACCGTGACGGTCTTCGCCTCGATCCTCAGCCCCGAGTCGGACAACCTGGAGAAGTCCTGGGCGGACTTCAGCAAGTGCACCGGCATCAGGATCAGTTACGAGGGCAGCAACGACTTCGAGTCCCAGCTGCCGGTGCGGGTGGGCGGCGGCAACGCCCCGGACTTCGCGATCATCCCGCAGCCCGGCCTGCTGGCGCAGATGGTCAAGAGCGGCAAGGTGGTCAAGCCGCCGGCGCAGACCGTGGCCAACCAGGAGAAGTGGAGCCCGGTCTGGAAGGCCTACGGCTCGGTCAACGGCACCTTCTACGCCGCGCCGATGAGCGCCAACATGAAGTCCCTGGTCTGGTACTCGCCGAAGGCGTTCAAACAGGCCGGCTACAGCGTCCCCAGGACCTGGGCCGAGCTGATGGCGCTCAGCGACACGATCGCCAAGGCGGGCGGCGGAAAGCCCTGGTGCGGCGGCATCGCCTCCGGCACGGCCACCGGCTGGCCGGCCACGGACTGGCTGGAGGAGGTGGTCCTGGGGTCGTACGGCGGCGAGGTGTACGACCAGTGGGTGGGCCACCAGGTGAAGTTCTCCGACCCGAAGATCACCGCGGCGATGAAGACGGTCGCCGACTGGATGCAGAACCCGGCCTGGGTCAACGGCGGCTACGGCGACGTGAAGTCGATCGCCACCACGACCTTCCAGGACGCCGGCGCCCCGATCCTCACCGGCAAGTGCTTCATGCTCCAGCAGGCCTCGTTCTACAAGGCGCAGTGGCCGAGGGACACCAAGATCGGACCGGAGGGCGACATCGCGGCCTTCCGCCTCCCGGCGGTGGACCCGTCGGTGCCCAACCCGGTGGAGGGCGGCGGGGAGTTCCTCGCCGCGTTCGCGAGCCGGCCCGAGGTGCAGGCGGTGCAGAACTACCTGTCCAGCTCCGACTGGGCGAGCAGCCGGGTGCGGACCGCGACCGGCTGGGTTTCGGCCAACCAGGGCGTGGACAAGAGCCTGTACACCGATCCGATCGACAAGCTCTCCGCCGACGCGCTCACCGACCCGTCGGCGACGTTCCGGTTCGACGGTTCGGACCTGATGCCGGCCGCGGTCGGCGCCGGGCAGGAGTGGAAGTCGCTCACCGCCTGGTTCGCCGAGGGGCAGTCGATCCAGAAGACCGCCGCGGACATCGACGCCGCCTGGCCGCAGTAGCGGCGCGCGGCGCGGACCACCTGCCGAAGGGCGGTGCGGGGCCACCCACCCGCACCGCCCGCCCCCTCCGTGGCCCGGTTCCCCGGTTCCCCGGTGCGCCGGTGTGCCGGTGTGCCGCCCTCCGCCCGGTCCTCGGCATCCCCTCCCCGTTCCGCCCTCCGATGGGAAAGGACGTCCCGCCATGTCCCTCTCCGCCGGCGCCTGGGGCGACGCGATGGTCAAGTTCGGCAACAGCTTCGGAGCGATCGCCGGCTTCCTCGGCATCCTGTTGCTGGTCTTCCTGGTCGCCGGACGCGCCTCCGGCCGGATCGCCCGCCCGCTGGCCGTCGTGGTCCTGCTCGGCCCCGCACTGGTGCTGCTGCTGGTCGGCCTGGTCGCGCCGCTGGTCCGCACGGTCTACCTGAGCTTCTACAGCGACGACAGCAGCCGCTTCGTCGGCGGCGAGAACTTCGACTGGGCGTTCACCAACGACTCGGTGCGCGAGGTGCTGCTCACCACCCTGCTCTGGCTGGTGGTCGCCCCGCTGGCGGCCACCGGGCTCGGCCTCGTGCTGGCCCTGCTGGTGGACCGGATGCGCGGCCAGGCCGTCTACAAGTCGCTGATCTTCATGCCGATGGCGATCTCGCTGGTCGGCGCCTCGATCATCTTCAAGTTCGTCTACGAGTCCCGCGACCCCTCGCAGCAGCAGATCGGCCTGCTCAGCCAGGTGGCGATCGCGCTCGGCTGGGACGATCCGCCGAACTGGATGCTCTCCCAACCGCTCAACACCTTCCTGCTGATGGCCGTCATGGTGTGGGTGCAGACCGGCTTCGCGATGGTCGTGCTGTCGGCGGCCATCAAGGCGATCCCGGACGACGTGACCGAGGCGGCCCGGCTGGACGGTGCCCAGGGCGTGCGGCTGTTCTGGTACGTCACCGTGCCGATGATCCGCACCACGGTGGTGGTGGTGCTCACCACGGTGATGATCACCACGCTGAAGGCCTTCGACATCGTCCGCACCATGACCGGAGGCAACTTCGGCACCCAGGTGCTGGCCAACGAGATGTACTCGCAGTCCTTCGTCCAGTTCAACACCGGGCGGGGCAGCGCGCTGGCGGTGATCCTCTTCCTCGCGGTGCTGCCACTGGTGGCCTACAACATCATCCAGCTGCGCAAGGAGCGTGCGGTCCGATGAGCGTATGGCGCGACGGCAAAGCCGTCCGGAAGGCCTTCTCCTCCCCGCTCGCCTCGGTCTTCGTGATCGCGGTGACGGTGCTGTGGACCGTCCCCACCATCGGGCTGCTGGTCACCTCGCTGCGCCCCAAGCAGGACGTCACCACCGACGGCTGGTGGAACGCCCTGCTCCATCCGGACCTCGGCCTGGACAACTACCACACGGTGCTGTTCGAGGGCGGCTCCGGCGTCTCCACCGGTCTGATGCCCTTCCTGGTGAACTCGCTGGCGATCAGCGTGCCGGCCACCCTCTTCCCGCTGGTGCTGGCGGCGATGGCCGCGTACGCGCTGGCCTGGGTGCGGTTCAAGGGCAACGACGTGCTGTTCTTCGTGGTGTTCGCGCTCCAGGTGGTGCCGCTGCAGATGGCGCTGCTCCCGCTGCTCCAGCTGTTCTCCGGCGGGGCGCACCTGGGCTCGCTGACCCTGCTGCCCGCGCTGGACCTCAAGGGCACCTACGCGCCGGTCTGGCTGGCGCACACCATGTTCGCGCTGCCGCTGGCGATCTTCCTGCTGCACAACTTCATCGCCCAGCTGCCGCGCGACCTGATGGAGGCGGCGGTGGTGGACGGTGCCTCGCACTTCAAGATCTTCCGCTCCATCGTGCTGCCGCTCTGCACCCCCGCGCTGGCCTCGTTCGCGATCTTCCAGTTCCTCTGGGTCTGGAACGACCTGCTGGTGGCGCTCACCTTCGCCGGCGGAACGCCGGAGGTGGCGCCGATGACGGTCCGGCTGGCGCAGCTGTCCGGCTCCTTCGGCGGGCGGTGGGAACTGCTCACGGCGGGGGCGTTCCTGTCGATCGTGATCCCGCTGGGGGTGTTCTTCGCGCTCCAGCGGTACTTCGTCCGCGGCCTGCTCGCCGGGTCCGTCAAGGGATGACCCCGATCGGCCCAAGGTCGGGTGGGGCTCGGACCAAGGGGACGTCAGGGTTCACGCCGTTCCATGGCGAATGTGGTGATTTCGTGGACACGGCCGAGGGGCAACCGGTACACCGTTAAGGGGAGTTGGCCGAGGTGACACAGGGGGGCGGTCATGGCGGACGCGGGTACCGGCATACGCGCACGGGCGGGTGCGGGCGCGGGCGGGGGTAGGGACAGAGCCGGCGGCGGAGCGTGGTGGCGGCGGGCCGTGGGCCTGCTGGCGGCGCTCACCACGGCGGCGGCGCTGGCCACCGGGCCGGGCGCGGCCCCGGCAGCGGCCGCCACGGCGACGCTGGGCACGACCGAGGTCGGCACGGCCGTCGACACCGCAGACTCCCACTACCTCAACGCCTCGCGCTACGTGACCGGTTCGTCCGGCGGCACGGTCAGCAGCATCTCGGTGTACGTGGACAGCGTGGACGCCGCGCCCAACAATCGGTTCCAGACGGCGGTCTACCAGGACAACGGCGGCAGCCCGGGCGCCCTGCTGGCGAGCAGCGCCACCGCGACCCTGACCGGGCCGGGCTGGAACAGCGTCCCGGTGACGGCCGCCCTGGCCGCCAACACCCCCTACTGGCTGGCCTACAACACCAACGGCTCCGGCCCGTCCGCCAACAACCTGCGCTACCGCCCGGGCGGCACCAGCGCCTACGGCGACGGCGGCCAGCCGTTCGGCAGCTGGCCGTCCACCGCAGGCCCGGTCACCACCGGCTCCACCAGCTTCTCGATCTACGCCTCCTACACCGCCGAGGTGGCCCCGCCGACCCCGGCGCCGGGCGTCGGGCCGGGCGCCGAGGGCCCGGTCCTGCTGGTCACCAGCCAGGCCAACCCGTACACCCGCTACCTGGCGGAGATCCTCAAGGCGGAGGGCCTGAACGCCTACCGCCAGGTCGACATCTCCGCCGTCACCGGTGCCGTGCTGGCCTCCGCCGACGTGGTGCTGCTCGGCGAGACGCCGCTCACCGCGGCCCAGGCGAACCTGTTCAGCACCTGGACCAGCGGCGGCGGACAGCTGGTGGCGATGCGCCCGGACAAGCAGCTCGCGCCGCTGTTCGGGCTCACCCCGACGGCCGGCACCCGCGCCGACGCCTACCTCAAGGTGAACACCGGTGCCGCGCCCGGCGCCGGGATCACCGGCGACACCATGGGCTACCACGGCGCCGCCGACCTCTACGCGCTGAACGGGGCCACCGCCGTCGCCACCCTGTACGCCGACGCGGCGAGCGCGACCGCCAACCCGGCGGTCACCCTGCGCGCGGCCGGCAGCGGCCGGGCCGCCGCGTTCAGCTACGACCTGGCCAAGTCGGTGGTGCTGACCCGCCAGGGCAACCCCGCCTGGGCCGGCCAGCAGCGCGACGGCGTCGACGGCTACGAGGCCAGCGAGATGTTCTTCGGCACCGGCGGCCAGCCGGACTGGAACGACCTGGACAAGGCGCTGATCCCGATCGCCGACGAGCAGCAGCGGCTGCTCGCCAACCTGCTCACCCAGTTCGCCTCCACCGCCAAGCCGCTGCCGCGGTTCTGGTACTTCCCGCGCGACGTCAAGGCGGTCGTGGTGATGACCGGTGACGACCACGGCGTCGGCGGCACGGCCGGCCGCTGGGACGGCTACCTCGCGCAGAGCCCGCCCGGCTGCTCCGTCGCCAACTGGGAGTGCGTCCGCGGCTCCTCGTACGTCTACACGGACGACCCGCTCACCCCGGCCCAGGCCAAGGCGTACAGCGACCAGGGATTCGAGATCGGGGTGCACGTCACCACCAACTGCCGTCCCTGGGGCAGCACCTCGGCCCTGCAGGGCTACTACCGCGACCAGTTGGCCGCCTGGCGGGCCAAGTACCCGAACCTGCCGAACCCGTCGAGCAGCCGGACGCACTGCGTGGAGTGGGACGACTGGGCCACCCAGGCGAAGACCAAGCTGGCCAACGGGATCCGGCTGGACACCGACTACTACTTCTACCCCTCGAACTTCACCCAGGACCGGCCCGGCTACTTCAACGGCACGGCCCAGATCATGCGCTTCGCCGACACCGACGGCAGCGTGATCGACGAGTACCAGGCGACCACCCAGCTCACCGACGAGTCCGGACAGTCGTACCCGGGCACCGTCACCACCCTGCTCGACGCCGCGTACGGCGCCCAGGGCTACTACGCGGCGCTGACCGCCAACCTCCACACCGACTTCGCCGCCTCCGCCGCCTCGGACGCGGTGGTCGCCGCCGCCAAGGCGCGGGGCGTGCCGGTGGTGTCCGGCCGGCAGATGCTCACCTGGCTGGACGGGCGCAACGGCTCGGCGTTCGGCAGGCTGGCGTGGCACCCGAGCGCCCCGGGCGGAGGCTCGCTGACCTTCGACATCACCGGCGGGGCCACCGGGCTGCGCGCCATGCTGCCGTTCAACGCGGCCGCGGGCACGCTCACCGGCATCACCTCCGGGGGCCGCCAGGTGCCGTACCGGGTCGAGACGGTCAAGGGCGTGGCGTACGCGTTCTTCGACGGCGCGGCGGGCTCGTACGCGGCCGACTACGGCCACGACGACACCGCGCCGACGGTGCTCGGCAGCACCCCGGCGGCCGGTGCGAGCGGTGTGGCGCCGGGCACGGCGGTGCGGTTCTCCTTCGCCGAGCCGCTGGACCCGGCGAGCGTGACCGGCGGGTCCGTCACCCTGCGGCCCGCGGCGGGCGGCGCGGCCGTCGCGGGGACGGTCGGCTACGACGCGGCGGCGGCCGGCGTGGTGTTCACCCCGGGCGCCCCGCTGGCGCTGACCACCGGGTACACCGCGACCGTCCAGGGTGTCCGGGACCTCGCGGGGAACGCGCTGGCGGGGCCGTACACGTTCTCGTTCACCACCGGGGGAGCGGAGCCGCGGACGATCGGGAACCCGGCGGTGGGCTCGCTGGTCGACGACACCGACTCCAACCACCTGAACGGCAGCCGGGTGACGACCGGCGCCGACCCGGTGGTGCTCACCTCGCTGAGCGTGCACGTCGGCCCGGTCAGTGCGGCGCCCAACAACCAGTACCAGCTGGCCGTCTACACCGACGCGGGCGGCTCGCCGGGGACGCTGGTCGCCAGGACGGGGAGCGGCACGCTGACCGCCAACGCGTGGAACTCGCTGCCGGTGGACCTCACGCTGAGCCCCGGCACCTCGTACTGGTTCGTCTACAACAGCAACGGGGCGAGCTCCACGGTCAACAACATGCACTACTCGACGGGTGTCTCCGGGCAGGGCGCGTACAGCAACACGGTGGTGCCGTTCGGGACGTGGCCGACGGACTTCGGGCCCTCGGTGAAGGACGCGTTCCAGTACTCGCTGTACGGGACGTACTGACCGCGGAACGGGGTTGACCGGCGCTCAGGAGGGCGCCGGGGCGTCGGACCCGGCTCTGTCACAGGGGTGCGACAGAGCCGGGTCCGGCGTTTTTGAACTTGTTCAGAATGGTCTACAGTCGGCTTCGGCCGTGGTGCCCGGTGCCTTCACCGGTGTGGTTCCGCGTGCCTGTCGGCGGACCGCCCGGAGGGTGGATTCCGCACGTCCACCCGACCATCGAGGGGGAAGCCATGTCCGGATCCAGCACGCCCGCGGCGGACGGAGTGCCGCCCGGCGGCGGTGGCGTCGGCCCCGCCGCGGGTTCCGCCGCCGGTCCGTACCGGGCGCCCGGGACACCCGCGCCGCAGCCGTTCGCGTGGTTGCGGCCCAGCGACCCCGACCGCAAGGCCCCGGCCACCGGCCGGACGGTGTTCGCGGCGGTGCTGACCGGCGCGCTCGCGTCCTGGCTCCTGGCGGACGGCCTCGGCGTCAACCTGCTGCTCTGCGCGGCGCTCACCGCCGTCGGCGCGGGCATCGCCGCCCGCGCCGCCGGCCGCCGGCTCCGCGCCTGGACCGTCGTGTGGAGCGCGCTCGCGCTCGCCCTGCTCGCCGTTCCGGCGCTCTACGAGGCCGGCTGGCCGGTGGCGCTGAGCACGCTCTGGGCCGTCGGCCTGGCCTCGCTCGCGCTGCACGGCGGGCGGCGCTGGAGCGGTGTCCTGCTCGCGCTGCCGGGTCTGCTCTGGCAGCTGGTTCCGGCCCTGGGCTGGGCCCGGAAGGGCCTGCGCGGGCGCGGCGCGGTCGGCCGCGACCGGGTGGTGCCGGTGCTCAAGGGCGTCGCGGTGGCGGCCGTGCTGCTGGCCGTGTTCGGTGGTCTGTTCGCCAGCGCCGACGCGGCCATGGCCGATGTGCTCGGGAGCCTGGTGCCCAGCCTGGAGCTCGGTGAGTTCCCCTTCCGGGCCGCCCTGTTCGTGCTCGGCCTGGCGACCGCGCTGGGCTTCGCCCACATCGCGGCCGGCCCGCGCCGCTGGGACCGCACGCCGGTCCGGCCGGGCCGTGCCAGGGGCCGGCTGGAGTGGGCGCTGCCGCTGGGCGCGCTGAACCTGATGTTCGGCGCCTTCGCGGTGGTGCAGGCGATGGTGGTGCTCGGGGGCGGGGAGTCGGTGCTGGAGCGCACCGGGATGAGCCGCTCCGAGTACGCCCGGCAGGGCTTCTGGCAGTTGCTCGTGGTCACCCTGCTGACCCTGGTGGTCGTCGCGGTCGCCAAGCGCTGGGCGCCGCGCGGGACGGAGGCCGACCGCCGGCTCGCGCGGCTGCTGCTGGGGGCGCTCTGCCTGCTCACCCTGGTCGTGGTGGCCTCGGCGCTCGGGCGGATGTGGTTCTACGTGGACGCGTCCGGGCTGACCACGCTGCGGCTCTGGGTACTGGCCGTCGAACTGTGGCTGGGCGTGGTCTTCCTGCTGCTGATCGCGTCCGGGCTGACCCCGTCGGCCGACTGGCTGCCGCGGGCGGTGGTGCTCAGCGCGGCGCTGGCCGCCGCGGTGTACGGGCTGATCGGGCCGGACGCGCTGGTCGCGGAGCAGAACGTGGCCCGCTTCGAGCGGACCGGGCAGATCGACCTGCGCAACGTCCGCAGCCTCTCGGTGGACGCCGTCCCGGCCCTGGACCGGCTGCCGGGCGACTACCGGACCTGCGCGCTGAACGTCGTCGTCCCCGACCTGGCGCAGATCGGCTCCACCCCCTGGTACGCCGCCAGCCTGGCCGGGGCGCGGGCCCGGGACATCCTCGCCGAGCGCCCGGCGGTCGACCGCCTCGTGGGCACGGAGTACGCCTGCGACCGGGTCGGGCTCCGGCGCGGCTACAGCCTCGGGGGCTGAGCCCGGCCGGGGGCGCGGGGCACGGGGGCGCGGGGCACGGGGAGGGTGGGACCGTCCGGGCCGGTGTGTGGAGCGGGGGACGGCGAGGGGCCGGTCGGGAGCGTGCTGCTCCCGACCGGCCCCTGCCCGTCCGGTCCGCCTCCCCCGGGAGGGCGGCCGGTCAGTGCATCGCGACGCCGGCGGTGTCCGTCGGCAGGTCGGCGGCCTTGGCCTTGACCACGACGGCGGCGACCACGAAGGCGATGCCCGCCATCACGGCGCCCACGATGAAGCCGTGCGAGATGCCCTGGGCGAGCACCTCGTTGGCCGCGGTGGTTCCCTTCGGGAACTCCTGCTTCTCCATCAGCCAGGCCTTCTGCTCCGGCGTGGCCGTGGCCATGAAGCCGGGCAGCTGCGTCTTGGCCTCGCTGGTCGCGTAGTGCGCGAACACCGTGGTCAGGATCGACAGGCCGAGCGAACCGCCGATCTGCTGCATGGAGTTCAGCAGGCCGGAGGCGGCGCCGGTCTCCTGGCCGGAGACGCCCGCGACGGAGAGCAGCATCACCGGGACGAAGATCAGGCCCATGCCGAAGCCGAAGACCACCGTGGGGCCGAGGATGCCGTCCACGTAGCCGCTGTCCGCGTTCATGAAGGTCAGCCAGGAGAGTCCGATGGTGACCAGCAGCGCGCCACCCGCCATGAACGGCTTCGGGCCGTACTTGACCTGCAGGCTGGAGGCGAGCTGGGCGGCCACGATGATGGCCGCGCTGATCGGCATGAACGCGAAGCCGGCCTTGAGCGGGCTGTAGTCCAGCGGGCCCTGCACGAACAGCGTGATGTAGAAGAAGATGCCGAACATGGCGGCGGCCACGCAGAGCATCATCACCAGGCCGCCGGTGCGGTTCCGGTCGGCGAACAGCTTCAGCGGGGTGATCGGCTGCTCGGTGCGGGTCTCGATGACCACGAACGCGGCCAGCAGGATCAGGCCGGCGGCGAAGGAGCCGAGCGTCAGCCCGTCCGACCAGCCGTCCGAGGCGGCCCGGATGAAGCCGTAGACCAGGCTGACCAGGCCGAGCGTCGAGGTGAGGGCGCCGGGCAGGTCGAAACGGCCCGGGTGGCGCTCAGACTCGGCGATGTAGCGCGGCGCGGCGACGGCGATCAGCACGGCGATCGGCACGTTGACGAAGAAGACCCAGCGCCAGTCGAGGTACTCGGTGAGCACACCGCCGGCCAGCAGGCCGATCGCGGCGCCCGAACCGGCCACCGCGGAGAACACGCCGAAGGCCCGGTTGCGTTCGGGCCCCTCGTCGAAGTTGGTGGCGATCAGGGCGAAGGCCGTCGGCGAGCAGATCGCCCCGCCGATGCCCTGGAGCGCGCGGGCGGCCAGCAGCATGCCGCCGTCCTGCGCGAAGCCGCCGAGCAGCGAGGCCAGGCCGAACAGCAGCGTGCCGGCGATGAAGACCCGGCGCCGGCCGAGGATGTCGCCCGCGCGCCCGCCGAGCAGCAGCAGGCCGCCGAAGGTGAGCGTGTAGGCGTTGATCACCCACGACAGGTTGGTGGTGGAGAATTCGAGCGCGTCCCTGATCTGCGGCAGGGCGATGTTCACGATGGTGGCGTCGAGCACCACCATCAACTGCGAGGCCGCGATGACGGCCAGGGTGATGCCCTTGTGCGGGCTGCTGCCGCCTCGCGATGGAGAGTTCTTGCTGAGCGTGTCGGAGATAGCCAAGTTGATGCCCCCTGCTGGCTATTGCTTCGTATGCTGCGGACCCGAAGGTCCGGCACGGCCCGGCGGCGTCCCGCGGGCTATGAAGGAACGGTATCGTTCACTACTGTGGACAATAGCGCTGAATAGTTTATGAACGCAAGCGTTCCTTAGGGTTGGTGACGATGGATCAGTTGGTGCGGCGGCAGATGGCGGACCGCTCCGCGCGCCCTCCGGCAGGCCCGGCCGGGCAGTCGGAGCCCGATCCTGCGCGGGCCCCCTGCCCCGTCCAGGTCGTTGCCGAGGCCCTGCGCCGGCCGGCCCGGCGGCGGGGGAAGGAGCTGGAGGCGGCGATCTTCGAAGCGACGCTCGATCAGCTCACCTCCGGCGGCTTCGCGCGGCTGACGATGGAAGGGGTCGCCGCCGCCGCGCGGACCGGGAAGGCCGCGCTGTACCGGCGTTGGGCGTCCAAGGTGGAACTGGTCATCGACGCCCTGGACTCCACTCTGCCACGCCCTGCCGACACCCCGGCCCTCGGGTCCGCCCGAGCGGAACTGCACTACCTCGTCGAGAGTTTCGTCTCCGTCTCGCGCTCCCGGGCGGGCGGTGCGATGAGCGCGGTGATGGCCGAGCTGGACCACGAGCAGGCGGAGCTGTTCAAGGACTTCATGGCCCAGCGGATGCTGGAGCCGACCAAGGGCGTGATCCTGGACATCCTGCGCCGGGGCGCCGAGCGCGGCGACGTCCGGCCCGGCGCGGCCACCCCGGTGGTCGCCGACGTCGTGCCGGCGATGCTGCTGTACCGGGTCAAGGTCTGCGGCCGCCAGGTCGGCCCCGAGTTCGTCGACCAGCTGGTCGACGAGGTGCTGGTGCCCTTGATCCGGCCCTGAGCCGGGCGTCCGGGCGGGTGGCATAGGCTGGAGTCCGACCAGCTGAACGGACCCCATCATGCCCATCGTCCCGCCGACGCACTCCGTCGAGCGCTCGCTGCGCCGCGCCGGCGCCAAGGTCGTCGTCGGCCTCGACGAGGTCGGGCGCGGCGCCTGGGCCGGGCCGGTCACCGTGGGTGCGGCCGTCACCGGCCTGCGCCGACCCCCGGAGGGGCTGACCGACTCCAAGCTGCTCACCGAACTCCGCCGCCGGGCGCTCGCGCCCGTGCTCGCCGACTGGGTCACCGCGTACGCGCTCGGCCACGCCTCGGCGCAGGAGTGCGACGAACTCGGGATGACCGCCGCGCTGCGGCTGGCCGCGGTCCGCGCCCTGGAGGCGCTCCCGGTGGAGCCGGACGCCGTGATCCTCGACGGCAAGCACGACTACCTCGGCGGCCCCTGGCGGGTGCGGACGGTGATCAAGGGTGACCAGTCGTGCATCTGCGTGTCCGCCGCCTCGGTGCTCGCCAAGGTCCACCGCGACGGTCTCATGGCCGACCTCGGCGAGGCGCACCCCGAGTTCGGCTTCGCCGACAACGCCGGCTACCCGTCCCCGGTCCACCGGGCGGCGCTGGAGGAGTTCGGGCCGACCGAGCAGCACCGCCTTTCCTGGTCCTATCTCGACGGGCTGCCCAAGTGGCGCCACCTGAAGCGGGTCCGGACGGTTTCCGGACCCGGTGGAGCGGGCTCCGAGGAGTCCGCCGGAGAACAGCTGGCACTCGGTTTCTGACGGTACGTCTGGAAACTCCCGGGGTGGCCCGCAGGGCCCACGGTGCCCAATAGGTGGGGCGCCCGTGCGCGTCCGACCGGCATTTGATAGATATCCGGGTATGCCTGTCTTCCCCGAGGAGCCGGAGATTAACGAGAGCCTCCCGGGCCCCGGCGTTCCCAGCCCCCGCGAGTCGGACGCACAAGCCCTCCGCGCGCCAGCCACCGGCGGCGCGACCACCGCCGTACCGCCGTCCGCCGGTGCCACGCCGGCCCCGGTGCCGGGCCCCCGCCCCGCACCGCCGCGTGCGGCGGCCGCGCGGGCGGACCGTCCGGGGCCTTCGCCGCGCCCGAACCCGATCCCCAAGCCCAGCCCTCCGCGACCCGCGCCCCGCCCGGCGCCGGTCGAGGTCCAGCACGTCGCCGCCGCCGAGGCGGAGGCGCTGGACCGCGCGGACGAGACCGTCGACCTGCTGCTGGACGCCGGCCGCGACCCCGGCGCCATCCTGGTGCTGACGGTCGGCTCGGCGCACCCCTGGCAGCAGCACGAGCTCTCCTTCGGCGAGGAGCGCTACTGGGCGCAGCTCGCCGAGGGTGGCGACGTGTTCTACGCCGACGCCGAGCTGACCCGCCCGGTCCGCCGCCCGGTGGTCGTGCTGGCCGTCAACGGCGGCCCGGCCGACCGCGCCGCGGCGGCGTACGCCAAGGCACTGCAGCACGCCGAGGCGCTGCTGGTGGTCTGCGGCGGAGCCGACCCGGCCACCGTCCGCGCGCCGCGCCCGGCCGCCGGCGCCCGCACCCCCCGCAAGCTGCCCGCCTGAGACCTGTGGTGGTCCCGCGAGTCCTGGCGTGATCGGACCTGATGGGACCCGACGGGACCCGACGACCGTCCTGGCCCGGTGCCTCTCCTGGCGCCGGGCCTCGGCGTCTCCGGTGGCCCGCCGGTGCTCGGGGAGGCCGGGGGCGTGGTGGGGCCACGGGTGCCCCGGCGCGGGCCGTCACGGACCGCGAGCGGGTGGACGGACGGTCAACGGGTGCCGGTGCGCCGGGCCGGTTCGATCGCGGTGACCCGGGCGGGCCCCCAGGGGCGCTCGGACTGGCGGGACCGCGGCGACCGCTCGGCGCGCTGCGGCCGCTGGCCGCGCGGAGCGGCCTGCGCCGTCCGCGGCGGCAGCTCCGTCACGGTGTGTAGCGGCCCCTCCGCCCACGACCCCGCGTGCGGATTGCGTCCGCTCCGCCCGTCGCCGAGGATCTGCCAGCCGGCGGGGGTCAGCGCGACATACGCTCCGCAGCGCAGCCCGTGCAGACCGGCCGCGTCCCGCAGGGCCCACATCCAGGCGCCGTCCTGCTCCGTCCAGCCGGTCGCGCCCTCGCGGCAGCGCAGCAGGACGGTGGTCCGCTTCGCGGTCGCCAGGCGCAGGTCGTGCGGGGTGACCTGACGCAGGTGGGCGAGGATCGCGTTGCGGTGCTGCCAGCCGTCCGTGTCGTGCGGCCAGGGGGTGAACGAGGCCGAGGCGGTCATCCGGTGCAGCGGGTCCAGGACGGCGACCACCACCGTGCCGGGCTGCGGCAGATGGCGCCGGTGCAGTTCCAGGACGAATTCGCGCGGATCGCGGAGCAGCGGGATCCCGGAGGCCGTCCAGGTCTCCAGATCGAGCACCCGTCTGGGGGCCGAACTCCGGGCGACGGGATACTGACCTCGGTCGATTCCGCTGATCACGACCCTCCTTCCCGACCCACGGGCTCGCGGGTACCTGCGTACGCCAGAGGCACGATCCAAAGGACCAGGCTCCGGGTACAGTCCAATTCTCAGGGCAGATGGGGTGGAGCGGCAACGATGAAATGATGAACGCCGCCCGAAAGCCAACGTTCTGCCGGATATATTCCACGTTCGCCCGGAACCGGTCCGTACGCCGCCGGACCGTGATCCGTCCGGGCCGGAAGGCGCTGTGAAGCCTCTTGAGCACCGTCGTTCCTCCTTCCCGCGGCGATCTCCCGTGATCTCCCCGCCTGCCTGTTCGACGGTCCCGGACGGGTACGGAGATGGCCCGGTGCCCGTGAATTACTCCTTTCCGGTGAATCCGGCCCGTCGGCGCGGGGCGGCGGTCAGCCCTGGGCCCCCAGCACCAGCGGCAGCACCGCGCCCGCTCCGGCACGGCGCAGCAGCCGGGCGGCCACGGTGATCGTCCACCCGGAGTCCACCAGGTCGTCCACCAGCAGCACCGGTCGGCCCGCGGCCGCCACCGCCGAGGCCGTCTCCGGCGGCAGGACCAGCGCGCCGGCCACCGAGTTCAGCCGCTGGGCGCTGTTGCTGCGCGAGCCGTGCGGCGGCTGCCCGGTCGCGTACTCGATCCGCCCGAGCAGCGGCAGCCGCCCGATCTCGGCGATCCTGGCACCGAGGCTGTCGACCAGCCGGGGCCGGGTGGCGGAGGCCATCGTCACCACGCCGACCGGCCGCTCCAGCCGGGAGCCGTCGGCCGCGGCCGGGCCGGCCCAGCCGCCGGGTCCGCGCGCCCAGTCGGCCAGCACGGTGACCAGGGCGTCCACCGCCTCGCCGGGGACCGGCCCGTCCGGGGTCCGGTCGTTGAGCAGCGCGCGCAGGCGGGTGCCCCAGCCGATGTCGGAGAGCCGGCCGAGCGCCCGGCCCGTCTCGGCCTGCTCGCCGGCCGGGATGCGGCCCTTGAGCGGGACGCCCAGCGCGTCCATGCCGGTGGGCCAGAGCCGGCGCGGCTCGAAGCCGACGCCCGGGCGGCCGAGCGCGGCCCGGGCGGCCTCCAGGGCCTGCGCCGAGACCTCCGGTCCGTGCAGCGGCCCGGCGCAGTTGTCGCACCGGCCGCACGGCGTGGCCTGCTCGTCGTCCAGCTGGCGGCGCAGGAACTCCATCCGGCAGCCGGTGGCCGCCGCGTACTCGCGCATCGCCCGCTGCTCGGCCTCCCGGGAGGCGGCCACCTTGGCGTAGCGGGCGGTGTCGTACGCCCAGCTCCGGCCGGTGGCCGTCCAGCCGCCCTTGACCCGCCGCACGGCGCCGTCCACGTCGAGGACCTTGAGCATGGTCTCCAGCCGGGTGCGGCGCAGGTCCACCCGGGGTTCCAGCGCGGCGGTGGAGAGCGGCCGGCCGGCCTCGGCGAGCGCGTCGATGGTCCGGCGGACCTGCTCCTCGGGCGGGAAGGCGAGCGAGGCGAAGTAGCGCCAGATCGCCTCGTCCTCGCGGCCGGGCAGCAGCAGCACCTCGGCCCGGTCGACCCCGCGCCCGGCCCGGCCGACCTGCTGGTAGTAGGCGATCGGGGAGCTGGGGGAGCCCAGGTGGACGACGAAGCCGAGGTCCGGCTTGTCGAAGCCCATGCCGAGGGCGGAGGTGGCGACCAGCGCCTTGACCCGGTTGGCCAGCAGATCGGCCTCGGCGGTGCGGCGCTCGGCGTCCTCGGTGCGGCCCGAGTAGGAGGCCACCGTGAAGCCGCGTTCGCGCAGGAAGGCCGTCACCTCGTCGGCGGCGGCGACCGTGAGGGTGTACACGATGCCGGAGCCGGGCAGCCGGTCGAGGTGGTCGGCGAGCCAGGCCAGCCGGTGCGCCGGGTCCGGCAGGGTCAGCACGCCGAGGGTGAGGCTCTCGCGGTCGAGCGGGCCGCGCAGCACGAGCGCGTGCTCGTCGCCCGCGCCGGTGCCCAGCTGCTCGGCGACGTCGGCGGTGACCCGGGAGTTGGCCGTGGCGGTGGTGGCCAGCACCGGGACGCCCGGCTGGAGCTCGGCGAGCATGGTGCGCAGCCGGCGGTAGTCGGGGCGGAAGTCGTGGCCCCAGTCGGAGATGCAGTGGGCCTCGTCGACCACCAGCAGGCCGGTGGAGGCGGCGAGCTTGGGGAGCACGTGGTCGCGGAAGTCCGGGTTGTTCAACCGCTCGGGGCTGACCAGCAGGACGTCCACCTCCCCGGCGGTGACCTCGGCCTGGACGGCGTCCCACTCGTCGGTGTTGGCGGAGTTGATGGTGCGGGCGCGGATGCCGGCCCGGGCCGCCGAGTCCACCTGGTTGCGCATCAGGGCGAGCAGCGGCGAGACGATCACCGTCGGACCGGCGCCGCGTGCCCGCAGCAGCGCGGTGGCGATGAAGTAGACGGCGGACTTGCCCCAACCGGTGCGCTGCACCACCAGGGCCCGGCGGTGGTCGACGACCAGGGCCTCGATGGCCGTCCACTGGTCCTCGCGGAGGGTGGCGCCGGGGCCGGCCAGCTCGCGCAGGACGGCCTCGGCCCGCGCCCGGACCTCGGCGCGGTCGGCGGCGGTGGCGGTGGTGTGGGTCTTCGGCTGCTGCATGGCCCCCATGTAACCCCGAGGAACCGACACGGGGCGAACGGCGGCGGGTGGGGAGCGGGCGGAGCGGGGAGGAGTTTCGTCAGTTCTTCCGCTGAACGGCAGCCGTTTTTCCCCCGGGAGAGTGACTCGGCGCTACGCCGATCGAGGGAGGAGTTATCCACAGGCCGGGTTTGTCCACAGGCCCGGAGGAAGTTTCCGGGGGCTCCGGAGATTTGCGGCAGCCTTCCGGCCATGACCGACACGCGCATCGCGCTTCCCTTCGGCGACGGCCCCGACGGCCGTCCGATCACCATGCGGGGCCCGGCCGACATGGCCGAGGTGCTGCCCTACCTGCTCGGCTTCTTCCCCGACGACAGCATCGTCGCGGTCGGCCTCCAGCCGCCCGGCCTGCACCAGGGCGGGGTGATCCGGCTGGACATCCCCGAGTCGGCCGAGGAGTGGCCGGCCGCCGCCGAGGAGACGGCCGCCCTCCTCGTCGGGCTCTCCGAGCGGCAGGCCCGGAGACCGGTCCAGGTCCTCCTCTACCTCTGCCAGGATCCCGTCGGGCCGGGGCCCGGCGGGCAGCACGGCCCGCCGGTGGCGGAGCGGCTGCGCCCGCTCGCGGAGCGGTTGCAGCAGGCCTTCGAGGGCCGCGGGGTGCGGGTCAAGGAGTCGCTGTGCGTCTCGGCGGGCCGCTGGTCGTCCTTCCTCTGCACGCGGCAGGGCTGCTGCGATCCGGCGGGGCACCCGATCCGCCGGACGCCCGCTCCCGGCCCGGTCGCGGTGGCGGCGACCGTGGCCGGCCTGGCGCCGCGCGGCAGCCGCCGGGAGATCCTGGCCGGGCTGGCCCCGGTCGGCCCGCCGGCGGCGGAGGCCGTGCGGAGCGCCCTCGCCGGGGCCGGGGCCGGGCCCGCGCCCGGGTGGCGGCCGTCGATCGACCGGCGGGGGCACGCCGAGCTGCTCGACGCGGCGGTCGCCGAGTTCATGGCCGGGGCCACGGCGCTCGACGACGACCGGGCGGCCCGGCTGCTGCTGGCGCTCCAGGACCGGACCGTCCGGGACCGCGCGGCCGAGTACGCCAGACCGGACGAGCTCGCGTCCGCCCAACGGCTCTGGCGGTTCCTGGCCACCCGCTGCGTGGCGCCCTACGAGAGCTGCGCCGCGCCGCCGCTCACCCTGCTGGCCTGGGCCTCGTGGGTCGCGGGGGACAACGCCACCGCGCGGGTGGTGCTCGGCCACACGCTCCGCCGCCACCCGTCCTACCTGCTCGCACAGCTGCTGTACGAGTCGCTGAACGGCGGGTTCGCGCCGGACACGCTGCTGGCGAGCGTGGAGGAGGAGCGCCGCCGCCGCACCGAGCGGGAGGAGCGGGAGCGGGCGGCGGCCGAGGAGGCGGCCGAGGCCGACCCGCCGTCGGGCCCGCCCCCGGAGCCGGTCCCCGCCGCCGACGGAGCCGCTCCCGGGAAGGCCCGCCGCCGGGGCCGTCGGCGGCGCGGCCGTCCGGTCGTGGTGGAGGGCGCGGAGGATACGGCGACCGACGGGGCCGCGTCGGGGCCGTCCTCCGACGAGGACCCGGGCTCCGACCACCCGTCCGGGGCGCCGCCCGGCCGGGACGGCACCGGCGGTGCCGCCGGCGGGAGTGGGGGCGCCGGGGCCCGCACCGCGCGGGTGCGGTGCACGGCGGCCGGTACCCGCTCGGTCACCGGTCCGGCGGCGGGGTACCGGCCGCCGGAGCGGCAGCGCGGCCTGCGCGCGGCACGGATCGCCCGCCCGGTGCCCCGGCCGTCGCCCTCTCCGGCGGGCGGCTGCCGGTGGGGCCGGTTCCCGGGCGTGCGCGGCGCGGCGGCGGAGCGCCATGGGCGCTGACGTCCTGGCGGTCGCGGCGGGCCGGCCGCCGGGCCCGTCCCGCCCGGCGGCCGGGGTCGGCGCCGGTGGCGGTGGCGCGCTACGCCTCGCCGCGCGCCATCGCGATCAGGCGGTCGAGCACCTTGCCCCCGCTGACCCGCAGGCCGTCGTGCTCCCACTCATTGGTGATCCAGGTCCGCAGCCCCCGCACGGACCGCGCGGTCTCCAGCGAGTCGGCGGTGTCGACGTACATGTCGTCGTGGTACACCGCCGCCACCACCGGCACCTCGTTCGCCGCCAGCCGGGCGGGGTCGTAGAGGTCGGGCCAGTCGGCGCGGGCGGCGAGCAGCTCCGCGGTCTCCTTCAGCGGGCGCAGCGCCGGGTCGGTGTCGAACATCCAGGGGTAGATCATCTCCCCGGTGAACAGCACCGGCGCGTCCGACTCCAGCGCGGCCCGGGCGTCGAACTCCGGGAACTCCGCGCGGACGCGCGCGGCGGACCAGCCGGTGCCGGCCGGGTCCACCGAGCGCTGGCCGTAGATCGACTCGTGCAGCACGGCGTAGAGCGGGCCCTGCGCGAAGGAGAGCTGCGCCTGGGCGCCGGCGAGGAAGGTGTCGGAGAGTTCGGGGCCGGCCGCACCCTCCACCCAGGCCTCCTCCAGCAGGTAGTGGAGGGTCCCGGAGCCGCTGCCGCCGCCGAGCAGCAGCCCGAGAGCCTGGAACGCCTCGACGGTGAGCCGCCCGCCGTCGGGCAGGACGGCGGGGGCGTCGGCGAGGTGCGCGGCGATCCGCCGCACCGCCTCGACGTCCTGCGGGAAGCGCGCGTAGTGGCCCTCGTTCTTGCGGACGACACGCGGGTAGGCGGCGCGGTAGACGTCGTCGGCGGAGCTGCGCAGCCCGGCCAGGCCGCCGGTGATGAAGGCCTGGTCCAGTCCCTCGGGAGCGACGGAGAGGTAGGTGAGGGTGCAGAAGCCGCCGAAGCTCTGACCGAGCACGCTCCACCGGCGGTCGTCGCCGAGCAGCCGGCGGCGGATCAGCTCGGCGTCCCGCACGATCGAGTCGGCCCGGAAGTGCGCCAGGTAGTCGGCCTGCTCCTTGGCGCCGCCCCGCCGCGCCAGGGTCTGCCGGGTGGCGGGCGTGGACCGCCCGGTGCCGCGCTGGTCGAGCAGGAGGACCCGGTAGTCGTCGAGCGCGCGCTCCAGCCAGCCGTCCCGGCCCAGCGGGCGGCCGGCCTTGCCGCCCGGGCCGCCCTGGAGGAACAGCAGCCAGGGCAGGCCGGTGTCCTCGCGGCGGCCCGAGGCGACCACCTCGCGGGCGTACACCTCGATCTGCTCGCCCTGCGGGGCGGCGTGGTCGAGCGGCACCTGGAAGACGTGGTCGGTGAAGGCAATCCCGGGCAGCCGGCTGGCGGTGGACATACAACTCCTCGGTCTCTGCTGGTCACAGCCGTCGCATCGGCCCCGGACGGGGTTGCCGGTGGCGGGGCCGCGACCCCCGCACCGTATCCTGGCCGCGGCCCGGGGCCGCCCCGACGGCCACCGCCCGCGACCGCGCACCCGACGGCCCGCGCGGCCGGGCGCGACGGACCGGCGGCGGCTCGGGCGGCGGCAGCGGCCCGGGCGGGAACCGGACCGCGGCGGACCGGCGGGCGTGACCTGCCACCGGTCTGCGGCGTTCACCCCCGGGGGCTTGTACCCGGGCGCCGGGCGCGCCGCGGGGGACGGGGCCCCGGTGCGGGCGGGCCGCGGGGCCCGGAGGCGCGCCGGACGGTACGGCGCGGACGGCACGGGGACGGCCGGGCGCGACCACGCCCGGGAACGCACGGCGCGGGGCCGGTACCGATTCGGTACCCGGCACCGCTTGGCACGGCCCGGCACCGGGTACGGCCAGACACGGCACTGCGGCCGGCGGGGCGCCCGCCGGACCGGTACCAGCACGCACGCGATCGAACATGCTCGCGGCCCACGGCCCTGACCGGCCACCGGACCGCCGAGGGGAGGAGAGTCCGGTGACCGCGATGAGGCCGCCACAGGCCACGCCCGCCGAGAGCGTGGTCGGCGCGCCGAGACCGGCCGGCCGGCCGGAGCAGGCCCAGCCGGCCGGCGCCGGCGGCCCGTCCCGGCCCGCGCCGCCGCGCCCGCAGCCGGCCGCCACCCACCACGCGGTGCTCTGCGTGAACGCGCCCGCGATGGCCGCCTCGGGCCCCGACGGCCAGCTGCGCGGGCACGGTCTGCACGGCTTCTACCGCTCCGGTGTCCGGGTGGTGGCCCGGATGGAGGTGCGCCTCGGCGGGGTCGAGCCGCTCCCGCTCCAGGGCACCCTGACCTCGGCGGCCCAGGCCCGCTTCCTGGGCGCCGTCCGCGTCCCCGGCGACCTCGACCCGGACCCGGCGCTCACCGTCGAGCGGCTGCGCCACGCCGACGGCGTCGAGACCGTCACGGTGCGCAACGCCGGCAGCCGTCCGGTCCGGCTGCCGCTGGAGATCGCGCTCGCCACCGACCTCGGCCCGGTCGGTGAGATCGCCGCCGGCCACCGGCCCCCGGACCTGCCCGGCCAGGTGCAGTCCGCCGGGCTGCGCTGGGCGGGGCCGACCCACAGCGCCACGGTCAGCGCCCAGCCCTCGCCGCACGCCGTGCTGGCCGGAGCCGGCGTGCTGCGCTGGGACCTGGAGGTCCAGCCGGGCGCGCGCTGGTCGGTCGAGCTGCGGATCGCGCTGGAGAGCACCGTGCCCGCCCCGCGCCCGCCGAGCGGACGCGGCACCGGGGTCCCGCTCCCGTGGGCCGAGCCCGAGGTGCGCTGTGACGACCCCCGCGCGGGACTGGTGGTGTCGCGCTCCCTGGACGCCCTCGGCGGACTGCTGTTCGCCGACCCCGACCGGCCCACCGACCTCTACCTGGCCTCCGGCGCGCCCTGGCGGTTCGGCCTCGCCCCGGCCGACGCGCTCTGGGCGGCCCGGCTGACCCTGCCGCTCGGCACCCGGCTCGCCGCCGGCACCCTGCGGGCCCTGGCCCGCCGTCAGCAGCCGGCCGGCGCCCCCGGCCAGGGGCCCCACCGCGCCGAGGGGCTGCTCCCCGGCGCGCTGCGGCACGGCGGCCCCGAGCTGCCGCCGACCTGCACCGCCACCGAGGCGACCCTGCTGTTCGTCACCGTGCTGGCCGAGGCCTGGCGCTGGGGCCTGCCCCGGGCGGAGGCCGCCGAACTCCTCCCGGCCGCCGAGCGGGCGCTCGGCGCGCTGCGCGACGGCCTGGTGGACGGCTTCGTCACTGATCTGAGCCGCCCGGTCGAGGAGCGGTCGGCCCACCCGGTGCCGGCCCGCGCCGAGGTGCAGGCCCAGGCGCACCGGGCCGCCCTGCACGGCGCCGACCTCCTGGAGGCCTTCGGCCGACCCGGCGCGGAGGAGTGGCGCGACTGGGCGGCCGCCCTGCGCGGCCGGTTCCGCGAGCGGTTCTGGGTGGACGACCTCTCCGGCGGCCGTCCCGCCGCCGGGCTCGCCCCGGGAGGCCAGCCGCTGCCCGCCGTCGCCGCCTCGCTGGTCCACCTCCTCGACCCCGGTCTCTCCGCCGACGGCGGCCGGCACGAGAGCCTGCTGGACCGCGAGCAGACCAGGCTGCTCGCCCAGCGGCTGGCCGCACCCGAACTCGACAGCGGCTGGGGGCTGCGCACCCTCAGCGCCAAGTCGCCCCGGTTCAACCCGCTGGGCCACCGCAGCGGCGCGGTGCGGGTGCACGAGACCGCCCTCGCCGTCGCCGGGCTCGCGGAGGCCGGCCACGAGAACGAGGCCGGGGCCCTGCTGGAGGGTCTGCTCGGCGCCGCCGCCCACTTCGAGGGCCGGCTGCCCGAGATGTACGCGGGGGAGCAGTGGACGCCCGGCAGCCCGCCGGTGCCGCACCCCGGGGCCTGCCGGCCGGCGGCGGTCTCGGCCGCCGGGGCCGCGCACGCGGTGTTCGCGCTCGCCGGGGTCCGGCCGGACGTCCCCGGCGGGCGGGTGCTGGTCCGCCCGGCCAGCACGGCGCCGCTCGGGGAGCTGGAACTGACGGGACTGCGGGTGGCCGGCGAGCCGTTCTCGGTGCGGGTCAGCCGGATCGGCGTGGCGATGGTCGAGGAGGCGTCCGCCGAGCTCCAGCTGGTGGCCCGCTGACGCCGTCTCCACTGCCGCCCCCGCCGCCGTTCCCGCCCGCGGCGCCCGGTCGCGGGCGGGAACCCACCGGCCCGCGCGGGGCGGACGGCGGAAGGGGCCGCCGCAGCACGGCCCGCCCACGGGCCTGTGCTTATCGTCAGAGAGACGACTATGATCGTCGCCATGTCGCGTTATGACCCGTCGGCCTTCCCCCCGTTCGCAGTCACGGTCGACCTGGTCGTGCTGACGGTGCGCGAGCACGCGCTGTGCGCCCTGCTGGTCCGCCGGGGCGAGCCGCCCTACCAGGGCTACTGGGCGCTCCCCGGGGGATTCGTGCGCCCCGACGAGGGGCTGGCCGAGGCCGCCTCCCGGGAGCTCGCCGAGGAGACCGGCCTGCGCGCCTACTCCGCGCCCGGCCACGACGCGGCCGCGCCCGGCACCGCCGGTGCCCACCTGGAACAGCTCGCCACCTACGGCCACCCCCAGCGCGACCCCCGGATGCGGGTGGTCAGCGTGGCCTACCTGGTCCTCGCGCCCGACCTGCCGACCCCGCGCGCCGGCGGCGACGCCAGCAGCGCCCGTTGGGCCCCGGTCACCGAGCTCCTCGCCCCGAACCGGATCGACGGCGTCCCGCTCGCCTTCGACCACGGGCTGATCCTGGCGGACGGGGTGGAGCGGGCCCGCTCCAAGATCGAGTACTCCTCGCTCGCGACGGCCTTCTGCTCGGCCGAGTTCACCGTCGGCGAGCTGCGCCGGGTCTACGAGGCGGTCTGGGGCGTGGTCCTCGACCCGCGGAACTTCCACCGCAAGGTGACCGGCACCCCGGGCTTCCTGCTGCCCTCGGGCGGGACGACGACCCGTCAGGGCGGGCGCCCGGCCCAGCTGTTCACCTCCGGCGGCGCCAATGTGCTCAACCCGCCGATGCTGCGCCCGGAGTCCTGAACCGTCGCGGCCGGTGGTCCGGACGTCTCGGTCGCAGGATCGGATTGTCCCCTGATCGGGTGAGGTGTGCGGGCGGTGGGCCCGTGCCGCTCCCGTAATGCCCGGAATCGCCGGCGCGGACCCCTAATGTGCTCGCGCGGAACCGTGCGGAGGCGACCCTGCGCCGTGCGGACCAGGTCGGCCGAGGGCATGGGAGCAGCCAGCGATGATCCAGATCACCGGACTGACCAAGGTCTACCGCCGGGGCGTCCCACCGGCGGTGCTGGATCTGACCTTCGAGGCCCGCCCGGGCACGGTGACGGCGCTGCTCGGCCCCGAGGGGGCGGGCAAGTCGACCGCGCTGCGCCTGATGGTGGAGCTCGAACGGGGGCGGGGCGTCACCCTGTTCGACGGCCGCACCTACCGCCGGCTGCGGCGGCCCGAGCACGAGGTCGGCGTGGTCCTGGCCGGTCCGGGCGGCGCGTCCGGGGCCGCGGACCACGCCGGACACCCCGACCGGAAGGCCCGGGGCCACCTCAGGATGCTGGCCGCGGCCGTCGGGGTGCCGGCCCGGCGGGCCGACGAACTGCTCGAACAGATCCGGCTCGCGGCCGTCGCCGACCAGCGCCTGCGCACCTTCTCGCCCGGGATGCACCGGCGGCTGGCCCTCGCCGCCGCGCTGCTCGGCGAGCCCGGCGCCCTGCTGCTGGACGCGCCCACCGAGGGGCTCTCCCCGCGCAACGTGGAGTGGTTCCACTCCTTCCTGCGCTCCTTCGGCGCCGCCGGCGGCACGGTGCTGGCCACCACCCGCTCCCCGCAGGAGGCCGCGCGGTTCGCCGACCGGGTGATCACCCTGGACGAGGGCCGGATGGCGGCCGACCAGGCGGTGTCGGAGTTCCGCCGCACCCGGATCAGCCCCGAGGTCGCCGTCCGGGGGCCGCAGATGGCCCGGCTCGCGGACCTGCTGACGGGCCACGGCGCGAAGGTCCGCCGGGACGGCGGGGCCGGGCTCGCGGTGGCCGGGATCGGACGGACCGAGATCGGCGAACTCGCCTACCGGCACGGCATCCTGCTGCACGAACTCGCCGACCGGGTGGTCGAGCAGCCCGCTCCCCGGGCCGCCCTGCCGACCGGCTCCGGACGGTCGGGCCACCTCCGGGTGCAGGCCGGTCCCGGCTCGGCCCGCCCCTCGGGGAGCCGGGCGGCGGGGGCCGCGGCGAAGGAGCGGCCGCCGGAGCGGACCGCCGTTCCGGCGTCGGCCGAACAGACCATGGCGATGGCGGTGGCCCAGCGGCCGGCGGGGGACGACCGACCGGCGAAGGGGAAGCCGGCACCGGACAGGACCGCACCGGACCCGGCGCCCGTCGCCGACCGGGACCGGGACCCCGCGCCCACCCTCGCCCTCCCGGTCGCGGCCGCCGCCGGCCTCTCGGCCGCGACCGCGCTGTCCGCGCTCACCGCCCGCAGCGGGATCCGGGCCGTCCCCCGGCGTCCGGCCGCCGGAGGCGGGCGGCGCGGCAGCGGGGAGAGCGGGGCCGGGAAACCGCCGGAGGAGGAGGCCTCACCGACCGTCACCGTGGACCGGCTCTTCCGGGACGGGCTGACCGGCCTCGCCCACCCGGCGGACGGCCGCCCCGGCGGGGAGACGGAGCCGAGGACCGACGACACCATCCGCCTGGGCCGCGTCGTGCACCCCGCCGCCGAGCGCCCCGTCATCGAGCGCCCCGTCATCGAGCACCCCGCCGCCGAGCGCCCGGGGGAGTCACCCGGCGGGGCCTCCGGCCCGCCGGGGGCGGACCGGGGCGGCGCCGTCGTTCCCGTGACCTCTGACCTTCGGAGCGAGTGAAGCGTGCGAGTTCTGGCCTACGAGCTGCGCCGGGTGCGCGGCCTGCGTTCGACCTGGCTGCTGCTCGGCCTGGTACTGCTCTGCGACGCCGCGGTCGCCGCTCTGCTGGCGGCGCGGACGGCCGACGGGGAGCTCGGCGGCGCGGCGGCGGTACGGCTGCTCACGGCGACGGTGCCGCTGCTGCCGCTGCCCTTCGCGGCGCTGGGCGCCGGACTGCTGGGAGCGCTGTCGTACGGGCAGGAGGTGCGACACCCGGGGCTGGCGGCCTCGCAGGTGGGCTATCCGCGCCGGGTGCGGCTGCTGGCGGGCAAGCTGCTGGTGACCGGTGCGATCGCGGCGCCGCTGGCCCTGGTGACGCTGCTGGTCGACGCGGTGGCCGTGCACCTCGCGCTGCCGGCCGGGGTGACGGTCTCGGCCGCCTCCGACCCGGCCGCGCTGTCGGACCGGGTCGCGCGGGTACTGGCCGCGGCCGGCGCGGGCGGGTCCGGCGAGCTGCCGGGGGTGCCGGCGCCGTTGGCCCTGGGGGCCGGGCACGGGGCGCCGGCCGCGCTGCTGGCGTTCGCCCTGCTGGTGGTCGTGGCGGGCTGGACCGGGGTGCTGGCGGCCGCGCTGACCCGGAGCGCGGCGGGCGGGGTGCTGCTGCTCTGCGCGCTGCCGCCGCTGCTGGAGTCCGGGGTGGCGCTGGTGCTGCGGCGGACCGGGACGGCCTGGCCGCCCCGGGCGGCGGAGCTGCTGCCGTTCCACTCCGGGATCGAGTGGGCGTACGGATGGGTGTACGGCGGGGGCCGCCGGGTTGCGGGGAGCGGCTCGGTGCTCTCCGATCCGGCCCTGCTGGCCGCGGTGGCGGTCCCGGCCTTCGTGTTGCTGCTGGTCACCCTGGCGGTGCAGGTCAGACGCCGGGCGCTGTGAGCCCCCGCCCGTCGGGGGCGGTTCGTCAAGATCGACCAAGGGTGACCGCAATGCGTGCTTCGCCCTGATAAGAAGTCAATTATCCAGTCACGGTCGATCACCCTTTCGTGTGCTTTTCACGAGAATTCTCAAGCTGCGCCCGCCGATCGCCGACAAAGGAGCTGTGAACACCCTTGCGCACCCCACCATGACCCCCGCCCGTTCCGCCGACGGGGCCATCCCCGGCCCCGCCGACCTGGACCGCTTCTCCTACGCCGACCGGCCCACCCCGCCGGCGCCCCGCTGGGAGGGCGCCGAGTCGGACCTCGCCCGGGTCGGCCGCAAGACCACCAGCAGCCGCGGCCGCGGTCTGCACGGCCAGCTCGTCCAGCAGCTCGGCCAGATGATCGTCTCCGGCGACCTCGGCGCCGACCGGCCGCTCGTTCCCGAGGAGATCGGCCAGCGGTTCGAGGTCTCCCGCACCGTCGTCCGCGAGTCGCTGCGGGTGCTGGAGGCCAAGGGCCTGGTCAGCGCCCGGCCCAACGTCGGCACCCGGGTCCGCCCGGTCAGCGACTGGAACCTGCTCGACCCGGACATCATCGAGTGGCGCGCCTTCGGCCCGCAGCGCGACGAACAGCGCCGGGAGCTGTTCGAGCTCCGCTGGGCGATCGAGCCGCTGGCCTCCCGGCTGGCCGCGGGCCACGGCCGGGAGGACATCCAGCAGCGGCTGGCCGAGCTGGTCGAGATCATGGGGCACGCCTGCGCCCAGGCGGACCTCGCCACCTACGTCCGGGCCGACGCCGAGCTGCACGGCCTGGTCCTGCAGCTGGCGGGCAACCGGATGCTGGAGCACCTCTCCGGGATCGTCGCCTGCGCGCTCCAGGTGTCCGGCGGTCCGGCCACGTCCTGCGAGCGGCCCTCGGAGTCCTCGGTCGGGCTGCACGCCCGGCTGGTGGACGCGCTCGGCACCGGCGACGGGGCCGCCGCCGAGACCGCGATGCGGGCGCTGCTCACCGTCCACCCCGAGATCGAACCCTCCGTGCCGGCGCCCCGGGAGCACTGAGCGGACCGTTCGGCGACCGGGCGCTGCCGTCCCGCCCCGCGACCCGTCCACGGACCGCCCCCGTCATGATCCGTCCGACCGCGACCGTCCCGCGGCTTCCCGCCGCTCCCTCCGCGACCCAGGCCCTCCGGCTGCCGTTACGGTGCAGCCGGGGGGCCTCCGCACGGGTGCCGGCGGACGCGCCCGGGGCCGAATGTCGTGTCCATGGTCAACGACTCGGGCGCGGGTGAGGGATGATGGAAGCCGGCCCCGGGCCGCGGCCGCCGTCCGGTGTGACCCGCGACACGAAGGCCATGCGTAACACTTGACGAGTAGCAGCGATGTGTCCTGAGCGGAAGCAGCTCCGGAATACCCCAACATGTCAGAATGCTGTGTTGGTCTGCGGCGCTGCTGCCGTCCTGCAAACCCAGTCCTCAAGCCCGAGTCGGTCGGAATCGACACCGCGTGCCCGACGCGCGATCTCCTTCCCCGCCCGCTCGGGCGGCCGGTACGGGTTCGAGTCCACTCATCGTCCGAGAGGTTGTTCGTGTCGGCCAGCACATCCCGTTCGCTTCCCCCCGAGATCGCCGAGTCCGCGGCTCTGCTGGCGCTCATCGAGCGGGGCAAGGCCCAGGGGCAGATCGCCGGTGACGACGTGCGCCAGGCGTTCGAGGCGGACCAGATCCCGGTCACCAAGTGGAAGAACGTCATGCGCAGCCTCAACCAGGTGCTGATTGAGGAGGGGGTGGACCTCATGGTCAGCGCGGCCGAACCGGCCGGCGCCAAGCGCAAGAGCGTTGCTGCCAAGAGCCCCGCCAAGCGCACGGCGACCAAGGCGGTCACCACCCGGACCCCGGCCGCTCCGTCGGCCCCGACCAAGCCGCCCGTGCGCATCGCGCCCGGTGCGACCATCTCCACTCCGGCGGTCGCGGCCGCCGCGGCGCCGGTCAGCACGGTGTCCGCCGAGATCACCGCGGAGTCGGCCCCGGCCGTCGCCGAGCTGAAGTCGGCTCCGGCGAAGAAGGCCGCGCCGGCCAAGAAGGCCGCCGCCAAGAAGACCGCCGCGCCGGCCAAGAAGGCCGCCGCCAAGAAGACCGCCGCCGGCAAGACGGCCAAGGGCGACGAGGAGCTGCTCGGCGAGGAGGAGCTGCTGGAGGAGGTGGCCCTGCCGGGCGACAAGCCCGCTACCGAGGGCGACGCCCCGGAGGAGGAGTCGGAGGGCTTCGTCCTCTCCGACGACGACGAGGACGACGCTCCGGCCCAGCAGGTGGCCGTCGCCGGTGCCACCGCCGACCCGGTCAAGGACTACCTGAAGCAGATCGGCAAGGTCCCGCTGCTCAACGCCGAGCAGGAGGTCGAGCTCGCCAAGCGGATCGAGGCCGGCCTGTTCGCCGAGGACAAGCTCTCGGCCGCCGACAAGCTCGCACCCAAGCTCAAGCGCGAGCTGGAGATCATCGCCGAGGACGGCCGCCGCGCCAAGAACCACCTGCTGGAGGCCAACCTCCGCCTGGTGGTCTCGCTGGCCAAGCGCTACACCGGCCGCGGCATGCTCTTCCTGGACCTCATCCAGGAGGGCAACCTCGGTCTGATCCGTGCGGTCGAGAAGTTCGACTACACCAAGGGCTACAAGTTCTCCACCTACGCGACCTGGTGGATCCGCCAGGCGATCACCCGCGCGATGGCCGACCAGGCCCGCACCATCCGTATCCCGGTGCACATGGTCGAGGTCATCAACAAGCTGGCCCGCGTCCAGCGCCAGATGCTCCAGGACCTGGGCCGCGAGCCCACCCCGGAGGAGCTGGCCAAGGAGCTCGACATGACCCCGGAGAAGGTCATCGAGGTCCAGAAGTACGGTCGCGAGCCCATCTCGCTGCACACCCCGCTGGGCGAGGACGGCGACAGCGAGTTCGGCGACCTCATCGAGGACTCCGAGGCGGTCGTCCCGGCCGACGCGGTCTCCTTCACCCTGCTCCAGGAGCAGCTGCACTCGGTGCTGGACACCCTGTCCGAGCGCGAGGCGGGCGTGGTCTCGATGCGCTTCGGCCTGACGGACGGTCAGCCGAAGACGCTGGACGAGATCGGCAAGGTGTACGGGGTCACCCGTGAGCGCATCCGCCAGATCGAGTCGAAGACCATGTCCAAGCTGCGCCACCCGTCGCGCTCCCAGGTGCTGCGCGACTACCTGGACTGATCACCGTCCGACCACCGGTACCGGCCACCGGTGCCGACCGGAAGGCCCGGAGCCCCGCGCTCCGGGCCTTCCGGCTGTTCGGGGCGGGTGGGTGTCAGCGTCCGGGTGGCCGTTGTCCCCCGTCCGGGTGGCGGTGCGGCGGCGAGCGGTCGCGGACCGTAGCCGGTCACCTACGCTGTGCCGGTTGCCTGCTGCCGAGCCACCTGGAGACACGGTGTCGCCCACCCCGGACCGTCCGGACCGCGCCGACCTGCCGACCCCCGCGCCCGCCGTCGCCCCCGTCGGCGCGCCCGCCGGGTCCGCCGCACCCGATCCCGCGGGCCGGGCGTCCCGGCGGCGCCGGGCCGCCGCCCTGGCGCTGCTGGCCGCACTGCCCGCGCCGCTGCTCGCCCTCGGTCCGGCCGCCCCGGACGCCCAGGCCCGGCCGCAGGGCCGGATCGTCGGCGGCGAGGCGGTGAGCACCGGCGACCACCCGTGGGTGGTCGCGCTGTCCAGCCGCCAGCAGTTCGGCTCCGGCCGCTCGGGGCAGTTCTGCGGGGGCGCGCTGGTCACCCCGACCAAGGTGGTCACCGCGGCGCACTGCTTCTACGACGAGTCCACCGGGCAGCAGGTGGACCGGCCGGGGCTGCGGGTGGTGGTCGGCCGGGACGACCTGCGCGGCTCGGCCGGCCAGGAGGTGGCGGTGCGCGGCGTCTGGGTCCACCCCGACTACTCCTTCACCACCAACATGAACGACGTGGCGGTGGTCACCCTGAGCGAGTCGCAGGCGGGCCGGCCGCTGATCGACCTGGTCGGCCAGGGCGAGACGGAACCGTACCGGCCCGGGACCAGGGCGCAGGTGTACGGCTGGGGGGACACCACCGGCCGCGGCGACTACTCGCCCTCGCTGCGCAGCGTGGACGTCCCGATGGTGCCCGACCAGGCCTGCGCGCAGGCCTACCCGGGCGGCCCGGACGGGCGCTTCGACGCCCGGGGCATGGTGTGCGCGGGGGAGCAGCGGGGCGGCAAGGACGCCTGCCAGGGGGACAGCGGCGGCCCGCTGGTGGTCGCCGGCCGGCTCGCCGGGCTGGTCTCCTGGGGGACCGGCTGCGCGGAGGCCGCCCATCCGGGCGTCTACACCCGGCTCTCCTCGGTCGCCGGCGCGGTGCGCGCCGCCCTGTAGCCGGGCGGGCACCCGGTGTTGACCGTTCGGGCGGCCCGGGAGGGCGGGCGGAGCCGGCCCGGGAACGACGAAGCCGGGCGACCGGCCCCCGAAGGGGCGGTCGCCCGGCTCATCCGGTCACGCGCGGTGCGCGGCCGGACACGCAGCTCGACGCTGGTTCCTGTGGGGCGCCGCGATCAGCGCTCGTCGTCGTCGGCCGTGGCGGACGTGCTGCCCAGGCGGCCGCTCTCGTCCTGTATCTCCACGGCGATCTTCTTGAGCTCGGGCTCGAACTTCCGGCCGTGGTGGGCGCAGAAGAGCAGCTCTCCGCCGCTGGCGAGTACGACGCGCAGGTAGGCCTGGGCGCCGCAGCGGTCGCAGCGGTCAGCCGCGGTGAGCGGGCTCGCAGGTGTCAGAACAGTAGTCACGTCGCCTCTTCTCTAGCTCGACGAGCTGTCGTACCAGGGTCAACATCCAACCAGGCCGAAAACGTTCCCGCTCGTGGCTTTTCTTCTCTGAGGATTCTGCTGTGTTGATGAGGACGTGCCCCGGGGGCCGGTGGTTCATGCGTACCGAATCCCAGGATCCGCCCGTCGCTCGAACGCCCGATCGGAACCGGATGTGAGAGTCCGCGTAGCATAATCCTCTGCTGGGTTGGAGCATAAGCCCCGTCCCGGGCCCCGGTAGCCTGCATAACGGCAGTTCCGGAGCCTGTGCCCGGTCCCACGATCCGCCAGGAGCGGTGGTACCGGGAGGAGATGGAGCCCCGGCGACCCCGATCCGGCACGGCCCTTGTTCGCGGAGCGCGTACAAGCTGCGCGGGACCGGCCCGCCGTGCTGTGCACCCAGCGGAGGGGTGCGCACACGCAGGGGAAACGGCTGTCGGTGCGGTGTGCTGCACTGGCGGGCGGTCCGGACGTGTCCGGATGTGACCGATGAGACAGAACTTGACCGAGGAGAGTGCCGCGTGAGTGCCGAAACGACCGTGCCGTCCGCTCTGCTGGCCGGCGACGACGGTTCCAACTACACCGCTCGGCACCTGCTCGTCCTGGAGGGCCTGGAGGCGGTCCGCAAGCGCCCCGGCATGTACATCGGCTCGACCGACAGCCGAGGCCTCATGCACTGCCTCTGGGAGATCATCGACAACTCGGTCGACGAGGCGCTGGGCGGCTACTGCGACCGGATCGAGGTCGTCCTGCACGAGGACGCCTCGGTCGAGGTCCGCGACAACGGGCGCGGCATCCCGGTGGACGTCGAGCCGAAGACCGGGCTGTCCGGCGTCGAGGTCGTGATGACCAAGCTGCACGCCGGCGGCAAGTTCGGCGGCGGCTCCTACGCGGCCTCCGGCGGTCTGCACGGCGTCGGCGCCTCCGTCGTCAACGCGCTCTCCGCCCGGCTGGACGTCGAGGTCGACCGCGGCGGCCACACCCACGCGATCAGCTTCCGCCGCGGCACCCCCGGCATCTTCACCGAGACCAGCCCGGACGCCCCGTTCGAGCCGGCCAACGGCCTGACCAAGGCCCGCAAGGTGCCCAAGACCCGCACCGGCACCCGGATCCGGTACTGGGCCGACCGGCAGATCTTCCTCAAGGACGCCCGGCTCTCCCTGGAGAACCTGCACGCCCGGGCCCGGCAGACCGCCTTCCTGGTGCCCGGCCTGACCATCGTGGTGCGTGACGAGCGGCTCACCGAGAGCGAGAAGGTCGAGGAGAGCACCTTCCGCTTCGACGGCGGCATCGCCGAGTTCTGCGAGTTCCTGGCGCCCGACAAGCCGATCTGCGACGTGCTGCGGCTGCACGGCGAGGGCACCTTCAAGGAGACCGTGCCGGTCCTGGACGACCTCGGCCACATGACGCCGACCGAGGTCACCCGGCACCTCGGGGTGGACATCGCGCTGCGCTGGGGCGCCGGGTACGACACCACGCTGCGCTCCTTCGTCAACATCATCGCCACCCCCAAGGGCGGCACCCACGTCACCGGTTTCGAGCGCTCGCTGGCCAAGACGGTCAACGAGGCGCTGCGCTCCGCCAAGGTGCTGCGCGTCGCCGAGGACGACATCACCAAGGACGACGCCACCGAGGGCCTCACCGCCGTGGTCACCGTCCGGCTCGCCGAGCCGCAGTTCGAGGGCCAGACCAAGGAGGTGCTCGGCACCTCGGCGGCCAACCGGATCGTCGCGGCCGTCGTCGCCAAGGAGCTCAAGGCCTTCCTCACCTCCGGCAAGAAGGACGAGAAGGTCCAGGCCCGGGCGGTGCTGGAGAAGGTCGTGGCCGCGGCCCGCACCCGGGTCGCCGCCCGCCAGCACAAGGAGGCCCAGCGCCGGAAGACCGCGCTGGAGACCAGCTCGCTGCCGGCCAAGCTGGCCGACTGCCGCAGCGACGACGTCGACCGCAGCGAACTCTTCATCGTCGAGGGCGACTCCGCGCTCGGCACCGCCAAGCTGGCCCGCAACTCCGAGTTCCAGGCCCTGCTGCCGATCCGCGGCAAGATCCTCAACGTGCAGAAGGCGTCCGTGAGCGACATGCTCAAGAACACCGAGTGCGCGGCCATCATCCAGGTGATAGGGGCCGGTTCGGGCCGCACCTTCGACATCGACCAGGCCCGCTACGGCCGGGTCATCTTCATGGCCGACGCCGATGTCGACGGCTCGCACATCCGCTGCCTGCTGCTGACGCTGTTTCAGCGCTACATGCGGCCCATGGTCGAGCAGGGCCGGGTCTTCGCGGCCGTGCCGCCGCTGCACCGGATCGAGCTCACCAACCCCAAGCGCGGGCAGGAGAAGTACCACTACACGTACTCGGACGCCGAGCTGCGCTCCACGCTGCTGGAGTTCCAGCGCAAGGGCCTGCGCTGGAAGGACCCGGTCCAGCGGTACAAGGGTCTGGGCGAGATGGACGCCGACCAGCTGGCCGAGACCACCATGGACCCGCGCCACCGCACGCTGCGCCGGATCAACCTGGGCGACCTGGAGCAGGCCGAGAAGGTCTTCGACCTGCTGATGGGCAACGACGTGGCGCCGCGCAAGGAGTTCATCGTGGACTCGGCGGCCACCCTGGACCGCTCGCGCATCGACGCCTGAGCACCGCCCGTCCGCGCGAGGGCCCTCCACCCGCGGGTGGAGGGCCCTCGCGCACGTGCGTCCACCCGCCGTGGACCCGCCGTCCACCCCGGAGCCGATCAGCCGGGGGCGCCGGATCCGTACCGTCGGAGAGGTCGGCCCGAACCTTCCCGGACGGAGAAAGCACCATGTCTGCCCAGCTCGACGTCGCTCTGGTGGTCGTGGTGACGGTGCTGGTGCTCCGGCGTCAGATGCGCGCCCGGCGGCTGGACACCGAACGCCGCTCCTGGGTGCTGCCGGTGGTCCTCGGCGCGGTCGCGCTGCGCGACCCGCAGCTGCTCGACCGCCGGGACACCGCGTGGTCCGCCGTCCTGGTCGGCTCCGGCCTGCTCGCGGTGCTCGCCGCGGGTTCGGTCTGGGGCTGGACCGTCCGGATCTGGCGGGAGGCGGACGGCGCGCTCTGGGTCCGGGGCACCGCGGCGACGCCGGCCGCCTGGGGCGGGCTGATCGCGATCAGGTTCGGCCTGTTCGGGATCGGGGAGGTCCTGCACCTGCGCCAGTCGAGCAGCGCGCTGCTGCTCGGGCTGGCGGTCCTGCTGGTGGTCAGGACGCTCGTGGTGAACTGGAGGGCGCGGGCGCTGGAGCCGCCGGGTCCGGCCGCGGTGTCGTGCTGACCGTCGTCGTGAGTTCACCAGGAGGAACGTTTGGTCGGCTACTGGACCCGCTGGCCGTCCCGTGAGGGGCTGCGGTACGACGCCGAGAGCCGGCCGCGGCGGATCCTCACCGTCCTCGGCCGGCTCGTCGTCCTGGTCAGCGTCTGCTGGGGGACGCTCACCGGCGGCAGGTACGCCGGCTGGGCGGTGATCGTCGTGGTGGCCGGGCTGGGCGCGGCGGTCGCCCTCGCCGCCGGCTACCTGCACGCCAGCTGGAAGCAGTGGGCGACGCGCTCGTACGTGCTGGCCGGCGCGGTGTTCACGGCCGCCTGGCTGGCCGACTGGGGGCAGGCCTACCTGCTCTCCGACGTGCTCTGGTACGGACTGGCGGTGACCGCGGTGATCCGGCTGCCGCCCGCGCCCGCGCTGATCGCGGCCGGCGCCTCGCTCGGCTCGTACGCCGCGGTGAGCTGGGCGAGCTGGCTGAGCATCACGGCGACCGTCGGCGGCCTGCTGCTGCTCGGCTACCTGCTGCGGCTGGACATCGAGGCGCGCGGCACCGCGCGCCGGCTGCTCGACCAGGAGCGGGCCGCCCGGGCCGCCGAGGCGGAGAGCGCCGCGCTCGCCGAGCGGGCCAGGATCGCCCGGGAGATCCACGACGTGCTGGCGCACAGCCTCTCCGCCCAGCTGGTCCACCTGGAGGCGGCCCGGCTGATGCTGGACTCCGGCACCGACCGGGCGCGGATCCGCGAGCGGGTGGTGGCCGCCCGGCGGATGGCGCAGGACGGACTGGCCGAGACCCGGCAGGCGCTGTCCGCGCTGCGCGGCGAGTTCACCCCGGTCGGCGAGTACCTGGTGGAGCTGACCGCGGTGGAGCGCGCGGGGTTCTCGGTGGTCGGGACACCGCGTCCGCTGACCGCCGAGGCGGGGCTCGCCGTCCGGCGCACGGCGCAGGAAGCGCTGACCAATGTGCGCAAACACGCCCCCGGCGCACGCTGCACGGTCGAGCTGCGCTATCTGGCGCGCGACGTGGAGCTGGAGGTGCGGGACCAGCGGGCCGGACGGTCCGAAGCGCCCGGCGGCCTGGCGTCCAGCGGCGGCGGGTACGGTCTGCTGGGGATGCGCGAACGCGCGGAACTGCTCGGCGGCACCCTGCTGGCGGGCTCCCACGAGGGAGGGTGGCGCGTGTTGCTGCGGGTGCCGGCATGACGGATCCGGCGGTCGCCAGGGTGCTGGTCGCGGACGACCAGACGGTGGTGCGCGAGGGCATCGTGATGCTGCTCGGGCTGCTGCCCGGGATCGAGGTGGTCGGCTCGGCGGCGGACGGCGAGGAGGCCGTCGCGCTGGTCGCCCGGCACCGGCCGGACGTGGTGCTGATGGACCTGCGGATGCCGCGCTGCGACGGGGTCGAGGCGACCCGGCGGATCCGCGCCGGGCACCCGGGGACCGAGGTCGTGGTGCTCACCACCTACGCCGACGACGACTCGCTGTTCCCGGCACTGCGGGCCGGGGCGCGCGGCTACCTCACCAAGGACGCGGGCGCCGAGGAGATCGCCCGGGCGATCGCGGACGTCCGGTCGGGGGCGGCCGGGCTCTCGCCGCAGGTGCAGCTGAGGCTGCTGGAGCGGCTGGCGGGGGCCGCTCCCGCCGCGCCGGGGCCGGTTGCGGGGCCGGCTGCGGGACCGGCTTCGGGACCGGCGGAGGAGCCGCCGGACGGGCTGACTGCGCGGGAGGCCGAGGTGCTGGGACTGATCGCGCAGGGGCTCTCCAACACCGAGATCGCCCGGCGGCTGTACGTCAGCCCGGCCACCGTGAAGACCCACATCAACAACCTGTTCGCCAAGACCGGCGTGCGGGACCGGGCGCAAGCGGTCGCGTACGCCTTCCGCCACGGAATCACCGGGTCTCCGCAGTAGTCGGATGAGTGTCTGTCGGATCATCGATCACCTCATCGAGTGAACGTATCTGCGACGGGGGTTTGGGAGGTTCCGGCGCCTCCATCATGGTTCGGGTCACAACCCCCCCGGCCCAGGAGCAGCCGTGCCTCAACAGCAGACGAGAAACCCCGAGCCGGGAGGGCAACTGGACTGGTGGGCGGCGGAGCCCGTGCCCGGACCGGCGGCTGAGCCCTTGTCCGGACCGACGGCTGGGCCCGTGTCCGGACCGGTGTCGGAACCGGTACCCGTGCCGGTGCCGGTGCCCGGATCGGTGGCGGCGCCCGGGCCGGTGGCCGACAGCAGCAGCATCGAGGTGTACCGGGCCGTCCAGCGGAGCGCGGCCTTCCAACGCATCCGCCACAGCTACCGGACGTTCGTCTTCCCGGTCAGCGGCGTCTTCCTGGCCTGGTACCTGCTCTACGTGGCCGCCCAGGCGGCCGCCCCCGCGCTGATGCGCCGCCCGGTCGCCGGCCCGGTGAACGTGGCCTGGCTGCTCGGCCTGCTGCAGTTCGCCACCACCTTCCTGCTGGCCTGGCTCTACGCCCGCAACGCCCGCACCAAGCGCGACCGGGCCGCCCTGTCGCTGCGCTGGGACACCCAGGACCAGCTGCGATGAGGGCCGCCACCCCGCCCCCCGTCGCCCCCACCGGGGACCACCACGGCCTGGCCGTGGTGCTCTTCGCCGTCGTCGTCCTGGTCACCCTGGCGATCACCTTCTGGGCCGGCCGCCGCGGCGGCGGCGCCGCCGAGGACTTCTACGCCGGCGGCCGCGACTTCACGCCCCTGCAGAACGGGTTCGCGCTCTCCGGCGACTACCTCTCGGCCGCCTCCTTCCTCGGCGTCGCCGGGCTGATCGCGCTGTACGGCTACGACGGCGTGCTCTACAGCATCGGCTTCCTGGTCGCCTGGCTGGTGGTGCTGATGCTGGTCGCCGAACTGGTCCGCAACGCCGGCCGGTACACCCTGGCCGACGTGCTGGCGCTGCGCCTGCGCCGCCGCAAGGTCAGGGCGGCGGCCGGCGGCGCCAGCGTGGTCGTCACGCTGTTCTACCTGGTCGCCCAGATGGTCGGCGCGGGCAGTCTGGTCGCGCTGCTGCTCGGCACCAACAGCGCCCAGGCCCGGACCTGGACCATTGTGGCGGTGGGCGGTCTGATGATCGTCTACGTCACGATCGGCGGTATGCGGGCCACCACCTGGATCCAGATCGTCAAGGCGTTCCTGCTGGTCGCCGGCTCGGTGGTGCTGACCGTGCTGCTGGTGGTCCGCTTCCACGGGGACGTCGCCGAGCTGATGCGGCAGGCGGCCCAGCACAGCGGCGCCGGGCAGCGGTACCTGGAGCCCGGGCTGAAGTACGGCAAGAGCTTCACCAGCCGGCTGGACTTCTTCAGCCTGGGCCTGGCCCTGGTGCTGGGCACCGCCGGCCTGCCGCACATCCTGTCCCGCTTCTACACCGTGCCCACCGCGCGGGCCGCCCGCCGTTCGACGATGTGGGCGATCGGACTGGTCGGCGGCTTCTACCTGATGGCCATCGCGCTGGGCCTCGGCGCCACCGCGCTGATCGGCTCGGCCGAGGTGCGGCAGGCCAACTCGGCGGGCAACACCGCCGTCCCGCTGCTCGCCCTGGTGCTCGGCGGCGGCAACGGCTCGACCGGCGGGGTGGTGCTGTTCGCGCTGATCTCGGCGATCGCCTTCGCCACCATCCTCGCGGTGGTCGCCGGGCTCACCCTGGCCTCCTCGGCGGCGTTCGCCCACGACATCTGGGCGGGCGCCTGGCGACCCCGGCCGCGCGGCGACCGGGGTGCCCGGGGTGGCCGGGGCCTGCGCGGCCGGCGGGCCGTGGTGCCGGCCTCCCGGCGGTCGCGCGGCGCGGCGGCCGCCCGGGCCACGACCGCGGCCGGGGCGGACAGCGCTCCGGCGGCGGCCGAGCGCGAGGAGGTCCTGGTCGCGCGGATCGCCGCGGTCGGGATCGGCGCGGTGGCGATCGTGCTGAGCCTCTTCGCCCAGCAGCTGAACGTCGCCTTCCTGGTCGGCCTGGCCTTCGCCGTCGCCGCCTCCGCCAACCTGCCGGTGCTGCTCTACAGCCTGTTCTGGCGGCGGTTCACCGCCCGCGGCGCGGTCTGGTCGGTGTACGGCGGGCTGATCCCGGCGGTGGTGCTGGTGACCTTCTCGCCGGTGGTCTCCGGCACCAAGGTGGCGCTGTTCCCCGGGATGGACTTCCACTGGTTCCCGCTGGAGAACCCGGGCATCGTCTCCATCCCGCTCGGCTTCCTGGCCGGCTGGATCGGCACCCTCACCTCGCCCGAGCCGGCCGACCCGGACCGGTACGCCGAGCTGGAGGTCCGCTCGCTGACCGGGGCCGGAGCAGTCTGAGCGGCTGAGGAACGAACGACCCCCGGCAGGCACCCGCCGGGGGTCGTCGCACGTCGCGGCACGTCACAGCGCGTCACGAACATCACGCACGTCACAGCTCCCGGAGGGCGACGACCTCCATCCGGGACGGGGTGCCCGCCGCCTTGCCGCAACTCTCCGGGCGGGCCGGCTCGCTGACGCCCTCGGCCACCCGCACCTCCCAGACCCGGCCGTCCTCGTGCCGGACCTCGACCCGCCAGCGGCCCGCGCCGTCCGGCCGCGAATCCACGGTCAACGCGTCGGCCCTGGTCCCACCGCCGGCCAGCCGCACCGCGTGGTCGGCCGCCTGGCCCGGGCGGTCCCAGCCGGAGCAGCCGCGCGACCACTCCGGCACCATGCGGCCGGACGCCGTCGCCGCCAGCACCTCCTTGGCGGACTCGGCGGTCAGCCGGCCGTAGGCGTAGCCGTACGGCAGCACCAGCATGGTGGGGGAGAAGCGGTGGCCGCCCAGGTGGGTCACCTCCCACACCTCGGTGTGCCCGGCGGCGGCCAGATCGGCGGCGAGCGGGCGGCCGAGCAGGGCGCAGCAGCGGTCCCGGCGGCCGTTGGTGCACACCAGGGCGATCGGGCCGCCGACGTGCGGTGCGCCGAGGCCGCCGTGGTCGCCGGCGCCCAGCGCCGCGAAGTCGAGGGCGAGCAGCTCCGCCGGATCCGCCACCTCGTGGCGGCGCACCCAGCTGCGGCCGGGCGCCGGGACGGTGTGCGCCACGATCACCTCGTGCCGGGCCGTCGGCAGGCAGTCCGCGTGCCGCCCGGGCCGCCGGATCAACGCCACCCGCACCCCGGTGCCGGCGGCCGCGGCATCCAGCGCCCGCCCGACCGCCGGGTCCAGATGGCTCTCGCCGAGCGCCTTCGCACCCCACGGCCCGTTCTGCTCGACCAGCAGCCAGGTGCTCGCGGTCGCGGCGGTGGCGGCCAGCGGCTCCGACAGTTCACGCGACAGCGTCGCACAGGTGCTCACTCCGGTAAGGCTACCCTTGCCCCTCAGCCGAAGGCGGCCCGTACCTTCGCCTCGACCGCGGCGGACGGCGCGGATTCGGCCATGGGCCCCGGGTCCGACAGCGGGAGGTCGGCGAACTCCAGGTGGACGCTGCGGACGATCCCCGCGAAGACCTCCGAGTACAGCTCCCAGTCCTCGGCGCACGGCGTGCTCAGCTCCAGCGAGAGCAACTGGGACTCGTTGGGGAGCGGCAGATGGACCTGGATGACCGAGGTGGCCAGGGCCGTCTCGCCGATGGGGGTGGAGACCGCGTCGATCACCGCCACCGCCCGCCCGGCGGGCAGCGCCAGCTCGGTCACGGTGGCCTGCGGCCGGGCCCGGGAGAGCCCCTCCCGCAGGCCGTCCACCGCTCGTGCGGGGTGGAGTCCGCCGAGCGGCGCCAGGGTGGCGACGACCGAGGCGGTACTGGTCCGGCCCTCGATGTCCAGCAGGCAGAGTCCCGCGTAGATCGTTCCGGCCTCGGCCATCGGCGGGATCAGCCCGGCGAGCACGGCCGCCCATTCGGTGCGCAGGTCGTCGCCCTCCGAGGCCAGGACCTCGCAGACCACCTCCCAGAGCTGCTCGGCGATCTGTCCCTCGGTACCGAGCACGGGGATGTCGTGGAAGGCGGGCGGGACGACGAAGCGGATCTGGAGGGTGTCCGTCACGGTGGTCGGGCCTTCGGAGTCGGGTGGCCGGCGGGTCAGTACGGTTTCCGGAGCCGGTTGCGGGTGTCCAGCCAGCTCGGGGGCGCGGGGACGAGGACGCCGTGCCGGCGGGCCTCGACCAGGAGGTCCAGATAGGCGGCGGCCTGGGCCCGGACCCCGCTCCGCCGCCAGGAGCGGAGCAGGAGCAGCAGCGGTCCGGTGGCGAGGACGGCGACGGCGGCCAGGGCTCCGGCCGCCGCGAGCGCCGGGGAGCGGTTCGGCGAGTCGGGGGCGAGCGTCGCACCGATACTGGCCGTGGTCCCGGCCGCCACGACGGCCAGGACGGCGAGCGTGGCCCAGACGCTCCACCGCCGGACGGCCCGGCGCTGTGCGGTCAGCATCGCCTGCACGGCCCGCCCGTCCAGGAGGTCGATGCGGTGCTCGGCGCCGCGGGTACGCGCCGCACGGACCAGGGCGGGGTTCCCGGTGAGCGCGTCCATCGGCACGACCAGGAGGCTTTCGGCGGCGGGGAGCGGCGGTACGGTGCCGGTGCCCGGCGCGGCCGCGGTCGCCGCCGCTGCCGGGGACGAGTGCGGGCGCGGGGCCGGAGCGGGCGCGGGATCGGCCGCGTCGAACCACTCGTCGGGGATCCGGATGTCGAGCCCGGCACTCCTGGCCCGTGCCAGCAGCGCGGTGTAGGTGGTGAAGTGGACGGAGTCCCGCTGCTTCTTCGCCCCCTTCCCGGCACCGACGCCCCAGACCACGATGCCGGCGGGAACCGCCAGGATCGCGGCCACCAGCATCGCCACCTGCTTCGGCTGGACCGGCGAGGAGAGCGAGCTGCCGATCACGGCCGCCACCACGATCCCGCCCAGCACGAGCAACGCGCCGACTTCGGTGTGCCACTCCAGGTCGATGCGGCGGCGGGCCGTCAGATGGTCGGTGACCACCTGACGGGCCACCTCGTCGTCCAACAGGTTGACCCCGTAGAGCGCCTTGGCCCGTTCCGCCGCTTCGACGGCCTCGGGCACGCGGGCCAGTTGGCTTCCCGAGACGGGGAGCGTGACATAGAGGTACTCGGGCATGGGATCTCCGTCAGGCGACCGCGGCGAGGAAGGGTGTGGGCGAGGGGCGCGGACCCGGTTGCGGCACGGGGCCGACGTACGGCGGCGGCGGAGCGGCAGGTCCGTCGTCGTCCCTGGTCAGTCGGCGGTACAGCCCGTAGCCGAGGCCGGTGGCCTTGACCGGGATGGTGACCAGACGCGGGTCCACCGGATGGCCGAGCTTGGTCAGGCCTGCGACGATGCCCCCATCCGGCCGATGCCGCCGTGCCACTCGTCCTCGAACTGCTTGCAGGCCGAGTCGAGCCGCGCGGTGCCCGTCTGCCGGCCCTTGCCCAGGTTCTCCAGGCGCTTGGCGACGGCGCGCATGCGGGTGCCGCATTCGCCGAGTCGGGTGGAGACCGTGTGCATGCGGGCGAGGTCGATCCGGAAGTCGTCGGGCAACGGTCCGTCTCCCTCCGGGGTCGGTGGTGGGTGGCCCTTCCGGTGCGAACCTAGCCCAGGGGCGGCGAACAATCTTGCGATGCGGGGAAGTTGGGGGGAGCGTTCCGGTTGGGGGAATGCCGCAGGGCGCCGAACGGGGTTCGGCGCCCTGCGGGTCGGGCGGGTCAGGCGGGGCCGGCGACGGTGGCGACGGGGGTGGTGACCGGGGTGCCGGAGCCGTCGCGGCGGGGGTCGCGCTCGGGGAGGTCGACCGGGGCGCCCTTGGCGGTGGCGGCGCGGGCGGGGGCCGGGCCGGCCCAGGCGAAGGCGAGGGCGTCCTCGCCGCGCAGGAAGCGCTGGCAGCGGACGCCGCCGGTGGCGCGGCCCTTGCGCGGGTACTGCTCGAAGGGGGTGACCTTCCAACTGGACTGGGCCTCGCCGGTGAGGGTGCCGGCGGCGCCGGCCACCGAGACCACCACCGCGTCGACGGCCGGGTCGACGGCGGTGAAGGAGAGCACCCGGGCGCCGTCCGCGAGCTTGATGCCGGCCATGCCGCCGGCCGGGCGGCCCTGCGGGCGGACCTGTCCGGCGGGGTAGCGCAGCAGTTGGGCGTCGGAGCTGATGAAGACGAGGTCCTCCTCGCCGGTGCGCAGTTCGACCGCGCCGACCACCTCGTCGCCGTCCTTGAGCGCGATCACCTCGAACTCGTCCTTGTTGGCAGGCCATTCGGGGACCACCCGCTTGACGACGCCCTGCGCGGTGCCCAGCGCCAGGCCGGGGGAGGACTCGTCCAGGGTGGTCAGCGCCAGGACCCGCTCGTCGGCCTCCAGCCGGAGGAACTCGGTGGCGGCGGCTCCGCCGGCCAGCGTGGGCGAGGGGGTGGGCGGCAGCGCCGGCAGGTCGATGACGGCCAGTCGCAGGACCCGGCCGGCCGAGGTGACCACGCCGACGTCGGCGCGGGCGGTGGTCGGCACCGCGGAGACGATCACGTCGTGCTTGGCGCGCTTCTCGGAGAGCTCGAACGGCTCGCCGTCGGCGGTGCGGGCGAGCAGGCCGGTGGAGGAGAGCAGCACCCGGCACGGGTCGTCGGCGACCTCCAGCGGGACGGCCAGCGAGGCGGCCGGCGCGGCGCCGGCCTCCAGCAGGACGGTGCGCCGCTCGGTGCCGAACTGCTTGGCGACGGCGCCGAGTTCGCCGGAGACCACGCTGCGCAGCTTGTTGTCCGACTCCAGGATCTCGGTCAGGTCGGCGATCTCGGAGGTCAGCTTGGCCTGCTCCTGCTCCAGCTCGACCCGGTCGAAGCGGGTGAGCCGGCGCAGCGGGGTGTCGAGGATGTACGCGGTCTGCGTCTCGGACAGCGAGAAGCGCTCGATCAGGCGCTCCTTGGCCTGGGCGGCGTTGTCGCTCGACCGGATGATCGCGATGACCTCGTCGATGTCGACCAGCGCGACCAGCAGGCCCTCGACCAGGTGCAGCCGCTCCTGGCGCTTGCGGCGGCGGAAGTCGCTGCGCCGGCGGACCACCTGGAAGCGGTGGTCGACGTAGACCTCCAGCAGCTCCTTGAGGCCGAGGGTGAGCGGCTGGCCGTCGACCAGGGCCACGTTGTTGATGCCGAAGGTCTCCTCCATCGGCGTCAGCTTGTAGAGCTGCTCCAGCAGGGCCTCGGGCACGAAGCCGTTCTTGACCTCGATGACCAGGCGCAGCCCGTGCTCGCGGTCGGTGAGGTCCTTGACGTCCGCGATGCCCTGGAGCTTCTTCGCGTTGACGAGGTCCTTGATCTTGGAGATGACCTTCTCCGGGCCGACGTTGTACGGCAGCTCGGTGACCACGATGCCCTTGCGGCGGGCGGTGACCGCCTCGACGGTCGTGGTGGCGCGGATCTTGAAGGTGCCGCGGCCGGACTCGTAGGCGTCCCGGATGCCGGAGAGGCCGACGATCCGTCCGCCGGTGGGCAGGTCCGGGCCGGGGACGAACCGCATGAGGGTGTCGAGGTCGGCGTTCGGGTGCTTGATCAGGTGCCGGGCGGCGGCGACGACCTCGGAGAGGTTGTGCGGCGGCATGTTGGTGGCCATGCCGACGGCGATGCCGGTGGCGCCGTTGACCAGCAGGTTGGGGAAGGCGGCCGGGAGCGCGAGCGGCTCCTGCTCGCTGCCGTCGTAGTTGGGCCCGAAGTCGACGGTCTCCTCGTGGATCGACTCGACCATGGCCATCGAGGCGGCGGTGAGCCGGGACTCGGTGTAGCGCATCGCGGCCGGCGGGTCGTCGTTGCCGAGCGAGCCGAAGTTGCCGTGGCCGTCGATCAGCGGCAGCCGCATCGAGAACGGCTGGGCCATCCGGACGACAGAGTCGTAGATGGAGGCGTCGCCGTGCGGGTGCAGCCGGCCCATCACCTCGCCGACCAGGCGGGCGCACTTGACGTGGCCGCGCTCCGGGCGCAGGCCCATCTCGTTGGCCTGGTACAGGATGCGGCGGTGCACCGGCTTGAGGCCGTCCCGGGCGTCCGGGAGGGCCCGGGAGTAGATCACCGAGTAGGCGTACTCGAGGAACGAGCCCTGCATCTCGTCCACGACGTCGACGTCGAGGATGCGCTCCTCGAAGTCTCCGGGGGGCGGGGTCTGCGAACTGCGGCGGGCCATCGCGGCGGGGCTCCCTTACGTCTCGCTTGCGTCTCGTCCACGTCTCGTCGGCGCGGTTTCGCCGGGGCTGTCGGCGGTTCTGTCAACAGGGCTCGGCGCCCCCATTGTGGACCCTCCCGCCGACAGACCCGGCCAGCGCCCCTCTTCCGCCCCTGGCGAACGCCCCGTCCGCGCGGACACATCCACGGCGTTCGCGCGTTGCACCACAATGGGGGACGCCACACGAACCCCGACTTCGACGACGGGAAGGACCCGAGCGCATGGCCAACCCGGCCCCCGCCTCCCAGCGAGGCATCGCCATCACCGAGCACCGCCTGGCCAACGGCCTGCGCGTCGTCCTCTCCGAGGACCACCTGACGCCGGTGGCCGCGGTCTGCCTCTGGTACGACGTCGGCTCCCGGCACGAGGTGAAGGGCCGCACCGGGCTGGCCCACCTGTTCGAGCACCTGATGTTCCAGGGCTCCGCCAACGTCTCCAACAACGGGCACTTCGAGCTCGTCCAGGGCGCCGGCGGCTCGCTCAACGGCACCACCAGCTTCGAGCGCACCAACTACTTCGAGACCATGCCGGCCCACCAGTTGGAGCTCGCGCTCTGGCTGGAGGCGGACCGGATGGGCTCGCTGCTGGCGGCCCTCGACGAGGCGTCGATGGAGAACCAGCGCGACGTGGTGAAGAACGAGCGCCGCCAGCGGTACGACAACGTGCCCTACGGCACCGCGTTCGAGAAGCTGACCGCGCTGTCCTTCCCGGACGGCCACCCGTACCACCACACCCCGATCGGCTCGATGGCCGACCTGGACGCGGCGACCCTGGAGGACGCCCGGGCGTTCTTCCGGACCTACTACGCGCCGAACAACGCGGTGCTCTCGGTGGTCGGCGACATCGACCCGGAGCAGACCATCGCCTGGGTGGAGAAGTACTTCGGCAGCATCCCCGCGCACGACGGCAAGCAGCCGCCGCGCGACGGCAGCCTGCCGGAGGCCATCGGCCGGGAGCTGCGCGAGCTGATCCGCGAGGACGTGCCGTCCCGCGCGCTGATGGCCGCCTACCGGCTGCCGCACGACGGCACCCGCGAGGCGGACGCCGCCGACCTGGCGCTGACCATCCTCGGCAGCGGCGAGTCGAGCCGGCTCTACAACCGGCTGGTCCGCCGGGACCGCACCGCCGTCGCGGCCGGCTTCGGCCTGCTGCGGCTGTCCGGCGCGCCGAGCCTGGGCTGGCTGGACGTCAAGACCTCGGGCGACGCCACCGTCGAGCAGATCGAGTCGGCCGTCGACGAGGAACTGGCCCGGTTCGCGGCCGAGGGCCCGACCGCGGCCGAGCTGGAGCGCGCCCAGGCGCAGATCGAGCGCGAGTGGCTGGACCGGCTCACCACGGTGGCCGGCCGCGCCGACGAGCTGTGCCGCTTCGCCGTGCTGTTCGGCGACCCGAAGCTGCTGAACGACGCCCTGCCCAAGGTCCTCGACGTCACCGCCGAGGAGGTGCGGGAGATCGCCGCGGCGCGGCTGCACCCGCAGAACCGGGCGGTGCTGGTGTACGAGCCGACCCCGGCCGAGGACACCGCCGACGACACCGCTGCCACCGCCGAGACCGACGAGGAGGGCGCCGCCGTATGAGCACCGAGTACGTCCCCGCCATGACCTTCCACCCCCAGCCCCAGCCCGGCACCCCCAGCCCGTGGGCGTTCCCGGCGGCGGAGCGCGCCGCGCTCGGCAACGGCGTCACGGTGCTGCACTGCCACCGCCCCGGGCAGCAGCTGGTGGCCGTCGACGTGCTGCTCGACGCGCCGCTGGCGGCCGAGCCGGAGGGTGCGGACGGCGTCGCCTCGATCCTGGCCCGGGCGTTCAGCGAGGGCACCGACACGCTGACCGCCGAGGAGTTCGCGGCCGAGCTGGAGCGGGCCGGCGCGACCCTGGACGCGCACGCGGACCACCCGTGCATCCGGGTCTCGCTGGAGGTCCCGGCCTCCCGGCTGGCCCGCGGCCTGGACCTGCTGGCCTCCGCGCTGGGCAGCCCGGCGCTGCCGGAGGACGAGATCGAGCGGCTGGTCGCCAACCGGCTGGACGAGATCGTGCACGAGCAGGCCAACCCGGCCCGGCGGGCCGCCAAGGCGCTCTACGCCGAGCTGTTCGACGGCGCCGACCGGCTGTCGCGCCCGCGGGCCGGCACCGCCGAGACGGTCAAGACGATCGACCGGGCCGCCGTCCGGGCGTTCTACGAGGCGCACGTGCGGCCCGCGACCACCACCGTGGTCGTGGTCGGCGACCTCACCGGCACCGACCTGCCGGCCCTGCTGGAGTCCACCCTGGGCGTCTGGAAGGGCTCCCCGGCCGAGCCGGGCGCGCACGCGCCGGTGACCGCCGACGACACCGGCCGGGTGATCATCGTCGACCGGCCCGGCTCGGTGCAGACCCAGCTGCTGATCGGCCGGATCGGCCCGGACCGGCACGACCCGGCGTGGGCCGCGCAGATCCTCGGCACCTACTGCCTGGGCGGCACCCTCACCTCCCGGCTGGACCGGGTGCTGCGCGAGGAGAAGGGCTACACCTACGGCGTGCGGGCCTTCGCCCAGCCGCTGCGCTCGGCCGCCGACGGCAGCGGGCGCTCCCTGCTGGCGATCAGCGGCTCGGTGGACACCGCCTCCACCGCCCCGGCGCTGGCCGACACCTGGACCATCCTGCGCACGCTGGCCGCCGAGGGGCTCACCGACGCGGAGCGCGCCGAGGCGGTGCAGTTCCTGGTCGGCGTGGCGCCGCTGAAGTACGAGACGGCGGGCTCGGTGGCCGGCACCCTGGCCGACCAGGTCGAGCAGCACCTGGCCGACGACTTCCAGGCCGAGGTCTACCGGCAGCTGGCCGAGCTGCCGACCGCCGCCGCCACCGAGGCCGTGGTCAAGGCCTTCCCGCCGGACCGGCTGGTGACCGTTCTGGTCGGCGACGCCGCGGCGTTCGCGGACCAGGTGCGGGAGCTGGGCATCGGCGAGGTGACGGTGATCAGCGCCTGACCCGCGGGCCCCGGGGGCCCGGTGGAGCGTTCCGACGCCCCGCCGGGCCCCTCGCCGTTCGCGGCGTTAATTCCCTTGCGGGCGCGGCGGGGTGCGTGGGTAGATATCCCCCGGCACCCGGTGCACACACGGAGAGGAGGCGGTCACCATGCGGGTCGAGCGAACTCGGCTGAGCTCCCCGAGACTGTCCTCCCGATGCCCCTTGGCCGCCTGAGCGCCGCCAACCCCTGACATCCCCGGGTCGCGCCGGGTCTCTTCGCGCGGCATCCCCCGCGGGCGCACGCCCCGCCTAGGCTTGAACCATCCGACCTTGGAGGTCGTTGAACCATGTCGTACACCGAGGTACCCGGGGTCCGGGTCCCGATCCGGATGTGGACCGACCCGGCCGCCGTCGAGGGCCAGGCGATGCAGCAGCTGCGCAACATCAGCTCGCTGCCCTGGCTGCACGGGCTCGCCGTGATGCCCGACGTCCACCTGGGCAAGGGCGCGACGGTGGGTTCGGTGATCGCGATGCGCGGCGCCGTCTGCCCGGCGGCGGTCGGCGTGGACATCGGCTGCGGGATGAGCGCGGTGAAGACCTCGCTCACCGCGAAGGACCTGCCGGACGACCTGTCGCGGCTGCGCTCGCGGATCGAGCAGGCCATCCCGGTCGGCCGCGGCCTGCATGCGGACCCGGTCGAGCCGGGCCGGCTGCACGGCGTCCCGGCCGGCGGCTGGGACGACTTCTGGCAGCGGTTCGACGCGGTCGCGCCCGAGGTGAAGTGGCGCCGCGAGCGGGCGGCCCAGCAGATGGCGACGCTCGGCGGCGGCAACCACTTCATCGAGGTCTGCGTCGACGACACCGGCGCGGTCTGGCTGATGCTGCACTCCGGCTCGCGCAACATCGGCAAGGAGCTGGCGGAGCACCACATGGGCGTGGCCCAGTCGCTGCCGCACAACCAGGGACTGATCGACCGTGACCTCGCGGTGTTCGTCGCGGACACCCCGCAGATGGCCGCGTACCGGCAGGACCTCTTCTGGGCGCAGGAGTACGCCAAGCGCAACCGGGCGCTGATGATGGCGCTGTTCCAGGACGTCGTCCGGCGCGAGTTCCCGCGGGCGAAGGTCGGCTTCGACGAGGTGATCAGCTGCCACCACAACTACGTGTCCGAGGAGCGCTACGACGGCGTCGACCTGCTGGTGACCCGCAAGGGCGCGATCCGGGCCGGGGCCGGCGACTACGGGATCATCCCGGGGTCGATGGGCACCGGGTCGTACATCGTCCGCGGGCTGGGCAACGAGGCGTCGTTCAACTCGGCCTCGCACGGCGCCGGCCGGAAGATGAGCCGCAACGCGGCGAAGAAGCGGTTCACCACGCGCGACCTGGTCGAGCAGACCCGGGGCGTGGAGTGCCGCAAGGACGCCGGCGTGGTGGACGAGATCCCCGGCGCGTACAAGCCGATCGAGAAGGTGATCGAGCAGCAGCGGGACCTGGTGGAGGTCGTCGCGCACCTGAAGCAGGTGGTCTGCGTCAAGGGCTGAGCCCGCCCCGCCGCCCGTGCTGAGCCCCCGGCCGTCCGGCCGGGGGCTTCGGCGTGCTCAGGCGCCGTCGCGCCGGGGGTTGAGCCGCCGGTAGCCGGGGTGCACCCCGGCGGTGAGCTGCTGGGCCTCGGCGACCCGGCGCAGCAGCTCGCCCAGGGCGATACGTTCCTGCGGGTCGAGGCCCGCGCAGATGGCCTCCTCGTGCGCGAGCGCCGCCTCGGCCAGCCCGCGCATCGCCTCCTCGCCCTTGGGCGCGAGGTAGAGGTCCTGGAAGCGGCGGTCCTTGGGGTTGCGCCGGCGCTCCACCAGGCCGCGCTCCTCGATGGCGTCGACGAAGGCCACGAAGCGGCTGGGGGACATCCCGAGCCGCCGGGCGAGCTCCTGCTGGTGCTGGCCGGGGGAGAGGCTGACCGCTCTGAGCAGGCCGGCCTGGGCCGGGGTGAGGTCCAGCTCGGCGACCCGCTGGGTGAAGGCCTGGGTCGCGTGTTCACCCAACTGGGAGAGGAGGAAAGCGACCTGGGCTCCCTGCGGGCCCGTGTGCGGGATCGGTGCGGGGTCGGGAGTTTCGGTCATGGAAACACGATAGCAGTGGACAATGATGTCCCTGAGTGAACTATTCTGGATCAGGAACTACTGGTGCCGGCGCCGATCCGTGCCGCGCGGCGCCCTGCCCCGACGACCCGTTCTCGACTGGAGCGCCCCCATGACCACGACATCAGCGGTGCCGGCCGCCTCCGCCCGGCGTTCGCAGTCAGGACCCCCCTTGCTGCTGCCCGCCGTGGCGTTCGCGGCACTGATGGTGGTGTCCATCGTGCTGGCCCGGCAGACTCCGCTGCCCACCGACTCGGCGGCCGACACGCTCGCCTACTACAAGGACCACGCGACCGCCGCGAAGGTCTCCGGGACGCTGCAGTTCGGCGCCTCGCTCCCGCTCGCGGTCTGGGCCGCCATCGTCTACCAGCGGCTGCGCCGGCTCGGTGTGGTCGCCCCCGGCCCCGGCATCGCGCTGGTCTCCGGGGTGCTCGCCGCCGCGTCCATGGCGCTGTGCGGGCTCACCGTCTGGGCCGCCTCCCGCGCCGGGGACCTCGGCGACGCGCCGCTGGCCCGTTCGCTGGCCGACCTCACCTTCGCCTCCGGCGGCCCGGGGCACGTCGTCCCGTTCGCGGTGATGCTCGCCGGGGTGGCGGTGCCGATGCTGCTGCTCGGCTTCGGGCCGAAGGGCTTCGCCTGGGCCGGCCTGGTGCTCGCCGGGATCGGCGTGCTCGGCACCCTGGCGCTGCTTTCCACCAGCCTCGGGTTCTTCCTGCCGATCGCCCGCTTCGGCGGTCTGATCTGGCTGATCGCGGCCAGCGTGATCCTGCCGAAGCAGCGTCCGCGCCGCACCGCCTCCTACGAGTCGGAGGCCGAGCCGGCCTGAGGCCGGCCGTGGTGACTGCTCCGGTGCGGTGACGGCCCGGCCCCCGTTGGTGGTGCTCCGGGGTGAGGCCGTCCCGGCCGGGGGAGGGCGACGGGTCGCGGCGCCGGGAGGCGCGGCGGACCGGTCGCGACCGAGCGGGCCGATGGGCTCGCGAGGAAAAGGGAAGGCGGCGCGGCGGTGTCCTGGGGAGGAAGGCCGTCGCGCCGCCGGCCGTCGTACGGCGACCGGAGGGGGGTCGCCGGCCGTCGGCCGACGGCGCGTGGGGGCGCGAGACGGGTGACGGGGCCCGGCGCGCGCGGGAGGCGCCCGGCCGTCAGGCCGCCGCGAGGCGGCGGTCGAGAACGGCGAGAATCAGCTCTTCGATCCGGCGGGCCACCGTCCCGCTGTCGCCGTCCGGCCCGGCCAGCAGATCGAAGGTCTCGAAGCTGGTCAGCATGAAGAGCAGCTCCACCAGCTCGTCGAGCTCGGCCTCGCCGACCTCCGCGTCGCGGTCGGCGAGCAGCCGGCCGAGCACCACCTGGAGGCCGCCGCGCCGCCGCTCGCCCCGGCTCTGCAGCGCGGTGTCGAGCTCCGGGTCGAGGATGCCCAGGCCGCGCAGCCGCCGCAGGGCGATCCGGCCGGAGGCGTAGAAGCCGGTGAGGACGTCGAGGACGGCGGAGAGCGCCTCCCGGCCGCTGGGCGCCATGAACGCCGCGGGCATCCCGGCCATTCCGCCGCGCTGGGCCAGGTCGTCGAAGAGCGCCTCCAGCAGGCCGGTCTTCGAGTCGAACTGGTAGTAGACGGTCATCCGCGCCACTCCGGCGGTCTTGGCGACGGCGTCCATGCTGAACGAGGCCGGGCCCTTCTCCCCGGTGAGCAGCTCGCAGGCCGCCTCCAGAATGCGGGTGCGGGTCTGTTCGGCGGCAACCTGGCGTTGGCCGGCTCGGTACTGGCGTGGGCTCATGGGCTGTTGACGTCTCCTGAGGCGGGTGCTATGACATTCATTGTACACTCAGTCTATATAAAAATACGGGGGCAGGGAACGGTCCGGTGCGGACCGCGTCCCGGACCCGCCCCCGTGGAGGACCGGCGCCACTCCCACACACGACATCTCTCCACTGCGGAGGCCACGATGAGGTATCGCCATGTGAGTGTGCCGAGGCTCGGCGGAGCCGAGGTCCTGCGGCTGTCCAGCGACGAACTCCCCGCCCCGGCCGTTGGCCAGGTCCGGGTCAGGGTGCTCGCCGCCGGCGTCTCCTACGGTGACATTCTGCTCCGCGCCGGCGTCATCCCCGGCGGACCCAAGCGTCCGTTCACCCCCGGATACGACCTGGTGGGGGTGGTGGACCAGGTCGGACCGGGCACCAGGGCCCCCGAACCGGGCCGGCGGGTCGTCGCCCTGGTGCGCAGCGGGGGCTACGCGGAGTACGCGCTCGTCGCCGCCAACCGCCTGGTCCCGCTGCCCGACGGGGTCGACCCGGTCGAGGCCTCGGCGCTCGCGCTCAACTACTTCATCGCCCAGCAGATGCTGCACCGGGTGGCCGAGGTCCGGCGCGGCGGGACCGTGCTGGTGCACAGCGCGTCCGGCGGGGTCGGCACCGCCTTCCTGGAGCTGGCCGCGCTCGCCGGGGTCACCGTGTACGGCACCTGCTCCGCCGCCCGGGCCGAGCAGGTGCGCGCGCTCGGCGGACGCCCGATCGACCGGGCCGAGGACTTCCTGCGGGTGGTGCGCGGACTGCCGGGCGGCGCGGTGGACGCGGTCTTCGACCCGGTCGGCGGTCTGCACTTCCTGCGCTCGTACCAGGCGGTGCGGCGCGGCGGCGTGATGGTCGGCTTCGGCCAGAACGCCGCGCTGCGCGGGACCGACCAGCGGGACCTGCTGACCGGCGCCCAGGGGTTCCTGGGCGGCATCGTGCTGCCCAAGCTCATCCCGGACGGGAAGCGGACCCTGTTCTACAACGCCTGGAGCCTGGAGAAGTCCCACCCGGCCGCGTACCAGCAGGACCTCGCGACCGTGCTGGAGCTGCTGCAGAAGGGGCAGGTCAGCCCGCGGGTGGGCCGCACCATGCCGCTGGACCGAGCGGCGGACGCGCACCGCGCGATGGAGAGCGCGGCCGTCACCGGGAAGATCGTGCTCGTCCCGGCCGCCGCCTAGCCGGCCACGGCCCCGGCGCGCGCCACCGGACAGGGGCGCGCGCCGGCCGCTGCGCCTCCGTCCCCGGGGCGCGGCGCCGTGACCGGGGACGGGGCAGGAAAGGTTCCCAGCGTGTTGGGGATTCCCGACCCATGACGGTGGGACGGCCGGTCCGCAGGATGGCCGTAGCACCGCTTCCCCCCGCTGCCGTCCCGCCGGAGGCCGTCCGATGCGAACCGCCCTGCGCCGTGCCCACCGCCGTCTCCTGCTGCGCCGGTGGGCGCGGCGGACCGGCCGCTACCTGGCGGACGGACTGATCTGGCTCGGACTGGCGATGGGGGCGCTCACCTCGCCCTCCGCCCTGCCGGGGGCGCGGAAGCCGGAGGACGTGCTGCCCCCGCCGGGGGTGCCGGAGTGGCATCCGGAACGGACCGGAGCGCACCCGGCGCCGCTGACCCGGTACGAGGAGGAGCTGTGGGCGCAGCTGCTGGGGCGCTGACCGGGCCCGGGGCCCGCCGGCTCAGCTGCCGAGGCCGGCCCGCCGGGCCCGGACGGCCGCCTCGGCGCGGTCGGCGACCTGGAGCTTGCTGAAGATCCGGGAGAGGTAGTTGCGCACCGTCTTCATCGAGAGCCCGAACTCGTTGGCGATGTACGCGTTGTTGCGGCCGTCCGCGAGCATGGTGAGCACCGCCATCTCCCGGGGGGTGAGGTCGGGGAACGGCTCGCGCTCGGGGGCCGGCCGGCGGACCTGCGCGAGCAGGTGGGCGGCGGCCTCCGGGCCGAACAGCGCCCCGCCCTGGCTGACCGCGGTGATCGCGCGGCGGACGTCGTCCAGGCCCGCGCCCTTGACCAGGTAGCCCCGGGCGCCGGCCCGGACCGCCGCGACGATCGAGTCGTCGTTGTCGTCGGCGGTCAGCATCACCACCGCCACCCGGGGGTGCCGGGCCAGCAGGGTGCGGGTCGCCTCGATGCCGTCGGTGCCGGGCATGCCGATGTCCATCAGGACGACGTCGGGTGCGAGCCGCTCGACGGCGGAGAGCACGTCCGCCCCCCTGGACGCCTCGCCGACCACCGTCAGTGAGTCGATCCGGTCGAGGAGTTGGCGTAAACCCGCCCGGAACAGCTCGTGGTCGTCGACGACCAGGATGCGCAGGTTTCGGGGCACGGCCGGGTCCATGGGGGGCTCCTAGGGGAGGGTGAGGGAGTGCGCGAAGCGCGCGCGAAGCCGGGTGCGGGTACGGGTCGGTCGGGCACCGACTCCGCGACGGCGCCGGGCCGGGGAGGAGGGGGACCGGGCGGGGATCAGGCGAGGCCGGTGCCGTCGACCAGCGCCGAGTGGGGCAGCCGGATCCGGACCGCAGTGCCGTGCGGGGGCCGGTCCACCACCGAGAAATCACCGCCGAGTTCTTTGGTGCGGACGCACATCGACGGAAGTCCGATTCCGCGGACGGCGTCCGCCGAAATACCGATCCCGTCGTCCTCGATCGACAGGTCGAGTCCGCTCCTGCCGACCGATGCGGAGATCCGGCAGACCGATGCCCGCGCGTGCCGGGCGACATTGGCGACGGCCTCGCCGGAGATTTTCTTCAATTCGGTCTGGACGTCGGCGGGGAAATGGTCCAGGACGGTCGGCAGCTCCGTGACGAACCGCAGTCGGCCGGCCCCGGCCTCCTCGAAGGCGCGGACCTGCCGGTCCAGGAACTGGCGCAGGGTCCCGGCGGACTCGGCGGTCCGCGGCCCGGAGCGGTCGAGGTCCCTGATCACCCGGCGGACGTCGGCGATGGCGGTGCTGACGTCCTCCCGGGCCTGCGCCAGCAGGGCGGGCGCCTGCTCGGCGTCGCAGTTCAGATTGAGGCCGGCCAGTTCCATCCGCATGTGCAGGGCGGCCAGCCGGGGAGCCAGCGAGTCGTGCAACTCCCGGCGGAGGCGGAGTCGTTCGTCGAGCCTGGCGGCGGCGTCCGGACAGCCGGACTCCAGATCGGCGGCCACCAGGGCGGGCGGGGCGGGGGTCGGCCGCCGGGGCTGGGACGGTGGCAGGCCGGCCGCCCCGAGGCCGGTGACGAGTCCGAGCAGGGCGCTCACCAGTCGACCGATCCGGTCGGAGGTGTTCCGTTCACCGCGCGTAGCGAGTGCTGCCGCGCCTCCCGGGGCCAGGGTGGTCGGTCTTCGGTCGCCCCTGCCGGAGGGTTTGAGTATCTGGTCCAGCATGGTTCCTGAGATCCCCCCGTCGCTCGCGTCCTACCCACTGTGCACGGGCGTTTCCTGGCGCGGGGAAATGGAATTCCTCGGGCATGTCCGAAAATCGGCGCGACGAACCCCGCACTATCGGTCCGTCGCACGTATCAATGCCGTGATCCCAATCCACCCGGGACAAGACCTTAGGCGCGCCGTTGCACAGGGCGCAAGGGTGGGCGAGTCGGGCGGGGGAGGGGGCTGTGACGGATTCGGACACTTGGTTGCACCCATGTGAGTGAGCACTTACCCTCATGGAGTCGGGCCACGAGCACGACCGGCGGACGAGGCGCGCGGCGCCCCGCCGGCGTCCCCCGGAGAGCCGAGGAGGCGACCCCATGGGCACATCCCGCACCACCGATCTGACGCTCGATCAGATCGCCGAGATCTACCGGACGATGAGCGTGATCCGGGCCTTCGAGGACCGTCTGCACGGCCTCGCGAAGAACCTCCCCGGTGCGGTCCACCTCTACAGCGGGCAGGAGGCCGTCGCCGCGGGCGTGTGCGCGGCCCTCGCCCCGGACGACTACCTCGCCAGCACCCACCGCGGCCACGGCCACGCGATCGCCAAGGGCTGCGACGTCGAGGCGATGATGAAGGAACTGCACGGCCGGCCCGACGGGATCTGCGGCGGCAAGGGCGGCTCGATGCACATCGCGGACTTCGACCGCGGCATGCTCGGCGCCAACGGCCTGGCCGGCGGAGGCGTGCCGCTCGCCTGCGGCGCCGCTCTGACGGCCCGTCAACAGGGCACCGGACAGGTCGCGGTGGCCTTCACCGGGGACGGCGGCGCCAACCAGGGCGCCGTGCTGGAGAGCCTGGTGCTGGCCCGGATGCTCGACCTGCCGGTGGTCTTCGCCGTCGAGAACAACGGCTACGCCCAGGCCACCCCCGCCGACCGGCACTTCTCCGGCACCGACATGGCCCAGCGCGCGGCCGGTTTCGGGATCCCCGGCGAGGTGGTCGACGGCTACGACGTGCTCGCCGTGCACGCCGCCACCGCCGAGGCCGTGCGCCGCGCCCGGGCCGGCGAGGGCCCGACCGTGCTGGAGTTCCGGGCCGAGCGCTTCCACGGCCACATGGAGCTCTGGGACGACCAGTCCTACCGCCCGGGCGCCGACCCGGAGCGGCTGCGCACCGAGTCCGACCCGCTGCTGCTGCTCCGCTCCCGGATCGCCGACGGCACCGTGGCCGGACCCGCCGCCTTCGAACTCGACCGGATCGACCGGGACGCCACCGCGCTCGTCGAGGCGGCCGTCGCGGCCGCCGCCGAGCCGTTCACGGCCGACCCGCGCAGCCTGCTCGACCACGTCTACACCCGCTGACCCGCCCCGGAGGAGGGATCCACGTGCGCACCATCACGTACCAGCAGGCGATCGGCGAGGCGCTGACCCAGCAGATGCGCTTCGACCGCTCGGTGGTCCTCATGGGCGAGGACAGCACCAACGCCTGGGGCCCGACCAAGGGCCTGCACCTGGAGTTCCCGGACCGCGTGCTCGACATGCCGATCACCGAGGCCGCCTTCGTCGGCGCCGCGGTCGGCGCCGCCGCGACCGGCCTGCGCCCGGTGGTCGACCTGCTCTTCGTCGACTTCGCCACCGTCTGCTTCGACCAGATCGCCAACCAGGCCGCCAAGCTGCGGTACATGGCCGGCGGCCGGATCTCGGTGCCGCTGGTGCTGCGCGCGATGTGGGGCACCGGCCTGCGCCGCGGCGCCCAGCACTCGCAGGCGCTGCACCCGCTCTTCGTCCACCTGCCCGGACTCAAGGTGGTCGCGCCGTCCAGCGCGTACGACGCCAAGGGGCTGATGGCGCAGGCCCTGGTGGACGACGACCCGGTGCTGTTCCTGGAGCACAAGATGCTCTACTTCGTGCCCGGCGGCGTCCCCGAGGAGCCGTACGCGATCCCGTTCGGCTCGGCCAAGGTGGTCCGGCCCGGGACGGACTGCACGGTGGTCGCGATCGGCCGGATGGTCTCGGTCGCGCTCGCCGCCGCCGAGCAACTCGCCGCCGAGGGCGTGCAGATCGAGGTGATCGACCCGCGGACGCTGTCCCCGCTGGACACCTCGACCATCTACGGCAGCGTGGAGCGCACCGGGCGGCTGGTGGTGGTGGACGAGGCCCACCCGCGCTGCAGCCTGGCCACCGACATCGCCGCGCAGGTCGCGCAGGACCGCTTCACGGCGCTGCGCGGGCCGGTGAGGATGGTCACCGGGCCGCACGCGCCGGTGCCGTTCAGCCCCGAACTGGAGGACGCCTTCGCCCCCGGGCCGGACCAGGTGGTGGCCGCCGTGCGCGCCACCGGGCTGGTCCGGAGCGCGGCCTGAGCGCCGCCCGAGCGCCGTTTCGACGACCGAACAGTTTCCGTACCGCAGTGCTGCCGGGCCCGGGTGCGGGCCGGCCGACCGAGGAGGAACCGCGTGACGTCCCAACCGTTCGTGAAGCAGCCCGACGAGGGGCGCGCCATCTGGCACGTGGGCGCGCTGCTCAAGTTCAAGGCGACCGGCGCCGAGACCGACGGGCAGTTCTGGCTCGCCGAGCAGCTCTCCCCGGCGGGCTACGCCTCGCCGGTCCACCTGCACACCCGCGAGGACGAGTTCTTCATCGTCCAGGAGGGCGAGATGGTGCTGCGGATCGGCGACGACGAGCACAAGGTCGGCCCGGGCGCGACGGTCTTCGCGCCGCGCGGCATCGCCCACCAGTACCGGGTGGAGACCGAGGGGACCCGCTTCCTGGTGCTGGGCACCCCGGCCGGGTTCGAGGAGTGGTTCTTCGAGACCGGCGAGCCGGCCACCCGCCTGGAGCTGCCGCCGCCGCTCCAGGGGCCGCCGGACTTCGCCCGCCTGCTCGGCGCGCTGGAGCCGCTCGGCGTGCAGCTGGTCGGGCCGCCGCCCGGGCTGGGCGGGCCCGCCGGGCCGCCTCGCTGACCGTGCCGCTGCTCCTTCTTCCGCCGGCCCCGCCGCCCTCCGCGGGCGGTGGGGCCGGCCTGCTGGTCCGAATCTGTGAGCGGGCACTCACCTGCACGCTATCCTTCGGGTACCCCTCCGCAGCCGCGGCCCGGTCCGCAACCGGCCGCCCCGTTCCCTCGGAGCCTTCATGAGTATGCGCGAGCAGATCGTCGACGCCGCCGAGCGGGTGATCCGGGACCTCGGCCTGGCCCGCTGCACCACCAAGGAGATCGCCGAGGTGGCGGGCTGTTCCGAGGGCACCATCTACCGGCACTTCCGCAGCAAGGAGGACGTCTTCCTGGCCGTCCTCGCCGAGCGGCTGCCCGGCCTGCTGCCGGTGCTGCGGGCCCTGCCGGAGGAGGTCACCAGCGAGGGCGAGGTGCGGGCGGCCCTGCAGCAGGTGGCCGAGGAGGCGCTCGCGTTCTACCGCGAGTCGATGCCGATGCTGCTGTCGGTCTTCGCCGAGCCCAAGCTGCTCGACCGCCACCGCGAGTGGATGCGGGCCAACAACGCGGGGCCGCACCGGGCCGCCGAACTGCTGGCCGACTACCTGCGGCGGGCCCAGCGGGCCGATCTGGTCAGCCGGGACGCCGACCCGGTGGCGGCGGCCCAACTCCTGCTCGGCGCCTGCTACCTGGCCGCGTACGGGGGCGTGTTCGCCGCCCCGGCGGGCGACTCGGAGGCGCTGCGCGAGGCCGAGGCCTTCGTCCGGCAGCTCTGGCGGACGCTGGCCCCCGCCGACCGTCCGGCGGCGCCGGCCAGGAGCCGCACCAAGGCCCGCTGAGGCGGCGCCCCGAGGACCGGCCCGCCGCCCGGTGAGCAGTACCGGGCGGCGGGCCTTCGGCTGCGCGCACGGGCCGGCCGCCGGGCGGCAGCAGGAGGGGCGGACGGCCGCCGGCCGTCCGCCCTTCGGGTGTCCCGCCGCGGTTCAGCCCTGGAGCCCCAGGACCCGGGCCGCCGCCGCGACCTGGCCGAGGTCCCCGGCGCACGGCATCAGCAGCAGTTCGTCGCAGCCCGCCTCGGTGTACGTGCCGACCAGCCCGCGCAGCTTGCCCGGGTTGTCGGCGGCGCCGCGCAGGATGTGGTCGACGAACGGCCCGGCGTCCCGGTAGTACGACCGCAGGTAGGCCTCGGTGTGCTTGCCGCCGTCCTCGCCGAGCGCGAAGTACGCCAGCGCCACCAGCCGCGGCGCCCCCGTCCGACCCTCGGCCGCCCACTGCTCGCGCAGCGCCCGGGCGGCCTGGGCGAACATCACCGGCCCGGTGCCGCCGCCGATCCAGCCGTCGGCCAGCCGGGCGGCCCGCCGCAGCGCGGCCGGCGAGTGCCCGCCCAGGATCAGCTCCGGCCCGTCCGGCCGGACCGGGGCCGGGCCGACCGCCGGCTCCCGGCCGGACTGCGCGTCGGCCCAGTGCCGGCGCAGCTCGGCCACCTGGGTGCCGGTCCGGGCGCCCCGGCCGGTCTTCTCGACCCGGCCGACCTCGAAGTCGTCCTGGCGCGAGCCGACCGCCAGGCCGAGGGTCAGCCGGCCGCCGGAGAGCCGGTCCACGGTGGCCGCCTGCTTGGCCAGCAGCGCGGTGTTGCTGCGCAGCGGCGAGATGAGGATGCTGGTCGCCAGCCCGATCCGCTCGGTCACCGCGGCGGCCGCGGCCAGTGTGGTGAGCGGCTCCCAACTGGTGTGCACCAGGCGGTCGATGGTGCCGAGGGTGGAGAACCCGGCCTGTTCGGCGAGGCGGGCCCAGGCGACCACGTCGGTGCCGCCCGCGCCGGCCAGCGAGGTCGGCAGTCCGATTCCGATCTTCATCTCACTCACCCTCGATCGGCTGGTCGTGGCGGCGGGAGAGCACGTTCTCCATCGAGGCGAGCCGGAAGAAGGCCTGCGCACCCTCCCGGCTGGTCATGTCGCGCGGAACGGCGAGGTGCTTCTCCAGCTCCCGCTCGAACGCGCGGACGGCGGGCTGCTGGCTCATGTGCGCGGCCACCAGCGGCAGCGGGCCCTCGATCTCGATGACCCGGACGGCCAGCTCCTTGCCCACGAAGGCCTGGGTGCCGAGGAGTTTGCCGACCACGGTGCCGTCGGGCGTCCTGACGTCGAAGTCCGGGCGGCCGCTCTTGCGGAACAGCTCCTTGACGATGTCCTCGCTGCCCGGCAGCAGCGGGTAGTACAGCGCGTGCCACGTGCTCATGGTGGTCTCCTGAGGGTTCGGGGCCGGGCTCGGCCCGTCGGTGGGTTGGGAGGGCGCGGGGGGCGGGCGCCGTCACTGGCTGGCGGTGACGCCGCCGTCCACGTACAGCACCTGGCCGGAGACGAAGCCGGCCCGCGGCGAGGCGAGGAAGGTGACGGCGTCCGCCACCTCGTGCAGCTCGGCGGTGCGGCCCAGCGGGATCCGGCCGAGCACCATCCGCATGAACTCGGGGTTGCTCGCGTTCTCCTGGACGAAGTCGGTGCGCACGAAGCCGGGGGCGACCGCGTTCACGGCGATCCCGTGCCGGCCCCATTCCGCGGCCAGCTGCTTGACCAGCAGGTCCAGGCCGGCCTTGCTGGCGCCGTACGCGCTGAAGCCGCGCCGGGCGCCGAACTTGCCGCGCACCGAGGAGAGGTGGACGATCCGGCCGCCGCCGGCCGCGATCATCGCCCGGCCGACCGACTGGGAGAGCCAGAAGGCGCCCAGCAGGTTGGTGCCGACGACGGTGCGCCAGTCCTCCTCGGAGATGGTCTCGGCGCCGACGGTGACCAGCGCGCTGGCGCAGTTCACCAGGACGTCGACGCCGCCCCAGTCGGCCGCCACCGCGTCCACCAGCCGCTCGACGTCGGCGCGGTCGGCGACGTCCACGGCGTACGGCGCGACCGTGCCGCCGCGGGCGGCGAGCGGGGCCAGCCGTTCGGCGGTCTCCTCGGCCTTCTTCAGCGAGCGGCCGGCGACGGCGACCCTGGCGCCCCGGGCGGCGAGGTCCTCGGCGACGGCGGCGCCGATGCTGCCGTAGCCGCCGACCAGCAGGACCCGGCTGCCGAGGAACTCCCGTTCGGGGGGAACGCGTTCGGGCGCCGGCCGGGGCGGGGCAGCGGCGCCGGGCGGTCCTCCGATCCCCGGCGGCGGTCCGCCGATCCCGGGGGGTGGCCCGCCGAGGCCCTGCGGCGGGCCGGCGAACCCCGGGGGCGGTCCGCCGCCCGGGCGTCCGCCGGGCGGGCCGGGCGGTTGGGTCGGTCCGGCTGCCGTCATGGCAGCACCTCCCTGTCGCGTGTCGGTGACGTGCGAGGTCCTGACGGGTCGGGTCAGGAGGGATCAGGCCGCGTCGGGGCGGCGGGCAGGCCGAACAGCTCGGCGGCGTTGCCGTGCCGGATCCGCGCGACGGTGGCGGCGTCCAGGCCGAGGCCGTCCAGCCGGGCCAGCGAGGCGTCCAGCGGCGCGCTCATCGGCGGGGAGTCGGTGCCGAACATGACGTTGCCGGCCCCGAAGGCGTCGACGGCGGCGGCCACGGCGCGCAGGCTCGGGGTCGCGGTGTCGACGTACACCCGGCGCAGCGCCTCGGCGAGCGGGGGGACGGCGGGGCCGCCCGGCCCGGCCGTCCGCGGTCCGCCGGGCCCGCCGGGAGCGCCCGCACCGGGCGCGCGGCCGGGGGGACCCCCGGGAGCGCCGCCCGGCCGCCCGAAGGTGACCGGCATCCGCCGGGCCAGCTCCAGCCGCTCCAGCAGCAGCGGCAGCCCGCCGCCGCAGACCGGGGCGACGATCCGCAGCTCCGGGTACTTCTCCAGCCACCCGGCGAACAGCACCGCCGCCGTGCCGAGCGTGACGTCGCACGGTCGGGCGATCTGCTCGACCAGCCGCAGGTCGTCCAGCTCCCCGGCCCCGGCCGGTTCGGCCGGCGGGTGCAGCATCACCGGGGTGCGGTACTGCGCGGCCATCGCGAAGAAGGCGTCGGCCCGCGGGGTGTCCAGGAACCGCCCGGCGATGCTGGAGTTGACCATCAGCCCGACGAATTCGTCCTGCTCCAACCGCTTGGCGGCGGCGGCGAGTTCGGCGTCGGATCCGAGCGGGTTGGTGTAGACGTAGCCGCGCAGCGCGGCGGGCCGGGCGCGCACCTGCTCGCCGAGCCAGTCGTGGAAGCGTTCGAGGGTGTCCAGCGGCTGGCGGTAGTTGTCCAGGCCGGGCGTGCGCACCATGGTGCCCGCGCCGACGGGACTGCCGACCAGGGACGTGGTGATCCCGGCCGCCGCCTTGAGCTCCACCATGCCGTCGACGTCGGCGAGGCTCGGCGGCATGGGGAAGCGGCGGAAGAGTTCGGGCGACGTGATGTGGCCGTGCACATCGATCGTCATCGGCTCGGCACCTCCTGGGACGGCCGCCGGCCGGTCGGCGCGGCGGGGTGGTCGCGGGCCTCGGACACTCGGTGAGTGAGTGCCCGCTCGCACCGTAGGGTGCCGTCGGCGGGTGCGTCAACACGGCCCGGGGAAGGGCCGATTGGTGCAACGAACGGGCTGGGCGAACGGCCCGGAACGGCCGGGACGCGGTCCGTGGGGGCCCGGGCGACGTCCCAGCCCGGTGGAGACGGATGCCTCCTGACACTGGGACCGCCCGGCGGCAAGGATGAGTCGGCGGGGCGCCCCGGGGGCCGAGATGCCCCGGTCCCCGGGGTCCCGCTCTCCCGATGCGGGCGACCCCGCCCCGGTCCGCCGCACCGGCGGACGTCCCGCGATCCCCGATCGATTCGAGGAATCGGCATGAAGGACATGAAGGACAACACGGACACCTGGCTGGTGACGTCGTCCAGCGTTCAGCTCGGCACTCTGTGGATCATGAAGACCTCGATCCTGCCGATGCTGAACTCCCTGCCCTACGACCGGTACGTCAACACCTGCCAGCTCATCGACATGCACGTGTTCCACCCGATCGCCTTCTGGAACGGCCTCGCCACCGCCGCCGTCGGCGCGACCAAGGCCGTCCGGTCGGAGAACAAGGTGGCCAAGGTGCTGTACGCGGCCGGCACCGTCGGCATGGCGACCGTCGCGGTCGCCTCCGAGGGCGTCAACCGCCCGATCTGGCGCCAGATCGAGCGCTGGAGCCCGTACCGCGACAGCGACGCCGCGTGGCGCGGCAAGCGCCGCCGCTGGCACCTGGCGCACGAGACCCGGACCATGGGCGCGATCGGCGCCGCGGCCTGCTTCGTGCTCGCCTCGCTGCTCTGACCTGCGCCGCACCCCCTTCGTTCCTCCCCGGACCCGCCCCCGGCCGCGCGCCGGCCGGGCCGTCCGCCGAGCAAAGGACTGTCATGACCTCGTCCATCGAGAGTGCGGTGGAGGCCAACAAGGCCCTCATCCGCGACCTGACCGAGCGGGCGTTCAACGACGGCGACCTCTCCGCCATCGGCGACCGCTTCGCCGAGGACTACGTGGTGCACGCCCCCGGCCTGCCCCCGATGCCGCCCGGCCCGGACTCCTTCCGCCAGGCCGTGCTGCTGTGGCGCAACGCCTTCCCGGACGTCCACGTGACCGTCGAGGACGTGGCCGGCGACGGCGACCGCGTCTACGCCCGGTTCACCACCCGCGGCACCCACCAGGGGCAGCTGTTCGACATCCCGCCCACCGGCAAGCCGGTCACCGTGCACGAGATGTCGTGCCACCGGGTCGTCGACGGCCGGGTCGTCGAGTCCTGGATCGGCGACAACGTGCCCCGGATCCTGCTCGACATCGGCGCCGTCCAGCCGGTCGGCCGCCCGCAGCACTGAGCCGCCCGCACCGGGCCGCCCGCAGCACTGAGCCGCCCGCCCCGGGCCGCCGGCGGCACCGCGCCCGCGGCACTGAGCAGCACACCCACCCGAACCAGCCCGAGGGGAGTCCGCATGCACCGCACCCTGATCATCGCCCGGATGGTGCCCGGCGCGGAGGGCGACGTCGCCCGCGTCTTCGGCGAGTCGGACGAGACCGAACTGCCCCGGCTCGCCGGCGTCACCCACCGCTCGCTGTACCTGCTCGGCGACGCCTACGTCCACCTGCTGGAGACCGACGACCCCGGCCCGGAGGCGGTCGAGGCCGCCCGCCGGCACCCGGAGTTCGGCCGGGTCAGCGAACGGCTCACCCCGTTCATCTCCCCCTACCTGCCCACCTGGCGTTCGCCGCAGGACGCGGTCGCCCGGTGCTTCTACACCTGGGAGCCCGGCACCGGCGGTCGCTGAGCCCGCCCTCCGCCGGCGGTGCCGCGCCGGCCGACCCGGGGTCCGTTCACCCCGGCCGGCCGGGCGGCCCAGGAGCAGTCCCTACACCGGAGAAAAGAGGCAGCACCATGACCGACCACCAGGCCGGCGGGACGACCGCCGTCGTCACCGCGGAGGAGATCGAGAGCGTCCTCATCACCAGCGCCGGCGCGGCGCCGGACGTCTTCGAGGGCTCCCGGCACGTCCCCCTGGAGGAGCTCGGCCTCGACTCGCTGGCCGTGCTGGAGCTGGAGGCGGTGATCGCCGACCGCTACGGACTGAAGGTCCCGGACGGCGCCGTCGCCCTCAGCGTCGACCAGATCGTCGCCGAGCTTCAGACCGCCGGGGCGGTGGGCTGAACGATGGCCGGGCACACCGAGAACAGCATCGTCATCCAGGCCCCGCTCAAGCTCGTCTGGGACGTCACCAACGACGTCGCCGGCTGGCCGGAGCTGTTCACCGAGTACGCCTCCGCCGAGATCGTCGAGCGGCGCGGCGAGACCGTCCGGTTCCGGCTCACCATGCACCCGGACGAGGAGGGCCGGATCTGGAGCTGGGTCAGCGACCGCACCGTCAACGCCGCCGACCGCACCGTCCACGCCCACCGGGTGGAGACCGGCCCGTTCGCCTACATGCAGATCCACTGGCGCTACGAGGAGCTGCCCGGGGGCGGCACCCGGATGACCTGGATCCAGGACTTCGCGATGAAGCCCACCGCCCCGGTCGACGACCGGGGCATGACCGACCGGCTGAACACCAACTCGCCCGTTCAGCTGGAGGTCATCAAGGCCAAGGTCGAGGCCCTCGCCGCCGGCCCCGGCACCGCCGACCCCAGCACCGCCGAGAAGGAGTGAGCGCCGTGGCCGTCAGGAACATCCGCATCATCGCCGTCGACGACGTCCCCGCCAACCGCAAGCGCGGCGGCGAGACCCGCGCGGTGCTCTCGCCCGGCACCGTCGGCTCGACCTCCGGCTTCATGGGGGTCGCCCGGCTCCAGCCGGGCGAGCGGATCAGCGAGCACTACCACCCGTACAGCGAGGAGTTCCTGCTCCTCGTCCGCGGCGAGCTGACCCTCGACCTCGACGACAAGCCCTTCGAGCTCTTCGCCGGCCAGGGCCTGGTCATCCCCAAGGACGTCCGGCACCGGCTGCGCAACACCGGCTCCGAGGAGGCCTTCGCGGTCTTCCACCTCGGCCCGCTGGCGCCGTCCCCCGAGCTCGGCCACGTCGACACCGAGGACGGCCCGGGGACGAAGGCCGACGCCCACATCGTGCTGGGGGAGCGATGACCGCGTTCCCCGCCGCGGGCGGCCGCCGGGTGGTGGTCACCGGGATCGGCGTGGTGGCGCCCGGCGGCACCACCCGGGAGACCTTCTGGGACCTCATCACCTCCGGCCGCACCGCGACCCGCCGGATCTCCGCCTTCGACCCCTCGGCGTTCCGCTCGCAGATCGCCGCCGAGGCCGACTTCGACGCCGCCGCCGCCGGGCTCACCCCGCTGGAGCTGCGCCGCGCCGACCGCTACGTGCAGTTCGCGCTCGCCGCCTCCCAGGAGGCGGTGCTGGACGCCGGTCTGGAGCTCGACGAGCGCACCCGGGACCTCACCGGCGTGGTGCTCGGCTCGGCGGTCGGCGGCACCATCGTCCTGGAGGACGAGTTCGTCGTCGCCAGCGACTCCGGCCGCAACTGGCTGGTCGACCCGGACGTCACCAGCCCGTTCCTCTACCAGGGCCTGATCCCCAGCAGCCTGGCCGCCGACGTGGCGGTCCGGCACGGGGCGCACGGCCCGGCGGTGGTCGTCTCCACCGGCTGCACCTCCGGCATCGACGCCATCGGCCACGCCTACCAGCTGCTGGTGGACGGCGAGGCCGAGGTGATGATCACCGGGGCCTCGGACTCGCCGATCTCCCCGGTCACCGTCGCCTCCTTCGACGCCATCAAGGCCACCACCCCGGACAACGACGACCCGGAGCACGCCTCCCGGCCGTTCGACCGGGACCGGCACGGCTTCGTGCTCGGCGAGGGCTGCGCGGTGCTCGTCCTGGAGGAGCTGGAGCACGCCCGCCGGCGCGGCGCCCGGATCTACTGCGAGGTGGTCGGCTACGCCAACCGCGGCAACGCCTTCCACATGACCGGTCTGCGTCCGGACGGCCTGGAGATGTCCGAGGCGATCACCGAGACCCTGCGGCAGTCCCGGCTCAACCCCGAGGACATCGGCTACATCAGCGCCCACGGCTCGGGGACCCGGCAGAACGACCGGCACGAGACCGGCGCCTTCAAGCGCTCGCTCGGCCACGCCGCCTACGGGGTGCCGATCAGCTCGATCAAGTCGATGGTCGGCCACTCGCTGGGCGCGATCGGCGCGATCGAGATGGCCGCCTGCGCGCTGGCCGTCGAGCGCGGGGTCGTCCCGCCGACCGCCAACTGGCAGAACCGCGACCCGGAGTGCGACCTCGACTACACGCCCAACACCGCCCGCGAGGTGTCGGTGGGGGCGGCGCTCTCGGTCGGCAGCGGCTTCGGCGGCTTCCAGTCCGCGATGCTCTTCGCCAAGCTGGGGAGGGGCCGATGAGCGCACGACGCGCCGTCATCACCGGCATCGGCGTGGTCGCGCCGAGCGGCATCGGCAGCGAGGCGCACTGGAAGACGGTCTGCGGCGGCGAGAGCCGGATCGGCCCGATCACGCTCTTCGACGCGAGCCCGTACGAGACCACGCTGGCCGGGGAGGTCCCCGACTTCGACGTCAACCGGTACGTCGAGCGCCGGCTCCAGGTGCAGACCGACCGGTGGACCCACCTCGCCTACGCGGCGGCCGAACTGGCCCTCGGCGAGGCCGAGCTGGACCCGTCCACGGTCGAGCCGTACAAGCTCTCGGTGGCCCTGGCCAGCTCCTCCGGCGGCAACCAGTTCGGCCAGCGCGAGCTCCAGCGGCTCTGGCAGCCGGACACCGCGCGGACCGTCGGCGCCTACCAGTCCATCGCCTGGTTCTACGCCGCGACCGTCGGGCAACTGGCCATCCGGCACCAGGCCAAGGGCCCGTCCAGCGTCCTCGTCTCGGAGGGCGCCGGCGGCCTGGACTCGCTGGCGCACGCGGCCCGGCTGGTCCGCCGGGGCGCCGACGTGGTGCTCGCCGGCGGCACCGAGGCGCCGCTCGGCCCGTACGCGCTCGCCTGCCAGCAGCGCAGCGGCCGGCTGTACACCGGCACCGACCCGGCCGCCGCCTACCTGCCGTTCGACGAGCGGGCCGGCGGCTACGTGCCCGGCGAGGGCGGCGCGGTGTTCGTCGTCGAGGACCTGGAGCACGCGCTCGCCCGCGGCGCCCGGATCCGCGCCGAGATCGCCGGCTGGGCCGCCACCCAGGACGCCGTCGCCGCCGGCCGGACCGCCGCCGGCTCGGTGCGCCAGTACGCCCGGGCGCTCGGCACCGCGGTCGAACGGGCCGGCCTCACCCCCGGGGACGTCGACGTCGCCTTCCCCGACGCGGTCGGCGTGCCCGGCTACGACCGCACCGAGGCCGAGGCGCTGCGCGCGGTGTTCGGCCCGGCCGGCCCGGCCGCCGTCACCACCCAGAAGCCGCTCACCGGCCGGCTCTACCAGGGCGGCAGCGCCCTGGACGCGGCCACCGCCGTGCTCGCCATGGACTACGGCCTGATCCCGCCCTCGGCGGGCCCGGCCCGCCCGGCGGACGGCTGCGACCTGCCCTTCGTCCGCGAGGAGCAGGCCGCCGAGGTGCGCACCGCGCTGATCGGCGCCCGCGGCTTCGACGGCTTCAACAGCGCCGTCCTGCTGCGCGCCCGTGCCTGACCCCGATCACCCACCGACCCGGAAGGAGACCGCCATGCCGGTCGACGAGGGCGCGGCACAGGGCCGCGTGCTCTTCCTCATCACCGTCAAGGAGGAGCGCCGGGAGGACTTCCTCGCGGCGTACGAGCAGATCCGCCACCTGGTCGCCGAGGGCGTCCCCGGTCACCTGCGCGACCAGGTCTGCCGGTCCTCCACCGACCCGGAGCAGTGGCTGATCACCAGCGAGTGGCGCTCGCTGGAGGACTTCGTCGCCTGGGAGCGGACCGAGGAGCACCGGGACCTGGTGCGCCCGATGCGCGAGTGCTTCAGCGACGCCAGGTCCATCCGCTTCCACATCGAGGCCGAGACCTCGCGGGACACCCCGCGGGCGGGCCTTTCCACTCCTACCACCGCGGGGTGAGGTCATGACACGGACAGTGATCATCGGTGGCAGCGTCGCCGGCCTGGTGGCCGCGCTGGCGTTCGCCGACCTGGGACACGACATCACGGTGCTGGAACGGGACGCCAACGAGGCGCCGGACACCGTCGACGACGCGCACGGCGACTGGCAGCGGCCGACCGTGCCGCAGCTGCACCACTCGCACGCGTTCGGCTCGCTCGGCACCAACCTGCTGCGCGACCGGCTGCCGTCCGTCTACCAGGCGCTGGTCACGGCCGGCGCCCGGGAGATCGAGCTGGGCAAGGCCATGCCGCCGACCCTGGCCGACAGGACGCCGCACCCGGAGGACGCCGAGCTGCGCATGCTCGGCTGCCGGCGGACCACCTTCGAACTGGTCCTCCGGCAGGAGGTGCTGCGCAAGCCCGGCATCTCGCTGCGCCGGGGCGAGACGGTGCGCGGCCTGACCGTGGCCGAGCGCGGCCCGGCCCGGGTGACCGGCGTGGTCACCAAGGACGGCCGCACCGTGGAGGCCGACCTGGTGATCGACGCCGGCGGCCGCCGCTCGCAGGGCCACGAGTGGCTGCGCGAGCACGGCCTGGCCGAGCCCGAACTGGTCGCGCACAGCGCCGACATCACCTACTACACCCGCTACTACCGGGCGCTGGGCCCGCGCCCGGTGGGCCCGCTCAACCGCGGCTTCGGCGCCGGCGGGCTGTGGGACCACTACACCGGCGTGATGTTCCTCGGTGACAACAACACCTTCGCCATCTCCTTCGGCATCCTGCCGGACGACGCCGAGCTGAAGCGGATGCGCGCCGAGGACGTCTTCACCGCGGTGGTCCGGGCCACCCCGCTGCTCGCCCCCTGGGTGTCGCCGGAGGCCTCCGTGCCGATCTCGCCGGTGCACGCGATGGGCGGCCTGGACAACTCGCTGAAGCTGTACGGCCAGGACGCGCAGCCGGTGCCCGGCTTCCTGCCGGTCGCCGACGCGGTCTGCACCACCAACCCCGCGTTCGGCCGCGGCGTCTCGCTGGCCGTCGCGCACGTGCTCGGGCTGGCCGACCTGGTGCGCGAGCACCCGGAGCCGGACGCCGAGCAGGCCGCGCTGGCGGCCGGCCTGGCCGGGCGGACCTTCCGCCCGTGGTTCGAGGATGCCGTCCGCAACGACGCGGGCCGCGCCCGGCTCTGGCGGGCCACCGTGGCCGGCCAGCAACTGCCGCCGCTGCCGCCGGACGTGCTCACCTTCGGGACGGTCGCCGAGGCGGCCGCCACCGACGAGGTGGTCTGGCGCCGACTGGTCCGCACCATGATGTCGCTCGACAACCCGGCCGGCCTGTACGAGGACGAGGAGATCCGGCTGCGGGTCAAGCAGGCGGTCGCGGGCTCGCCGCCGCCGTTCCCCGCCCCGGACCGGGCCACCCTGGTCGACATCGTCCGCCGCGCCGCGGTCTGACGGTCCGTCAGAACCCTTGCACTGTCGCACCGCCCGCCCCGCATCAGCCACAGGAGGAGAGTCATGAAGGTCGTCGACCACCCGAACGCCAAGCTCATGGAAGCGGTCTACGCCGCGTTCACCGTGGGCGACGTGCAGAAGGCGGCCAGCTACTGGACCAAGGACTGCGTGCACTACTACCCGGGCACCAGCGAGCTGTCCGGCGCGCACGAGGGCATCGAGTCCGCCCTGGCCTTCGCCGGCCGGATGTTCGAGATCTGCCAGGGCCGCATCCAGATGGAGATCCACGAGATCGGCGCCAGCGACTCGTTCGCCTTCGCCACCGTGTTCACCCGCTACGAGCGCGAGGGCAGGAGCCTGGAGATGCCCTTCGTCAACGTGGCGCGCATCCAGGACGGCCTGATCGCCGAGTTCTGGACCTACCCCGAGGACCAGTACGCCGTCGACCAGTTCTGGGCCTGACCGCCCCCCCCGACGATCGAGAGGTCGCATCACCATGGCAGGCATCATCAGCAGTTGGGGTGACAACACCAACGGCCAGCTCGGCGACGGCGGCACCGTCAGCCGGAGCACCACGCAGGAGATCAAGGGCCTGGAGAACGTCGTCAGGGTGGCGGCCGGCAGCGGCCACGCGCTGGCCGTCACCGGCGACGGCGAGCTCTGGGGCTTCGGCCGCAACGCCTTCGGCCAGCTCGGCGACGGCTCCACCGAGAACCGGGCGACCCCGGTGCGCACCGTCGGCCTGCCCGGCCGGGTCCGCACGGCCGGCGCCGGCGGCGGCCACAGCGCCGCCCTGCTGGAGGACGGCACCGTCTGGGCCTGGGGCGCCGGCTTCTTCTGCGCGCTCGGTGAGGCCAACTTCGGCGTGCAGCCCGTCCCGGTCCGGGTCGAGGGCCTGGAGGACGTCGTCGACCTGGCGGTCGGCGGCGCCCACAACCTGGCGCTCAAGGCCGACGGTACCGTCTGGTCCTGGGGCCGCGACGACCGCGGCCAGCTCGGCGACGGCCCCGGCTCGACCCGCGAGGGCCGGATCGTCCGCTCCTACATGACCGCCTCCTTCGCCTGCCGGCCGCGCCCGGCCGCGGTCGAGGGGCTGGAGCCGGCCGTCCGGATGAGCGCCGGCGGCGGCCACAGCCTGGTCGTGCACGCCGACGGCACCGCCTCGGTCTGGGGCTTCAACGACCGCGGCCAGCTCGGCGACGGCACCACCGTCGACCGCGCCGCCCCGCAGAAGATCGCCGGCCTGCACGCGGTCTCCCAGCTGGTCGGCGCCTACCACCACACGGTGGCGCTGCTGGCCGACGGCACCGTCTGGGCCTGGGGCCTCAACGACGGCGGCCAGCTCGGCGACGGCACCACCGCCGACCGCGCGGTGCCGGCCCCGGTACCCGGCCTGACCGGCGTCAAGACGATCGCGGCGGGCGGCGGCGGCACCGACGCGGCCCCCGGCAACGGCGGGCACGCGCTGGCGCTGCTGGCCGACGGCTCGGTGCAGGGCTGGGGCTGGAACAACTGGGGCCAGCTGGCCGCCGGGCAGGTCCAGATCGTCCCGACCCCGACCCGGATCGCGCTGGCCGGCCCGGCGGTGGGCGTCGCCGCCGGCGGGGAGATCCCGCCGACCAACAAGTTCATGGCCAACCCGGGCGGCGGCTTCGCCTTCGCCCTGCTGGGCTGAGGCCCGGCCCCGTGCGAACGCCGGGCGGTCCCGGCCCGTCCAGGGCCGCCCGGCGCGGGCCCGTCAGGCCCGCCCACCCATGACCGCTGACCGCTCGGGCCCGGGGCGCCGTCCGCCCCCGGCCCGGTCCCCGCAGGGAGGCCTCACCCCATGACCGCCGTTCCCCAGACCGCCCCTGCCTCGGCCGGCGCGGTGTTCCTCTCCGAATTGATGTTCCCGTCCACCCCGCGCTGCCTGGCCCTGGCCGCCGAGTTCAAGATCGCCGAGCTGCTCACCGAGGGCCCGCTGCCGGCCGCCGAACTCGCCGAGCGCGCCGGGGTGGCCGCGGGACCGCTGGCCAAGGTGCTCGCGCTGCTCGCCGAGGACGGCGTCTTCGAGGAGACCGAGCCCGGCGTCTTCGCCAACACCGAGCTGTCCGAGCTGCTCCGCCCCGGTGTGCCGGGGTCGATGGACGCGATGGCCCGGATGGTCGGCGCCGAGTGGCTCTGGTCCTCCTGGGGCGCGCTGGACCACAGCCTGGAAACCGGCAGGCCCGGCTTCGAGAAGGTGCACGGCACCGCGCTCTGGCCCTGGCTGCAGCGCAACCCGGGCGCCGCCGCGACCTTCAACCAGGCGATGACCGACTTCACCGACGCGCTCGCCGACGCCCTGGTCTCCGCGTACCCCGACTTCGCCCGGGCCGGCACGGTCTGCGACCTCGGCGGCGGGCAGGGCACCTACCTGGCCGCGATCCTGAACGCCTACGAGGAGGTCGGCCGCGGCGTGCTGGCCGACCTGCCCGGCGTGATCGAGCAGGCCCGCACCCAGCCGGACGTCGCCAAGCTGGCCGAGCAGGGCCGGCTGGAGTTCCAGCCGGTCGACTTCTTCGCCGGGGTCCCGGCCGGGATCGGCGCCTACGTCACCAAGCAGGTCTGGCACTCCTGGCCGGACGAGGCGCTGGTCCGGCTGCTGCGCCGGTGCCGCGAGGCCTCGCCGGGCTCCCGCTTCGTCGCGGCCGAGCTGGTGCACCGGGAGGGCGTGCCGCGGTTCGTGAAGAACTTCGACCTGGTCATGTTGGTCACCATGAGCGGTGAGGTGCGCACCGAGGCGCAGTTCGCCGAGGTCTTCCGGCGCGGCGGCTACCGGCTGAACCGGGTGGTGCCGACCGGGACGGCCTTCTCGCTGCTGGAGGCCGTGCCGGACCCCGACCCGCTGGACTGAGCGCGGCCGGTTCCGGGGGATTCCTCCGGAACCGCTCGGGCGGAATTCCGGAGAAGCACGGAAAAGGGCCCGGATCCCTCGCGGATCCGGGCCCCTTGCTATTTCCCCGGGCTGCGCCGGTGAATTTCCCGGGGGCGGTTCCGGTCAGTCGAAGCGGAATTCCGCGAGGCCGCCGGACGGCCGGAACCCGAACGACTCGAAGAGCGCCCGAATGGCGCTGTTCCCCTCGGCGGTGACGGCCAGGCCGACCGGCGGCCGCTCCCCGCCGTGCACCTCGGCCAGCACCTCGGCGAGCAGCGCCCGGCCGTAGCCGCCCCGGCGGATCTCGGGCCGGACGTACATCGGGTTGTACCGCACGACGCCCGCGACGGTGGCGGTCCGGCCGAGGATGGCGACGGCGCGGCCGTCGTCCTCCCAGACCCGCAGCAGACCGCCGGCGATCTGCCCCTGGACCGACCGCGCGGCGGTCTCCCGGCTGAGCCCGGCGCCGTGCGCGGCCGCCAGGCACCAGTCGGTGAACAGCTCGGACTCGTCGGCCGCGGCCGCCCTGGTCTGCCCGGACGGCGCCGGGCGGCCGAGCGGCAGCGGTGCGCCGTCCAGCCGGAGCACCTGTTCGCGGCGGTCGGGGCGGGCGGGCCGGCCGGTGGCCCCGGACCAGGCGGCGGCGAACGCCGCGGCCGCCGCGTCCGGCCCGATCACGCCGGGCAGGAGGTCCGGTCCGGCGCCCAGTTCGGCGCCGAGGGCGGCCGCCGCGGCGGCCGGCATCCCGCTCAGCACGACCAGGTGCGGCGCGGTGAAGGCCGCCACGCCGACCACCGGCGCCGCGCCCGAGTCCGGGTCCTCGACCCGGCTCCAGGTGATCGGCGGGGCGGTCGGCGGGCGGAACTTCGCCCCCGCCATCATCGTCAGCAGGATGGAATTCTCGACGGGGTTGCCGGCAATCCACTCACCGGATTCGGAGATGAACTCTTCGGTGTTTCTCGTGGTTTTTACGAGCATGCCGAAAAAGTATCCCGGGGGTGGTTGGCTGGCAATGGTACGCGCCCGGGCGGGACCGCGTTCCGGTCAGTTCGCGCCGGGGCGGCCCGCGCCCGGAGCACCCGGAGCACCCGGAGCACCCGGAGCACCCGGACCGCCCGCACCCGGACGGCCGGGGCCGCCCGCGCCGGGACCGCCCTGGCCCGGGGCGCCGCCCGGCCGCCCCATCGTCCCGGCCGTGACGCCGGCCGTCATGCCGCCCTCCAGCCCGAACAGCGAGCCGGTGATGAAGCCGGCCGCGTCGCCGGCGAGGAAGACGACCGCGTTGGCGACCTCCTCCTCGGTCGCGATCCGCCCCAGCGCGGTGGCCGCCCCGGCCCGCTCCAGCGCACCCGGCTGGCCGCCGACCCGCTGCCGGAAGTCCTCGGTGTCGACCGGCCCGGTGATCAGCGCGTTCACCCGGATCCCGGCCGGGCCGGCCTCCAGCGCGGTGGCCCGGGTCAGGCCGACCACCCCGTGCTTGGCCGCGGTGTACGCGCCCAGGCCGAAGGCGGTGCCCTGGACGCCGGCGGTGGAGGCGTTGTTGATGATGCTGCCGCCGCCGTTCGCCCGCATCGCGGCGATCTCGTGCTTGAGCGAGTGGTAGGTGCCGGTCAGGTTGACGGCGATCACCTGGGCGAAGGCCTCGGCCGGGACCCGGTCCAGCGGGCCGAACGCCCCGCCGCCGCCCGCGTTGTTGAAGGCGATGTCCAGTCGGCCGTGTCGCTCGACCGTGGTACCCACCAGGCGGGCGACGTCATCCTCGACGGTGACGTCGGCGGCGATGAACTCCGCCTGTCCGCCCTTCTCGCGGATCCGCTCCACGACGGCGTTGCCCAGCTCGGCGCGGCGGCCGGAGACCACCACGTGCGCCCCCGCGGCGGCGAGCGCGGCCGCCGCGGCCGCCCCCATGCCCGAGGTAGAACCGGTCACGAGAGCGATCTTTCCCTGGAGTTGACTCATCGTTAGCTGCCCCTCCGGGTGGCCGGTGGCCACCCTTGACGTTGGCTCTTGACGGCTAATTTTGATTGTATAGTCTATACGAATTCAAGCTCGGAGCAAGGACTCCGAGCCGGCGAGCGCCTCCTCGAGGAGTACCCCATGAGCGCCCCGTACGCTGCACCCGCCCCGGAAGTGCCACGTAAAACCTTCTTGACGATCTTCGCCGCCCTGGTGCTTGCCATGTTCCTGGCAGCTCTGGACCAGACGATCGTGGCGACGGCCCTGCCGACCATCGCCGGTGACCTCGGCGGCGTGACCCACCTGTCCTGGGTCGTCACCGCCTACATGCTGGCCGCCACCGCGGCCACGCCGCTCTGGGGCAAGCTGGGCGACCTCTACGGCCGCAAGCTGATGTTCCAGTCGGCCATCACGATCTTCCTGCTCGGCTCCGCGCTGTCCGGGATCTCCGGCAACATCGGCCAGCTGATCGGCTTCCGCACCCTCCAGGGGCTCGGTGCGGGCGGTCTGATGGCGCTGGCGATGGCGCTCATCGCGGAGCTGGTGCCGCCGCGCGAGCGCGGCAAGTGGCAGGGCTACGCGCAGTCCTGCTTCGTGCTCGCCGGCGTGGTCGGCCCGCTGATCGGCGGCGCCTTCGTCGACCACCTGTCCTGGCCGTGGATCTTCTACATCAACCTGCCGATCGGCGTGGTCGCGCTGGTGATCGTCACCTCGGTGCTGAAGCTGCCGGTCAACAAGCAGCAGAAGCAGCTGGACTACCTCGGCTCGGCGCTGCTCAGCGGCGCCATCGTCTCGGTGCTGCTGGTCTCGGTCTGGGCCGGCGACCAGTACTCCTGGGGCTCGGTGCAGATCATCGGCCTGCTGGTGCTCGCCGCGGCGCTGCTCGCCGCGTTCGTCTGGCAGGAGAACCGGGCCGCCGAGCCGGTCGTCCCGCTGGCGCTGTTCAAGGACCCGGTGGTCCTGGTGGCCACCCTCGGCCTCTTCCTCACCTCGGTCTCGCTCTTCGTGGCGACCGTCTACACCCCGCTCTTCCTCCAGGTCGCCAACGGGGACAGCGCCACCGAGTCGGGCCTGCTGCTGGTCCCGATGATGCTCGCCACCGTGGCCAGCCTGACGCTCTCCGGCAAGGTCGTCGAGAAGACCGGCAAGTACAAGCTCTTCCCGATCGTGGGCCTGCTGGTCATGGCGGTCGGCCTCTACCTGATGTCGACGCTCAAGGCGGACTCCTCGGAGGTCTCCGCCGGCCTCTTCCTGGCGGTCTTCGGCATCGGCTTCGGCCTGGTCACCCAGGTGCTCATCGTGGCGGTGCAGAACTCCGTCGAGATGCGGCAGCTGGGCGTGGCGACGGCGGCGGCGAACTTCTTCCGCTCGCTCGGCGGCGCCATGGGCGTCACCATCTTCGGCGCCATCCTCAACTCGCAGCTGCGCGACTGGCTGCCCAAGAAGGTGCCGGCCGACGCCCTGGCGCGGCTCGGCACGGACGGCCTGCTGACCGCTCCGGCCAAGGTCCGGGCGCAGGCGCCGCCGGTGCGCGACGGTGTCGCCGCCGCGCTGGCCGAGTCCCTGCACGTGGTCTACCTGATCGGCATGGTCATCGCGCTGATCGGCGCCCTGGTGGTGGTCTTCCTCCAGGAGCGGCCGATGCGGGCGCCGATGGGCGCGCCCGGGGGCAAGGGTCCCGGCGGCCAGGGCGGTCCCGGTGGACCCGGTGGCCAACACCAGGGCCAGGGCGGCCCCGGCGGCGGCCAGTGGCAGGGCCAGGGCCAGGGCGCCCCGGCGGGCCAGGCCGGCCAGCAGCAGGGCGGCCCGGGTGCCCAGCCCGGCCCCGCGGCCGGCGGCCGACCGGAGACCGCGGCCGGCTGACGGCCGTCGTCCGGAGCGCGCCGGCCGTCCGGACCGGCGCCCCGTCCCCGCAGCTCCTCCTCCCCCATCGTTACCCCCGGCGGTGGGGGAGGAGGCTGTCCGGAAAGGGAGTTGACGGAGCCTCAGCCATCGATACGGCTCGAAACGGACGTCGGAAGCCGTCGCGGAGTGAGTGTTCACCCGCTAGGCTGGACGGGTAGTCGGCACCCCGGCCGCGGTGGGGCGGGGTGTCTGGCACGGCCTTCCCCGCCGCACTCCGAGCGCCGGGATCCCCGGCGCGACCAGCCCACCAGGAAGCGGGTCGACTCCATGGCCGACATACCCAGCCGGCGGCGTGCACTCTCCCGGGACCTCCCGCCCGCCGCCCCCGGCATACCTCCGGCGACCAGGATCGGTGTCATCGGTCTCGGCGTGATGGGCGGCGGGATGGCCTCCCGGCTGCTCGACCGGGGCCACCGGATCGTGGTCCACAACCGCACCCCCGAGCGCACCGCGCCGTTCGCCGCCCGCGGCGCGGAGGTCGCCGCCACCCCGGCCGAACTGGCCGCGGGGGTGGACGTGGTGCTGCTCAGCCTCGCCTCCGAGGCGGCCGTCGAGGAGCAGCTGTTCGGCGCCGGCGGGGTGCTGGAGACCCTGCCCGCGCACGGCATCGTGATGGACACCAGCACCGTCTCCCCGGACTTCGCCCGCTCGGTGGCCGAGCGGGTCGCCGGTCGCGGCCGCAGCTCCGTCGACGCCTGCATCATCGGCAACGGCCGGCACGCCAAGGACGGCGAACTGCGCTTCATGGTCGGCGGATCCGCCGAGGCCTTCGAGCGGCTGGGCGCCGTGCTGGAGCCGCTCGCCAAGGAGATCCGCCACCTCGGCCCGAGCGGCCTCGGCGCCACCGCCAAGGTCATGCTCAACGTGCTGATGGGCGTCGAGATGCAGGTGCTCGCCGAGTCCGTGACGCTGGCCCAGCGGGCCGGCATCGACCGCGAGCTCGCCCTGTCGATGATCAGCGAGAGCGGCTTCAGCTCGCCGGTGATGCGCTACAAGGCCGGTGTGATGCGCCGCCGGGCCTACGGCGAGCCGCAGTTCCGGCTCGACCTCATGCGCAAGGACCTCCGGCTGGCCACCGCCGAGGCGGACCGCCTGGGCGTCGCCACCCCCGTCTGCGACGCCACCCACCACACCCTCGTCGCCGCCGCCGAGGCCGGCCTCGGCGAGCTGGACTGCGCCGCCGTCCTCTCCCACGCGGAGGCCGCCGCCGGCCTGGCCGGCACTCCGGACCGTACGTGAACCACTCGCCCTCATCGAGGAGTTGATCCACGTGTCCCATCCCGGACGGCACCGGACAGCCGGCTTCGGCACCGGTCTGGTGGCCCTGCTGACCTCCCTCGTGCTGCTCGTCGCCACCAACGGCGCCGGCGCCGAGGACACCGAGGCCCGCCCGCGCTCCGGCAACTGGACCAGCTGGCAGGCCGACCCGGCCGGCAGCCGGTTCAACGGCCAGGAGTACCGGATCACCCCGGCCACCGTCGGCGACCTCGACCTGAAGTGGGCCTTCGGCCACGCGAAGGTCCCGGGCGTCTACCTGGGCAGCCAGCCCGCCGTGGTGGACGGCACCCTGTACGTCGGCGGCGTCGAGGGCACCTTCCACGCCCTGGACGCCCGGACCGGCGCGACCCGTTGGACCTTCGACGTCGCCCCGGTGGCCGGCGCCCACTCGGCCACCAGCCCCGACCCGGTGCGCAGCAGCCCGGCCGTCGAGGGCAACACGGTCTACTTCGGCGACAACCGCGGCTACCTCTACGCGCTCAACCGCTGGACCGGGGCGCTGCGCTGGTCGCTGAAGCTCGACCAGCACCCGCAGGCCCAGATCACCAGCTCGCCGCTGGTCCACAACGGCAAGGTCTACGTCGGCGTCTCCAGCAAGGAGTCCGGCGCGACCTTCGACCTGACCTACCCCTGCTGCACCTTCCGCGGCTCGGTCGTCGCCGTCGACGCGGCCTCCGGCCAGCCGGCCTGGCGGCACTGGACCACCCCCCAGCCGCAGCAGGTCGGCACCTGGCCGAACGGCGCCGCCCGCTACGAGCCCTCCGGCGTCGCCGTCTGGAGCTCGCCGGTGGTCGACCGGGAGAGCGGCACCATCTACGTCGGGACCGGCCAGAACTACTCCGGAGCGGCCGGCGACACCGACTCGGTGCTCGCCCTGGACGCCGCCACCGGTGACGTCCGCTGGCGCTCCCAGGAGGTCTTCCCGGACACCTTCACGGTCGCCTGCGGCATCCCCGGCGCCGACGCCTACTGCCCCAGCAAGGCCAACGGCACCGACCACGACTGGGACTTCGGCGCCAGCGCCAACGTCTTCAGCATCGGCGACCGCCGGGTGATCGGCATCGGCCAGAAGAACGGCGTCTACCACGTCTACGACGCGCTGACCGGCGCCAAGGTGTGGGAGCGCGCGGTGGTCGCCGACCCCAACACCAAGGGCGGCAGCTCGGGCATCCAGTGGGGCACCAGCTACGACGGCACCCGCCTCTACGTCGCGACCTGGTTCGCCAACCCCGGCACCCTGTACGCGCTCGACCCGGCGACCGGCGCGATCCTCTGGCAGACCGAGAGCCCGGCCGACGGCTGCCAGTGGGGCGGCGCGGCCGCCAACCCGGAGCTCTGCCAGCGGGCCTTCACCCCCGCGGTGAGCGCCAGCCGCGGCCTGGTCTACGAGGGCGGCGCGGACGGCAAGATACGGATCTTCTCGGCGAGCACCGGCGCGGTGCTCTGGCAGTACGACGTGGTCCGCGACTTCACCACGGTCAACGGCGTGCCGGCGCACGGCACGGCGCTCTCCGGCGGCGGCGGCGCGGTGGTCGCCGACGGCATGCTCTACGTCCAGGCGGCGTACTACCCGCAGTACCCCAGCGCCTCGGGCGGCGCTCTGCTCGCCTTTTCCCTACGGTAGGAACCGTCGGTGTAGGAGAAGGTCAACTCACGGCCGGCGGCGGACAGTTGCCGCCGGCCCCGGCAAGGAGGAAAGTCATGGAGATCGTCGTGGTGGGAGCGGCCGGCCGGACCGGTCGGCTGCTGGTCGAGAAGGCCCTGGAGAACAAGCACGGCGTCACCGCCCTGCTGCGCGACCCGGCCAAGCTGCCGGTCGAGCACGAGCGGCTGACCAAGGTGCGCGGCGACGTGTTCGACGTCGGTTCGCTGAACGCCCCGCTGGAGGGCAAGGACGCCGTGGTGGTGGCGCTGGGCGTGACCAGCCGCACCACCACGACGGTCTTCTCCGAGGGCGTGCGCAACGTCATCGCGGCCGCCCGGGCCGGCGGGGTGCGCCGGCTGGTCACGATGTCCTCGGCGGGCCTGGAGACCAAGCACCTGCCGGCGATGCAGCGCTTCGTCGCCGAGTTCGTGGTGGACCGGGTCTACCGGAACATCCACCTCGACCTCGGCCGGATGGAGGACGAGGTCGAGGCCAGCCCGCTGGACTGGACGATCCTCCGGGTGCCGATGCTGACCGACGGCCCGGCCACGCCCAACTACCAGGCGGTGGTGGGCGGCCACATCCCGAAGGCCTCGCGCGTCGCCCGGGCGAACGTCGCCGACTACATCGTCACCCATCTGGATGACCCGGCCACCTTCGGCCGGCGCGTCGAGGTGGCCAACTGATGACCCCCGGCGGAGGCCGGCCCGCCCGCGGCACGTCCGCGGCGCGGGCCGGCCGCGCGCCGGCGGGCCACCGCCGCCGCTGAGCGGACCGACCGAGGGGGAAACGCACCGTGAACATCGTCGTCTTCGGCGCGACCGGCGGTACCGGCCGCCACTTCCTGGAGCTGGCCGCCGCGGCCGGGCACTCCACCGTCGCCTTCGCCCGCGACCCGCTGGCCCTGGTCGACGCCCGGCCGACCACCATCCGGCAGGGCGACGTGCTCGACCCGGAGGCGGTGGCCCGTGCCGTCGAGGGCGCGGACGCGGTGGTCTCCGCACTCGGCATCGGCTACAGCCGGGCCGCCACCACCGTCTACTCGGCCGGCACCGGCCACATCATCGAGGCCATGCACGCGGCCGGAGTGGCCCGGGTGCTCTGCGTCTCCACCACCAGCATGAGCCCGACGCCCTGGAGCGCCGCCCCGCTGCGGCGCGCGCTCACCTCCTGGGTGCTGCACCCGATGCTCCGCCGGCCGTACGCCGACATGGAGCGGATGGAGCGGATGCTGCTGGCCGACACCGAGCTGGACTGGACGCTGGTCCGGGCCGCCCGGCTCACCGGCGGCCGGGCCCGCGGCCGCTACCGCACGGCCGCCGGGCGGAGGCTGCCCGGGGCCTGGTCGATATCCCGGGCCGACCTCGCGCACTACCTGGTCGGCGCGCTCGGCGACCCGGACGCCCGCCGCGCGGTCGTCGAGATCGCGTACTGACCGACCGCCCACCGACCGTCCACCGACCGCCCACCGCCCACCGCCCACCGATCGTCCACCGGCCGCCCGCCCCGAACCGGCCGCCGACCGCGGCCCGCGCCGCCGCCGTTCGTACTCAACGGGTGGTACGGCCACCTACTCCCGCAGTGCGATGCCCGGCCCCCGCGGACCGGGCAGAGTGGGGAGTGATCCTGCGGATCACCCAAGCCGTGGGCCGGCGGCCGCACACCATCCACCCCGGTGGCCGCCGGCCCGTGGCCCGCGTCGCCCCTCGCCCTCCGGAGCACAGCCGATGCCCACACCTCCTGGTCCGCCCGCCGCCGACACCCCCGCGCCCCCGTCCGGGTCCGCCGCGGGGGAGCCGCCCGCGGCCCCGACGGCTCCCGACGGGCCCCCGGCCGACCGCGCCGGACGCCTGCGGCTGCCCCGGCACGCCCGCCGGGTCTGGCTGGTCGTGCACGTCGCCTGCTCGGTCGGCTGGCTCGGCCTGACCGCCGGCGTGCTCGCCCTCGGCATCGCCGGCCGCTTCTCCGACGACCCCGACACCGTGCGCGCCGCCTACCTGGCCCAGCGGATCTTCGCCGACTGGCTGCTGATCCCGGTCAGCCTGCTCTCGCTGCTCTCCGGCGTGCTGCTGTCCCTCGGCACCACCTGGGGCCTGCTGCGCCACCGGTGGGTCGCCACCAAGTTCTGGCTCACCCTGGCCGCCACCCTGGCCTCGATCTTCGCGCTGCGCGCCTTCATCCACGACGCGGCCGGACAGGTCGCCGCCGGGACCGTCCCGCCGGACGGCCGCGCCCCGCACGTCCTGGTCATCGCGCCCTCGGTGGCCCTGACCATCTACCTGTTCGCCACCGTGCTCTCCGTGGTCAAGCCCTGGGGGATGACCAAGCGCGGCCGGCGGCTCGCCGCCGAGGCCCGCGCCGCGCGCACCGGCCGCCCCGCCGCGGCGCCGGGGCGGTGACCCTCCCCTGTCCATGAGCACCGATCACGACGCGTACGGCGGACCGCCCTGGACCAGGCCGGCCTGGACGCGGTTCTCCGCGCTCCTGGTCGCGCTGGTCCAGCTGGTCGGCTCCACCGCCGCCGCCCACCAGCAGCCGGACCGGGCCGCGCTGGACGCCGCCGGGTACGCCCTGCTGCTGCTCGGCCCCGCCCTGCTCCTGCTGCGCGACCGCTACCCCGGCCCGGTGGTGGCCGCCGTCACCGCCGTCACCACCGGCTACCTGCTGGCCGGCTACCCCTACGGACCGGTGTTCTTCAGCCTCGGCGTCGCCGTCTACGGCGCGCTCGCCCGGGGCCGCCGCCGCTGGGCCTGGATCTCCCTCGGCGTCGGCTACCTGGTCCACCTGGCCAGCTCCCACCTGCTGCCGCACGACTGGCAGCGCGCGCCCGGGCCCGGCCCCAACTGGTGGCAGGAGGCCGGGGCGGCGGCCTGGCTGCTGCTGATCCTGGCCGGCGCCGAGATCATGCGCACCCGCGGCGAGCAGCTGGCCGCCCGACGGCTGGCCCGGCGGCAGGCGGAGGAGCACCGGGCCGCCGAGGAGCGGCTGCGGATGGCCCGCGAACTGCACGACATCCTGGCCCACTCGATCTCGGTGATCCACCTCCAGGCCGGGGTCGCCCTGGAGCTCATCGACGAGCACCCCGAGCAGGTCCGCACCGCGCTGACGGTCATCAAGGCGACCAGCAAGGAGGCGCTGGGCGAGGTCCGCCAGGTGCTCGGCACCCTGCGCGGCCCGGACGGCCAGGCCCCGCGCACCCCCGCCCCCGGCCTCGCCCGGCTGCCCGAGCTGGTCACCCAGGCCGGCCACGCCGGGCTCACCGTCACGGTCGAGGCGACCGGCCCGGCCCGGCCGCTCTCCGCCCAGGTGGAGCTGGCCGCCTTCCGGATCGTCCAGGAGGCGCTCACCAACGTCATCCGCCATTCGGCGGCGCGCACCGCCACCGTTCTGATGGACTGGTCCTCCCCGGACGGGCTGCTGCTCCGGGTGGACGACCCGGGCCCGGCCGCCGGCGGCGACGGCGGCGGCTCCGGCAACGGCCTGATCGGCATGCGCGAGCGGGCCGCGGCCTTCGCCGGGGAGCTGACCGCCGGACCGCACGGCGGCGGCTTCCGGGTGCGGGCCTGGCTGCCCGACCCGGCGGGGTCGGGCAGGGCGAGCGAGAAGGGGCGGTCGGGATGATCCGAGTACTGCTGGCGGACGACCAGGTCCTGGTCCGGGCGGGCTTCCGGGCGCTGCTCGACGCCCAGCCCGACATCGAGGTGGTCGGCGAGGCCGACGACGGCGAGGCGGCCGTCCGGCTGGCGGAGGAGCTGCGCCCGGACGTCGTGCTGATGGACATCCGGATGCCCGGCACCGACGGCCTGGAGGCCACCCGGCGGATCTGCGCCCGGCCCGAGCCGGCCGGCGTCCGGGTGGTCGTGCTGACCACCTTCGAACTGGACGAGTACATCTTCGAGGCGCTGCGGCTGGGCGCGGCCGGCTTCCTGGCCAAGGACACCGAACCCGCCGACCTGCTGCGGGCCGTGCGGGTCGCCGCCGTGGGCGACTCGCTGCTCTCCCCGGGCGTGACCCGGCGGCTGGTGGACGAGTTCGCCAGCCGCTCCCGGGAGCCCGCCGCGAGCGGGCGGCTGCTCGCCGCGCTCACCGACCGGGAGCGCGAGGTGCTCACCCTGGTCGGCATGGGCCTGAGCAACGACGACATCGCCCGCCGCCTGGTGGTCAGCCCGCTCACCGCGAAGACCCACGTCAGCCGCGCCATGGTGAAGCTCGGCGTCCGCGACCGCGCCCAACTGGTCGTCCTCGCCTACGAGTCCGGGCTGGTCCGCCCCGGCTGGCTCTGACCCGCCCGCCGGCCTCCGGGGCGGCGGCCTCCGGCCCGTGCCACCGGGGCCGGAGCAGCGCCGCCCCCGGCCCGTACTCCCCGCGTCGTACCCCCGGTGCCGCTCCCCGGAGGACGCGCCGGGCCCCTCCTCGGCGGGACCCTCGTGGTGGCCTCGGGAACGGTCCGCGGCCGGCGCCAGGCCCCCGTCCGAACCCGCGGGGCTCACCGAGGAGTTGAATGACATGCAGAGCACCGCACTGCTCGCCGACACGATCTGCCGGGACGGCTGGGGCCCGTGGAACGGGGGCGGGCCGGGCCCGTGGTTCCTGCTCTTCCCGCTGTTCTGGCTGCTCGTCCTGGTCACCCTGTTCACCGTGCTGCGCCGCCGCGGCTGGGGCCGGCGCGGGCCGTGGGGCCCGCCGTGGGCCGGCCAGTGGGGCGGCCCGTGGGGCGGCGGCCCGGGCTGGCGCGGCGGCTGGCCGGGCGGTCCCGAGGGCCCGCTGGCGAGCCTGGCCCGCCGGTACGCCGACGGTGAGATCGGCGAGGAGGAGTACCGCACCCGCCGGGACACCCTGATCGAGCACCTGCAGGGCCCGGACGACACCAAGCCGGGCCAGGGCGGTGCCAAGTGAGCGCGTTCCCGGTGCTCGACCTGGTCGGGACGGACCGGATGGCCGCCCGGGTCACCGAGGCGGTCAAGGTCTACGGGCTGGGCCGCACCGAGGTGCGCGCCCTGGACCACGTGACCGTCGGCTTCCCGGCCGGCCGGCTCACCGCGATCATGGGGCCGTCCGGCTCCGGCAAGTCCACCCTGCTGCACTGCGCGGCCGGGCTGGACCGGCTGACCGCCGGCACCGCGATGATCGGCGACACCGAGCTGGAGAACCTCAGCGACCGCCGGCTGACCCTGCTGCGCCGGGAGCGGATCGGCTTCGTCTTCCAGTCCTTCAACCTGGTGCCGGTGCTCACCGCCCGGGAGAACATCACGCTGCCGGTCGACCTGGCCGGCGGCGAGGTGGACCGGGGGTGGGTGGAGACCCTGATCGACGCGGTCGGGCTGCGCGAGCGGCTCGACCACCGGCCGAGCGAGCTCTCCGGCGGCCAGCAGCAGCGGGTCGCGCTGGCCCGGGCGCTGGCCGGCCGCCCCGAGGTGGTCTTCGCGGACGAGCCGACCGGCAACCTGGACTCCCGCACCGGCGCCGAGGTGCTGGAGCTGATGCGCCGCGCGGTGGACGAGATGGGCCAGACGGTGGTGATGGTCACCCACGACCCGACCGCCGCCGGCTACGCGGACGAGGTGCTCTTCCTCGCCGACGGCCGCCTGGTGGACCGGATGGAGCGGCCCACCCCGGCCGGGGTGCTGGACCGGATGAAGGCCTTCGACCACGCCCCCGCGGCCGGACGGGGAGGCGTCCGGTCATGAGCAGCAGCGCCACCGCCACCCTGCGGATCAGCCTTCGCTCGCTGGCCGCGCACAAGCGGCGGCTGGCCGGGACGTTCACCGCGATCCTGCTCGGGGTGGCCTTCCTGTCCGGCACGCTGGTGCTCGGCGACACCCTGCGCGGGAGCTTCGACACGCTGTTCGCCGACGCCAACCGCGGCACCGACGCCGTGGTGCGCAGCGCCGACGTGATGGACACCGAGAACACCTTCGGCGGCGTCCGGGCCCCGGTGGACCTGGCGCTGGCCGACCGGCTGCGCCAGGTGCCCGGGGTGGCGGCCGCCGAGCCGGCGATCCAGGGCTCCGGCCAGCTGATCGGCAAGAACGGCAAGGCGGTGGGCGGCCAGGGGCCGCCCACCCTGGCCGGCTACTGGCAGCCGGACAGCGGGCTCAACCCGTACCGGCTGGCCGAGGGCCGGGCGCCGCAGCGGCCGGGCGAGGCGGTGATCAACCGGGGCGCGGCCAAGGCCGGCGACCTGAAGCTGGGCGACACGACCGTCCTGCGCGCCCCCGACCCGGTGACGGTGACGATCGTCGGCATCGCGACCTTCGGCGCCGAGGCCGACGGCATGGGCCAGAACACCTGGACCGGGCTGACCCTGGAGGACGCCGAGCGCTACCTGACCCCGAAGGGGCAGGGCCAGGCCACCTCGATCCAGTTCCGCGCCGAGGGCGGCGTCTCCCAGCAGGAGCTGGTGGCGGCGCTGTCGGCGAAGCTGCCGGCCGGGCTGGAGGCGGTGACCGGGACGAAGGTCAGCGAGGAGGCCACCCAGCAGGTGTCCAGCCGCTTCCTGACCATGTTCACCACCCTGCTGCTGGTCTTCGCGGGCATCGCCCTGCTGGTGGCGACCTTCACCATCCACAACACCTTCGCCATCGTGGTGGCCCAGCGGACCAGGGAGAACGCGCTGCTGCGGGCGCTGGGCGCGGCGCGCGGCCAGGTGCTGGCGGCGACCCTGGCGGAGGCGGTGGCGGTCGGCGTGGCCGCCTCGGTGGCCGGCCTGCTCGGCGGGATCGGGGTGGCGGCGGGGCTGAAGTCGCTGTTCAAGGTGATCGGCTTCAACCTGCCGACCGGCGGCCTGGTGATCGGCGCGGTCTCGGTGGCGCTGCCGCTGCTGGTCGGAACGGTCACGGCGGTCGCCTCGGCGGTCGCCCCGGCGGTGCGGGCCGGCCGGACGGCTCCGCTGGCCGCGATGCGGGCGGTGGCGGTGGACGGCGCGGCGGACGGCCGGGCCGGCCGGATCCGCTGGATCACCGGCGCGCTGCTGGTGGCGGCCGGGGTGGCCGGCACGGTGATCGGCGCGACCGACGGCCCGTCGGTCGGGCTGACCGCGGGCGGGGCGGTGACGACGCTGCTCGGCGTGGTGGTGCTCGGCCCGGTGTTCGCGACCTTCGTGGTGCGGCTGCTGGGCGCCCCGCTGCCGCGGCTGCGCGGCATGCCGGGCGTGCTGGCCGAGCGCAACGCGGCCCGCAACCCGAAGCGGACGGCGGCCACGGCCAGCGCGCTGATGATCGGGGTCACGGTGGTCTCGCTGTTCACCGTCTTCGGCGCGTCGATCAAGGCGACCATGGACGACACGGTGAGCCGGACCTTCGCCGGGGACCTCGCGGTCTCCACCGGCGGCTTCCGCGGCGGCGGGCTGAGCCCCAAGCTGGCGGACGCGGTCGGCGCGCTGCCCGAGGTGAGCGGCAGCGTGGGCCTCGGCCGCGGGGTGGCCCGGGTGGACGGCCACGGCCGGACCCTGGACGTCACCGATCCGGCCAGGCTGGCCGGCATCGTCGACCTCGGCCGGGTGGACGGTTCGCTCCAGCTGGGCACCGACGGCCTGGCGGTCTCCCGGAGCGAGGCGGAGAAGCAGGGCTGGCAGGTGGGCAGCGCCGTCCCGCTGCGGTTCAGCGACGGCGCCGAGTCGTCGTTCACCGTGAAGGCGCTCTACCAGGGCGGCGAGCTGGCCGGCGACTACCTGATCACCCGGGAGGCCTGGGCCCCGCACAAGGGCCAGGACACCGACTCGCTGGTGGCGGTCGCGCTGAAGGACGGGGTGTCGCTGTCGGCCGGCAAGGAGGCGGTGAAGAAGGCGGTGGAGCCGTTCGGGGCCCCGGACGTGCAGACCCGGGCGGAGTACGCCGAGAGCTCGGCCTCGGTGGTCGACATCATGCTCTCGGTGGTCTACGCGCTGCTGGCGCTCGCGGTGCTGATCGCGCTGCTGGGGATCGCCAACACGCTGACCCTCGCGGTGCACGAGCGGACCAGGGAGCTGGGCCTGCTGCGCGCGGTCGGCCAGACCCGCGGGCAGCTGCGGGCGATGGTGCGCTGGGAGTCGGTGCTGGTGGCGATGTTCGGCACGATCGGCGGCCTGGGCCTGGGATCGTTCCTTGGCTGGGCGCTGGTGCGGGCGGCCGACACCGAGGGGACCGGCAGCTTCGCCGTCCCGCCGCTGCAGCTCACCGTGGTGCTGGTGGCCGGACTGGTCGCGGGCGCGGTGGCCGGGCTGCGGCCGGCCCGCCGGGCGGCCCGGCTGGACATCCTGCGGGCCATCGCGGCCGGCTGACCGGCCGCGGACACACCGGAGCCCGGGCCCCCCGACCAACGGGGCCCGGGCTCCGGGCGTGTGCGGCGCGGACTCAGGCCGCGGCGGGCAGCTCGTCCAGGCCCTCGGCGACCAGCTTGGCCAGGCGGTCCAGGGCCTGGTCGGCGCCCTCGGCGTCGGAGGCCAGCACGACCTCGTCGCCGCCCTGCGCGCCGAGCGCGAGCAGGCCGAGCATGGAGCCGGCGTTGACCGGGTTGCCGCCGGGCTTGGCGATGGTGATCGGCACGCCGGTGGCCGCGACGGCCTTGACGAAGACGGAGGCGGGACGGGCGTGCAGGCCCTCGGCCCAACCGATGGTGACGCGGCGCTCAGCCATGAGACGTGCCTTTCCGGTGAAGCTGGTCACGGCCGTGATGGGGGAATACGGACGTGTTGTCTAGACCAGTGTTGCACGCAGGCGACCCCGCCGAGCCGTCGCGTTCGGGACTTGTGATTGTTTCTTTCAGAGTCATAAACAGCGAATAATCCCCGTTCAGGGGCCCTGTCCACCCTGCCGTGAACACACGCCCGGCGCCATTCGGCTCGCCGCCGGATAACCTGACGGTCGTGGACGACTCTGCGGTAGTGCGACCCGAGCCGGAGGACGAGCCGGAGTACCCCCAGCACTGGGAGGCCGACATCCTCCTGCGCGACGGCGGCACGGCCCGGATCCGGCCGATCACCCCCGCCGACGCCGGCCGCCTGGTCGAGTTCTACGAACAGGTCTCCGACCAGTCGAAGTACTTCCGCTTCTTCGCGCCCTACCCCCGGCTCTCCGACAAGGACGTGCGCCGCTTCACCCACCACGACTTCGTCGACCGGGTCGGCCTCGCCGTCGTGGTCCGCGACCGCTTCATCGCCACCGTCCGCTACGACCGGATCGACCACGACGGCCGCCCCTCCGAGACCGGCACCGACGCCGAGGTCGCCTTCCTGGTCCAGGACGCCCACCAGGGCCGCGGCGTCGCCTCCGCGCTGCTGGAGCACATCGCCGCCGTCGCCCAGGAGCGCGGCATCCGCCGCTTCCAGGCCGAGGTGCTGCCGGAGAACCGCAAGATGGTGAAGGTCTTCACCGACGCCGGCTACGTCCAGCGCCGCAGCTTCGCCGACGGCGTCGTCCACCTGGAGTTCGACCTCGAACCCACCGCCGCCTCGCTCGCCGTCATGCGGGCCCGCGAGCACCGCGCCGAGGCCCGCTCCGTCCAGCGGCTGCTCACCCCGCGCTCGGTCGCGGTGATCGGAGCCTCCCGCCGGCCGCAGACCGTCGGCCGGACCCTGCTGCGCGACCTGCTCACCGGCTTCGCCGCCGACGACCGCCCGGTGTACGCGGTCAACCGCAGTGCGCCGCCCGGCACCGAGCTGGACGGCGTCCCGGTGCACCGCTCGATCCTGGACATCCCCGGCCCGGTCGACCTCGCGGTGATCGCCGTTCCCGCCTCCGCCGTCCCCGAGGCGGTCGCCGAGTGCGGCGCGCACGGCGTCCAGGGCCTGGTCGTGGTCACCGCCGGCTACGCCGAGACCGGCCCCGAGGGCCGCGACCGCCAGCGCGCCCTGGTCCGCCAGGCCCGCGCGGCCGGCATGCGGGTGATCGGCCCCAACGCCTTCGGGCTGATCTCCACCGACCCCGAGCGGCCGCTCAACGCCTCGCTCGCCCCCGTGCTGCCCGCGCGCGGCGGCTTCGGCGTCTTCTGCCAGTCCGGCGCGATCGGCGTCGCCCTGCTGGAGGCCGCCCACCGGCGCGGCCTCGGCATCTCCTCCTTCGCCTCGGTCGGCAACCGCGCCGACGTCTCCGGCAACGACTTCCTCCAGTACTGGGCCGAGGACCCGGCCACCGACGTCGTCCTGCTCTACCTGGAGTCCTTCGGCAACCCCCGCAAGTTCACCCGGATCGCCCGCCGGCTCGCCCAGGCCAAGCCGGTCGTCGTGGTCAAGGGCGCCCGCCACACCGGCAGCCTGCCGCCCGGCCACGCCGTCCCCGCCACCGCCACCGGCCTCAAGGACGCCACCGTCGACGCCCTCTTCGAACAGGCCGGCGTCACCCGGGTGGAGACCATCACCGAGCTGTGCGACACCGGCGAACTGCTCGCCCTCCAGCCGCTGCCGCCCGGCGACCGGGTCGCCGTGATCGGCAACTCCGACTCCCTCGGCCTGCTCACCCACGACGCCTGCCTCTCCGCCGGCCTGCGCCCGCGCACCCCCGTCGACCTCACCACCGCCGCCACCGGCGAGAACTTCCGGATCGCCCTGGACACCGCGCTCGACGACCCCGGGGTGGACGCGGTGATCGCCGTCGCCATCCCGCCGATCGGCAACCAGCTCTGGGGCCCGGCCGCGGACGCCCGGCCCGCCGGCCCCGAGGACCCCGACCTCGGCTCCGACGACCCGGAGATCGCCGCCGCCCTGCTCGCCGCCGGCGAGCGCGCCCGCGCCGCCGGCAAGCCGCTGCTCCTCGCCCACCTGGCGCTCAACGACCTGCCCGGACGGCTGCGCCCCGGCGGCGTCCCCGCCTACCCGGCGCCCGAGCGGGCCGTGCGCGCCCTCGCCCACGCCGTCCACTACGCCGACTGGCGCCGCCGGATGGCCGCCGCCGAGGAAACCGCCCGGGTCCCCGAACTCGACCGGATCGACGAGGCCGGCGCCCGCGCCCTGGTCGAGGCCGCGCTCTCCACCCGCACCGCGACCGCCGCCCGCACCCAGCCCGGCGGCGCCCGGATCACCCTGCCCGACGCCGACGCCGCCGCCCTGCTCGCCCGCTACGGCGTGGACGTCTCGCCGACCCTGCCCGCCCCCGACGAGGAGAGCGCGGTGCGCGCCGCCGCCGCCCTCGGCTACCCCGTCGCGCTCAAGGCCACCGCCCCCCACCTGCGCCACCGCCCCGACCTCGGCAGCGTCCGGCTCGACCTGACCGGCGAGCCCGGGCTGCGCCGCGCCCACCGCGAGCTGGACGCCCTGCTCGGCGGCGCTGCCCAGGCCGAACTGGTGGTCCAGCGGCTCGCCCCGCGCGGGGTGGACACCGTCATCGGCGCCACCGTCGACCCGGCGGTCGGCGCGATCCTCTCCTTCGGCCTGGCCGGCGCCCCCGCCGAACTGCTCGGCGACGTCGCCCACCGGCTGGTTCCGGCCACCGACCAGGATGTCGCCTCGCTGGTCCGCGAGGTCCGGGCGGCGCCCCTGCTGTTCGGCTGGCGCGGCGCCGAGGCCGTCGACACCGACGCCCTGGAGGAACTGCTGCTGCGGGTGTCCCGGCTGGTCGACGACCTTCCGGAGGTCGCCTCGGTGGATCTCGAACCGGTGGTCGTGGCCCCGCACGGACTGGCGATCCTGGGGGCGCGCGTACGCATCGCACCCCTGCCGGTCCGCAACGATCTGGGCCCGCGCGCCATGAGCACGCTGTAACCTTCCTTGGTTGCGTCCGGACCGCGGGCGCCGTTGTCCGAAGCTCGGCGCCGCGCCGCCCGCTTCGTCGGCGGACCATGCCAGGATGGAGTTATGGCGAAGACCGGTACCACCACCACGCAGGACCTGCGTTCCGCGATCGAGCGCAGCGGCTACTACCCGGCCCTGGTGTCCGAGGCGGTGGAGTCCGCGGTGGGTCCCGAGCCGATCAGCTCCTACCTGGTGCACCAGGAGACCACCTTCGACGCCAACGAGGTCCGCCGGCACGTCACCGTGCTGGTGCTGACCCCGACCCGCTTCGTGGTGAGCCACACCGACGAGCAGACCGGCGACGCCAGCAGCCCCGCCGTCCCGCTGGCCACCACCTCCACCGAGAGCGTCCGCCTGGACCGGATCAACTCCGTCGTGGTGAGCCGGATGGTCGCCAACCCGGAGACCTACACCCCGGGCACCCTGCCCCGCGAGGTGGTGCTGACCATCGGCTGGGGCGCCGTCCAGCGCCTCGACCTCGAACCGGCCGGCTGCTCCGACCCCAACTGCGAGGCGGACCACGGCTACACCGGCTCCGCCACCGCCGACGACCTGTCGCTGCGGGTCAGCGAGGCCGGCGACGGCCCCGAGACGGTCGCCCAGGCCCTGGTCTTCGCCCGCGCCCTGTCCGAGGCGACCGTCAACGACGGCCCCCGGGTCTGATCCGCACGCACCACCGCGCCGCGGTCCCGCCCCGCCGCCCGCCGACACGTACCGCCGTCACGCTCCGCCGCCGCGCAACGAACCGCGCCGTCCGGACGCCGCCCCCGTCCGCCCGGACCGCACCGGCCAGCCAGGAAGCCACCCCCGCCACCATGCCCTTCGCCCCCGACGGCCACGACGCCTTCGAGATCCTCGACCCCGCCACCGCACCCGCGCCCCCCTACGGCACCGGCTCGCTCTGCGACCTGCTGCCCTCGGTGGCGGCCGGCCTCGGCGTCCCCGGCTTCGAGGCGGCGCTGCCGCTGGCGCCCGCCGACCGCGCGGTGGTCTTCCTCGTCGACGGCCTCGGCTGGGAACTGCTGCTGCGCCACCCCGAGTACGCGCCGTTCCTCTCCTCGCTGACGGCCGGCTCGCTCGGCGGCACCGGCCGCCCGCTGACCGCCGGCTTCCCGTCCACCACCGCCACCTCGCTGGCCTCGGTCGGCACCGGCACCCCGCCGGGCCTGCACGGCCTGGCCGGCTACACGGTGGCGGTGCCGGGCGCCGGCCACCTGATGAACCAGCTCCGCTGGCAGCCGCACACCGACCCGGCCGCCTGGCAGCCGTACCCGACCGTCTTCGAGCGGGTCGACGACGCCGGGGTGGCCACCGCCCAGGTCTCCTCCCCGCTGTTCGCCCAGACCCCGCTGACCCGGGTGGCGCTCTCCGGCGGCACCTTCCTCGGCCGCACCACCGGCGAGGAGCGGATGGACCGGGCCGCCGCCTGGCTCGCCGAGCACGACCGCGCGCTGGTCTACACCTACGTGAGCGAACTGGACGGCGCGGGCCACCGCTTCGGCGTGGACTCCGACGAGTGGCGGATGACCCTGGACGCGGTCGACCGGCTGGCCCGCCGGCTCGCCGAGCAGCTGCCCCCGCGCTCGGTGATGTACGTCACCGCCGACCACGGGATGATCGACATCGCCCCCGAGGACCGGATCGACTTCGACGAGGACTGGGAGCTCGGCGCCGGCGTCGCCCTGCTCGGCGGCGAGGGCCGGGCCCGCCACGTCTACGCCGTCCCCGGCGCCGCCGCCGACGTGCACGCGGTGTGGAGCGAGGTGCTCGGCGACCGGATGTGGGTGGCCACCCGCGACCAGGCGATCGGGGCCGGCTGGTTCGGTCCCGCCGTGGACGACCGGGTCTACCACCGGATCGGCGACGTGGTCGCCGCCGCCCGCGACGACATCGCCATCACCGCCTCCCGCAACGAGCCCGGCGAGTCCGCGATGATCGGCCTGCACGGTTCGATGACCCCGGTCGAGCAGTACGTGCCGCTGCTCGAATTCCGCCGCTGAACCCCCTTGATGTGAAAGGCCTTTGCACCACCCATGGCTGAACTGGTGTTCTTCTCCGGCACGATGGACTGCGGGAAGTCGACGCTCGCGCTCCAGATGGACCACAACCACGCCGCCCGCGGCCGGCAGGGGATCATCCTCACCCGCAACGACCGGGCGGGCGCGGCCACCATCTCCAGCCGCCTCGGCCTGCGCGCCGACGCGGTCGAGGTGGGCGACGACTTCGACTTCCACGTCCATGTGGTGCACCGGCTCTCGGCCGGCGGCCGGGTCGACTACCTGATCTGCGACGAGGCCCAGTTCTTCACCCCCGGCCAGATCGACCAGCTCGCCCGGATCGTCGACGAACTCGACATCGACGTCTACACCTTCGGCATCACCACCGACTTCCGCACCCGGCTCTTCCCCGGCTCGCAGCGCCTGATCGAACTCGCCGACCGGGTCGAGGTGCTCCAGGTCGAGGCGCTCTGCTGGTGCGGCGCCCGGGCCACCCACAACGCCCGCACCGTCGGCGGGGTGATGGTGGTCGAGGGCGCGCAGGTGGTGATCGGCGACATCTCGGTCCGCGAGGACGAGGTCGGCTACGAGGTGCTCTGCCGCCGCCACCACCGCCGGCGCCTCACCGCCGCCACCGCCCGCGCCGCCGTCCTCTCCCCGGACGTCCTCCCCTTCGAGGACCAGCAGGCCTGAGGCCCGTCAGAGCGGCTCCAGCACCGAGAAGTGCCCGCCGCGCGGGTCGGCCAGCCGGGCCGCGCGGCCGCGCGGCGTCGGGTGCGGCTCCACCAGCACCCGGCCGCCCAGCTCGACCGCCCGGCGCGCCGCCAGTTCCGCGTCGGTGACGGCGAAGTGGGTGCGCCAGCGCGGCGGGTGGCCGCGCAGCTCGGCGCCGCGCCGGATCCCCGCCACCGGCCGTCCGCCGACCAGCAGCGCCGACCCGCCCTCGGCGTCCGTCACCGGCGCCCCGAGCACCGCGCGGTAGAAGACCGCCGCGCCGTCCGGGTCCGGGGTGATCAGCTCCGCCCAGGCCGGCCCGCCGGGCTCCGGCCCGGCCTCCCGACCGAGGTGCTCCGCGCCCTGCCAGAGCCCGAAGACCGCGCCGGAGACGTCCGCCGCGATCGCCAGCCGCCCGGCCCGCTCGGCCTGCAGCGGCCCGACCGCGACCGTGCCTCCGCACTCCCGCACCAGCTGGGCCGAGCGGTCCGCGCTGTCCACCGCGAAATAGGTGGTCCACTGCACCGGGAAGCCGGTCACCGAGGACACCCCGAGTCCGGCCACCGGCTCCTCGCCGACCCGGGCCCGCACGTACGCGCCGAGCTGCGCCGGCCCCGCGGTGAACGTCCAGCCGAGCAGTTGGCCGTAGAACGCGCGGGCGCCGGGCAGGTCGTCGGTCATCAGACTCACCCAGCACGGCGTGCCCTGGGCGAGCCGGAGTGTCAGCGCGGACATGACAGGTCTCCTCGGAGCGCGGACGGCGCACGAAACGGCGCAGTGAGGGTGATGCTTCCACCGTGGCGCGCGTCGAACCCTCGGGCCGCGCGGAAAGTCCGGCAAAGACCGCACAAAGAGCACCGGACCGTCGCACTGCGCCAGAATGACCGCCATGACCACCACTCACGATGACTCCCCGCTGGTGTCGGTGACCGAGCTGGGCGAGGCGCTCGCCTCCGGGCGCCCGCCGGTCCTGCTCGACGTGCGCTGGCAGCTCGGAGGTTCGCCCGGCATCGAGGACTACACCGCCGGCCACCTGCCCGGCGCCCACTTCGTCTCCCTCGACACCGAGCTCGCCGCCCCCGCCGGCCCGCCCGGCCGCGGCGGCCGCCACCCGCTGCCCGACCCGGAGGAGTTCGGGGCCGCGCTGCGCCGCTTCGGCGTCTCGGCCGACCGCCCGGTGGTGGTCTACGACGGCGCCACCGCGCTGGCCGCCGCCCGCGCCTGGTGGCTGCTGCGCTGGGCCGGCCACCCGGACGTCCGGGTGCTGGACGGCGGTTTCGCCGCCTGGCGGGAGGCCGGACTGCCGGTCAGCACCGAGCTGCCGCCCGCCGGGGACGGCGACTTCAAGCCGGTGCCGGGGCAGCTGCCGGTGATCGACGCGGACGGTGCCGCGGCCTGGGCCCGTGAGGCGCTGCTGCTGGATGCCCGGGCGGGGGAGCGGTACCGGGGCGAGACCGAGCCGATCGATCCGCGGGCCGGCCACATCCCGGGCGCCCGCTCCGCGCCGACCACCGAGAACGTCGGCCCGGACGGCCGCTTCCGGCCCGCCGCCGAACTGGCCGCCCGCTTCGGGGAGCTGGGCGCAGGCGAGCGGGAGACCGCCGTCTACTGCGGTTCCGGGGTGACGGCCGCGCACCAGATCCTGGCGCTCGCGGTCGCCGGCCTGCCCGCCACCCTCTACCCGGGCTCCTGGAGCGAGTGGTCCAGCGACGAGGCCCGCCCGGTCGCCGTCACCGACCAGCCGGGCTGAGCACGGCTCGGGGGCGGACGGCCGCAGCCGTCCGCCCCCGCCACCGATCCGTCCTGCTACTCCTGCTTCTTGCGCCGGCTGCCGAAGACGATCTCGTCCCAGCTCGGCACGGTGGCCCGGCGCCCGGGCCGGACGCCGTCCGCCTCGGCCTGCCGGTCGGTGGTGCCGACCAGCCGCTCCCGGTGCGGCGCGACCGCGCGCGGCATCAGGATGTCCGCGTACGCCGAGCCCGCACCGACCGCCGGGGCTGCCGCCGCCGGCTCCTCCGCCTCCTCGGCCACCTCGGCGGGGACCGGTTCGATCGGCGGCGGGGCGCCGACCGCGAGGTCGCCGCGGAAGGCGGGCACCACGTCCAGCAGGCTGGTGAGCGAGTCGCGGGACTCGGCCGTCGCCTCGCGGGACTCCCGCACCTCGCGGGCGGACATGATCCGGTCGGCCGAGGGCCGGTCGATCATCGGGCGCGGCGGCCGCTCCTGGGGGAGCCGGGCGATCCGCGGGATGAACGGGAAGACCGACTCCTCCTCGCGCTCGACCGATTCCCCGATCAGCGCACGGGCCTCGTCGTCGTTCGGCTGCACCAGCCGCCGGGGCGGGTCGTACGTCCACGACGCGCTGCGGCCCTCGCCGTCGGCCCGGTAGGAGAGGATGACCTCCCAGGTGCCGTCGTCGCGCCGCCAGGAGTCCCAGCGCTCGGTCTCCTTCTCCGCGCCGCGCAGCGCCAGCCGCTCGGCCACCGCCTCGCCCAGCTGCGGGCCGGGGGCCTCGCCGTGCCGGCGGATCGCGGTCTTGCGGGCCCGCTCGGCCATGAAGGCGCGCTCGGCCAGCACCGGACCCTCGAAGCGGCGGACCCGGTCGACGGAGATGCCGGCCGCCTGCGCGACCTCCTCGGCGGAGGCACCGGCTCGTATCCGCGCCTGGATGTCCCGGGGGCGGAGGTGGCTCTCGACCTCGATCTCGATCTGGCCGAGGCGCGGACGGTCACCACGGATGGCGGCGCGCAGCCGCTCATCGATGGGAAGGGTGTACTCCGTGCTGTCGGCAGCCTTGAGCACCAGCCGTGTGCCGTCGTTGCTGACGGCCACAACCCGCAGTTCGGGCACGGTTACCTCCCGGGTGGTGCCTGCCGACGTCACCTGCGTCGCTGCTCCCGTACTGAGTGTGGCCTGCCCACTCGCGACTGGCCACAACCTTGCTGAGTTCCCCGGCGTGTCGGGCTTACGCCCGTCCACGCCGCTGTGGCACGGTTGCCTTTTTGCCACGCCATCCGTCGACGTCGCGCCTGGGTGTCCCGGCCGTCCTCGCACGCGCAGTGAACGCGACGATCCGGGACGGGCGTCGCCGTGCGTGCCTGCGCCATAGCTCTTCGTCAAGCTGCCGGTTGATGGGCAGTCGACAAGTCGACCCGGGCCTCAGGCTTTACGAACAGTACTCCATTCGTGGCATCCAAAGGGGCGGCTCGCCGCTCAAGTCTCCCGCGATTCACGGGAATCTCAAGAGCATGCGACCCCAATGGCCGAGGACCGACCGATGAACGGTGATCATCTTCACATATATCTCCCGCGCAGAACCGCATTTTCGACCCTTGTGTCCTTCTTTGGGCAAGATGGAGTGACTTGTTCGAAGGACAGTCGTACTGACGCGAGGGACGTTGATGCCGCAGGTGAAGCCCGACCAGGACGGAGCGGAGGAAGGTCGCAGGCGAATTGATCTGAGTGTGACTCAGGTCGCCGCCAGCGCGCTGGCCACCGTGGTGGGGGCGGTGCTCGCGTCCGAACTCGGCGTGTACGGCACCATTTTCGGCGCGGCGGTGGTGAGCATCGGCGCGACCACCGGCGGCGCGGTGTTCCAGCACCTCTTCAAGCGCACCGGCGAACAGCTGCGCGGGGCCGTGGACCGGACGGCCGGGCCGGGGCAGCTGGCGAACGGGCTGCGGCAGGCGCCGGAGCCGGCCCCCGCGGCGGATCCGCAGGCCCTGGCGCAGTGGAGCGCCCCGCAGGTGGTCCGGGCGCGCCGCCGGTGGACCTGGAAGTCCTTCGCGGCGGTGTCGGCGCTGGTGTTCACCCTCGCGATGGTGCCGATCCTCGCCTTCGAGCTGGCGACCGGGCAGCCGGTGTCGGCGACGGTCAAGGGCGAGTCGGGCACCGGTACCTCGATCGGCGGCCGGGTCGACCGGAAACCGACCGTCCCCCCGGGTGACGCGCCGTCCTCCGGGCCCGCCTCGGTGCCCTCGCCGTCGGCCGGCCGGGACGGCGGCGCCTCCGGACGGCCGAGCCCCGGCACCCGCCCGGGCACGGAGGGCGGCGAGCCCTCGGCCTCCCCGTCGGCGGGTTCGGGTGCGGGCCCGGGCACCGCGCCCTCCACGACGCCCTCCGCGCCCCCCACCGGCGAGCCGTCCGCGCCGCCGTCCGGCAAGCCCTCCGCGCCGGCCGGCGACGGGGCCGCCTCCGCGAAGCCCTCCGGTGCCGCGACCCCGAAGCCCCCGGCCCCGACCACCGCCGCCGAGCCGCCCGCGGCCCCGGCCGGCGGGGCACCGGACCAGAGTCAGGGTCAGGGTCAGGGCTAGGGTCCGTCTTCAAACCCCCGCCTGCCGTGCGACGCCTGGGCACGCACCTCGCCGCGTTGTTGTCGGTCGCCGATGGCCCCCAGCCTTCGGCCGGGAGGTGCCCCCACCGCATGGACTCCCTCCTCCGCCTTGCGATGCACGCACCCAGACGCCGCACGGCCCGCCCTCCGGGCGGACAACGGGGGTTTGAAGACGGACCCTAGGCGCCCAGGACCCGGCGCAGGTAGTCGTTGCCGAAGCGCCGGTCCGGGTCCAGCTCGTCGCGCAGCGCGGTGAAGTCCGCGAATCGCGGGTGGACCCCGGCGAGGTACTCGGCGTCCCGGGTGTGCAGCTTGCCCCAGTGCGGGCGGCCCCCGTGCTCGGTCATCAGCCGCTCGACCGCCGTGAAGTACCCCTGCTCGGCGGTGCCCCGGTAGAGGTGGACGGCGATGTAGGCGGTGTCCCGGCCGTGCGCGGTGGAGAGCCAGACCTCGTCGGCCGGCGCGAACCGCACCTCGACCGGGAAGCTGATCCGCCAGTCGGACCGCTCGACCATCGCCCGCAGCTCGCGCAGCACCTCGCCGGCCGCCGCGCGCGGCACCGCGTACTCCATCTCGATGAAGCGCACCTTGCGGGGGCTGGTGAACACCTTGTACGCGGTGTCGGTGTAGCTGCGGTCCGACCAGGCGCGACTGGCCAGCGAGGCGATGGTCGGCACCGAGCCGGGGAAGCGGCGGCCGACCCGGCAGGCGCCCTCCCAGACCGTGTTGGAGAGGAAGTCGTCCTCCAGCCACTCCTTGAAGCGGGGCAGCGGCGCGGCCGGGCCCTGGCTGCGGTTGTTCCGCTTGGTGGAGCAGCGGTCGGTGTGCGGGAACCAGTAGAACTCGAAGTGCTCGTTGACGGCGGTGAGGTCGTCCAGCCGGTCCAGCACCTCGTCGAAGCCCATCGGCTGCTCGTGCGCGGTGAGCAGGAAGACGGGCTCGACGGCGAGGGTGAGCGCGGTGATCACCCCGAGCGCGCCGAGGCCGAGCCGGGCGGCCTCGAAGAGCCGCGGGTCCTCGGTGGGGGAGCAGCGCCGGACGCTGCCGTCGGCGAGCACGATCTCCAGGCCGCGGATCTGGGCGGCGAGCGAGCCGGAGTCCCGGCCGGTGCCGTGGGTGCCGGTGCTGGTGGCGCCGGCCACCGTCTGCACCTCGATGTCGCCCATGTTGGTGAGCGAGAGGCCCGCGGCGGCGAGCAGCCGGTTGAGCCGGTGCAGCGGCATCCCGGCCTCGACGGTGACGGTGCCGTTCTCCCGGTCGATCTCCCGCAGGGCGGTCAGCGCGTGCGGCCGGACGAGCACGCCGTCCCCGGCGGAGGCGATCGCGGTGAAGGAATGGCCGGAACCGATCGCCTTGACGGTCCGGCCCTGGTCGGCGGCCCGCAGGATCTCCTTGGCCAGCTCCTCCGCGGTGCCGGGCGTGACCACCCGGGCGGGCACGGTGCTCTGGTTGCCCGCCCAGTTGGTCCAGCGGGTGCGGGTCGCGGTACTGGCCTGGGGCATTGCGGCGCCTCCTGCTCCGTGGCCGAACGGCGTCGGCTCACCTCGGTCCCTACCCGCGGGTAGGCCACGGGTAGGGAGGAGGGTAAGTCAGGTCACCGGTCGAGGTCCACGGTTTCGGCCGAGGGCAGGGCGGTCCCCTCGCCGGCCAGGCCGGCCCGGAGCCGGCCGAGCCCGGCGAGCGCGGCCAGCACGCCGAAGACCCCGGCGGCCACCGGCACCCAGTAGCCGGCCGCGGCGCCGGCCGCGTCGATCACCCAGCCGCCGGCCGAGGAGCCGACCGCGACACCGAGGGCGAGGCCGGTGGTCGTCCAGGTCATGCCCTCGGTCAGCTGGGCGGCCGGGACCAGCCGCTCGACCAGGGCCATCGCGGTGATCAGGGTGGGGGAGATGGCGATGCCCGCGATCAGCAGCGCGCCGCCGACCGCCGCCAGGCCGCCGACGCCGTTCACCGACTCGGCGACCAGCAGCAGCGGGACCATGCTGACCGCCATGAACACCACGCCGCCGAGGAAGCGGACCGCCATCGACCCCTTCAGCTTGAGCGTGCCGAAGACCACGCCGGCCACGCAGGAGCCGAGCGCCCAGAGCGCCAGGATCAGGCCGGAGGCCGCGTCGTGGTGCTGGGCCTTGGCGTAGGCGACGGTGACCACCTCGACCGAGCCGAAGATCGCGCCGGTGGCCACGAAGGTCAGGATGAGCACCTGGAGCCCCCGGTTGAGGATCACCGGGCTGCCGACGTGCCGGGCGGCCGGGTGGACCGGCGGCTCGGTGGAGCGCTGGGCGGCGAACAGGGCGACGCCCACCGCCAGGAAGACGCCGGCGAGCAGCACGCCGGCCTCGGGGAAGACCGCGGTGGCCAGCGTCACCGAGAGGATCGGGCCGACGATGAAGCAGACCTCGTCGACCACCGCCTCGAAGGAGTAGGCGGTGTGCAGCTTCGGTCCCTCGTCCCGGTACAGGTGTGCCCAGCGGGCGCGCACCATCGCGCCGGTGCTCGGCATGACGCCCATCCCGGCCGCGAACAGGAAGAGCGTCCAGTCCGGGGCCTCGAAGCGGGCGCACAGCAGCAGGCCGACGGCGGCCGCCACGGTGAGCGCGGTGGCCGGCAGGACGATCCGGCGCTGCCCGTGCCGGTCGACCAGCCGGGAGACCTGGGGGCCCAGGACCGCCGCGGACACCGCCATCGTCGCCGACACCAGACCGGCGACGCCGAAGGAGCCGCGCAGTTGGGAGAGCATCGTGACGATGCCGATCCCCGTCATGGAGATCGGCAGCCGGGATATGAACCCGGTGGACGAGAAGGCCAGGGTGCCGGGGGCGGCGAAGATCTGGCGGTAGCTGGACAGCACGGGGGCTCCGCAGGGGGGTAAGGAACGTTGCTGGCAGAGACAGCTTACGAACCTTGGCAAACGGTATTTTTCCGGGCACCGGGTGCGGCCCCGGACCCGACCCCCCTGTCCACAGTGGCAGGATCGGTGCCATGTCCGACGCGCGCAATACCACCCGCACCGGCGCCGCTCCGTACGACGCCCTGCTGCTGCTCTCCTTCGGCGGGCCCGAGGCCCCGGAGGACGTCGTCCCGTTCCTGGAGAACGTCACCCGCGGCCGGGGCATCCCGAAGGAACGGCTCCGGGAGGTCGGCAAGCACTACTTCCTGTTCGGCGGCGTCAGCCCGATCAACGGGCAGAACCGGGCGCTGCTGGCCGCGCTGCGCGAGGACTTCGCCGGGCACGGCCTCGACCTGCCGGTGTACTGGGGCAACCGGAACTGGGCGCCCTACCTGGTCGACACCCTGCGCGAGATCGCCGCCGACGGGCACCGCCGGATCGCCGTGCTGGCCACCAGCGCCTACGCCGGCTACTCGGGCTGCCGCCAGTACCGGGAGAACCTCGCCGACGCGCTGGCCGCGCTGGCCGCCGAGGGCCTGCCGGAGCTGCGGGTCGACAAGCTGCGCCACTTCCACAACCACCCCGGCTTCGTCGAGCCGGTGATCGACGCGACGGAGGCCGCCCTGGAGCGGCTGCCCGAGGAGGTCCGGGCCGGCGCCCGGCTGGCGTTCACCACCCACTCGATCCCGGACACCATGGCCGAGACCTCCGGCGCCCCCGACGACCCGGCCCGGGGCCGCCCCGGCGGCGCCTACGTCGCCCAGCACCTGGACGTGGCCCGGCTGGTCGCCGCCGCCGTCGCCGAGCGCACCGGGGTCGCCGACCGCCCCTGGGAGCTGGTCTACCAGAGCCGCAGCGGCGCCCCGCACACCCCCTGGCTGGAGCCCGACATCTGCGACCACCTGGAGGCCCAGCACGCCGACGGCGCCCCGGCCGTGGTGATGGTCCCGATCGGCTTCGTCTCCGACCACATGGAGGTCAAGTACGACCTCGACACCGAGGCGGTGGCCAAGGCCACCGAGCTCGGCCTGCCGGTCGCCCGGGCCGCGACCGTCGGCGCCGACCCCCGGTTCACCGCCGCCGTGCGCGAACTCGTCCTGGAGCGGGCCGCCGCCGAGCGCGGCGAGCCGGTGACCCGCTGCGCCCTGGGCGCGCTCGGCCCCGGCCACGACGTCTGCGCGGTGGCCTGCTGCCCCAACCCGCGCGCCCCCCGCCCGGCCGCCGCCGAGCGCTGACCCGTTTCCGCCCCCGGAGGAGAACCCGTGTCCAGCACCGCCGTGCCCGATCCCGCCCTGCTCGACGAGCTGCTCGACGTCGCCCTGGACGCCGCCCGCCGGGCCGGCACCCTGCTGCTGGAGGGCCGGCCCGCCGACCTCGGGGTCGCCGGCACCAAGAGCAGCCCGGTCGACGTGGTGACCGAGATGGACCTGGCCTCCGAGAAGCTCGTCCTGGAGCTGATCACCGCCCGCCGGCCCGAGGACGGCTACCTGGGCGAGGAAGGCGCCGAGCGGCCCGGCGGCAGCGGGGTGCGGTGGGTCGTCGACCCGCTCGACGGCACGGTCAACTACCTGTACGGGCTGCCCGCCTGGGCGGTCAGCGTGGCCGCCGAGCTGGACGGGCGCGCGGTGGTCGGCGTCGTGTACGCCCCGGCGCGCGGCGAGCTGTTCCACGCCGTGCTCGGCCGCGGCGCCCGGCGGGACGGCCGCCCGCTCTCCACCCGCCCGGCCCCGCCGTGGGGCCAGGCGCTGATCGGCACCGGCTTCGCCTACGTCCGCGAGGTGCGGGTCCGGCAGGCCGAGGTGGTGCTCGGGCTGATGCCCGAGGTGCGCGACATCCGCCGCGGCGGCGCCGCGGCGGTGGACCTCTGCGACGTCGCCGCCGGCCGGCTGGACGGCTACTACGAGCGCGGGCTGGCGCCCTGGGACCGGGCGGCCGGCTGCCTGATCGCGGCCGAGGCCGGCGCCCTGGTCGGCGGCCGCCCCGGGCGGTCCGCGGACGGCGAGCTGACCGTCGCCGCCGCCCCCGGCGTCTACGAGCCGCTCCAGGAGCGGCTGGCCGCCCTGAACGCCTGGGCGGACTGAACGCCTGGGCGGACTGAACGCCTGGGCGGACTGAACGCCCGGGCGGACTGAACGCCCGGGCGGACCGGACGATGCCGAAGGGCCCGCTCCCCGACCGTCGGTGCGGTCGGGAAGCGGACCCTTCCGGGTCGTCTCCGGGCGACGAAGAGCCCTGACATACGGGGGATGCCAGGGCCTGGGTTTCGCACGGCCCCCTCAGGGCCGCTGGTGCCGGATGTCCGGCGACGGGTCGGCGGGGATCAGGCGGCGGTGCGGTGGCGCTCCAGCACCGTGTCCACGCCGTGCTCGGCGGCGAGACGGCGCAGATCGTCCAGCTCGGACTGTTCCACCTCGGCGAGGAACTCGTCCCCGGCCTCGATCGCGCGGTGCAGGTCCTGCTCGGCATTGGCGATGCGCTGCAGGATTCCGGCGGTGAAGGCGTCCATACGGGCCCCCTTACTGTGTCGGACGTGCACGGTCGTGCGCCCCCCGCCCCGGGGTGTCGGTGGCCAGCGGAAGCGTCCGATCCGGGCGGTGAAGAGCTCCGGTCGGGCGCGGAGACGGCCCTCGGCCGCTCTCCCGGTGACGCCCAGCCCCAGGGCCGGCGCGGATGAACGCACGGCGGGTGGGTGCGATCGGCTCAGAAACCGGATCGCGGGTGTGCGGATGTCCTCCCCGCCCCCGGGGGCGGGAAACCTCCCGGCGGCAGAAAGTTGCCTGCGTCACAGTCCAACCGGACTGCTTCCGCCACGAACGGGGGCCGCCCGCGCCCGGCGCCGCCCCGCGGCAGCCGTGCCTCCGGAGCAGCTTATCGCTGCCTTACCGCAGGACCAGGCAGGATGGAGGCAGCGTCGGAGCCGTGCGTCCGCTTCCCGGGCCGGCCTGAAGAAGGGACAACCACCGTGCGGGTTCTCGTCGTCGAGGACGAGCAGCTGCTCGCCGAGGCAGTGGCCACCGGTCTGCGCCGCGAGGCGATGGCCGTGGACGTGGTCTACGACGGGGAGGCTGCGCTCCAGCGCATCGCGGTCAACGACTACGACGTGGTCGTGCTCGACCGCGACCTGCCGCTGGTCCACGGTGACGACGTCTGCCGCAGTGTGGTCGACCAGGGCCTGGCCACCCGGGTGATCATGCTGACCGCCTCCGGCGACATCAGCGACCGGGTCGAGGGCCTGGAGATCGGAGCGGACGACTACCTTCCGAAGCCGTTCGCCTTCAGCGAACTCGTCGCCCGGGTGCGCGCCCTGGGCCGCCGCGCGACCGTCCCGCTGCCCCCCGTCCTGGAGCGGGCCGGCATCTCGCTCGACCCCGGCCGCCGCGAGGTGATCCGCGACGGCCGCCCCGTCCAGCTCGCCCCCAAGGAGTTCGCCGTCCTGGAGGTGCTGATGCGGGCCGGCGGCGCCGTCGTCTCCGCCGAGCAGCTGCTGGAGAAGGCCTGGGACGAGCACACCGACCCGTTCACCAACGTCGTGCGCGTCACCGTGATGACGCTGCGCCGCAAGCTCGGCGACCCGCCGGTGATCGTCACCGTCCCGGGTTCCGGCTACCGGATCTGACCGGACGCCGCGGTTCCGAGCGGACCCCGCGGCTCCGACCGGAACCCGGCCCCCCATCCCGCGCCCGCCCCGGCGGACGCCCCGAGAGGACCATCATGACCACCCCGCCCCCGGCCGGCGGGCCCTCCGGCGCGCCCACCGGCGGGCGCGCCGTGCCCAACCGGCCCGTACCGCCCAAGCCGGCCCACCCGCCGCGCGCCCCCCGCCTGCACTCCTCGCACGACACCTACGTGCCCGGCGACGGCATGCTCGCCTGGCTGCCGTTCCGCCCCACCATCCGGATCCGGCTCACCCTGCTCTACGGCGGGATGTTCCTGATGGCCGGGGTGGTGCTGCTCCTGCTGATGTACGTCTTCGTCAAGCAGGCCCTGCGCGACGTCCAGCCGCCCCCGTTCGACTTCGGGCCGACCGGCGCCCGGGTCAACGGCGTCTGGATGAGCACCGACCAGTTCAACCAGTACCTGGCCAACAGCCACACCACGAAGTCCGACACCGCGCTCAACACGCTGCTGCGCAAGTCGCTCAGCATGCTGGTCTGCCTCGCCGTGATCGCCTTCGTGGCCGGCTACGCGATGGCCGGCCGGGTGCTGCGCCCGCTCGGCCGGATCACCCGCACCGCCCGCGAGGTGGCCTCCTCCGACCTGCACCGGCGGATCGAGCTCGACGGCCCGGACGACGAGCTCAAGGAGCTGGCCGACACCTTCGACGACATGCTGGAGCGCCTCGACCGCTCCTTCGACTCCCAGCGCCGGTTCGTCGCCAACGCCTCGCACGAGCTGCGCACCCCGCTGGCGATCAACCGGACCCTGCTGGAGGTCCAGCTCTCCGATCCGCAGGCCTCGCCCGACCTCCAGCAGCTCGGCAAGACCCTGCTGTCCACCAACGAGCGCAGCGAGCAGCTCGTCGAGGGCCTGCTGCTGCTCGCCCGCAGCGACAACGAGCTGACCGACCGCCGCCCGCTGGAGCTCTCCGAGGTGGCCACCCGGGCCCTGGAGCAGACCAGGGCGGAGGCGGCCAAGCGCGAGGTCGACCTGCGTGCCTCGCTGCACCCGGCGACGGTCTCCGGCAACGGCGTCCTGCTGGAGCGGATCGCGCTCAACCTGCTGCAGAACGCCGTCCGCTACAACGCCCCGGACGGCTGGGTGGAGATCACCACCGCCCCGGTGCCCGGCGGCGGCGAGCTGGTGGTCTCCAACACCGGCCCGGTGGTGCCCGGCTACGAGCTGGAGCACATCTTCGAGCCGTTCCGCCGGGTCAAGGGCGCGGACCGGACCCGCAGCGACAAGGGGGTCGGCCTCGGCCTCTCGATCGTCCGCTCGGTGGTCCGGGCCCACAACGGCACCATCGAGGCCACCCCCCGCGCCGGCGGCGGCCTCACCATGCGGGTGCGCATCCCGGGCGGGTGAGGCCCCGCGGACGCCGGTGCCCCGCCACCCCTTCGGGCGGACCCTCCCAGGGCCGCCACGGCCCCGTCACAGCCCTTCTCGGGGCCGTGGCGGGGCCGTTGCGCCGTCCGGGTGAGCAACGTCCGTGCGCCGACCGTTCCCAGCCGCCCCCGCCGAGCCCGTCAAGACGACATAAGGCCTGGCGGGGGCGGCTTGTCATTTCCGGCCCGGGCAACTTACGGTGTCGTAACCTACGCGACCGTAAGTGCCGTCCGAACGGACTCCGGCGTAACCCGTCCAACGCGCCCGTCCCGCGCGTGCCGTCCCCCAGGAGCCAGCCCCGTGACCATCGCCCCCGTGCAGCGCAGCACCTCGCTCGGTTCGAGCGCCTGGACCGACACGCGGCTGATCCTGGCCCTGGAGGAGGTCGTCGAGAAGGAGCTCGACCGGCACCTCGCCGTCGCCAAGGAGTGGATGCCGCACGAGTACGTCCCGTGGAGCCAGGGCCGCGACTTCGAGGGCGTGCTCGGCGGCGAGGCCTGGGAGCTCGGGCAGTCCAAGGTGACCCCGCTCGGCCGGGTCTCGCTCGTGGTCAACCTGCTCACCGAGGACAACCTCCCCAGCTACCACCACGAGATCGCGACCATGTTCGGCCGCGACGGCGCCTGGGGGGAGTGGGTGCACCGCTGGACGGCGGAGGAGGGGCGGCACGGCATAGCCATTCGCGACTACCTGCTCACCACCCGGGCCGTCGACCCGAACGAGCTGGAGCGGGCCCGGATGGCCCACATGTCGGACGGTTTCACCTCCGACAACGCGCACAGCATGCTGCACTCGGTCGCCTACGTGGCCTTCCAGGAGCTCGCCACCCGCATCGCGCACCGCAACACCGGCCACTTCGCCGGCTGCCCGCTGGCGGACCAGCTCCTCGCGAAGATCGCCAACGACGAGAACCTGCACATGGTCTTCTACCGGAACCTGCTGAAGGCCGCCCTGGAGATCGCCCCGGACGAGGCCATGAGCGCCGTCGCCGAGGTGGTCACCAACTTCCGGATGCCCGGCCACGGCATCCCCGGCTTCGAGCGCGCCGCCGCCCAGATCGCCCTCGGCGGCGTCTACAACCTGCGGATCCACCACGACGACGTGCTGCAGCCGGTGCTGCGCCACCTCAAGATCATGGACCTCCAGGGACTCGGCCCGGAGGGGGAGCGGGCCCAGCAGGAGCTCGGTGTCTTCCTCGACGGGCTGGACGCCCAGGCGACCAAGTTCGACGAGCGCCAGGCGGCGCTGCTGGCCCGCCGCGCGGCCCGGCAGAAGGCGTAGCGGCTTGGGCGGATTTTCGACGGTTTGCCCGGGGCGGCGACGAACGTGACCAAGCTCACATCGTGTCGCTCCACGGGACCGGATGGTGCCGGAGCGTGATCGTTCGGTTTCCTCCTCCGATCGCCGTCCGTGAGTGGGACGGCGATCGGAGGATGATCGGAGGATTGGCTCCCGGCCCTGGTGGGCAAGGGAATTGGCGGGCGGATCGAGGACCTTCGCTCACGGAGCGTGTCCAGCATTCGGTCGTTCGCACGCCGCGGCGATGGCCCTGCGTGAGGCCCCGAACGCCCGAGTGGATCACCCCAACGGACCCCTGGCTGAGTGTCGATTGAGTAACGGGGCTTGAAGTAAGGCAAAATCTCCGCCTCGGGTCGGGCACAAGACCGACCCCCCATGCGTTACGTGCGCTGGAGATACCGCACACACCGCACAACCCGGAGGGGGAGAGCGAAAAATGGCTACCGACTACGACACCCCACGCAAGACCGATGATGAGCTCAACGAGGACAGCATCGAGGAGCTCAAGGCCCGCAGGAACGACAAGGGCGGCAGCTCGGTCGACGTCGACGAGTTCGAGGCCGCCGAGGGCATGGAGCTCCCCGGCGCAGACCTCTCGAACGAGGAGCTCTCCGTCCGGGTGCTGCCGCGGCAGGCCGACGAGTTCACCTGCATGAGCTGCTTCCTGGTCCACCACCGCAGCCAGCTGTACAGCGAGAAGAACGGCAACCCGATCTGCCGGGACTGCGGCGCCTGAGGACCAGGGCGGTCATGACTCGGGCCTCGCGGTGTCCGCGAGACCGGTGCGACGCCCCTTCCGGCCCCGGGCAGCGGGGCCGGACGGCAGCTCCGGCGTCCGTCGTGACGGACGCACCAGTCATACGGTCGGATGGAAAGCGCTTCCCGGAAGCGCGGAGGGACGGTACCGCCTCGGCGGTGCCGTCCCTCTCCGTTCGGTGGTCTCCTGCCCGGCCCGGGTCCGGCCCGGCCGGACCTCAGGTCCTTGCGCTGCGCCGGGCCTCGTCCAGGGCCTCCGCCAGCTTCATCGGCGAGCGGGTCGAGAGATAGAGGTACGGCGTCGGGTCCGCCGGGTCGCTCACCTCGACCCGCAGCGCGGTCGGCACGTAGCTGCGCAGCAGCATGAAGGCCCGCGGATCGGCCTTCGGCCCCCGCCAGGCGGCGGCGTCCGCGGGGCCGAGCGCCTGCGCGGCGCCCAGGGCGTCCACCGGGATCCGGGCCGGGCCGGCCACCAGCGAGCCCTGGACCACCCGGATCCGGGCCGAGCCGTAACTGCTGATCGCGGCGGCGCCGGCGGCGATGCCGACCACCAGTCCGACCAGCGCGCCCACCGCGCTGAGGCGCAGCAGGATCAGCGCGAGCGTGAGGCCGATCACGACCGGGAACAGCCACCAGGAGCGCGGCACGGTGAGGCGTTCGTCGTACATGCCCTCCATTGTGGGCGCCGTGACGCCGGCGACCGGACGCAACCCCCGTCCGGGGCGTGGCTACCGATCGGTAGGGTGGGGCGGCGTGACCGGTTCGACTGCCCCCACCGCGCCCACCGCCCCCACGACCCCGACCACGCCGCCGCCGGAGGCCGTCCTCCCGCCGCGCGCCCCCGAGGCCCCCGCCCCCGGCACCCGGCTCGGCTCCCACTACGAACACTGCTTCGGCTGCGGCCCGCAGCACCCCGGCGGCCTGCGGATCGACGCGGTGGCCGGCGAGGGCCTCGACGTCGCCGCCGAGTTCACCGTCCGCCCCGAGCACCAGGGCGGCCCCGGCCTGGCCCACGGCGGCCTGCTGACCACCGCCATGGACGAGACCCTGGGCACGCTCAACTGGCTGCTGCACGCCCCCGCCGTCACCGGCCGGCTGGAGACCGACTTCCTCTCCCCGGTGCCCGTCGGCTCCACCCTGCACCTGCGCGCCTGGGTCACCGGTGTGCACGGCCGGAAGATCTACAGCGCGGCCGAGGCGCGGATCGGCGGACCCGAGGGGCCGGTCGCGGTGCGCGCGCAGGCGCTCTTCGTCCAGGTGAAGCTGGAACACTTCACCAAGCACGGTCGACCCGAGGACATCGAGAAGGTCCTCGACGACCCCGACCTGATGAAGCGCGCCCGAGCCTTTGAGGTGAACCCTTGAGCACCACCCCCCGCGAGCCCGTCGACGTCCTGATCCGGCGGATCGACCCCGAGCTGCCGCTGCCCGCGTACGCGCAGCCCGGCGACGCGGGCGCCGACCTGCGCACCACCGTCGACGCCGAGCTGGCCCCCGGCGAGCGGGCCGTCCTGCCCACCGGGATCGCCATCGCGTTGCCCGACGGCTACGCCGCGTTCGTCCACCCCCGTTCGGGACTCGCAGCTCGTTGCGGTGTTGCTCTGGTGAACGCCCCAGGGACGGTCGATGCCGGGTACCGTGGAGAGATCAAGGTGATCGTCGTCAATCTGGACCCGCGCGAGGGCGTCAGCTTCCGCCGAGGGGACCGGATCGCCCAGCTGGTGATCCAGCAGGTCGAGAAGGCCCGTTTCCACGAGGTGGCGGAGCTGCCGGGGTCGGCACGCGCCGAGGGCGGGTTCGGGTCGACCGGCGGCCACGCCGCGGTCTAGGCTGCCCGCGGCCTCGCAGGAAGCCGAGCAGGTATTCGCATCGGTCTTGGACCGGGAAGGACAGTGACCGTGTTCCGTCGTCGCCAGAAGAGCGAGGACGCTGTCGAGCAGCTCGCCGACGACGCCATCAGCGCCGACGAGACGGCCGATGACGTCGAAGGTTCCGCCGAGAGCGAGAACGTGACCGAGCTGGACCCGACGGACCGGGTCGGCCTGCCGCCGGCCCCGCGTCCGGACGGCCCGTGGGACCACTCCGAGCTGGAGAACCCGGAAGAGGGTCGCGTGGACCTCGGGGGTCTGCTGGTCCCCGGTGTCGAGGGCATGGAACTCCGGGTGGAGGTGGCCGGCGACGCGATCGTGGCCGCCACCCTGGTCCTCGGCAACAGCGCCATCCAGCTGCAGGCCTTCGCGGCCCCCAAGTCCGAGGGCATCTGGGGCGAGGTCCGCGAGGAGATCGCCACCGGCATCACCTCGCAGGGCGGCATCGTCGAGGAGGAGGAGGGCCCGCTGGGCTGGCACCTCCGCGCCCAGGTCCCGGTGCAGCTGCCGGACGGCACGCAGGGCGTGCAGCTGGTGCGGTTCGTCGGCTGCGACGGCCCGCGCTGGTTCCTCCGCGGCGTGATCTCCGGCCAGGCCGCCGTCCAGCCCGAGGTGGGCGGGGTACTGGAGCAGGTCTTCCGGCAGACCGTCGTCGTCCGCGGTGAGAGCCCGATGGCGCCGCGCGACCCGATCGTGCTGAAGCTCCCCGAGGACGCGCAGATGGTCGCCGACGGCGGTGGCGCCGTCGCGGCCGCCGGCGAGGGCGACAGCCGCTTCGGCAGCGCCGCGCTGGACCCGTTCGCCCGCGGCCCGGAGATCACCGAGGTCCGCTGATCACCGAGGTCCGCTGAGGTCCGCCGAGCTCCGATCGCCCCCGCCCGCACCACCGGGCGGGGGCGATTTGCATGTGGCGGCCCCGTCCCCGTACAGTTCCGGAGTCGCCGCGAGAGAGCGGGGACAAGCGGAAAGCGAAGTCCGATGAATGAAACTCCGGAAAACGGAGCGGAAAA
>NZ_JBHJUI010000022.1:0-134138 GCF_042268405.1 Kitasatospora sp. NPDC056184 | reverse complement strand
CAACTCGCTGGTGTCTTCTGCGGCTTGACGCCCCGTCCGACGTTTCAAACTCTAGCCGATCCCCGCTCCGAAAAGCGAATCCGGCCGCAATCCCCAAAAATGCACACGCCAAATAAACCCCGTGCGGGAAGCGTTGGCATTTCCAGAGGATTGGCCGCTCCGGGACCGTCCGCGCCGATGCGTGTCCGGTGCTCCCTGCCGAGCGACTAGGGAACACTACGCCGGTTCTCGGCCGAAGGCAAACGCCGGGCAAACACCCGGACACGCCGCAGGCCGGCCCGCGAGTGAGCGGGCCGGCCTGCGGTGGTGGTGCGTGTCAGCTGTTGGTCGGGAAGCCGAGGTTGATGCCGCCGTGGGACGGGTCCAGCCAGCGCTGGGTGACGGCCTTGCCGCGGGTGAAGAACTGCACCCCGTCCTGGCCGTACGCGTGGGCGTCGCCGAACAGCGAGGCCTTCCAGCCGCCGAACGAGTAGTAGGCGACCGGAACCGGGATCGGCACGTTGATGCCGACCATGCCGACCTCGACCTCGTACTGGAAGCGCCGGGCCGCGCCGCCGTCGTTGGTGAAGATGGCGGTGCCGTTGCCGTACGGGTTGGCGTTGATGAGGGCGAGGCCCTCCTCGTAGGAGGCGACCCGCACCACGGAGAGGACGGGGCCGAAGATCTCGTCGGTGTAGACGGACATGCCGGGCTTCACGTGGTCGAACAGCGTGGGGCCGAGCCAGAAGCCGTCCGCGGTCGGGGTGCCGTTGCGGTCCTCGGCGGTGACCGGGTGCTTGCGGCCGTCGACGGCCAGCTCGGCGCCGTCGGCGAGGCCGGACTCCACGTAGGAGGCGACCTTGTCCCGGTGCTGGCCGGTGACCAGCGGGCCCATCTCGGACTCGCCGTTGCAGCCGGGGCCGACGGTGAGGGTGGCCATCCGCTGCTTGATCTTCTCGACCAGCTCGTCGCCGATCGGGTCGACGGCGACCAGGACGGAGACGGCCATGCAGCGCTCGCCGGCCGCACCGAAGCCGGCGTTGACGGCGGCGTCGGCGCTCAGGTCGAGGTCGGCGTCGGGCAGGACCAGCATGTGGTTCTTGGCGCCGCCGAGGGCCTGGACGCGCTTGCCGTAGCGGGTGCCGGTCTCGTAGACGTAGCGGGCGATCGGGGTGGAGCCGACGAAGCTGACCGACTTGATGTCGGGGTGCTCCAGCAGGCGGTCCACCGCGACCTTGTCGCCGTGCACGACGTTGAAGACGCCGTCGGGGAGACCGGCCTCCTTCCACAGCCCGGCGAGGAAGTTGGCGGCGGACGGGTCCTTCTCGGACGGCTTGACGACCACGGTGTTGCCGGCCGCGATGGCGATCGGGAAGAACCACATCGGCACCATGGCCGGGAAGTTGAACGGCGAGATGATCGCGACCGGACCGAGCGGCTGGCGGATCGAGTAGACGTCGACGCCGGTCGAGGCCTGCTCGGTGAAGCCGCCCTTGAGCAGCTGCGGGATGCCGCAGGCGTACTCGACGACCTCAAGGCCGCGGGCGATCTCGCCGAGCGCGTCCGAGTGCACCTTGCCGTGCTCGGCGACGATGATCGACGCCAGCTCGTCCTTGCGGGCGTTGAGCAGCTCGCGGAAGGAGAAGAGCACGGTGGCGCGCTTGGCGACCGAGGCGGTGCGCCACTCGGCGAAGGCGGAAGCGGCGGCGGCGACCGCCTGGTCGACCTCCACGACCTCCGCGAAGTCGACCTGGCCCGTGACCTGGCCGGTGGCCGGGTCGAAGATGTCACCGCGGCGGGGCGCGGCACCGGCGGTGGCGACCGGCCGGCCGCCGATCCAGTGGGTGATGTGCTTGCTCAAGGTCCGTCTGCCTCCGAAGTCGGGGCGGCCTGACGCCACCGCGCTCACGGTCCAGTCTGCTGGCCGGTCCGGGCGGTCTCAACGAACAGGCTGACGGGGATCGTGGATTCAGCCTTACAGGTCGTCGGCGGGTCCGTCCTCCCGGGTGAACGCACCGCGCGGGGACGGCTCAGACGTCGTCCTGATCCTCCAGCTGGTCCTCCAGATAGGGATCGTGCAGACCGTCCGCCGCCTCCTGGGTCTCCAGCAGGTCCAGCCGCAGGTCCTGGGCCCAGGCCAGTGCCCACCGCTTGAGCGCGTCGACGTCCCCGGCGGGCAGGCCTCGCGCCCGGAACCGGCCGTCGGCGGCCTCGGCCAGCGTCTCCAGCCGCTCGGCGAGCGCGGTGGGCTGGAAGTCCGCGTCCAGCCCGGTGGCCAGCGCGAGGAGTTCGCCCTCGCGGTAGCAGACGGTGAGCGCGTGCACGTCGATGAGGTCGCGGGGCAGCGCCCGGTCGACGAGCAGCGCGGTGGTGAGGGCGGCGGCGTCCTCCAGGGCCACGGCGGTCACCGCCGACGGGGTGCCGTCCGGGCCTTCGAGGTCGATCCGGACCGGTCGGTGGCCCAGCGGCTCCTTGCGCAGCTCGACGGTGTGCGTCCGTCCGCCCAGGACGAGCCGGACGGAGAGCTGCTCCAGCCGGGGTGTGCCGGGGCGCTCCGCGACGTCGCCGCCCGCCGCCCGGTAGGCGGCGGCCAGGTCGGCCGCGGCCTGCGGCAGGTCGGTGGCACCGTCGGCGACCAGGGTGAGCCCGTCCTGCTCGCAGGCCGGGACGCCGTGGGCGCGCAGGGCGTGCCCGCCGGCGAGCGCGAGCCCGTGCCGGTCGCACACGGGCCGGGCCAGTTCGGCGAGGCGCAGCTGGGCCCGGCCCGGGTGGAGGGGCGGGCCGACGGCGTCCGGGGCGGTGGTCACCCCTCCAGTCTGGCGCGCCGTCGGCGGCGGCGCGCCCGGCGGACCGGCCCGGGAGGAGCGGGCAGGGCAGGCAGGGCGGGCGGGCCGGGCGGGGTGCTCACCAGTCGCCGAGGGCGGCGGCCGCCTCGTGCAGGGCGAGCTCCAGCCGGACCGGGTCGTTGAGCCGTCCGGTGCCGTCGGGCGGGACGAGCCAGCGCACCCCCCGGCCGCGGCGGTCGGGGTGGGGGACGACGACCCAGGTGCCCTCGCCCGCGCAGCGCACGCCGGTGCCGATCCAGCGGCCGGCGGTGCCGGCGGGCACCAGGAAGCCGATGTGCTCGTCGCCGAAGTCGGCGAGGACCGGTCCGCAGGCGCCGGCGCCGAAGAGGTCCACGGCCGGGCGGCCGAGCCGGCCGGGGACGGAGAGGACGTCCCAGCGCCGCCCGGCCGGCAGCAGCACCAGGCCGAGGCCGCTGCGTTCCCACTGCTCCCGGAAGGCCGCCGGGTCGGGTGCGGCCTGGGCCAGCCAGTCCAGTCCGGTGATCTCCATGTGCTGTCCCCGCTCTGCGCGTCGGTGCGTTCGGTGACGGCGGGGCACGTCGAGACCCGCCGTCACCAACGAGAGGCGGACGGCGGGTCTCTCTTACACGGTTCGCCCGATCGCCACCCTCGTGGCGCCGGCGGGGGTCAGCGGGGGTCAGCTGTCGAAGCCGAGCCCCATCCGGTCGAGGGTGCGCAGCCAGAGGTTGCGCCGCCCGCCGGTGCGGTCGGCGTGCTCCAGCGAGCGGGTGGTGATCTCGATGCCGGCCCAGCGGACCGGCTCGGGCGGGAACGGCAGCGGCTTGCGGCGGACCATCTCCAGTTCGGTGCGCTCGGTGCGCTCCCCCGCGAGCAGGTCAAGCATGACCTCGGCGCCGAAGCGGGTGGCGCCGACACCGAGGCCGGTGTAGCCGACGGCGTAGGCGACCCGGCCCTGGTGGGCGGTGTCGAAGAAGGCGGAGAACCTGCTGCAGGTGTCGATCGCGCCGCCCCAGGCGTTGGTGAAGCGGATGCCCTCCAGCTGGGGGAAGCACTGGAAGAAGTTCCGTGCCAGGGTGCGGAAGGTCTCGGGCCGCTGGTCGTACTCGTGGCGGACGTGTCCGCCGAAGCGGTAGACGGCGTCGTAGCCGCCCCAGAGGATCCGGTTGTCCGCGGAGAGCCGGAAGTAGTGGAACTTGTTGGCGCTGTCGCTGAGTCCCTGGCGGCCGCTCCAGCCGATGGCCGCGAGCTGCTCGGCGCTGAGCGGCTCGGTCATCAGCGCGTAGTCGTACACCGGGACGACGTACGGGCGGACCCGCTTGAGCAGGGAGGGGAAGGCGTTGGTGCCGAGCGCGACCTTGCGGGCGAGGACCTGTCCGTAGGGGGTGCGCACGGCCATGCCGCCGCCGTGCTCGCGCAGGCCGTTCGCCGGGGTGTGCTCGTAGATCCGCACGCCCTGGCCGAGGCAGGCCTCCTTGAGGCCCCAGGCCAGCTTGGCGGGGTGGAGCATGGCCACGCCGTCCTTGTCCCAGATCCCGCCGAGGAAGGTCGGCGAGTCGACCTGGGCGCGCAGGTCGTCGCGGTCGAGCACGGTGACGTCGAGGCCGTAGCGGGCGACGGCGTCGGCGACCTCCTGGAGTTCGTCGAGCTGGTGCGGCTGGGTGGCGATGTCGATCTCGCCGGTGCGCTCCCACTCGGCGTCGATGCCGTAGCGCTCCAGGGTGGCCTCGATGCCGTCCAGGTTGGCGGCACCGAGGCGCTCCAGCTGTCCGAGTTCGGCGGGCCAGCGCTGCAGGCCGTTGCCGAAGCCGTGGGTCAGGCTGGCCGCGCAGAATCCGCCGTTGCGCCCCGACGCGGCCCACCCCGCCTCCTTGCCCTCGACCAGGACGACGTCCAGCGAGGGGTCGCGCTCCTTGGCGACGAGGGCGGTCCAGAGGCCGGAGTAGCCGCCGCCGACGACCAGCAGGTCGCAGGTGGTGTCGCCGACCAGGGCGGGCAGTGCCGCCGGCCGGCCCGGGTCCTCCAGCCAGAAGGGGGTGGGCCTGGCGTCACTGAGTGCGCGGGCGGAATCCATGCATTATCAGCCACTTTCTACACATTGGCGGTGGTGTTCGACCCCCTCCCGACGGTACGCCGGGCGGGCGGCCGGGTCGGTCAGGCGGTGGCCTTGCGGCGGTTCCCGAGCCACTGGCCGGCGACGGTGAGCACGACGGCGGCGATGAACATCGCGGTGCCGATGACGTTCACCTGGACCGGGATGCCGCGCTGCGAGGCGCCCCAGACGAACATCGGGAAGGTGACCGTGGTCGGGCCCGAGTTGAACTGGGTGATGATGAAGTCGTCGAAGGAGAGCGCGAAGCTGAGCAGCGCGCCGGCCGCGATGCCGGGGGCGGCGAGCGGCAGGGTGACCCGCAGGAAGGTCTGGGTGGGGGTCGCGTAGAGGTCCTGGGCGGCCTGTTCGAGCCTCGGGTCCATGCTCATCACGCGGGCCTTGACCGCCGTCACCACGAAGCTGAGGCAGAACATGATGTGCGCGATGAGGATGGTGGTGAAGCCGAACGGGATGCGCATGTTGAGGAAGAGGGTGCCCAGCGAGGCGGCCATCACGACCTCGGGCATCGCCATCGGCAGGAAGATCATCGCACTGGTGGCGGCCTTGCCGCGGAAGCGGTAGCGGGCCAGGGCGAAGGCGACCATGGTGCCGAGGACGGTGGCGCCGACGGTGGCGGCGACGGCGATCCGCAGGCTGAGCGAGAGCGACTGGCACATGTCGGCCACGCCGCAGGGGTCGGTCCAGGCGTCGGTGGAGAACTCGTTCCACTCGTAGTTGAACTTGCCGACCGGCTTGTTGAACGAGAAGGCGAGCACGACGAGGTTGGGGAGCACCAGGTAGGCGAGGGCCAGCAGGCCGGCCAGCACCACCAGGTTGCGGCGCACCCAGGCGATCACTCGGGACATCAGACCAGTTCCTCCGTCCCGGCCTTGCGCATGTAGACCGTCACGATGCCCAGGATCAGGGCCATCAGGATGAAGCTCAGCGCGGCCGCGGTGGGGTAGTCGAGCACGTTCAGGAACTGCTTCTGGATGCCGTTGCCGACCATCTGCTCGCTCGGCGAGCCCAGCAGCTGGGCGTTGATGTAGTCACCGGAGGCGGGGATGAAGGTGAGCAGGGTGCCGGCGACCACGCCGGGCAGCGAGATCGGGAAGGTCACCTTACGGAAGGTGGTGAACGGGCGGGCGTAGAGGTCGCCGGCGGCCTCGTGCAGGCGCGGGTCGATCCGCTCCAGCGAGGTGTACAGCGGCAGGATCATGAACGGCAGGAAGTTGTAGGTGAGGCCGCAGACCACGGCGAGCGGGGTGGCGAGCACCCGGTCCCCCTCGGTGAGGCCGAGGGCGGCCGTGACGTCCAGGACGTGCAGGGCGTCGAGCGCGCCGACCACCGGGCCGCCGTCCGAGAGGATGGTCTTCCAGGCGAGGGTGCGGATCAGGAAGCTGGTGAAGAACGGCGCGATGACCAGGATCAGCAGGACGTTGCGCCAGCGCCGGTTCACCTTGAAGGCGATGGTGTAGGCGAGCGGGTAGCCGATGGCGAGGCAGAGCACGGTCGCGGTGGCGGCGTAGCCGAACGAGCGGACGAAGTGCCACTTGTACTCGACCAGGGCGTCCCAGTAGGTGGCGAGGTGCCAGGTGACGCGGAAGCCGTCCTCCAGCGAGCCGGTCTGCAGCGAGGTGGAGGCCTGGTAGACCATCGGCACCGCGAAGAAGACGACCAGCCAGGCGATGCCGGGCAGCAGCAGCCAGTACGGGGTGAGCCGGCGCCGGGCCCTGGGGGCGGCCGCGGGCAGGGGGACGACCTGCGGGGGCGAGGCCGGGGTGGTGGTGGTCATGCCGCGTCCTCCCCGGTGCCCGCGTCGATCGCCTGGGCGGCGTCCAGGGCGAAGGAGTGGGCCGGGTTCCAGTGCAGGACGACCGGGGCGCCGGGGACGATCCGGGCGTCGCGCTCCATGTTCTGCTCGAAGACGGTGACCTCCTGGCCGCCGTCGGTGCGGACCAGGTACTGGGTGGAGACGCCGATGAAGCTGGAGTCGACGACGGTGCCGGCGAGCCGGTTGCGGCCGTCGGCGATCTCGGCGGAGCCGTGCTCGATGGTGATCTTCTCCGGCCGCACGCCGAGGTGGACCCGGGTGGCACCGGTGGCGCAGCGGGCCCTGGGGACGGTGAGCCGGGTGCCGGCGGCGGTGAGCAGCAGGTCCTCGCCGGCGCCGCCGGCGACCTCGGCGGCGAGCAGGTTGGACTGGCCGAGGAAGTTGGCCACGAAGGTGGTGGCGGGGTTCTCGTAGAGCTCGGCGGGGGCGCCGAGCTGTTCGACCCGGCCGCCGTTCATCACCGCGATGGTGTCGGCCATGGTCATGGCCTCCTCCTGATCGTGGGTGACGTGCACGAAGGTGATGCCGACCTCGGTCTGGATCCGCTTGAGCTCCAGCTGCATCTGGCGGCGGAGCTTGAGGTCGAGGGCGCCGAGCGGCTCGTCGAGGAGCAGCACCTGGGGGTGGTTGATGAGCGCGCGGGCGACGGCGACGCGCTGCTGCTGGCCGCCGGAGAGCTGGTGCGGCTTGCGCCGGGCGTACTGGCCGAGCTCGACCAGTTCGAGCATCTCGTCGACCTGCTTCTTGACGTCCTTCCTGCCGCGGCGGCGCAGGCCGAAGGCGACGTTCTCGAAGATGTCGAGGTGCGGGAAGAGCGCGTAGCTCTGGAAGACCGTGTTGACCGGCCGCTTGTACGGGGGGAGCTTGGTGACGTCCTGGCCGCCGATCAGGACGGTGCCGGCGGTGGGTTCCTCCAGGCCGGCGATCATCCGCAGGGTGGTGGTCTTGCCGCAGCCGGAGGCGCCGAGCAGGGCGAAGAAGGAGCCCTGGGGGACGGTCAGGTCCAGCGGGTGGACGGCGGTGAAGGAGCCGTAGGTCTTGCCGATGCCGGTGAGGCGGACGTCGCCGCCGGTGGCCGCGGAGCTCTGCTGCTCTGTCATGGATTGGTGTCTCTCTGGGTTTCTCTGCCGTCGGTGGGGGGTCAGGCGCCGATGAGCTTGGAGAACTTCTCCTCGAAGTCGCTCTCCTCGGTCTCGGTGAGGGTCCGGAAGACGTGCGCCTTGGCCGCCATCTCGGGGGTGGGGACGACCAGCGGATTGGCCGCGCTGTCCGGGGCGATGGCGGCCAGTTCCTCCTTCACGCCGGTGACGGCGGAGACGAAGCCGATGCTTGCGGTCAGCTGCGCCGCGATCTTCGGCTGATAGTAGAAGTCGATCAGCTTCTCGGCGTTCGTCTTGTGCTGGGCCTTGGCCGGGACCAGCAGGTTGTCGGTGCTGCTCACGAAGCCCTTCTCGGGAATCGCGAACTCGATGTCGGGGTTGTCGGCGCGCAGCTGGATCAGGTCGCCGCCCCAGGCGACGCAGGCGGCGATGTCGCCGGAGGAGAGCTCCTGGCCGTAGTCGTTGCCGGTGAAGCGGCGGATCTGCTTGTTGTCGACGGCCTTCTGCAGCCGGGCGACGGCCGCCGCGTAGTCGTCGGCGGTGAACTTCGCCGGGTCCTTGCCCATGTCCAGCAGGGTGATGCCGATGCTGTCGCGCATCTCGGAGAGGAAGGTCACCCGGCCCTTGAGGTCGGGGTCCTCCAGCAGCTGGGCGACGCTGGTGACCTCCTTCCCCCTGGTGGCCTTCCTGTTGTAGGCGACGACCACCTGGATGCCGGCCCACGGGTAGCTGTAGAGCCGGCCCGGGTCCCAGTCCGGGGCGCGGAAGCGGGACTCGACGGTGGTGATCGCGGTGGTGACGTTGACCGGGTCGAGCTTCTGCGCCCAGCCGAGCCGGATCATCCGGGCGGCCATCCAGTCGGTCAGCACCACCAGGTCGCGGCCGGTGTCCTGGCCGGCCGCGAGCTGGGGCTTGACCTTGCCGAAGAACTCGACGTTGTCGTTGACGTCCTCGGTGTACTTGACCTTGATCCCGGTGGCGGCGGTGAAGGCCTCCAGGGTGCCGTGCTTCTCCTTGTCGTTCTCGTCGGTGTCGACGTAGAGCGGCCAGTTGGAGAAGTTCACCTCCCGCTCCCGGTCCGAGCGGTCCTCGGCGGCGTTCGCGGTGGAGTCACCGGTCCCGTTGGCGGTCCTGGCCGGCGGGATTCCGCAGGCGGCCAGCGAGCCCGCGCCGGCGGTGAGGGCGGCCGCGCGCAGCACGGTGCGCCGGCTGAGGGCGGCCCGGCCACTGGTCAGACTGCGTTCCCAGGCCTTGCGGACCGGTTCCGACAGTCCGTCGGTGAGCTCGTTGAACGCCATGGGACGGGCCTCCTGGGGGGCGAGGGGGGTGTGGGGGACCACCCGGTCCGGTTATCTGTCTCCGAAGACGGTGCGGTGCCAGTCCTTGCGGGCGACCGCGGTGGTGTCGAACATGACGTGCTTGACCTGGGTGTACTCGTCCAGCGAGTACTGCGACATGTCCTTGCCGTAGCCGGAGGACTTGTAGCCGCCGTGCGGCATCTCGCTGATGATCGGGATGTGGTCGTTGACCCAGACGCAGCCCGCCGCGATCTCGCGGGTGGCGCGCAGCGCGCGGTGCACGTTGCCGGTCCAGGCCGAGGCGGCCAGGCCGTAGGGGGTGTCGTTGGCCAGCCGCAGGCCCTCGTCGTCGCCGTCGAAGGGCAGCACGGCCAGGACGGGGCCGAAGATCTCGCCCTGGACGACCTCGCTGTCCTGGGCGGCGCCGGTGATCAGGGTGGGGCGGTAGTAGGCGCCGCGGCCCAGGTCGGTGCCGTCGTGGCCCTTCCCGGGGGCGCCGCCGCCGGTGACCACGGTCGCGTAGCCGCGGGCCCGCTCGACGAAGCCGGCCACCCGGTCGCGGTGGGTGAAGGAGACCAGCGGGCCGAGGTCGGTCCGCGGGTCGAGCGGGTCGCCCAGCCGGACCGCGCCGTACAGCTCGGCCACGCCGGCCACGAAGGCGTCGTAGAGCGGACGCTGGACGTAGGCGCGGGTGGCGGCGGTGCAGTCCTGGCCGCCGTTGATCAGCGAGGCGGCGACCGCGCCGTGCACGGCGGCGTCCAGGTCGGCGTCGTCGAAGACCACGAACGGGGCCTTGCCGCCGAGCTCCAGGTGGGTGCGCTTGACGGTCGCGGTGGCGAGTTCGGCGACCCGCCGGCCGACCGCGGTGGAGCCGGTGAAGGAGACCATCGCGACGTCCGGGTGCGCGACCAGGTGCTCCCCCGCGTCCCGCCCCGCGCCGGTGACGACGTTGACCACGCCGTCCGGGATGCCGGCCAGGGTGCAGGCCCGGGCGAACATCAGCGAGGTCAGCGGGGTCAGCTCGGCCGGCTTGAGGACGATGGTGTTGCCCGCCGCGATCGCCGGGAGGATCTTCCAGGCGGCCATCTGCAGCGGGTAGTTCCACGGCGAGATCGAGCCGACCACGCCGATCGCCTCGCGCCGCACGTACGAGGTGTGGTCGCCCGAGTACTCGCCCGCCGCCTTGCCCTCCAGGTTGCGGGCGGCCCCGGCGAAGAAGGCGGTGTTGTCGATGGTGCCGGGGACGTCGAACTCGGTGGAGAGCTTGATCGGCTTGCCGGTCTGCGCGGTCTCGACCCGGGCGAGGTCGGCGGCCGCGTCGTCGAGGACGGCGGCCAGCCGGGTCAGCGCCTCGGAGCGGGCGCCGGGGGTGGCGCCGGCCCACTCGGGCAGGGCGGCCCGGGCGGCGGCCACGGCCTCGTCGACCTGCCCGGTGGAGGCCAGGGCGACCTCCTCGACGACGCTGCCGTCGGCCGGGTTGACGACCTGGAAGGGCGCACCGCTCCCCCGGCTCCACCGGCCCGCGATGTACTGCGCGCCGGCTCCGAAGTCGGTCAGGTCCATTGCTTCCTCCAAGTCCCGGTGGTTCAGGTGCCGCACGGACGGCCGCGCCGGCCCCGCCGTGCTGCACGCGTCGGCGGGCCGGGGCCGCACCGGCGCCGTCCGACCGATCGGGTCGTGCGCGGGGGCGCGGGGTGCGGGGTCCGGTGCGGGGCATCCAACCGGCTGATCACCGGTGATGTCCAGGTCTCGCCATTGCCGACCCGCTGACCATGCCCGCTGCCGCCGGGGCGTGACAAGGGTCACTGCGACAACCTCGGCGCGAACCGCCTTACAGGGTGGAAGGCTTCGGACAGGGCAACAGGTCGTCGCCGCGATGGATGATTTGCCTGACACTCTGAACCCTGGAGGCCGCGATGCTCCCCACCGTCGCCCATGTGCTCGACCTGGAGGTGATGCGCCGCGGCCTGCCCCAGGTGGTGGCCGGCGCCGACCACCTGGAACGCCCGGTCCGCTGGGTGCACGTCAGCGAGCTGCCCGACGTCGCGGGCATGCTGCGGGGCGGCGAGCTGGTGCTGAGCACCGGCATCGCCCTGCCCGAGGACCGCGAGGGCCTGGCCCGGTACGTGCGCGAGCTCGCCGACATCGGCGTGGCCGGGCTGGTCATCGAGTACGGCCGGCGCTACTTCGACACCCTGCCGCGCGCCCTGGTGCACGCCGCCGAGCAGCGCGGCCTGCCGCTGATCGCGCTCCGCCGCGAACTGCGCTTCGTCGCCGTCACCGAGGCGGTGCACGCCCTGGTGGTCAACGCCCAGCTGGAGCAGCTGCGCACCTCCGAGGCGATCCACCAGGTCTTCAACGAGCTGGTCGTGGAGGGCGCCGAGCCGGCCGAGGTGGTCCGCCAGGTCGCCCGGATCGCGGGCGCCCCGGTCGTCCTGGAGAACCTCGCCCACCAGGTGCTGGCGCACAACCCCGCCGGGCGGCCCGAGGCCGAGCTGCTGGAGGACTGGGAGCGCCGCTCGCGCGGGGTCCGCCCGCCCGGGCGCACCGGGCACGACCCGCGCAGCGGCTGGCTGGTCACCACGGTCGGCGCCCGCGGCCAGGACTGGGGGCGGCTGGTACTGGTGCAGGACCCGGGACCGCACCCGGAAGGCGGCCCGCACCCGTTCACCATGCTGCTGGAGCGCGGCGCCTCCGCGCTGGCGCTCAACCGGCTGGTGGTCCGCGACCGGGAGAGCCTGGAGCGGCAGACCCACCGCACCCTGCTCTCCGGCATCCTCACCCACGCGCTGACCGTCTCCGAGGTCGCGCTGCGCGCCCAGGCGCTCGGCGTCCCGCTGGAGGGACGGCGGCTGGTCGGCGCGGTGCTGCGCCAGCGGCGCGGCCCGATCCCCGCCGCGCTGGAGGCGCAAGCCCGGCTGCGCGACTTCACCGAACTGGCGGCGAGCGCCGTCCGCGCCTGCCGGCTCTCCGCACTGGTCGGCGCGCTGGACGACGAGGGCGTCGGCGTGCTGATCGCGCTCGGCCCCCAGCAGGACGAGCACGCCGCGCTGGACGCCTTCGCCGCGGCGCTGCGCCGACTGGCCGCCGAGGCGGCCCGGGACCCCTCCGCGCCGGCGCCGGTGGTCGCGGCCGGCTCCTCGGTCGGCTCGGTCCGCGACGCCCGGCGCACCCTGCTGGAGGCCACCCAGGTCGCCGACGCCGCGCTGCACGACGGTCCCGGTGGCCGGACGGCGTCCTACTACCGCCTCCCCGACGTGCGACTGCGCGGACTGCTGCACCTGCTGCGCGACGACGCCCGGCTGCAGACCTACGTGGAACGCGAGCTGGGCCCGCTGCTCGCCTTCGACGCCGAGCACAACAGCCAGCTGGTGCAGATGCTGCGGATCTACCTGGAGCAGGGCCGGAACAAGTCCGCGGCCGCGGACGCCGCGCACCTGTCCCGGCCGTCCTTCTACGACCGGCTGCACAAGGTCGAGCGGATCCTCGGGGTCGACCTCGACCAGGTCGAGTCCTGCCTCTCCCTGCACGTCGCCCTGCTCGCGCTGGACGCCGTGCGCCGGTAGCCCTGCACCGGGCGGAGCCGTCCTAGACGCCGGTGATGCGGGTCCAGACCTTGTGCAGGGCGGGCCGCTCGGCGGAGGTGACGTCGCGCATGGTGTGCAGCCGGGCGCGCATCTCCTCGGTCGGGAAGACCAGCGGGTGCTCCGCCAGCTCGGCCTTCTCCCGGTCCCCACTGGCCGCCAGCACCTCGCGGGCGGCCGGCACCGGGCAGATGTACTGCACGGCGGCAGCCAGCTCGGCGGCCACCTCGGGCTGGTAGTAGTGGTCGATCAGCAGCTCCGCGTTGCGCTTGTGCACGGCCCGGTTGGGGATCAGCAGGCTCTCGGCCCAGAGTTCGCCGCCCTCCTCGGGCACCACGAAGGCGATGTCCGGGTTCTCGGCCGTGAGCTGGACGGCGTCGCCGGAGTACGCCTGGCAGGCCAGGGCGGCGCCGGAGGCCAGGTCGCTGGTGTAGTCGTTGCCGGTGAACCGGCGGACGTGCCGGCTGTCGACCATCCGCTGCACCAGGTCCATCGCCCGGTTCGCGTCGTCCTCGGTGAAGGCCGTGATGTCGGCGCCGTGGGCGAGCATCAGCAGGCCGAGCGCCTCGTCCAGGCCGGCGAACAGGGTGACCCGGCCCTTCAGGTCGGGTGCCCACAGGTCGGAGACGGACTTCAGCTCGCGGCCGAGCTCCTTGCGGTTGTAGGCGATGCCGGTGATCCCGGACTGCCAGGGCACGCTGTGCCGGCGCCCGGGGTCGACCGCCGGGTCGGCCAGCTGGGGGTCCAGCTGCGCCGTGACGTTGGGCAGGTTGGCCCGGTCCATCGCCTGCACCCAGCCGAGCCCGATGTAGCGGCCGACCATCCAGTCGCTGACCACCATCAGGTCGCGTCCGGGGTCGGTGCCCTGGGTGAGCACCGGCCCCATCTTGCCGAAGAACTCGTCGTTGTCGTTGATGTCCTCGGTGTAGGTGACCCTGATCCCGGTCCGCTCGGTGAACGCGTCCAGGGTCGGGCGCCCGCCGTCGTCGTCGGCGTCGATGTACTGGGTCCAGTTGGAGAAGCCCAGCCGCTTCTCGCCCTCGGAGCGGTCGGGGGCGGAGCGGCGGTCCTCGTCCACGTAGGCGGACGGGATGCCGCAGCCGGTCAGGGCGGTGGTCCCGAGCAGTCCGGCGGTGGCGCCGAGCACCCGGCGACGGGTCGGGCGGCGGAGCCCGCTCGGGCGGCGGGTCGGGGTGGTGCTGGGCATGGTGGGGCCTCCGGGGCGTGGAACGGCCCCGGACGCACGGGGGGAGCGCCCGGGGCCGTCCTGTCGGTGTGTCAGACGGTGTGCGCGTCGGTCAGCGACAGCACCTCGTCGAGGACGGCGAGGCCGGTCTTCGCCTCCTCCTCGGTGACGGTGCACGGCGGGACGACGTGGAAGCGGTTCATGTTGACGAACGGCCACAGCCCGCGCTGCTTGCAGGCGGCGGCCAGCTCGGCCATCGGCGCGTTGGCGGCGCCGGCCGCGTTGTACGGCACCAGCGGCTCGCGGGTGGCGCGGTCGCGGACCAGGTCGAGCGCCCAGAAGACGCCGAGCCCGCGGACCTCGCCGACGGACGGGTGGCGCTCGGCCAGCTCGCGCAGGCCGGGGCCGAGCACGGTCTCGCCGATGTGCTTGGCGTTCTCGACGATGCCCTCCTCCGCCATGGTGTTGATGGTCGCCACCGCGGAGGCGCAGGCCAGCGGGTGGCCCGAGTAGGTGAGGCCGCCGGGGAACGCCCGCTCGGCGAAGGTGGCCGCGATCTCGGCGCTGATCGCCACGCCGCCGAGCGGGACGTAGCCCGAGTTGACGCCCTTGGCGAAGGTGAGCAGGTCGGGGGTGACGCCCCAGTGGTCGGCGGCGAACCACTCGCCGGTGCGGCCGAAGCCGGCCATCACCTCGTCGAGGATGAAGACGATGCCGTAGCGGTCGCAGATCTCCCGGACGCCGGCCAGGTAGCCGGGCGGCGGGACGAGGATGCCCGCGGTGCCGACGACGGTCTCCAGGATGACCGCCGCGACGGTGCCGGGGCCCTCGAAGGCGATGACCTGCTCCAGGTGGGCGAGCGCGCGCTCGCACTCCTGCGCCTCGTTCTCGGCGTGGAAGTTGGAGCGGTAGGCGTACGGGCCCCAGAAGTGCACGACGCCGGAGACGCCGGCCTCGTTGGCCCAGCGGCGCGGGTCGCCGGTCAGGGCGATCGCGTTGGCGGTGGCGCCGTGGTACGAGCGGTAGGTGGAGAGCACCTTCTGCCGGCCGGTGTGCAGCCGGGCGAGCCGGATGGCGTTCTCGTTGGCCTCGGCGCCGCCGTTGGTGAAGAAGATCTTGTCGAGGTCGCCCGGGGTGCGCTCGGCGATCAGCCGGGCGGCCTCGCTGCGCGACTCCACCGCGAAGCCCGGGGCGATGGTGCAGAGCTTCGCCGCCTGCTCCTGGATCGCCGCGACCACCTTCGGGTGCTGGTGCCCGATGTTGGTGTTGACCAGCTGCGAGGAGAAGTCGAGGTAGCGGTTGCCGTCGTAGTCCCAGAAGTACGAGCCCTCGGCGCCGGCCACCGCGAGGGGGTCGATCAGCGCCTGGGCGGACCACGAGTGGAAGACGTGCGCGCGGTCGGCGGCCTTGACGGCCTGGCCGGCGGCTGCGTCAGCGGTGGGGATGCTCATGCGGAAAGGCTAGGGACTCCGCGGGCCGAAATGGAGGTCCATCCTGTCAGCCGGTCGCACCGACCGCCGACAGGGTGCAAAGACACCGGGCCCGGGTCGCGAGGACCCGGGCCCGTGATCCGACCGGATCAGATCGCGGTCATACGGCACCTGATGGCCATGACCCGCTCAGATCGCGGTCATGACGTGCTTCACCCGGGTGTAGTCCTCGAAGCCGTAGGACGAGAGGTCCTTGCCGTAGCCCGACTTCTTGAAGCCGCCGTGCGGCATCTCGGCGACCAGCGGGATGTGGGTGTTGATCCAGACGCAGCCGAAGTCCAGGCGGCGCGACATCCGCATGGCGCGGGCGTGGTCCTTGGTCCACACCGAGGAGGCCAGCGCGAACTCCACGCCGTTGGCGTAGCCGACGGCCTGCTCCTCGTCGGAGAACTTCTGCACGGTGATGACCGGGCCGAAGACCTCGTTCTGGATGATCTCGTCGTCCTGCCGCAGACCGGAGACGACGGTCGGGGCGTAGAAGAAGCCCTTGTCACCGACCCGGTGGCCGCCGGCCTCGACCTTGGCGTGCTCCGGCAGGCGCTCGATGAAGCCGGAGACCTGCTTCAGCTGGTTGACGTTGTTCAGCGGGCCGTACAGCACGTCCTCGTCGTCCACGCCGCCGGTCTTGGTCTCGGCGGCGGCCTTGGCCAGCGCCTCGACGAAGGCGTCGTGGATCGACTCGTGCACCAGCACGCGGGTGGCGGCGGTGCAGTCCTGGCCGGCGTTGAAGAAGCCCGCCACCGAGATGCCCTCGACGGCCTCGGCGATGTCGGCGTCCTCGAAGACGACGACCGGGGCCTTGCCGCCCAGCTCAAGGTGGACGCGCTTGACGTCCTTGGAGGCGGACTCGGCGACCTGGATGCCGGCGCGCACCGAACCGGTGATGGAGGCCATCGCCGGAGTCCTGTGCTCGACCATCAGACGGCCGGTCTCGCGGTCGCCGCAGATCACGTTGAAGACGCCGGCCGGCAGCTCCAGATCGCCCAGCACGCCGCCGATGATCTCGGCCAGCAGCACGGTGGAGGCCGGGGTGGTGTCCGAGGGCTTCAGCACCACGGTGTTGCCGGCGGCGATGGCCGGGGCGAACTTCCAGACCGCCATCATCATCGGGTAGTTCCACGGCGCGACCTGGGCGCAGACGCCGACCGGCTCGCGGCGGACGATCGAGGTCATGCCGTCCATGTACTCACCGGCGGCCTTGCCCTCCAGCAGGCGGGCGGCACCGGCGAAGAACCGGATCTGGTCGACCATCGGGCCGATCTCCTCGGAGAGGGTCAGCGCCCGCGGCTTGCCGGTGTTGCGACACTCGGCGTCCACCAGCTCGTCGGCGCGGGCCTCGACCGCGTCGGCGACCTTGAGCAGCACCTTCTGCCGGGTGCTCGGGGTGGTGTCGCGCCAGATCGGGAACGCGGCCGCGGCGGCGGCCATGGCGGCGTCGACGTCGGAGGCGCCGGACAGCGGGGACGTCGCGTAGACCTCGCCGGTGGTGGGGTCGACGATGTCGAGCGTACGGCCGTCGGCCGCATCGACGAACTCACCGTTGATGTAGTTGCGCAGCGTGCGAAGGTCGCTCACGGGTCTCTCCTCGGTCTCGGCCTGCGGCGTTGCAGATTCCGGCGCCATGGTACGTCGGCCGGTCCGGCCGACGAAGGGCGCCGAGTGGCCGCGCCGCAAGCGCCGCGGTCCACTGGATTGGCGGAATGCACGCAGCGCTGCGGGGCCGCGCGCGTACCGCAGCCAGGGTAGCCCGACGACTGCCGGTATCGACAGGCCAACGGCGCGCAGACGATGAAATCCGCACCCGTTTTTCAAGATCGCGACGAAATCAGCAGATCCCGCGCTTGCGAACGCCGGATCGATCGGGCACAGTGGCGGCGTGGCCAACCGCGACCGGAACGCCAGCGTTCCCCTCGACGCCGCCTCCAAGGCGATCATCGAGCAGCTCCAGGAGGACGGGCGCCGCCCGTACGCCGCCATCGGCAAGGCCGTCGGCCTGTCCGAGGCTGCCGTGCGGCAGCGCGTCCAGAAGCTGCTCGACCAGGGCGTGATGCAGATCGTCGCCGTCACGGACCCGCTCACCGTCGGCTTCACCCGCCAGGCGATGGTCGGAATCCGGGTCGAGGGCGACATCGAACCCGTCGCCGACGCGCTGGCCGCCCTCGACGAGGTCGACTACGTCGTCTGCACCGCGGGCTCGTTCGACCTCCTGGCCGAACTGGTCTGCGAGGACGACGAGCACCTGCTCGAACTGATCAACAAGCGCATCCGCGCGCTTCCCGGCGTGCGGAGCACCGAGAGCTTCGTTTACCTGAAGCTCCGGAAACAGACCTACACCTGGGGCACCCGATGACAGCCGACCCGGCGCAGAAGGACCTTTCCAAGACCGCCTACGACCACCTGTGGATGCACTTCACCCGCATGTCGTCGTACGAGAACTCTCCCGTGCCGACGATCGTCAGGGGCGAGGGCACCTACGTCTGGGACGACAAGGGGCGCAAGTACCTCGACGGCCTCGCCGGCCTGTTCGTCGTCCAGGCCGGCCATGGCCGCGAGGAGCTCGCCGAGGCCGCCGCCAAGCAGGCCAAGGAGCTCGCCTTCTTCCCGGTGTGGAGCTACGCCCACCCGAAGGCCGTCGAGCTGGCCGAGCGTCTGGCCAACTACGCCCCGGGCGACCTGAACAAGGTCTTCTTCTCCACCGGTGGCGGCGAGGCCGTCGAGACCGCCTGGAAGCTCGCCAAGCAGTACTTCAAGCTGACCGGCAAGCCGACCAAGTACAAGGTCATCTCGCGCGCCGTTGCCTACCACGGCACCCCGCAGGGCGCCCTGTCCATCACCGGCCTGCCGGGCCTGAAGGCCCCGTTCGAGCCGCTGGTGCCGGGCACCCACAAGGCGCCGAACACCAACATCTACCGCGCCCCGGCCTTCCTCGCCGGCCCCGACGGCACGGTCGACCCCGAGGCCTACGGCCGCTGGTGCGCCGACGAGATCGAGGTGGCCATCCTCAACGAGGGCGCCGAGACCGTCGCCGCCGTCTTCGTCGAGCCGGTCCAGAACGCCGGTGGCTGCTTCCCGCCGCCGCCCGGGTACTTCCAGCGCCTGCGCGAGATCTGCGACCGCCACGACGTGCTGCTGGTCTCGGACGAGGTCATCTGCGCCTTCGGCCGCCTGGGCACCATGTTCGGCGCCGACAAGTTCGGCTACCAGCCCGACATGATCACCTGCGCCAAGGGCATGACCTCGGGCTACTCCCCGATCGGCGCCACGATCATCTCGGACCGCATCGCCGAGCCGTTCTACAAGGGCGACAACACCTTCCTGCACGGCTACACCTTCGGTGGCCACCCGGTCTCCTCCGCGGTGGCGCTGGCCAACCTCGACATCTTCGAGCGCGAGGGCCTGAACCAGCACGTGCTCGACAACGAGGCCGCGTTCCTGGGCACCCTGAGCAAGCTGCGCGACCTGCCGATCGTCGGCGACGTCCGCGGCAACGGGTACTTCTACGGCATCGAGCTCGTGAAGGACAAGGTCACCAAGGAGTCGTTCAACGACGACGAGGTCGAGCGCGTCCTCTACGGCTTCCTGTCGAAGGCCCTCTTCGACAACGGCCTGTACTGCCGCGCCGACGACCGTGGCGACCCGGTCGTCCAGCTGGCCCCGCCGCTGATCTCCGACCAGTCGACGTTCGACGAGATCGAGCAGATCCTGCGGACCAGCCTCACCGACGCGTGGGCGAAGCTCTGATTCCCGGACTTTCTTCCCCACCCTCCGCCGCAGGGCGGTCCCGCTTCGGCGGGGCCGCCCTGCGGCGTTCCTCCGGACCGCTCTTCGGATCAAACACGCCTGATTCCTGGTGATTTGCCCCGGATGGAGCAGTGTGCCGCGCCCGCGCCCAGGCCCGATCGTTCTAATCTGACGACTGTCATATCCCTGCGGCCCCCAGGACGGAACCTCATGGCAGCGGCCCCTCCTGACAACGACGTGCTGTGGGCCCGGGGGATCGTCAAGTCCCATCACGGCACCCCCGCTCTGCGCGGCGTCTCGCTCGGGGTCCGGGAGGGCGAGGTGCTCGCCGTCACCGGCCCGCGCGGCTCCGGCAAGAGCACCCTGCTCGGCTGCCTCTCCGCCCTGCTCCCCGTCGACGAGGGCGAGGTCTGGTTCAACAGCGCCCCCGTCCACACCCTCGGCCGGGCCGGCCGGGAACGGCTGCGCCGCGACCGCTTCGGCTTCGTCGGCTCCGAGCCGCACCTGGTGCCCGAACTGACGGCCCGGGAGAACGTCGCCCTGCCACTGCTGCTGGCCGGCGCCGGCGGCAAGGCCGCCCACACCGCCGCCGACGAGTGGCTGGAGCGCCTGGACATCGGCGAGATCGCCAAGGTCCGGCCCGACCGGCTGGTGCAGAGCCAGCGCCAGCGGATCGCCGTCGCCCGGGCCCTCGCCCCGCTCCCCCCGGTCGTCTTCGCCGACGACCCCACCGCGCCGCTGCACCGCGAGACCGCCGAGCAGGTCCTGCGGATACTGACCAGCGCGGCCCGCTCCCACCAGCTCACCCTCGTGCTGGCCACCCACGACCCCGAGCTCGTCCGGTACGCGGACCGCGCCGTCTCCCTCGTCGACGGACGCCTCACCGGCCCCGTCACGCCCGTGCCGCGCGGCACCACCGCCCCCGGCACCGCCGGGGCCGCCGTCGTCCCGGCCGCCGGCCGCTGAGGGGGTCCGACGTGTTCTACCTCCGCCTGGCCCGCGGCTACCGGGCCCTCGACCTCGGCCGCTGGCTGCTGACCGCCCTGGCCGGCGCCGTCGTCGCCGCCTTCCTGCTGCGCGCCCTCGGCCGGGCGATGAGCGATCCGGTGGCCGGCTCCGACGCGCTCGTCCGACTGCTCTGGTGCCTGCCGCCGCTCGCCGCGGTCGCCTGGTTCGCCGCGGTCGCCGCCCGCGCCCTGCCCGCCCGGCGGGCCGAGCGGATCACCGGCCTCACCACCGCCGGAGCCGGGGCCGGCCGGATCCGCGCCCTGATCGCCGGCGAGGTCGCGCTCGCCTGTGGCACCGGCGCCGGCCTCACCCTGCTGCTCTTCCTGGTCCTGCGCAACGACATCGCCGGCCCCGCGCTCGCCGACGAACTCGGCATGGGCGTGGCCCTCCCGGCCGCCGCCCCGGTCGCCCTGCTCGCGCTCGTCCCGCTCACCGCAGGCCTCGCCGCGGCCGGGGCCGTCCCGCACGCCGAGACGCTGCCCGGCCGGCCCCGGCCCGAGCCGACCGGCTTCGGCCCGTGGCGGCTGGCCCTGCCGATCGGCCTCGCCGTCATCGGCCTCGCCCTGGAACTCATCGCGCTGCGCCCGGGCGCCGCGGTCGACGGCCGCCCGATCCACCTGCCGGCCGGGCTCGGCACCACCAGCACCGCGGCGCTCGGCGGCTGGGCCGCCTCCGCCCTCGGCCTCGCCCTGCTCACCGGCCCGCTGCTCGGCCTGGCCGGCCGGCTGCTGGCGCTCGGCCGTCCGACCCCGCTGCGACTGCTCGCCGGGCGCGGCCTCACCGCGCAGGCCCGTCGGCTCGGGGCACCGCTGGCCGTGCTCGCCCTGGCGGTCGCGGTGGTGCTCACCACCGTCCGCTACTGGCTCGGCGAGCCCGGCAGCGCCGATGTGCTGCCCGCGATCGAGGCCGCCCTGGTCCTGGGCTGCGCGGCGGGTGCGGTGGCCGTCCGGCTGGCCGAGCTGCGCACCGCCCGCCGGGGCGTCGCCGAGGCGCTGCTGCGGCTCGGCGCGGCGCCCCGGCTGCTGTTCGGCGCCGTCGTGCTGCGGACCCTGATGGCCGGCACCGTCCTGCTGGTCACCGGCGGGGCGACCGCCGCACTGGCCGCCGCCGGCCTGCGCTGACCCGTCCGGTCAGCCGGCCGCCGCGAGCTGGCCGCAGGCGCCGTCGATCTCCTGGCCGCGGGTGTCGCGGACCGTGGTCGGCACCCCGTGCGACTGGAGCCGACGGACGAACTCGCGCTCGTCCTCGGGCCGGGAGGCCGTCCACTTGGAGCCCGGGGTGGGGTTCAGCGGGATCAGGTTGACGTGCACCCGGTGGTTCTTGATCAGCCGGCCGAGCAGGTCGGCCCGCCACGCCTGGTCGTTGATGTCCTTGATCAGCGCGTACTCGATGGAGATCCGGCGGCCGGACTTCTCGGCGTAGTTCCACGCCGCGTCCAGCACCTCGGCGACCTTCCAGCGGGTGTTGACCGGCACCAGCTCGTCGCGCAGCTCGTCGTCCGGCGCGTGCAGCGACAGGGCCAGCCGGCAGCTGAGGCCCTCGTCCGCGAACCGGTTCATCGCCGGGACCAGGCCGACGGTGGAGACGGTGATGCCGCGCTGGGAGAGGCCGAAGCCGTCCGGCGCCGGGTCGGTCAGCCGGCGGATCGCGGCCAGCACCCGGTTGTAGTTGGCCAGCGGCTCGCCCATGCCCATGAAGACCACGTTGGAGAGCCGGGCCTCGCCGCCCGGGATCTCGCCGGCCTTCAGCGAGCGCATTCCGGCGGCGATCTGCTCGACGATCTCGCCGGTGGACAGGTTGCGGGTCAGCCCCGCCTGGCCGGTGGCGCAGAACGGGCAGTTCATGCCGCATCCGGCCTGCGAGCTGATGCACATGGTGACCCGGTCCGGGTAGCGCATCAGCACCGACTCGACGAGCGTGCCGTCGAACAGCTTCCACAGCGTCTTGCGGGTGGCGTCGTCGTCGCAGGACACGTGCCGCACCACCGACATCAGCTCGGGCAGCAGGCTCCCGGTGAGCTTCTCCCGGCTGGCGGCGGGGATGTCCGTCCAGCTCGCCGGGTCGTTGGACATCCGGCCGAAGTAGTGGTTGGAGAGCTGCTTGGCGCGGAACGGCTGCTCGCCCAGCTCGGCGACGGCCTCCTTGCGCTCGGCGGGGCTCAGGTCGGCGAGGTGTCGCGGGGGCTTGGCGCCGCGCGGCGCGACAAAGGTGAGTTCTCCGGGCTTAGGCATGGTCCGTCCAGTGTCGCAGACGCGCGGAGGCCCCGGACGCCGTGCGTCCGGGGCCCCTGTCCGCGGGGTGGGGCGGCTCAGCTGCCGACGAAGGCCGCCAGCAGCAGCCAGACCACCGGAGCGGTCGGCAGCAGCGAGTCCAGCCGGTCCATGATGCCGCCGTGGCCGGGCAGCAGCGTGCCCATGTCCTTGATGCCCAGGTCGCGCTTGATCATCGACTCGCCCAGGTCGCCCAGGGTCGCGGTGACCGCCGCGCAGCCGCCCAGGATCAGGCCCTGCCACCAGCTGCCGCCGTCGATGATCAGCTCCATCAGCAGCGCGCCCGCCAGCATCGACAGGCCGATGCCGCCGGCCAGGCCCTCGCGGGTCTTGCCCGGGCTGATGGTCGGCGCCAGCTTGGTCCTGCCGAACTTGTAGCCCACCGCGTACGCCCCGGTGTCGCTGCACACCGTGACGATCAGGAAGAGCACGATCCGCTGCGGACCGTCGTCGGCCGCCAGCATCATCGCCACGAAGGTGGCGAGGAACGGGACGTAGAAGGCGGTGAAGATGCCCGCCGTTATGTCCCGCAGGTAGTTCTCGGGAGGCTCGGCCATCCGCCACACCATCACCGCGAGCCCGGTGAGCGCGAGCGACGCCGCCGCCCACTGGATCCCCGACCAGTAGCCCGTGGCGACCATCGCGATGCCGCCCGCGACCAGCGGGACCAGCGGCGCCTTGATCTCCTTGCGCTCGGCCAGCCGGCTGGTCAGCTCCCAGACCCCGACCGACACCGCCGCGATCACCACGACCAGGAACAGCGCCTTGACGACGAACAGCGAGGCGACGATCACCGCGCCGAGACCGACGCCCACGCCTATCGCGGCCTGGAGGTTGCGACCACCGCGCTGTTTGCGCTGCGGAGGCTGAGGCTGCGGATCGGCCTGGGCCACGGGTGTCTCCTGCCCTGGGTGGGACGACGGCACGAGGAAGGGCTGCCCCGCCGCCGGTCCACCCGGCGCGCCGGGGTACGGCCCGCCCGCGCGGGCGGGCGGGGCGGCGTCGGTGATCGCGCGCAGCACGACCGTCTCCGACGCGCCCGGCTCCGGCGCTCCGGGCTGCTCGTCGCGGAACAGCGGTCCGCTCAGCCGACCCGCCTCCCGGGCCGGCCCCTCGGCGGGGTCGGCCCCGGGCGGGGGCGCGGGCTGCGGGCCCGGGTCGGCCGGTACGGGAGGCATGACCTGAGTCTCCTCCGCGTCCGGGTCCCAGTACACCGGAGGCTGCTGGGAGTGACCCGTTCGGTGGCCGGGGTCGTTCGCGCCGTACGACCCGTACGGCGCGGGCCGGCCCGGCGGCTGCGCCGGGTGGCCGGGTATGCCGCCGGCCTGCGCAGGAGCGGCGGGTCCCTGCGCAGGCGGGTACGGCCGGTACGGCTGGTACTGCTGGTCGGACGAGCCCCAGTAGCCAGGGGCGTCAGGGGCGTCGTTCATCAGACCTCGAGCAGCTCGGCTTCCTTGTGCTTCAGCAGCTCGTCGACGGAGGCCACGTACTTGGCCGTGGTGTCGTCGAGCTCCTTCTCGGCGCGGCGGCCGTCGTCCTCGCCGACCTCGCCGTCCTTCACCAGCTTGTCGATGGCGTCCTTGGCCTTGCGGCGCACGGCGCGGATCGAGACCTTGGCGTCCTCGCCCTTGCCGCGGGCGATCTTGATGAACTCCCGGCGGCGCTCCTCGGTGAGCTCGGGGAGCACGACCCGGATGATGGAGCCGTCGTTCGACGGGTTGACGCCCAGGTCGGAGTCGCGGATCGCCTGCTCGATGGCCTTCAGCGCGGTCTTGTCGAACGGCGAGACGACCGCCATCCGGGGCTCCGGCACGGAGAAGGAGGCCAGCTGGTTGATCGGCGTCACGGCGCCGTAGTACTCCGCGACGATCTTGGCGAACATCGCCGGGTGCGCACGGCCGGTGCGGATGGCGGCGAAGTCGTCCTTCGCGTGGGCGACGGCCTTCTCCATCTTCTCCTCGGCGTCGAGGAGGGTCTCTTCGATCACTGTGATCTCCCTGTCCGGTTCATCTGCTGTTGTCCCGACCGGTGTCGGCGCCGGGGCCTCGCGGCGGCGGCGCCGTCCGGTGCGGCTGGTTGCTGCTCAGGCCCGGACAGAATCCTGGCTGATGAGTGTGCCGATCTTCTCACTCTTCACCGCCCGCGCGATATTGCCCTCCGCAAGCAGCTCGAAGACCAGCATCGGGAGGTTGTTGTCCTTGCACAGCGTGATCGCGGTGAGGTCGGCGACCTTGAGGTCGCGCGCGATGACCTCGGAGTACTCCAGCGCGTCGAACTTGACCGCGTCCGGGTTGGTCCGGGGGTCGGCGTCGTAGACGCCGTCCACACCGTTCTTGCCCATCAGCAGGATGTCGGCGTGGATCTCCAGGGCCCGCTGCACGGCGGTGGTGTCGGTGGAGAAGTAGGGCATGCCCATACCGGCGCCGAAGATCACCACGCGGCCCTTCTCCAGGTGCCGGACGGCGCGCAGCGGCAGGTACGGCTCGGCGACCTGGCCCATCGTGATGGCGGTCTGGACCCGGGTCTCGATGCCCTCCTTGACCAGGAAGTCCTGGAGCGCGAGGCAGTTCATGACCGTGCCGAGCATGCCCATGTAGTCCGAGCGGGCCCGGTCCATGCCGCGGACCTGGAGTTCGGCGCCGCGGAAGAAGTTGCCGCCGCCGATCACCACGGCGACCTCGGTGCCCGCGCGGACGACCGTGGCGATCTCGCGGGCGATCGCGTGCACGACGTCCGGATCGACGCCGAGCCCGCCGCCGCCGGCGAAGGCCTCACCGGACAGCTTCAGCAGCACCCGGCGGCGCGTGCCGTCGTGGGTGTCCTGCGCGGTCTCCTGCGTCTCCTGCATGGACTTCTCCTTCTACACCTACTGGTTCACAGGCGCGGACGTGCGGATCCCCGGCCTGCGCGTACACGAGAGGAGGCCACTGCCGCGGGAACCGGTTCGGTGTCCTGCACGGCAATGGCCTCCTCGTCGTTCATGCTGCCGACGCGGCTCGCCCATGGACGGATGGCGCTGGGTGAGCCCGTACGGCGCGTTCCCTGCCGCCCTGGTCAGCGGGCGGGGGCGGTTTCCAGCCTACGGCCGGAAGCCCGGATGGAACGTGGCTCAGGCGCCGACGCGGAAGCGGGCGAAGCGCTTGAGGGCGACGCCGTTCTCCTCGAGCACCTTGGCGACGGTCTTCTTGTTGTCCTTCGCGAAGGCCTGCTCCAGGACGGAGTGCTCCTTCACGAAGCCGGTGACGCGGCCCTCGACGATCTTCGGCAGGGCGGCCTCCGGCTTGCCCTCCTCGCGAGCGGTGGCCTCGGCGACGCGGCGCTCGTTCTCGAGGTCGGCGGCCGGGATGTCCTCGCGGGACAGGTACTTCGGGGCGAAGGCGGCGATGTGCTGCGCGACGTCCTTGGCGACCTCGGCGTTCTCCTTGTCCAGCTCGACCAGGACGCCGACGGCCGGCGGCAGGTCGGGGCTGGTCTTGTGCAGGTAGACCGCGACGAAGCCGTCGCCGTCGAACTGCGCGAAGCGACGGAAGACGATCTTCTCGCCCAGGGTCGCGTTGGCCTCGTCGACGAACTGCTGGACGGTCTTGCCGGCCTCGATCTCGGAGGCGAGGGCGGCGTCCAGGTCGGCCGGGGCCGTCTTGGCCACGTGGGCGGCGATGGCGTCGGCGACCTTGACGAAGTTGTCACCCTTGGCGACGAAGTCGGTCTCGCAGTTCAGCTCGACCAGGACGCCGGACTTCTTGTCCTCGGCGATGAGCGCGGCGACGGCACCGTTGGAGGCGTCGCGGCCCTCGCGCTTGGCAACGCCCTTCTGGCCCTTGATGCGAAGGAGCTCGACGGCCTTCTCGACGTTGCCCTCGGCCTCGTCCAGGGCCTTCTTGCAGTCCATCATGCCGGCGCCGGTGAGCTCACGGAGCTTCTTGACGTCCGCGGCGGTGAAGTTCGCCATGGTGTGAATCTCTTCTCGCGTCTCGCGTGTCTGCGTGGGGTAGCGCCGGGGCCGGTGGTTCGGCCCAGGCACGGGAGAGAGGGGCACCGACCGGTGTCGTACCGGTGGGTGCCCCTCACCCTTGGTACGTCAGGCCTGCTCGGCCGGCGCCTCGGTGGCCGGAGCCTCGGCAGCCGGAGCCTCGTCGGCGGGGGCCTCCGCGGCGGGAGCCTCGGCAGCGGGAGCCTCGGCGGCCTTCTTCTCGCCCTCCAGGAGGTCCTTCTCCCAGTCGGCCAGCGGCTGGTCGGCGCCCGGCTCGGCCTTGACGTCGCCCTTGGCGACACCCGCGCGGGCCTTGAGGCCCTCAGCGACGGCGTCGGCGATCACACGGGTCAGCAGGGTGACGGAGCGGATCGCGTCGTCGTTGCCCGGGATCTTGTAGTCGACCTCGTCGGGGTCGCAGTTGGTGTCGAGGATGGCGACGACCGGGATGTTGAGCTTCCGGGCCTCGCCGACCGCGATGTGCTCCTTCTTGGTGTCCACGATCCAGACGGCGCTGGGAACGCGCTGCATGTCGCGGATACCGCCGAGGGTCTTCTCCAGCTTGTCGTGCTCGCGCTGGAGGACCAGGAGCTCCTTCTTGGTGAGGCCGGAGCCGGCCACGTCCGAGAAGTCCAGCTCGCCGAGCTCCTTGAGGCGCTGCAGGCGCTTGTAGACGGTCGAGAAGTTGGTCAGCATGCCGCCGAGCCAGCGCTGGTTCACGTAGGGCATGCCCACGCGGGTGGCCTGCTCGGCGATGGCCTCCTGGGCCTGCTTCTTCGTGCCGACGAAGAGGACGCTGCCGCCGTGGGCAACGGTCTCCTTGATGAACTCGAAGGCGCGGTCGATGTAGTTCAGCGACTGCAGGAGGTCGATGATGTAGATGCCGTTGCGCTCGGTGATGATGAAGCGCTTCATCTTCGGGTTCCAGCGGCGGGTCTGGTGACCGAAGTGGACGCCGCTCTCCAGCAGCTCCCGCATCGTGACGACGGCCATGGCCGTGCTCCTCAGGTGTTACGCCCGGCTCCGGCGCAGCGGCGTCGCGGTCGGCGCGCGGTGGCGCTCCCCGCTCGGCTCGTGCGAACGGCCGGGTCAGGCTCGGTTTGTCCGTGGCGGCCAGGTGACAGCCACGCCTGACGCCCCGAACGTGCCGAGCCGCTTCGGCCCGGTGGTCCTGGGACCGGCCGGGCTCGGCGGACCGAGCGGCACTCGCACCTGGCGGAGGTGGCGGCGAGGCCGCTTCCGTCCACCGGTGGCGGGGCGTGCGAAGTCGACCCGGCGGACCGGGTCGCGTGTGAAGTGTACGGGAAGCGCCGAGCGCGGGGCGACTCCGCGGCGGGCGGGCGGGCGGGGACAGGGCTGGTCCGGGGCGCTCGGGCGGCCCTGTCGGGCCCCCGTAAACCCTGAGGGGTACACCCGTTGGAGGGACGGCCGTGGTCCACAGGGGCCGGTTGTCCACAGGAACCGGGGCGGGGGTGGCCGGGTCGGCGCGGGCCGGGGAGCCTCGGCGGCATGAGTGCTGCTGCTCGGGTTGCGGGCGGCCCCGGGGGGTCGTGTGGGGGCCGACGGTCGTCGTGCTGTTCGTCGTTCCGGTCGCCGGGTCGGCCTCTGGGCCGCTCCCTGGGCCGGTCGATGTGTCGGCCACTGGACCGGTCCCTGGGCCGGTCTCTGGGCCGGTCTCTGGGCCGGTCGATGTGTCGGCCACTGGACCGGTCTCCGTCCGGACGGCGGGTCCTGGTGGTCGTCCTGGCGGTGCTGGTCGCGCTGCTGCCCGCCGGGTGGGCCGGGGCACTCGGGCCCGCGGCGGGCGGCGCCGTGCGCGCCGACGGCGGGGACGCCGGGGACGGTGGCGCGGGCGGTGGTGCCGGCGGCGGGCGGGCGTGGCCGGTGGACGGTCCGGGCGGAGGGCCGGGCGCCGTGGTCCGCCGCTTCGAGGCACCGGCGCGGCCGTGGGGTGCCGGGCACCGGGGTGTCGACCTGGCCGCCGTCCCCGGCGCCGAGGTCCGGGCCGCGGCTCCCGGGGTGGTGACGTTCGCCGGGCCGGTGGCCGGACGGCCGGTGGTCACCGTCACCCACCCGACGGCGGACACTCCCCCGGCGCCCCCGCTGCGGACCACCTATCTGCCGGTGACCGGCACCGTCCCGGTGGGCACCGCGGTGGCGGCGGGCCGGGTGATCGGACGGCTCGCCGACGGGACCGGCCACTGCGCCGAGGGCGTCTGCCTGCACTGGGGGCTGCTGCGCGGGCGGCGCTACCTCGATCCGCCGGCCCTGTTCGGCGCCGGCCGGGCCCGGCTGCTGCCGCTCACGGACCCGCTCCCCCGGGACCCGCTGTCCCAGGGCCCGCTCCCTCCGGCCCCGGCGCGGCCGATCAGCTCGGGCCGAGACCGTGCAGCGCGAGGGCGACGGCGGCGTCCGCGATCACCTCGGGGCTCTCGGCCCGACCCCCCGCCGCCCGTTGCTCGGACTGCCGGACGGCCGCCTCGACGATGCCCTGGAGCAGCGCGGCGGCCAGCCGGGGCTGTTCGTGGCCGAGGTCCTCCAGGGCCTGGACCACCAGCCCGACCAGCGTCCCGTGCGCCGCCCGGATGCGCTCGCGGGCCGCGTCGTCCAGCTCCAGCGCGGAGATCGCGGCGACCGCCCGGTGGCGCGGGTCGGCGGCCAGCGCGAGCTGGCCCCGGACGTAGGCCTCGATCCGCTCGGCCGCGGTGTCCCCGCTCGCCATCCCGGCCTCGATCTCGGCGGCCCAGAGCGGGAAGTCGGTCTCGCAGAGCGCCTCGACCACGGCCGCCCGCGAGCGGAAGTACTCGTACACCGAGGACCGCGCGAGCCCCGTGCGCGCCGCGAGCGCGGGGAAGGTCAGGGCTTCCATGCCTCCCTCGGTGAGGAGACTGCGGGCAGCGTCGAGGAGGGCTGCCCGCTGCATCTGACGGTGCTCGGCCACACTGGCCGCTCGGATCTTCGGCACGCACTCCACTGTACGGAGCCCTACATCCCGGCGGTACGGTGCCGCGCGCCGCCGCGATGCGGAGGGTTGCGTACCGGGGCGCGGGGCGCGGGCCGGGTGTGCGCGGCGCACCCCCGCAGGGGTCCCGCACCGCCCGGCCGCTACCGGATGTCCGACAGCTTGGCGCGCAGCTGGAGGACCGACTTGGTGTGGATCTGGCTGACCCGGCTCTCCGTCACCCCGAGCACCTGGCCGATCTCGGCGAGGGTCAGGCCCTCGTAGTAGTAGAGCGTGACCACGGTCTTCTCCCGCTCGGGGAGGGTGTTCACGGCCTGCGCCAGCAGTCGGCGCAGCTCCCGGTCCTCGGCCACCTCGACCGGGTCGTCGGCGCCGTGGTCCTCCAGGGTGTCCATCAGGCTGAGCCGGTCGCCGCCCTCGCCGACGGGGTGCAGCAGCTCGTCGAGCGCTACCACGTTGGCGAGCGAGAGCTGGCTGAAGATGGCGTGCAGGTCCTCGATGGCGATGCCCATCTCGGCCGCCACCTCGGGCTCGTTCGGCGTCCGCCGCAGCCGGGCCTCCAGCGTCGCGTACGTCCGCTCGACGGCCTTCGCCTTCTGCCGCACCGAGCGCGGGATCCAGTCCAGCGCCCTCAGCTCGTCGATGATCGCGCCGCGGATCCGGCTGATGGCGTACGTCTCGAACTTGATCGCGCGTTCGATGTCGAACTTCTCGATCGCGTCGATCAGCCCGAAGACCCCGGAGGAGACGAAGTCGGCCTGCTCGACGTTGGAGGGCAGGCCGACCCCGACCCGGCCGGCCACGTACTTGACGAGTGGTGAGTAGTGCAGGATCAGCTGCTCCCGCAGCCGCTGGTCGGCCGTCTCCTTGTAGGCGCGCCAGAGCTCCTCGAGCGCCGTGCGCTCCCGGCCGGCCGCCTCCCGGCGAGGGCCCGGCGCCTCGGCCGGCGCGGGGGCGGCCGTGTCGGCGGACGCGCCGGGCGCGTCCGGCCGGTCGTCGTGAGCCCCCGGGTGCGCCGGCCGGCCGCCCTGCCGTGCGAGGGCCCCCATCCCGCCCGCGGCCTTGGGCGGGATCTCGGTCACGGTGCGCCGCTCGGTGCGCGGCCCTCCCGAGGACCGGGCGCCACCGGTCACTCGGTGTCCGGGAATGTGTGTGGGCATACGTTGGTCTGCGCCGTTCTGCCGAGTCATGTGCTGATAGGGAAGGCATGGCGAGCGTAGCGTGACCGACTCACTGCGCAGTGCTACCACCACCCGGTCGTCCCCCGATCCGGTGGCGTTCGTGTCACCGCCCCGGGGTACCCGGGACGGACAAACCGGATGCCGGGCCCCGGCCTACGCCCTTCCGCCCCCGGTCCGTCAATCCCCGTTCTCCCTCCCACTCGTCCGGGTGGCCGTCCCGCGCCGTCGGCCCTCCGCGGCCGCCGTCACCTCCTGCGCACCAGACGCCAGTGCGCGCCGTGCCGTTCGACGTGGCCGAGCGATCCCAGCTCGTAGAGCCTCTGGAGCACCTCGTCCGGCGGGAGCCCGGACTGCCGGGCCAGCCGCTCCACCGGCGCGCCGTCCGGGGTGGCGGGCACCGCTTCCAGGACCCGGGCCGCCGCCGGCTCCAGGAGGTCCCTGGGCAGCACCGGCCCACTGCGCTGCGGTGCGAGGTCGTCGCCGATCGCACCGATCAGCTCGCCGACCTCGGCCGCGTCGGTGACCACGGTGGCGGCGCCGCTGCGGATCAGGGCGTGCACCCCGGCGGACAGCTCCGAGGTCACCGGGCCGGGCACGCCCATGGTGTGCCGGTTGAGGTCGCGGGCGCGTCGGGCGGTGCTGAGCGCCCCGCTGCGCAGCGCCGCCTCGACCACCACGGTGCCGCGGGTCAGCGCCGCGATCACCCGGTTGCGCAGCACGAACCGGAACCTGGTCGGGTGCTCCCCCGGCGGGAGTTCGCTCAGCAGCAGCCCCTGCTCGCCGATCCGGCGGATCAGCCCGGTGTTGCCCCTCGGGTAGGCGACATCCACCCCGCAGGCGAGGACGGCGACCGTCGGGGCGCCGACCGCCAGTGCGCCCCGGTGGGCGGCCGCGTCGATGCCGTAGGCCCCGCCGGAGACGACCACCCAGCCGCGTTCGGCGAGCTGGGCGGCGAGGTCCCCGGCGACGTGCGCGCCGTACGCCGTGCAGGCGCGGGCGCCCACCACCGCGACCGAACGCAGCGCGAGCAGCCGCAGCGATCCGGTGCCGACCACCCAGAGGCCGGTGGGCCGGCTCTCGTCGAGGTCGTCCAGCTGGCTCGGCCACTCCGTGTCGCCCGGAATGATGAAGCGACCGCCGGCCGCCCGCACCCGTTCCAGATCGGCGGCCGGGTCGAGACCGGGCAGCCGGGCCCGGTAGGCCGCCAGCCGGGCACCGTCCGGTCCCGGTCGGCCGGGGGCCGTGCCGTCCCGGATCGCCCGGACCACGTCGAGGGCGTGGGAGTCGGCGAGCCAGCGGCCGAGCGCGGCGTCCCCGGGTTCGCCGAGCCGGCTGAGCACCGCGCGGGCGAGGCGCTCGGGTTCGGGCTGCGGCTGGGGTGCAGGCCCGGGCTCGGGCGGCGCCCCGGGCCGAGGGGCGGTCCCCGGTGCGACGGGCTGACCGTGGGTGAGGTCGTTCGCGGTGCGGCTCACGGGGCGGCCTCCTCGGGTTCGGGCTTCGGTTCGGGTTCGGGCGCGGGGCGCGGACCGGCGGTCCGACGGGCGGGCCGGGACCGCGCCGCGCGGGGCTCGGCCCCGTCACCGGCCCCGTCCGGCCGGTCGAAGAAGCGCTCCGTCAGCGGGAGCCCCTGCTCGACGCCGGTGCGCAGGACGAGGGCCGTCCGGACGTCGCGCTGCTCCGGGCGGTCCCGGCCGGCCAGGTCGGAGACCGTCCAGGCGACCCGCAGCACCCGGTCCAGACCGCGGGCGGTCAGCAGGCCCCGTTCGAGCTGGCGTGCGGCGTCGTTCAGCGCGCCCGGCGCCAGCTGCCACCGGGTGCGCAGCTCGTGGCCGGGGACCTCGGCGTTGGTCCGCCACGGTGTGCCGGTCAGCCGGGCCGCCGCGCGTTCGCGGGCCGACAGCACCCGGGCCGCGACGACCTCGGTGGTCTCCGCCGAGGTGTCGCGCTGCATCAGCTCGGCCCTGGTCACCGGGGCGACCTGGACCTGGAGGTCAACCCGGTCGAGCAGCGGCCCGGAGAGCCTGCCCTGGTAGCGGCTGACCATGGCGGGCGTGCACTCGCAGCCCTCGCCCCGCCGCGAGTGGCGCCCGCACGGGCACGGGTTGGCGGCCAGGTTATGGGGGTCGTTCATCCTGTCCGTTTGTCCGGTCCGACACTCACCCCCTTCTGCCTGCCGTCGCCATCGGAGGGCCCGCGCCAGCCGTTGGCGCAGGCCCTCCTTACTGTCCTTCGGTCACTCAGCGCGATCTCTGCCGAAGTCAGGTACAGCCACCAGCCAGATCTTCGATAGGCCGGCGTGGCTCTAGCGGTTGTGCAGGAGCCAGAGGACTCCCGCGATCGCGGCGCTACCGGCGGCTCCCGCACCGCCTCGGACGAACGCATACAAGGCCGCCCTGCCGAGCCTGCGGACCCGAACGCGCCTGTCTGACCTTGCCACTGAGCCCTCCCCATAGGTGCATCTACCAGTCCATCACTGCGGGAGCTACGCAGCCCCGCGAGATAAAGCGTCTGGCCACCAGCAGAGAGGGTCGGCACAAGTGGACTTGAACTGAGTGAAGTTGACGACACTGCGGACTAGTCTCAACAAGTCTCAAGTGCCATCAACAGGGGAGAGCCATGGCGCGTGTCCCGATGCCAAGTCCCGATCAGTTGCCTGCTGGTCCGCACCGTGACCTACTGCACGCGGTACATGTGCTCCATGAGGAAGCCGGCTGGCCGGGCCTGCAGAAGACCAGTACGGCTATCAAGGCCCGAGACGACCTCAACGACACGATCAGCCACGAGGGCATCAGCAAGATCCTCCGAGGTGAGGTGGTCCCGACGCAGTGGCTCAAGCTCGAAGCTCTCGTTCGCCAGTACCTCACCTGGAGCATTGTCCGTAGCAAGGACATCGACCAGGAGGTCTTGCGAGTCCACAGCTTGTGGCAGAGGGCAGTGACCACCCTTGCCCCTGGCCCAGGGGATTCGGCCTCGGCTGGTCCGAGCCGCCACTCGTCGCCAGAGCATCTGGCGTGGATCATCAACGAGCTGTTTGCCGAGGGCCACGATGACAGGGCACACGAGATGTTCGCGCAAGCGGCTGAACGTGGCCCAAGTGAGAGCGTCCCGTTGGTGGCCGCGTTGATGGCCACTCATCCGGACGATGCGATGCGCTCGCTGTACTTCCTCGGCGTCGAAGCAGCGCGCGGGTTCGATACTCTCGCCGACCTCCTGACTGAGGTGTATCGCGTGCCGCCAGAGACGTGGCGCGGCAGGGACTCCGTGGACGCAGTGATGCAGGCGGTCGTGGTTCACGGCGGGCTCTTCGACAACATCGTTCAAGTGCTGGAATTCCTGGACGACCGCAGCGATCGTGTGGGATTTGAGGGCCTGCTGCGGGCTGCAGCGCGGAAGCTCGATCCATCCAATGCCGCAGACTTCCTCATAGCGATGAAGCGGTCGCCGCGGGCTGATGCGCTGGTCAGTGCGTTCCTGTCGGCGCTTGTGGCACACATGGATGAGCCGCTGGTGAGACGGATGCTGGACCAGTTGGACTCCCACCCTGAGCTCAGAGGGGAGACCGCCAAGCTGGCTGTGCTCGCCTTCAGGCGGCAACGGCACGGTGTCGAATGACCGGGGAAGGGGAGGGCATGGCAAAAGTTCAGAGCGACCCGACGAGCCCAAGGCACCGAGGCCGGCAACCTGCTGTCGCTGGGCTCGGGCTGGCCGCCATCTGCTACCTCGCGATTACTGCGGCGGTCGGATTCGCGATGGGCAACCGGATCATTGACAGCGCCTTCTTCGCCGCGTGCTACGGGGTGTTCGTCACCGGAGTGGCTTTGCTGCCGCTGTTGGCATGGAGGTCCCGGCCGACCGGCCCGGACGGGCGCCGTCGGCCGCCGAAGGTTGCGCTCAACGCATGGATGTTCGGCGCGTACATCGCACTGCACGGGATCATGTACAGCCTTGATCGCGGGTCCGATGGCAACGTCATCGTGCTCGCTCTTGGCTGGGGCATGTTCTGCTTCGCCGGGATGACCTGCATGTACTTCCTCGGACAGCTGCTTTGGGGCAACGACACGGACGCCGACCAGGCAGCACCGGAGCCGCCGACGCTTGGGTGATGGCCACGCAAGGGAGGACCAGGGCCACCGGGTTTCATTCCGGTGGCCCTGGTCCTCCTTGCGTGGCCATCATCAGCATGAGGCGGGCTGCGGCCGCCGGCCCGAGGAGTGCCGCTGCTGTGGACTCGCCGTCACAACGCGAGAGCGTGCCGGTAGACGGCCCGGAGCTTGGTACGGAGGGTGCTGTCGGCGACGGTCTTCAGGGCGGTCTCGTGGTCGGGCTGCACTGTGCGGAGCTGGTTGCGCTGCCGGTCGAGGTAGGCGGCGAGGAAGGTGTAGGTCTCGCCGCTGGTGGTGGGCAGCACGGCCGCGACGTACAGGGAGACGAGGGAGAACGACCAGCAGCCGTGGATGAACCCGTACGCGGGGCGGTGGGTCTTCTTCCACGGGGAGTAGAAGGTCTGGGTGTTGTCGATCTCGCACCTGGTGGCGGTGAGCGCGTCGTTGAGCCAGTTGTGGCCGGCTTCGTGGACGAGGTCGCGGCCGACCATGACGGGGTTGTCGGGGACGTAGTCGAGGACGACGGTGCCGGGCATCCGGCTGATGGTCCAGCTCCGCAGGGGGCTGCCGAGGGGCTTGCCGTCGAGGAGGACGACGACGGGGGCGTGGCCGGCGATCAGGTCGCCGAAGCCGTGGTCGGCGGCGACGCTGGCAGCATCGAGAGTGAGCTTGGGCAGGTGCTCGGGGGCGGCCTGGGAGGCGGGGCCGAGGACGTAGTACGGGGTGTCGGAGATGGCCGAGGTGAGCAATGCCTGCGCGCCGGGCTCGACCGTCAGCGGGCCGCCGGCCCCGGTGAAGCGGTCAGCACCGGCGTCGGGGTGCTCGGCGTACCAGGTGAACGAGTCCTGGTCTCCATTACGGGCGGCAAGTTCGGCTCCTTCGAGGACGTGGTGGGCGAGCGCGTACGCGGCGGCCGTGCTCTGGGTCGGCGCGGCGACGGTGCGGCCCGTGCCTTGGCTGAGGGCATGGTGGATGCGCTGGGTCTTGGCCTGGTGATGGTCGTGGATCGCGGGCAGGTGGAAGACGGTGCTGAGGTCCATCGCGGTCTCCTTGACGCGGGGTCGGGTGGGGCCAGGGCGGGGTGGGCCCTGGCCCCGGCGGGTGCCCGTCCCACCGGGCACCCGCGGTTTCACCGTCAGGCGTGGACGGTCGGCTCGGTCGGCCAGTCGTCGGCGCCCTCGCGGGAGGAGTGCATGGTGAAGCGGACAGAGCCGTCGTCCTCGCGGAGCTCCTCCACCACGTCGAGGAAGTCCTTGGCCCAGCTGTCGCTCATCGTGGGTTCCTTTCCGTACGGGTCGGTTGGGGATGTGCTGGGTGTTCGGCCCGGGTGCGGCGGGCCTCTCGCCCGCGCCGGCGGGCTCATGCCGCCGGAAGAGGCTCGGGGAGGACGCCTGCCGGGGCCGGGCAGCCGCAGCCGGTTTCGGTGTCGGGGGCTTCAGCTTTGAGAGCGGCGACCAGGAGTGCGGTGGCCTGGTCGAGGGCGGCGAAGTAGGCGGTGTCCGCCTGGCCGGTGGCGGGCAGCAGCCGCAGGTCGAGGACCGGGTGGGTGCGGCCGGTGTTCTCGCAGGTCAGGTTGTTGCGGGCGACCAGGAGGCGGACGGTGGACGGCATGGCGCTCTCGCACCGCCGGGCTGCCCGGCACAGGGCGGCCGCGGTGGCGGTGTACTCGGCGCTGGTGCGCGGGAGGATGCCGACCTCGCGGGTCTGGTTCTTACGTGCCGGATCGTCGTACTGGTGGCCTTCGCAGCTGTCGTAGGTGACGAGGTTGCGGCGAGAGGTGATGTGTTCGACGAGGGGTTTGATGCCGGGTTCGATCGCGTCGTCCCACTGGGGGTGGGTGGGGTCGAGGTCGTCGGCCACCTGGGTGCCGGGCAGGCCGGCGGTGTTGATGTTGCCGAAAGCGCTGGTCACGAGCCGGGCCGGATTGCGTGCGGCGGCCGGGTTGTCCCAGGTGGCCAGGAAGTCCTCGACGTCGCGCATCCGGTTGACGGGGGTGGGACGCCAGTGTGCGGTGCGGCACTGGGCGCCTTCGGGGTGTTCGGGGGCGGCGAGGAGGGCGGCGGTGCCGTCGATGAGCCGCATCCGGTGGTCGCAGTACTCCTCGTGCTGGCCGGCGAGGTTCATGCGCCAACGGGTGGCGATGCAGCCGCCGCCGCAGGTGGTGCGGTAGTCGCAGGTCAGGCAGCCGGTCATGAGGCCGCGGCCTTGGCCGAGGAGGTTGGAGGTGCGCTGTGGGGTGGTGATGTCGGCCGGGCTGGTGCCGGGTTCCAGGACGGTGAGCTGGGCCTGTGGCCAGGGGAGTTCGTCGCAGCTGCCGAGTCGGCCGTCGGGGTAGAGGGTGAAGACGTGGTCGCACTTCATGTCGGAGAAGTGGCAGAACGACACGCCGAGGCCGCGCAGGCGGCGGATAGTGGGCACGGCCGGGGAGAGCTTGATGCGGCGGAAGAGGCCGCTGGTGATCCAGTGGGCGGTGGCGGCGAGGACGAAGTCGGCGTACTGGTCAGGGGTGATCGCCCACGCGGGTCCGCCGGGTGCGTCGAGCGCGGCCCGCTGCAGGGTCCGGCTGGCCGGTCGGCGCCGGCCGGGGTGGGCGGTGGGGCGGGTGATCGCGGTGTCGAAGCACGGCACGAAGCTGACCGAGGTGACGGCGTCGAACGCGGCCAGGTGGTCCAGGACTTCGGCCGCGCGGTTCAGGACGGCGGGGGTGACGGTGGTGATGATCCCGCAGCGGCGTCCGCGCTCGGCCAGCAGTCCGAGGGCCTTGAGGACGGCCGGGTAGGTGGGTTCGCCGTCGTAGCCGACGCGCCACCGGTTGCCCTTGGCGTCTCCGTCCAGGGAGATCCCGATCTCGAGCCCTGGGTAGTGGGCGTCGAAGAGTTCACACCATTCGGCATCGAGGGCGACGCCGTTGGTCTGCAGGGACACCCGCTTGACCTGCGGCATCGCGGCGAGGGCCTGCAACAGGTCGGCGATGTGTTCCTTGCCGGCGGTGAGCGGTTCCCCGCCGTGGAGTTCGACGGCGAGCGGCCTGCCACCGAACGCCTCGGGGAGGAGGTGGACCTGATCGGAGGTGATGACCCGTCCGCCGGGGGCTTCCTTGCGCTTCTCGTAGCAGTGCAGGCAGTCGATGTCGCAGGTCTCGCCGCGGACCTTGAGGATCACTGAGACAGCGTCGTCCTCGGATGTCTCCAGCGTCCGGTACAGGTGGGCTATCCGCTCGTTCACGGTGGTGGGGTGCAACGGGTGCCTCCCGAAGAAGAGGAAGAAGGGGTCCGGCCGGGCCCGGTCAGGGGTGGATCGCCTGCTGCCACGCGGCCAGTTGGCCGGGGGTGAGGCGGATGGTGGCGTCGGCCCGCTTGATCCGCCAGCCGTCGCTGTAGCGCTGGGGTAGCCAGCCCGGCTCCAGCCGGTGCGAGGGCACGGGGCCGTGCGGTTCGGCGCTCTCCGGCCACACCTCAAGGAGCGCGGCCAGCAGCCGGGCCCGGGCCTGGCGGAGGGCTTGGTCGAGGGGCCCCGTGGGCGGCGAGGGTGTCGCGCCTGCGGCGAGGACGGGTGTCCACTTGTCGCCCAGCAGCGGGTGGCCGGCGGCCGTGTTCTCGGCCTGCTGGACGGTGGTCTGCAGCTGTCGGGCGACCAGATCGGCTGCGTCTGTGAGCCCGGCCTGCATCAGGCCGTCGAGGTCTTCGACCAGGCTGATCGCATGCTGGATGCGGTCGGCGAGCGCCCAACGGCGGTAGACGTCGCGTTCGGCCTCATCGAGGAGCGGTTGTCCGTCGTGGTGCGGAGCGCGGGCGGTGCGAAGCACTGTCAGGGCCGCGAGGCGGCGCCGGGCGGTGCGGAACAGGTCGACGTCGTCGCCGAGGATGTGGAACTGCCCCAGCAGGCCGCGCAGTTCGTCCACCTCGGCCATCGCCTGGGCTTCCAGATCGACGCGCACCCCGTCGACGATGCGGGACTGCAGCACCGGCACGGGGCCGGCGGGGAACAGGACTCGCAGGTCGACGTCGCTGCGGGCGTGGGCGAAACCGCAGGCGACGGGACCGGTCATCCACACCGACGAGCTGGGGTACTCCTCGGCGAGCTGCGAGGCGACCTCGCCGGCGGCCCGAACCCGCACGTCCACCAGCTCGTTCACGCTGGCGGCCGCCGGGCGGAGAAGGAGGGCGCGGGCGGTGTCGGTGACCCAGTCGTCCAACCGACGGCGCACGTCCCGGCGTTGGGCGCCGATGTGGGGGGTGGCCAGCAGGTTCAGCGGCTTCGGCCCGGTCCGGAAGTGGTGGGCGTCGGCGGTCTCGACGGGGTCGACGGCCAAGCCGGACAGGTGCCCGTCGGTCAGCGCCTGAAGGCAGGCCTCGGTGTCGATGGTGGCCAGGCGGCCGACGACGACGAGCAGGGGTGCCCGGCCGGCGGCCGCGTGGAGGAAGGCGGAGTCGAGCAGGGCGGTGTTCTCGGCGGTGGCGGGAAGCGCGACGATATGGACGTCCGCCCAGCCCGGCAGATCGTCGGCGGGCATCTGCGGCAGGTCGGTGATGCTCGGCCTGGCGGCGAAGACGATCTCGCCGACGAACGGGGCGAGGATGGCGGCCGCGGCTCGGCCGACCGGTCCGGCGCCCCAGATCGCGACGTTCGCCGACGCCAACGGCGTCCCGGTGCAGGCGGCCTTGAGGTGGTCACCGGACGCGAGGCCCTGGGCGCCGAGCGGGATGCGCCGAGCGAGGCAGAGCAGGGCCGCAAGGCACCACTCGGCGACGGCCTGGGCGGAGGCCTCGGGGTTGCGGTGCAGTCCGATCCCGCGCTCGTCGAGGAGGACGGTGTCGATGCCGTCCAGGCCGGAGCCGGCCCGCACCACGTGCCGCAGGTTCGGCAGGGCGGCCAGCTGGTCGGCGCCGAGGCGGGTGCCGGAGCGGATGACGATCAGCTCCGCGCGGCGCGCGGGCCCGACCACGTCCGTGAGGTCGGTGAACTCGTAGACGTCGTGCGAGCTGATGCGACGGACCAGCGCGCCCGGGTCGCACGCGCCCTTGGCGACGAGGATCGTCGGTGCCCTCACCGGTCCCACCTGACCTGGGCGTGGTCCACGAGTACATCCCGGTTGGCCGCGAGGCCGTCGAGGATCGCGGGGGCCACCTGCGGGATGAGGGTTCGGCCGGTGAGCTCGGCCAGCGGCACCCATTCGAAGCCGACCTGGTCGGGGTCGCGCGGGTCGGAGAAGCGGGGTTCGGTGCGACCGTCGGTGATCTCGGCGAGGAAGTTGTGCTGGGTCTTGTGCTGCGGTCCGAGGTTCTTGCCGAAACGGCCGGGCACGTACTCGACGACGAACATCTCCCGCACGGTACGGACGGTAAGGCCGGTCTCCTGGAGGACCTTGCGCACGACCGCTTCCCGCAGCGGCTCGCCCTCGATCGCCTTGCCGCCGGGCAGGTTGTAGTGGAAGCAGCCTCCGTCGTCGCTGTCGTCATAGGACAGCAGCAGGATCTTGCCGTCGTGGACGATCGCGGCCTTCACGGACACGCTGATGCTGGGCAGTTCGCTCAACTGGTGCCTCCTGGCAGGGGTCTTGGGACGGGAAGAGGTGCCGTTCACAGGGCGGCGCGGGCGTCGGGGTCGCCGACGCGCATCAGGTCCTGGACGTCGGCGAGCCGGCCGCTCTCGAACACGCCGGTGGTGCGGAACTCGCCGGCTGCCTCGCGCATCGCGGTCAGCGCGGCGCGGGAGAGCTGGTTGGCGTAGATCGCCAGGCGGAACCCTGCGTCGGCGAGGGCCTGGTGGCCGAGGTGCGGGAAGGCGGTGGGCACGGTGACCAGCGGCACCCCGTCCCACTGACGTCCGACGTCCAGCGCCTGGCGACCGGTGGTGTCCTTGCTGTGCACGAGCACGGCGTCCGCTCCGGCCTCCTCGTACCTGCGGGCGCGTGCCAGCGCGTCGGCGAGGCTTTCGCCGCAGATCAGCGTCTCGGTGCGGGCGATCAGCAGCAGGTCGGGGGCGGCGGCCCGCACCTCCTTGATCTGGGCGCACACCGTGTCGGTGTCCGCGAGTTGCTGGGCCCGGTGCTCGGAGAAGGAGTTGCACTTGGGGTAGCGGGAGTCCTCCAGGCACAGGGCGGCGGCGCCGGCTGCCTGGAGGTCGAAGCCGTACCGGGCGGCCGACGGTCCGGTGCCGCCGGCGTTGTCGACATCGACGATCACCGGCAGGTCCGTGACGCGGCACAGCGAGGTGACGACGTCGGCCAGGTCCCGGGAGGTCAGGACGTTCTCGTCCGGGAGCCCGGAGGCCGCGGAGACCTCCAGGCCCGAGACCCACAGTGCGTCGAACCCGGCCTCGACTCCGACGCGGGCGGCGATCGCGTTGACCGCGCCGATCGCCTGCAGCGGCAGCCGGGTGCCGGCGGTGAGGGCGGCACGCAGGCGGCCGGCCGGGGAGAGCGGGGATATGACCGTGCTCATCGGGGGCTCCCTGCAAGGTTGGGGGTCAGGTCGCGCTCCAGCAGTGCGGTCCAGGCGTCGGCGAGCACGGCAGCCCGGGACTGGGAGGCATCGATCCGCGCGGTCGGGCCGATCTTCGGGAAGCTGGCCGGGTCGGCGGTGACCGCCCGGTAGGTGTCGCGGACGGTGGTCTGCACGTGGTCGACGTCCCAGTCCGCGCGCACCGAGTCGCCGGCGGCGCGGGAGGCAGCGCGCTCCATGGAGGTGCTGGTCTCGGCGTCCAGGATCAACGTCAGGTCCGGGACCAGGTCGATCGCGGCGGCGAGCTCCTCGTAGGTGCGCTGGGGTTCCTGACTGTGCTTGACGTGGAAGAACGCCAGCTCCGACAGCAGCCACCGGTCGGCGATCACCGGCCGCACCGGGAGGGAGGGGGTGATCAGGCGCTCGACGGTGGCCCGCTTGTCGGCGGCGAGCGCCGCCAGGTAGCGGTCCCGGTTCGCAGGGCTCGGCGCGTACTTGCCCTCCGCCAGGTCCGCGGCCACCGCGGGGTCGAGCCAGTTCGTGGTGAGGACCGCCAGCGGCGTCACCCCGTACAGGTTCTCCAGCAGCCGGAACAGGCCCTTGCGGAGCGTGGTCTTGCCGCTGCCGTCCAAGCCCTCGATCACGATGAAGGGAAAACGGTCCATCGCCTACTCCACCTGCCCCGCTCCGGTACCCGACTGGTACTTGGTGAACTGTCCGCGCCAGGGGACCGAGGTGGTCACCAGGTCGGTCAGGCGCATCCCGCCGATTTCCGCCAGCAGGCTGGGCAGTGTCTGCTCCAGCACCACGCTTTCGGCGATTGCCCGGCAGTACGCGGCCCGCAGCACCGGGTCCTCCTCGCCCTGGTGTCGCAGTGCCGCGCGCAGGACGCGGATCGCGGTGCCGAGGGCAACGGCGCGGGAGGCGTTCTGCAGCATCGGCAGTGTCGCGGTGCGGCCGCTCTCGTGGTGGATCACAGCGAACACCCCGACCCACCAGGCACTGGCGCGCGTGGCTCCGTGAACGGCGGCTTCCGTCGCGCCGTCGAGGCCGTCGGTCAGCTGCCGGGCGACGTCATCCACCCCGCTGGTGAGCCCTCCGGTGGCGACGCGGTGGTGGCCGAGTTGCTGCGGCACCGTGATCCACGGCTGTAGGCCGGCGGACTGGATCAGGATGTCGTCCACCGGGACGACAAGGGCGGGCCGCGACACCAGGTCGGCGGGGTCCAGTTCGGCGGGTAGCGCGAGTTGGTCGGCCGCAAGCTCGGCGGCCTTGCGCCACTGCTCAAGGTGCAGATGCACCCGCTGAACGTGCAGGGCATCAGCGAGCGCTTGCCAGGTGTCCCGGACGGTGGGCTGCCCGAGCCTCCCGGGCGGGCTGACGGTCGGTGTGGTTCGTTCCACAGGTTCTCCTCAGGGGTCGAGCGGGGAATAGCGGATAGTAGTTGCGTGATCGCGGAACGCGACGGACAGTGGGGTGGCCAAGCGGTTGGCCGGGTTGACCGGTGTTCGTGCTGATCAGGGGGCGGCGAGGTCCGCGTGGATGGTCTTGCCCCTGGGATGGAGCGTCACGCCCCAGTGGTGGCCGGTGAGTTCGTCGACCAGGACGAGGCCGCGGTGGCACTCCTCGTCGTTGCCGGCCGCTATCAGCACGGGCAGTTCGCGGGAGCCGTCGCGGACCAGGATGCGGACCCCGCCGTCGGCGGTGCGGCGGACGGCCACCAGCATGAAGGCCTGGCAGCCAGTCCTCACCGCGTTGGCGACCAGCTCCGAGATGACGACCTCGGCAGCGTCTGTCAGGTCGTCCCGGCCCCACTCGCCCAGCTTTCCCTTTACCAGCAGGCGGGCGGTCCGCGCCGCTTCGGGGCGATAGCGGAGCAAGGCGGTCGAGGGACCAGGCAGAACCGTCCTCTCAGCGAGCGATGCGAGCGTGGCCGCCGTCATCGAAGCCCCCGGCTCCGCCTGCGCCGCCGGCCCTCCTGCACGCTGCGAAGGACCGCGGCCCGTCGACGGGCCCGCTCGACGCTCTCGACGTACTCCTCGGTGCCGTCGGGCCGTGGCCGCCATGCTCCCCACGGGGTCGCCACACGCGCCGCTCCGCCCAGGCCGGAGCCGAGCGGGACGCGGGTGGTCGCCCGCTGGCGTGGTGGTGCATCGGCGAACTGGCGCACGGAGACCTCCGGCAGTCCTGTGGATTGGAGCGGCGGCCCCGGGCGTCGGGGGGCGTCTCACGGAGCCGCCGCTGATACCCCGTCAACTGGGGTGCCTCACCAAGGTGTCGCCCCTACGCTGAATCTGCAACGGAATCGGCGCTGAATCACCGGGCGAAGGAGAAGTGGCACATGCCAGCGCAAACGCATGGCCTGGAACGGCGCGCGTGTGACGTGCGACACTGCGCGAATCGACACCGGCACCAGACGCATGCACCCGGGAGGTAAGCACGTGGCAGCACGGCCGAGGCCGACAGCACGGCGGATCGAACTGGGCCATGAGCTCCGGCACTTACGTCAGCAGGCAGGCCTCACTCTCGAAGACGCCGTCAAGGGACTGACGTTCAGCGAGACGAAGCTCCAGCGCGTCGAGACCGGGCTCCAGGACCTCCGCAATGCCGGTGACCTGCGCAAGCTCCTCACCCGGTACGGCGTCACCGACGAGGACGCCGTCGACCGCCTGGTGGAGACCCAGAGGACCGCTTCCCGCCAGGACTGGTGGACGCCCTACACGATGGCCACGATGGCGCCGTCGATGCCCCGCTTCCTCGGCGTCGAGTCCGCAGCCCAGGCCATACGGGCCTACCACCCGACATGTGTGCTGGGCCTGCTGCAGACCGAGCGGTACGCGCAGGTGGTCCACGAACTCGCCAAGCCGATCGAGGAGACCACAACCGAGTTCATCCAAAAGAGCGTCGCCCTGCGGATGCGCCGCAAGGAGCGGCTCACCTCATCGGAGGAGCCGGTCAAGCTCTGGGCGATCCTCTACGAGCCCGCGCTGCGGTACGTGGTCGGCGACACCGACGTCATGCGCGAGCAGTACGAGGAGATCGCCGACTTGGCCGGCCGCGACAACGTGACCGTGCAGATCCTGCCCCAGTCGGTCCGCGGCTACCTCTCGCTCTCCGACTTCACGCTCCTGGACCTCGGCAGCACCCTGCCCACGACGGTCCAGGTCGACACCGCCGGGGCCGGCATGTCCCTCACGGACAAGCCCCGCGAGGTCGGCCGGTTCACCCGGATGTTCGAGGCCCTGTCCCGCTCGGCCCTGCCCTCCGAGGCGACACCGGAGTTCCTGCACCAACTCACCCGAGAGATCCTCACTCCATGACCAAGCACATCACCGCCGCCGAACTCGTCGGCATCGTCGGCAACCCGATCATCTGGAGGAAATCGAAGTTCAGCGGCTCGGGCAACAACTGCGTCGAGTTCGCCGACCTGACCCAGACCCACCTCAAGAAAATCGCCATCCGCGACTCCAAGGACCCCGACGGACCGGTCCTGCTCGTCAGCCCCGAGGCAAGCGCCGCCTTCGTGGCGTTCGCCGCGACCTTCCCCGTCTGAACCGCAAAGGGCCGCTTCCCCCCGTCCCAAGCAGGGGGAAGCGGCCCTCGGCGTGTTCTGCACACGTACCCGCCAGCCGCCCCGGCCATGCTGCCGCAGCCGATATCGGTCAGCTTCCGTAGGGCCGCAGCCGCTGTGTCAGCGAGGGGACTTCCTGACGGACACGCCGGTAGAAGGGGCGCTCTTCGGAGCCCGTCATGGTGTAGTCGACCAGCATCGTGGCGATGAACGTGGTCACCCGCTCCGGGGCGGGCACCAGGCCGGCGCCCATCCACCGGTAAAGATCACCATCCGGGCTGCCGGGCCGCTCTGCCTGGATGTGCCACCCGGACAAGGCGTCCCAGTAGACAGTCAGGTCGAACACCTTGGCCCCGTAGCGGTGCGCGACGGCTTCCTGGTCCAGCTCGATCCAGCCCTCGGTCTCGGCCTCCAGGTCGGCCGCAGGCCCGCCGTCGAGCATCTCAGTCCCGGTGACCGGCAGCCCCTCGCCCAGCGCCCTGGCCAGAACGGTGGACAGGTACGGCCGGGCAGCGGCCGTGAGTACCTCGTAGTCGCCCAACTGGCCGGCTCCTTCAACTGTCTTGGGTTCCATGCCGCCGCATCGGCGGCGACGCACACGTAGTCTCCCGGCCCGCTGGCGGCGGGCGTCATCGGGACACGTCTGCGGCATGGATTCCGTAGTCGCGCGTTCCGGGTTCAGCGCCCGAACAGCACCCAGATCTTCTGGAGGGTGCCGAGGGCCCGGCGGCCGAACAGCAGGGCGGCCGCGATCAGCATCCCCACCACCGCGGTCTGGGCTTGCACATCACCAGCCAGGCCGGCGATGCCGGCGGTCCATGTCAGTGCGGGGTAGGCCGCCGCGAGGGCGACCAGCCGTGTGGTCTCGAACTCGCGCAAGGGCTGGACGTCCTTGAGGTCGGAGTCAGGCAGCAGGGCTGCCAGCCGCCCCTCGACGTACGCCTCCGCGATCGAGTGCAGCTTGGCCGCCAGGTCGCACCGCGCGAGCTCCGGATAGGTGTCCAGACCTGATTCGGCCGCCCGGAGGGCAGCGACCACACGGCCAGCGTGGTCCCTGAGCGCACGCTGTCGGTGCGAGAAGCGGGGTACTGTCCCGCGTCGGACGCGGGCCTGCCGGACGGCCCGTTCGCAGGCTCGCAGAAGCTTCGGAAGGTCCTCGACACGATCCGGCGAGGCACAGGCCGAAATCGCCTTAAGAACGGGATTCAAGGTCCGGTAGGACTGCCACTTCCCGTCCAGGCTGCTGACTATCTTGTTCGCGGCCCACCTCGTGGCCCACACGGCCACGAAGAGCATGCCGTAGAGCAGCAGTGCCGCCAGCAGGGCGAAAACCTGGCTCTGGAGTGCGATCAGCCGGTCGAAGACATCAAACCTCTTCGCGATGCCGACTTCGATCTGGAAGACCACAAAGCCGAAGAGCGTGCACCCGAACGAGAAGAAGTTGAACCAGGGCTCGAGCTTGTGCGCGGCCCGGATCTCGGTCCGCAGGTCGGCTGACAGTCGCCGTCCGGACGCGACCGCGTCAAGCGCGCCCTGTGCCTCCCGGGTGAGCTTGCGTGCGGCCGCCCCTCCGGGCGCCGACGTCGTCAGCCGCCACCTCCTCCGTAAGCGACCCCTCGACCGCGGTGCCCGCACCGTCATCACGGCCGGCGCTTCCCCCACGACGGCCATCAGCGGACGCCGTCGGTCGCGTCGTGGGCCCGGCGGAGCTGGTTCCCAAGCTGGGCGGCGATGGCCGCGGCCTCGGCAATGTGCTGACCGGCGGCGGGGGCGTCCGAGTCCCTGGTCATGCGCGGCAAGGCCCCGGCCTGCTGCAGCAGCACCTGGGAGAGGTCGCCGACCAAGTCCCGCAGCAGTTCGAGGGACTTGGCGACATCGCGGGGCCGGTCCCAGGCCGCACGGCCATCGGCGAGGTCCTCGGCGGTACGGCTGACGGACTTGGCGGCGTCCTTGATCAGGTGTGTCGGGTCGTACGTGCCCACTGGTTCCCCCCTGGGTCGGCGTGGTCGAGGACCTAGCCTGCCCCAACAGCGGGCGCCTGGGGACGGAAACGAACAATGCCCGGAGAACGCCTTGGTGCCCGCACTCGAACCGAGTGCGGGCACCAAGGGGATGCGGGGTGGTGGTTCAGGTGAGCGGGTACAGCTCGATCGTCAGGTAGGGGTTGGGGACGGTGCCGCGCCCGTCCTGGTAGACCGCCTGGCCGATGCCGGCGCCGGTGACGACGAAGCCGTCGTCGACGAGTTCGGCGGGCTGGTCGAGGTCGGGGACGGCGACCTGTAGTGGCAGGGTGTCGTCGAACGCCGCCAGGGCGGCGCGGAGCTGTCCGACAGTCCAGCTCGGCGGGAAGGCCGGTGGCGTCGCGGTGGTCATGGCGTTGGTCTCCTCGGGTGGCTCGGGTGGGTGGACCGGCGTGTGTCCGGCGTCGGATCGGGGGATGTGCCGTTACGACCTGCGCGGCCTGTTTTCGCAGGTCATGACGTGTACGGCGGCCTGCCGTCGGCCTGCCGGGGCGTGCGGGTGCCCGGCAGGTCAGCCGAGCGTGTCGACGGCCGCAGTGACGTCGGTGAGGCGGTAGCCGGTCGGCTCGCCGGGCAGGTCCCGCAGGCGGGTGGAGGACAGGTCGACGCCGGAGTCCTTGAGGGCCTTGCTGAGGTTGCGGCCGACCATGGCGAGGCGGTCGTCCCGGTGGTCCCACTTCCCCCACCGGGCGGGGTCGTCGGAGCGCAAGTGGTCCAGGAGCCTGGCGACGGGCAGGCTGTCGGGGTCGCCCTCGGCTCGGAACGCCTGGCGGATGACGGCGAGGATGTCGGGGACGGCCTTGGGGCCGGTGTCGGTGCGGCAGAGCGCGACCAGGTCGAGGTAGGGCTGCAGCAGGCTGGCCTCGGTGAGGGTGTGGGTGAGGTCGGGCAGGCCGGCTGCGGCGCGTTCGGCTCCGACGCGGGCGGCGTACGCGTCGTCGACTTCGCGGACCTGGTAGCGGATGGGGCGGTTGGGCATGCCCGGCAGGCCCTGGGCGTATATCTGTCCGGCGTCGTTGGCCTGGGTGTGGGTGGCGGCCTGGATGAGGTCGGCTCGATAGCCCTCGGCGATGGCGCCGCCGCCGAGGAGTTCGGTGACGTCGACGCGGCGGCAGGCGCCGAGCAGACGGGCGGACAGCTTGGGTCCGATGGCCTGGCCGAGGAAGTCCTTGGTGCCGAACTGGCTGCCGCCGTAGAACCAGATGGCCTCCTTGCGGCATAGCAGCAGCAGGCGGATCAGCAGGGCCTTGTTGGCCTCGCTGAGTTGGGGCCACTCGTCGACGAACACGCAGATCGCGGGGTGCTGGGCGGACACGCGCCACTTGTTGCCCCAGCCGTAGCGGGCGCGCTGACGGGCCCGTGCGGAGCACAGGTCGAGCAGGTAGGTGAGGACGGCGGTGATCTTCTTCTCGTCCATGCAGGCGTTCAGCGTGATGGCCTCGCCGAGGGAGCCGACGCCGGTGCCGACCGGGTCGAGGTTGAAGACGACGGCGTCCCGGCAGGCGGTGGCGACCTCCGCCATGGCGAGCATGACGCCGGACTTGCCGCCGCCGGAGTCGGCGACCATCAGCAGCATCAGCCCGGCGAGGCTGAAGACGAGCGCGTTGCCGTCCATGGCCACACCGAAGTCGGCCGCATCCACGATGGACGCGGACAGCGGCGGCCGGGTGGGCAGCGGGCCGACGACCTCCGGGGAGAAGGGGCTGCGAAGCAGGGCACGGATGTGGGCTCCGTCGCCGGCGTCCGGGTCACCCTCGATGAGCAGGCCGCCCCGCCGCAGCCGCAGGCGGGTGAGGAGGGCCTTGTAGGTGTCGTCCTTGTTGAGGCTGTCGGGGGTGCCGGTGTTGAACCGGATGTAGAAGGACCAGCCCCACGGCTCCTGGGTGGCCTGGGCGACCTCGGCCAGGTCCCCGCCCTCGGCGCGGATCGCCTGGGCCAGCACGGCGGCGGCCTGCTCGACGGTGGTGGCCTCGCGCAGGGACCGCACCGGCGCGTCCTGGGTCTCACCGGTGCCGGGGGCGGCCGGGTCCGGCCCGGGAGCGGTGGTGTCGGCCGGACCGGGCCGGGGCTCTTCGAGGCGGTGGCCGTCGGGGGCGTCGAGTGCGGGGGTCAGCAGGTCGGCGGGAACCTGCCGGGTGGTCAGGGGGACGGGGTGGGTGCCGAGCCACCAGCCTGCGGCCAGCAGGGTGAGGCCGGTGACGGGGGCGGTGACCGGAGCGGTGACGGTGACGGCCGCGAGGGTGGTGAGGGCGGGGGCGGTGACGAGCGTGAACCGCGCCGCTGCCCGCATCGCTCGCCAGCGGTCGATCTGCTCGGTGGTGGGCTGGGTGGGGTTGAACGGCATCTTGTCCAAGGCGGCCAGGCCGTTGGTGCGGCGGTCGGCTTCGGCGCCCAGGTCCCGCAGGCGCTTCTTCTCCGGGCCGGTCAGTCCGTCCTCCGACGCCTTCTTCACCAGCTTGTTGAGCTTCTTGAGCGTGGTGCTCTGGGTTGTGCGGGCGTCGTCACGCAGGCCGGTGTGGTGTTCGAGCTGCTTGTGGACGATGCGGCGGCGGATCTCCTCACGGGTCATGTAGCGCAGGCCGGTCCAGTGGAGGGTCAGGGCCCATCCGTGCCCCAGCCCCGGAAGGGTGCGGCCCGCGACGGCACGGACGACGGTGGCCGCGGCCCGGGCGATGCGGCGCGCGGCCCGGCCGGCGGCACCGGGCCGGGCGCCGACGCGCTCATCGGTTCCCGCCGTTGGGGCACCGGGGGTGTCGTCGTCGACGAACTCGCCCTCGTAGACGATGGCCTCGGGCAGCAGCTCGCCCAGGTGGCGGGTGGTCATGGCTTCCAGCTCCAGTCGGTTCCAGGCGGGGAAGGTGGGGCGGGGGGAAGGCCCCGCAGCCGGCGGCACCGGCTGCGGGGCCCGGGCGGGTCAGCCGCCGAAGACGTACAGGCCGATGTTGTTGCCGGTGATGGTGGCGGCTCCGACGATCACGCCCATGAAGCCGAGGCTGGTGCCGTAGCAGACGGCCGCGATGGTGCCGCCGGCCATCTCCTTCCAGTCCTTGGGCTTGCCGCGGGTGGCGATGAGCTTGATGACGAACCAGGTCAGGCCGCACAGGCCGATCGCGGCACCGCCCGCGCTGACCGGGGTGACGGTGGTCGTGGGCGGGTTGGGGGTGGTCTTGGCTCCGGCCAGGCCGTCGGCGGCGACGCTTCCGGCGGCGTTCATCCCGTGGCGGAGCGCGCCGGCGATCTCGCCGAGCAGGCCGCCAGAGTTGATGGTGACCAGCAGCATGAAGACGAAGACCAGGATGAGTGTCTTCTTGTTGCGCAGGATCTTGTACTTGAATCCGGCGACGATGGCGACGGTGGCCATGGCGCCGAACAGCAGCGCGCCGAACCCGGCGTTCGCGGTGGCGTTGTTGAAGAGGTTCATAGGTCGGCTCCGGTCAGGGTGTGGACGATGACGCGCCAGAAGACGGTGAGCACGCCGCAGGCCGCGGCCCAGATCAGCGGCCGGGTGAGGATCCAGCCGTACGGTGAGCGGGCCAGGCGCCACAGGCCGGTGCCGGTTGCGGACAGCACGGACCAGGCGATGGCGCTCACGGCGCCGAGCGGGCCGGGGACGTGGCGTGCGAGCCAGAGGGAGCCGGTCACGCAGAGCACGGCTCCGGCCGGGCCGAGGACGGGGGCGGTGATGCCGCCGGTGGTGATGGCGTGGGCGACCCAGCCGGCCGCCGTGGTGCCGCCCACCGAAACGAGGGTGACCAGCGCGAGGCAGGTGAGGTTGCGGCCGATCTGCAGGCGCGCGAGGTCGCTGGTGCCGGTGGTGTCGGTGCGGGCGATGACCTGCTCGGCGACGTCCGACCAGCCGGGCTGCAGCAGCGCGGTCACGGTGTCGGACAGGGCGTGCTCGGCGCCGGGGATCTGCCCGGCCGGGTGGGCGGGCGGCGGCGGGGGCGGCAGGTGGCCGGTGAGAGCGCAGGCGGTGGCGTTCGCGTCGTACAGGCGGCAGTTGGTGCGAACCGGGCAGGTGGTGCAGCATCCGGGGACGGCCTGAAGCCACCAGGGCTGGTTTCGCTCGGCGGGGCCGGTGGGGCTCTGTGTGTCGGTCATCGAAGGTCACCTCCTGGTGCGTGGTGTTCGCCGAGTGCGCTCAAGAGCGCGGCGCGTACGCGCTGTTCGTCGGCGCTCGGCCGGTTTCGTTCGGTGCCGCTCGGGCGGCTCTCGCGGTCGGTGGGGCGGGTCGGCAGGATCACGATCACGGCGGAGTCGGCGAGGGCGGCGGTGCGGTGTGTGCGGCGGGAGCGCCGCCATCGGCGTATGCGGGAGAACATCGGGGCTTCCTCTTCCGGCGGTCAGCGGTTGCGGTGTCGGGGCGGGCCGGTCGGCCGTGGCCGTCCTGGGGCCGGTGCTCTTCCCGGTGCGGGTGGCGTTGCCGGGCCCAGGGCGGTCGTGACCGGCCGGTCAGCCAGTGCTCTTGCGCACCGCGCGGATCTGGTTGCGGACCCACTCCGGGTCCGCGTCGTACTCGCGGCCGAGCGCGGTCGGGGACGGGACTTCACCGGCGGTGATCAAAGCGGTGATCCGGTCGCGGACCTCGTCGCGCAACTCCTCACGGCCACCGGAACCGGCCGCGCTGTTACCGGTCTTCTTCTGCACCCGGAGCCGTTGGCGCTGACGGTTACCGGTTGCGGTGGCCGCACCGGTAGCGGCGGCGTTACCGGTGGCGGTACCGGACGGATTACCGCCCGCGCCCAGGGCCGGGGTACCGCTGGCGCTACCGGTGCCGACAGCGGACGGGCCACCGCTGGCGCTACCGCTCGGGTCACCGGCGGTGAGGGCCGGGCGAGTACCGCCCCTACCGCCGGAGGTGAGGGGGTGCGGCTCGTCCCCGGTGGTGTCCTCTACCGGGTCGCCGTCGACGCCTTCACCGTCGTGCGGTCCGTGGTCGTGCGGGTCGTCGTCGTGGTGGTCGATGAGGTTGTGCACCCGCCAGACGACGGTGACGAAGACGAGGACGACGCCGACGATGAGCTGCTTGGGTCCGCTGGCGTGCGGGGTGGCGAGGTGGGCGGCGATGTTGGCGGCGGCCATGATGCCCAGCGCCCACGGCACGTCCTTCTTGCGGCGGAACGCGGTGACGGCGTACACGTCGATCGCCACGGGCAGCAGCGGGGCCGCGCGCTGGTCGATGCCGACCAGGACGGCGAGTTCGTACTCGCCCTGGGCGGCGAGACCGACCGCGGAGCCGAGTCCGACCCACGGCACCGTGCGCCAGAACCAGCGGCCAGCCCCGCGTGCGCGGGCGGACCAGGAGGTGCGGCGGGCCTTGATCGCGCGGGCCTTGGCCAGCATCGCCTCGGCGGTGCGGCGCTGGTGTTCGGCTGCCCGGACGGTCTCGGCCGCCTCGCCCAACAGCCGCTGCCTGTCCTTCTCTCCGTCGGCCTTCGCGCTCTCGGCGAGCCGCCGGGCCTCGGTCTCGGCGGCCTTGCGCATCCGCTCCAGTTCACCGGCCAGCACCTCGCGCCGCTTCTTGAGGTCGGCGAGGGCGTCGGCGGCGGCCTCACGGGCCTGGGCGAATTCGGCGTCGATCTCGGCCGTGCGGGCGGCGCGTTCCTCTTCCAGGTCGAGCTTGGCCTGGCGACGGCTGATCCCGGTTTCGGCGTCGGCGGCCGCCCGCAGGGCCTCGGCCTCACGGGTCTTCGCCTCGGCCTGGCTCAGGAGGTCCTCGGCGGCGGCGTGGACCTCCTTCGCCTGGTCCTGGGCCTGCTCACGGATCTGCAGAGCGATCTCGACCGCGGCCGAGTGCGCCTCGGCGGCCTTGGCGGCGTCCGCGTCAGCGGCCTGACGCAGGCCGGCGGCGAGGATGCGCGCGTCGGTGAGGATCTCCTCGGCTGCTTCGCGGGCCTGGACGAGGGCGGCCACGGCGGCCTCGCCCTGCTCGCGGGCGGCCTGGTGGGCCTGCTGGGTGTGGAGGTCGGCGACGAGCCGCCGCCGGTCGGCACCGTCCGCGTCGGCCTCGGCCTGCGCGGCTGCGGTGGCCGCTTCCCGTCGCAGGGTCTGGGCCTCGCGGCGGGTGCCGGCGAGCAGGTCGGCGGCCTCGGCGTGGGCAGCCTGGAGGATGTCGGAGGCGGTGGGCTCGGGGCGGTGGGCCTCGAAGAGGTGGGCGCGGTGGGCGCCAGGGATGTCGGGAACGGGGCGGGTCTGTGTCACCGGGGGGATTCCTTGGTCCAGGTGGCGGCGAGGCGGTCGGCTGCGTCGGCGGCGACGGAGCGGTCCAGGGCCTCGGTGATGCGCTGGTGGGTGGTGCGGGTGGCGCCGTCGCCGGTGTGGGCGGCGTCGGCGCGCTCGGCGGGGGTCGGGCTGGTCCGAGGGGTCATGGGTCAGCCCTGGCGGCGGCGCTCGGCGTCCGCCCAGGCCCAGCCCGCGCGGTCGGCGGCGTCGGCGGCCCGGCTGCGGCGGATGCGGTCGCGGGAAGCGCGTTCGGCCAGCTTGCGGGCCTTGCGGTCGGTCGCCGACTCGCGGCCCGCGTAGGTGCCGGCCGCCATCTGGCGGTCGTTGCCGAAGAGTCCGAAGAAGGCCATCACGCCGCCTCGGCCCGGGTGGCGGTCACGCGGATGGAGGAGGTGCCGCAGGCGCCCAGGGCCTGGACGAGCGGGCCGTCCAGGCGGAGTCCGGCCGCGCCGATCGCGCGGGCGAGGGTGTCGATCAGGTACGGCGGCAGGGGCTGGGCGACGTCGATGGCGACGTCCGCGTGCAGGCCGGCCGTACCGGCGATCACGTCCAGCAGGTCGGCGACCAGGTCGTCGGCGTCCAGCTGGTTCATCGGCCCCACTGGGCGGGAGCCGCCGTGGTGGTCGATCACGGTCAGCAGCTGGGCCAGGGAACACCGCAGCTGCATCACGGCCATCGCCAGGTCGTCGACGCCCATGGAGTGCAGCGGCAGGGTCAGCGACTCGGCCAGCAGGGCCCGGCCTGTCTCGACGGCCTTCATGCGCCGCTCGACGGGCAGGCTCGCGGCCAGCTGGTCCCAGGCCATCTTCGTGAACACGTCGGCGTCGATGCCGGTGAACACGGGGGCGGGCTTCTGGCGGTCCGCTGACCCCGGGGGCGGCACGGCGACACTCCGGGCCGGCTGCGGGATGAGGCCGATCTGGCCGAGGGTCTCGTTACTCTTGCGCACAGCTCGTTCTCCTCGTTGCGTGAGGGACGGGTCAGGCCCCTGACCTGCGGTTGCGTCGCAGAGTCGGGGGCCGATGCCGTAGGAGGGCATGGCACGTAGAGCCCACCGGAGAAATTCCCTCGGGGGATCTGCGTGGCTTCAGTAAAGCCCTCATCCCCTCGCGGGGTCAAGAGATCCCCTCGGGGGATTGCTTGGGTAGCAGTGGGGGCCTAATGTCTCCCTCATGAAGAAGCCCGATCCCCTCGTCTCCGCGGAGTTCCGCAGGGTGGCTCAGGTCATCCGGGACCGCATTCGTGATGGCACCTACGAGCCGGGGCAGCGACTGCCCGCGGCCCCGACCCTGGCCGAGGAGCTGGGGAGCAACCGCAGCGCGGTCGAGCGCGCGGTGCGGGTGGTGGCGGCCGAGGGGCTGTTGACCACGCGGCAGGGGTCGGGCGCGTACGTGTCTCGGATCATCCAGACGATCACCCGTGAGGGCACCGCCCGGTACCGCAGGTCCCGGCGCGAGGAGAACGGCGGCCCCGACGGCGCCAAGGCCCGCGGCGCGTTCGAGGCCGAACTGCGGCGCATGGACCTGGTGCCCCGCAGCCTGCCGAGCGTGCGGCGCGAGGTGCCGCCGCCGGAGGTCGCCGAGATCCTCGGCGTCGACCCCACCGCGGTGAGCGTCGTGGTGCGCGACCGGCGGATGTACGCCGCTCCGACCGACGCGGCACCCGGCGACCTGGGCACCCCGGTGCAGATCGCCACCACGTACATCCCGCTGGAGATCGCCGGCGGCACCGTGCTGGAGGACCACGACACCGGGGCGGGCGGCATGATCAGCCGCCTGTCCGAAATGGGATTCACCCAGGTACGGATCAGCGAGAAGATCAAGGCGCGTACGCCCACCCCGGAGGAGGCGGAGTTCCTCAGCCTCGACCTGGACAACCGCGTCTTCCAGCTCACCCACATCGGCTGGACCGCCGAGGACCGGCCGATCGAGGTGACGGTGCAGATCCTCCCGGCCAGCCTGTGGGAGTTCAGCTACGACTGGGAAATAGAGAACGGCTGAAAGGCCGCACGCCCGCCCCGCGCGGGCACGAAGGCCTCGGAGAGGGCAAGTTCCGGGCCGACACCACGAACCACCGAAGCACCGAAAGGACCCCGGGCCAAGGCACTCGCGGGTCCAGATCAGAAGGAGGACGGCACATGCCGAACACCACCACCGACGGCCGGGCGATCCTGCGTGACGCCAGCGCCCGCTACCGCACCAGCAGCCGGGAGGAGTCCGGTGCCCGGGGCGCGTTCGACGCCGAGACCAAGCGCTCCGGCGGGGCCCCGCGCGTGGAGGTCGCCATCCGCCGCGACAGCGCTCCGGCCGACGTCGCCCAGCTGCTGGGTGCCGAGGCCGTCGTCGTGCGGGCCCGGGCGATGTACAACGGCGACACCCTCGTGCAGCTGGTCGACACGTTCATTCCGGTCGACATCGCCATGCTGGTGCCCGCGGTCGAGCAGGCCGACACCGGTGTCGGCGGCATCATCAGCCGATTCGCCGAGGCCGGGCTCGCCCAGACCGAGGTGACCGAGGACGTCACCCTGGTGGAGGCCAGCGCCGAGCAGGCTGCCGCTCTCGGCGTCGAGCCGGGCTCCAAGCTGCTGCAGATCCTGCACGTCGGCCGGACCGAGAAGGGCACCACCGTCGAGGTCACCCGGCACATCCTCAGCGCGGGCTGGACCCTGCGTTACTCGGTGCCGGTCGCGTAACCCGCCCGGCGCCGCAAGGCCGGCCGCGCGGCTGCAACCGCGACGGTGGCCGATTGCCGAACTCTATGAGTCCGGACAGGGTTCCGCCCACGATGCGGGCCTTCAAGCGAATACGCACGCAACCGAAGAAGCGGACCCCCATCCTTCGACAGATCCGGGTCCGCTTCTCCTGATGACGGCACCGATCCGCACCGCCCGCATGCGCGGGACGCCAGTGCAGGCTGCAACCTGCCCTGATCCGGGGCGATCCTTGTGCCGGGAGAGCGCCATGCCTGTGACACGACCACATCTCCGCCCCAACCGTAGCAACCAGGCGCCCCGCCCGGGCACCACCAGCGGCCGCGAGGGACTGCGGTGAGCTACGGATTCATCGAGCGCGGCCCGATGGCCGCCGACCAGTTCGAGGCGCACTTCACCCGGATCGCGAACCAGCTGTTCCGCGACCCGCGGATCTCCTTCAAGGCCAAGGGCATCTTCGGCCTGATCTCGACCCACAAGGACGGCTTCGGCTTGTCGCTGGAGTCGATCGCCGCCGCCTCCACCGACGGCGTCTCCGCCGTCCGCACCGGCCTGCAGGAACTGGAGCGCCACCGCTACCTGGTCCGGGCGCGCGAGCGCAACGAGGCCGGCCACCTGAAGCAGACCCGCTACTGGATCACCGACATGCCCGACGGCATCGTGATCACCCTCGACCCCGGCGCCGAGCCCGGCACGGACGCCGCAGGGGCCCCCAGGTCGGAGCCAGAATGCGAAAACGGCATCCTGGACGATCCGGCGGACCAGGTGCCCGGCTCCGGCCCAGAGTGCGGTTTTCCACAGGTGGACGCTCCACCTGTGGACGATGATCCGCATAAGAAGACCAACATCCAGAAGACCATCTCTCTCCCCCGCCCCACCCGTGGCGGCGACGGCCCGCCGGGACCCGCGGACGAGAGAGAGACCCCGGCTTCGCCGCCAACCGGCCGCACCGGCGCCGAGGTGGCGGCGGCGTGGGCCGGGGCCCGCGAGCGCCTCGGCCGCCCGGTGCCGCCGCTGGCCCCGGCGAGGATCGCCGCGACCGCCGCCGGACTGCTCGCCCAGGGCCTGGACGCCGCGCTGCTGACCGCTGCCGCCGCCGACATGGCCGGCCGGGACGGCTGGATCGACCTCGCCCGCCACCTGGAGCACTTCACTCCCCGCCCCGCCAGCCCGGCCCCCGTCCAAGCCTCGGCGGCCTGGTGCGGGCAGTGCAACAACGGCCACCCGCCCGGCGGCCCGGCCGAGCGGATGCGCGAGAGGCCGGACGGCCGCGTCGTCCGCTGCCCCGACTGCCACCCCGCCGCCGTTTCCTCCTGACCCCTCCCGGCCCGGCCAGGAGGGCGGTCCCACCACCGCACCCGCGCCGGGCCCACGCCCTTTCGGAGCCCTGCCATGCCCAGCACCAACGACCAGCCCGGCGCTCCCGACGACGGGGACGACCAGGGCGGCTTCGGCCGTATCCCGCCGCAGGACCTCGCGGCCGAGCAGTCCGTCCTCGGCGGCATGCTGCTGTCCGCCGACGCCATCGGCGAGGTGACCGGCCAGCTCAAGCCCCGCGACTTCTACCGCCCGGCCCACGCCACGGTGTTCAGCGCCGCCCTGGACCTGTACGGCCGCGGCGAGCCGGCCGACCCGATCACCGTCGCCGCCGAACTCACCCGCCGAGGCGAACTCGCCCGCGCCGGCGGAGCTTCCTACCTGCACCACCTGGTCGCCGTGGTGCCCGCCGCCGCGAACGCCGGCTACTACGCGCACATCGTCGCCGAGCGCGCCCAGCTGCGGCGCCTGACCGAGGCGGGCACCCGCATCGCGAACATGGGCTACGCGGCCGACGGCGACGCCGCCGAGATCGCGGACGCCGCCCAGGCCGAGCTGTACGCGGCCGTCGATGTCCGCGCCGAGGACGAGCCGAAGGCCCCGGCGGACACGCTGGAGGCCACCTTCGACGCCCTCGACCGCATCGCCCGCACCAAGGGCGCGATCACCGGGCTGCCGACCGGCTTCGCCGACCTGGACAACCTGCTGCAGGGCCTGCACCCGGGCCAGCTCGTCGTCGTCGCGGGCAGGCCGGGCCTCGGGAAGTCCACGCTGTCCATGGATTTCGCCCGCGCGTGCGCGATCCGCCACGGCCGCACCGCCCTGATCTTCTCCCTGGAGATGGGCCTTGACGAGATCAACATGCGGCTGCTGTCCGCAGAGGCCCGCGTCGGCCTGCACCGCATGCGCGCCGGAACGCTCACCGAGGACGACTGGGAACGCCTTGGCCGGCACCGCGAGGCCATCACGGCGGCGCCGCTGTTCGTCGACGACTCCCCCAGCCTGACACTGATGGAGATCCGCTCCAAGGCCCGCCGCGTCAAGCAGCAGCGCGGCCTGGACCTCGTGATCGTCGACTACCTGCAGCTGCTGACCCACGGCGGCCGCCGCCCCGAATCCCGGCAGCAGGAGGTCGCCGACATGTCCCGCTCGCTCAAGCTCCTCGCCAAGGAGCTCGGCGTGCCCGTCGTCGCGCTCTCCCAGCTCAACCGCGGCCCCGAACAGCGCACCGACAAGAAGCCCCTGCTGTCCGACCTGCGCGAGTCCGGCGCGGTCGAGCAGGACGCCGACGTCGTGATCCTCCTGCACCGCGAGGACGCCTACGACAAGGAGTCCCCGCGCGCCGGCGAGGCCGACCTCCTGATCGCCAAGCACCGCAACGGCCCGACAGCGGTCGTGACCGTCGCCGCACAGCTCCACACCTCGCGGTTCGTCGACATGGCGGCCTGACGATCCACCTTGCAAGCTAATTCCCCGAGGGGATCTCTTGACTCCGCGAGGGGGATGCCTCTTTACTTGTGGAGCACCGATCCCCCGAGGGAATTTTCCTCCGGGTGAGGATGTCTTGGCCGTGCCCGTATCCGGGCTGGTCACAGCCCCGGGGCGGCCGTTCAGAGCTTGCCGGCACGACGGCCGCCCCGGGTTCCCCCATCACCTTGACGAGACAGGGAGGGCACCATCATGCCCCGGAACCGGAAGTCTCCGGCCCAGTTGGCCACCGAGGCCGGCGACCTGGTCCGCTCGCTCAACCACGCCACGCTGGACAGCGGCGCGTACGCCTACCCCGGCGACGTGGACGCCACCGTCCAGGCCCTGGCCATCCTGACCGGCCGGCTGCCGCAGGCGATCAGCCAGAGCGGCACCGCGCTGACGGCGATGGCCGTCGCCGGGAGGGTCCGCCTGGACGCGATGGGCGACCAGACGCCGCTGACCGGCCACTTGGCCGGCGCCGCGGTGGCGGTGACCCGCGCTGTCCATGCCTGCGCCGCCCTGGAGTCGGCGCTGAAGGAGCTCGGCTCCTACACCTGCCGCCTGGCCTTCGCCGAGCCGCAGGAGCTCAGCGCGTGAACGGCGACGGCTGGTACCCGGCGGAGCTGGACGGCCCGGAGTGGGTCAGACCCGCTGAGCCGGACTGTCCCGACTGCCCGTGCCACACGCTTCGGGTCTGCGTGGGCAAGGTGTGGCACCTGGCCTGGCCCCGGCACGAGGGCTGCCCGTGCGAGAAGGCCGCGGTCGCCGCCGACACGCCGCCCGCCACCCGGCAGGTCACCGTCACCGTCGGCGGCGTCACCCGCACCGTCACCGCCCAGGCCCCCACCGTCGGATTCGGCGCCGGCCTCCTGCTGACGCCCCGGGTCTTCCTCGCCGCCGACGACACCGGCGGCCCGGTGACGGTGGCGATGGTGCTGACGGCGGCCACCGACCGCACCCCGGCCGACCAGGTCGCCCTCTGCGAGATGGGCCGGCGGTGGGCGATCCGGCTGACCGCCTCGCACGGCGGCGCCCAGGTCCGCATCAGCGGCTGGCACGACGCCTGAGCCATCGGCTCCGCGTCCCTCACACCTTCACCCCCGCGTCCCCGCACCACTGGTGCGCGCGGTGACGCACATCCTCCAGCGGCCCGAGCGCCGCGCGAAAGGCAGCCATGTCCACGACCACCACGTTCTCCGACGGCACCACCTCCGAGCCCGACCCCTGGACGGTCGACTTCAGCGGCGTGGACGGCCGACGACGCGCCTACGACTTCTCCGAGCTGCCGTGCCCCGCTCTGCACGCCGACCTCAAGCGCGCGTTCGCCACCACGATCAAGCAGGCCGGCTCCTTGTCCACCGCGGACGTGTACTTCACCACCCTGCGTCGCTTCCTGAGCTTCCTCGGCACGCTCGGCGAGACGTTCGACGCCCTGTCCGCGCTCCGGCCCCGGCACTTCGACCAGTACCGGGCCAGCCGGGCCGTCGCGGTCAGCACGGACGCCAGGTACCGCGAAATGGCGGTGCTGTTCCGGCTGCTGAAGAACGCGCCGTATGGCAGCCTCTGCCCGGAGCTGGGCAATCAGGTCCTGCAGCCCGGCCGCCCCGGCCAGAGCGGGCAGTTCACCACCCGCCCCGTGCCGTCTGCCCCGCTGTTCTACTCGCAGCACGAGTTCGAGCAGGTCCTTGACGCCGCCCGCCAGGACGCGGCCGCCATCCGCGACCGGATCGAGTCCCAGGGCCCCTGCACCATCAACCGCCAGGGCCTGACGGCCCAGGACCTGGCCCCGCTGCTGGTCCTGGCCACCCGGCTCACGCTGCTGCGGCCCTCGGAGATCCATGACCTGCCCGCCTCGCACGAACTCGCCCAGGACAGCCGGATGGTCCAGGTCCGCACCCGCCGCGACCGCCGGCCCGGTGAGCTCTTCACCCTGCGCTGGCCGGTCGGCGGCAGGCAGAGCGAGCGGCCGCAACTGGCGGGCGACCTCTACCTGATGGTGCACCAGCTCACCGAGGGCGCCCGCCGCGCGTGCGGCTCGGAACGGCTGTGGTGCGTCTGGACACCGGCCGGGGCCCGCGTGCCCGCCCGCACCTCCCTGGCGCCGCTGCTGAACGAGTGGGCGGCCAGCCGCCGCCTGGTCGGCGACGACGGCAACCCGCTGCCGGTGGCTCTGTCCCGGGTCCGGACCACCGCCCGTCTGGCCGACGGCTCCTGACCGGCCCGGACGCTTCGCGCCGGGCGGCGCCGGCCGCCCGGCTCCACCGACCGACCAGCAGTGACGGGAAGCATGAGCGACGAGATCGCCTGGCGGGTGTTCCACACCCGCCGCACCCTGCCCCGGCCGCAGTGGCCGGACCCCTTGATCGACATCTTGTGGGACCTGGACGAGTGGCTGGACGACCACGCTGTCCTGGACGGACAGCCGTTCCTGATCAGCCCCCTGGGCCGGTACGACGTCGAGCTGAACTCCTACTTCGCCACCGCTCTGGCCGCCTCGCCCGAGGACACCCAGCGTGCGGCGGCCTCCGACCTGAAGTTGTGGCTGACCTTCCTGTGGATCAGCCGGGGCCGCAAGGACTGGCGCCGGGCGACACCGGAGGACCGGGCCGCATACAAGCAGTGGCGTACGGCGGACCCGCGCGGCCCCCACGTGGACTGGACCACCTGGGACCGTGAGGTGGCCACCGTCAACAGCTTCTACCAGTGGGCCGTCCACCCGAGGCGGGCGTACGCGGCGGAGAACCCGATCATCCAGCGCGAGGCCCGCGCCCACCCCGCGCACGGGCACCGGACCGTGGCGATGACCCCGGCGGAGTCCTCCCACACCGGCCCGCGCAACGAGGTCGTCTGGCTCACCCCGCAGATGTACCGCAGCTGGCGGGACGTGGGGCTTCGCGGCTACACGCCCGCCGGCTTGGCGGACCGCTCCTACCGGGGCCGCTTCGCCACCCGCAACGCGACCTATGCCGATCAGATGATCCGCACCGGGATGCGGCTGTGCGAGCAGACCTCGCTGTCGCTGTTCGAGCTGCCGCGCCAGGTGCCGGGCAACGCCAACACCCGCACCTGGCTGCCGGAAGCGATCGCCAAGTGGGGCTCCGCCCGCTGGATCTACCTGCCGGCCTCCTCGCTGAAGGCGACGTGGGACTACGTCGAGGAGGAGCGGGCCGAGGCCGTGGAGTACGCCCGCGAGAGCGGTGTGTACGAGCGTATCCGCAATCCGCTGATCGTCGCCGATCCGCTTGATCCGGTCGTCGTGATCGAGGGCCAGCGGATCGCGGTGGAACGGCTCACCCACGCCGAGCGCCGACGGCTGCTGATCGACACCCCCGACGGCCTGGAGCCCGCCGCGCTGTGGCTGAACGAACAGGGGCTGCCCAGCGCCCGCTCGTGCTGGCAGGAGGTGTTCAAGGCCGCCAACCGGCGGTGCACCCGCCACCGGCTGAACCTACGGGCCCATCCCCACGCGCTGCGGCACAGCTTCGCGGTCATCACCCTCGAACAGCTCTGGCGCGGCCACATCCAGGACATGGCCGCGATGAACCCCGGCCAGCGCCAGACCCACCAGATGGTCTTCGGTGACCCGCTCAACTGGGTCCGCATCCGGCTCGGACACCGAAGCGTCGTCACCACTCTGCGGTACCTGCACGCCCTGCAGGACCTGGAGATGGAGACCCGCATGGCGCTCATTCCCAACGACTGGGAGCCCACCGCCGCACCCGCCGTCTCCACTACTGCCACCCCGGAGGGGGTTCCCGCATGACCACCGACTCTGTCGAGACCAGCCGGCCGTCCGACACGGACGCCCCGGCCCTGGGGCCGCTCGACGTGCACTTCACCGGAGTTGACGGCCGCCAGCAGGTCTTCTCCTTCGCCCACCTGCCGGTCCCGGCCCTGCACCACGACCTGGTCGCCGCCTTCCGCTCCCGCTGCCAGGACACGAGGTCGGTGAAGACCGCGCTGGGGATGCACGGCTCGACGGCAAGGTTCCTGTACTTCCTCGGCGAGCTCGACCAGGTGCCCGGCTCGATCAGCGAGCTGACCGCCGAGCACATGCGGCTGTACCGCACCCACCGCAGCGACACGGCTTCCCTGAACTCGCGCACCGCCCAGCACACCGCCGCCTCCAGCCTCCTGCGGCACGTCAGCCCGCCGGACCTGCTCAGCCATTCGCTGCGGACCTACCTCGCCCAGTCCCGCGCCGCCGCCGCATGGGACGGCACCCCCGAGGACTTCGACCCCACGCCCCGCATCGAGGAGGACCCCGACAATCCGCTGCTGATCGTGTTCACCGAGGCCGGCGGCCGACAGCGGATCTTCGACCTCTCCACCTTGGAAGTCCCCACCCTGCACGCGGAGTTGGCAGCCGCGTTCAAGAAGGTGGTGACCCGCGACGAAGGGCCCATCGGCCTCAACCACGCCAACAGCCACTACTCGGCCCTGCGGCGGTTCCTGCAGCACCTGGCACAGACGGACACCGACCTCGCGTCGGTGAGCGAACTGAACGCCCGCCACCTGACCGAGTTCGCGGACCGGATCGCCGCGGAAGTGGCACCGGACACTGCCAGGCGGATGCGCCTGCACATCCACTCCTTGCTGGGCAACGTGCGGCCATACGACCAGTTGTCCGCCAACCTGCGGGCGGCTCTGGAGACCACAGGCGCCGGCATCGCCCTCCCCGCCGTGACGGACCCCGTCCGGGTGATCCCGGCTCCCCGCCCCGGCAAGGGACGCGGCTCCGCGATGCCCGAGGGCCCCTACACCCCGGATGTCACCCGCGCCGAGCTGGTGAAGTCCCTGACGGTGACGTTCACCGGCGAGGACGGGCGAAGCGATGTGTTCAACTTCGCCACGCTCCCCTCACCCGCCTTCCACGCCGACCTCGCCTCGGCGTTCGCCGTCCGCACCGGACCCACCGGGGGCCTGCGGACCCAGTCCAGCGCGATGAACATGTTCGGCTGCATCGCACGGTTCCTGACCTTCCTCACCACCCTTGGGGAGCCGCCCGCCTCCCTGTCCGAGCTCACCGTCCGGCACCTGAATCGCTTCCGTCTCCACCGCCTCCAGACCGTGAAGGAGCTCAGCGCGACGCGCGAGCTGTATGCGATCCGGCTGCTGCTGCGCGAGGTCACCCCGTCCGACGTGCTCTCCCAGGACCTGCGTGACTACCTGCGGGCGCCCCTGTGGCAGATCGGCGCCAACTCGCCGGGTGTGCCGGGGTATTCCGACCGTGAGTTCCGTGACCTCATGAGCGCCGCACGCACGGAGGTCGTCGCCATCCGCGACCGTATCCGTCGGGGTGAACGCCTGCTGGAGACCTTCCGCACCGACCCCGGCTCCCTCACCGACGACGAGCGGACGCTGGCCGGACACCTGGACACGATGGACCGCACCGGGTACGTACCGGTGGTCCGCACCCAGCTGCGTCGGCCGGTCATGGAGGGCCGCCTCGAAATCGCCCGCCACCTCTTCCTCACCGACAGCGACCTCGCCCCCCTGTTCGTCCTCGGAGTCGGCCTGACCGGCCGCAACGCCGAGACCATCAAGGATCTGGCAGCCGACCACCGTGTCCTGGAGAACCAGGCGGTCGCGGTCGCCCTCACCAAGCGCCGCCGCGGCAAGAACAAGACCCGTGAGACCGTGCACTGGGAGACCGGCGGCAGTGACAGCCGCCAGCTGCACACCCCCGGCGGCTACTACCTGCTGCTGCAGCAACTCACCGCCCGCAGCCGCCGCTTCTCCGCAAGCACGCGGATCTGGAGCATCTGGGCCGGCAGCAGCGGACGCCCCGGACCCAACTGGGCCCTCAAGGCGGCATCCGCCGGCCACCTCGACCCGTTCGCGGACCGGCTGTCCCGCAACCTGTACCTGCGGCAGCTCGCCGAGCGTCACAACCTCATGGACGACAACGGGAAGCCACTGGAGATCAGCGGCAACCGGATCAAGACGACCGTCGAGGTGCGGACCACCAAGGCCATGGGCGGGCACCTTCCCTCCGCCTCCCGCACCAACACGCTCGACGTGTCCTTCGCCAACTACCTGCGCGGTGATCCCGTCGTACGCGAGTGGGCGGACGAGGTCCTCGTCACCGCGCTCAGCGACGCCGAGGAGCACGCCCGCGGCCGAACGCCCCGAGTCCTCACGCCGGCCCTCAGCCGCCAGCTGAGCGAAGACCTCGACGGGGCCGCCGCCGACCTGGGCACCACGCCCACCACACTGAGCCAGGCGCTGAACGGCGAACTCGACACCGTTGCCAGTTCCTGCCTGGACATCGAGAACAGCCCGTTCAGCGAGGACCGCTGCGACGTGTCCTTCCGCACCTGCCTTCGCTGCCCCAACGCGCTGATCACCCATCAGCACCTGCCCGTGCTCCTGGCCCTGACCGCCGAGATCGAGCAGGCCCGGCAGAGCATGGCCCTCGACGGCTGGGTCCACGAACACGGCCGCACATGGCTCGCCCTGACCCGCCTGATCCTGCCTCAGTTCACCGACGCCGAGAAGACCGAGGCGGCCCGAGCCAAGCCCGCCCCGCTCGTGCTCGATCTCCTCGACGGACCCAAGGAAGCCTGATGACCACAGCCACGGCACTCGCCTTCAGCCACCCCTTGGCCGACGAACTCGTCCTGGCCAACCGCACCCTCGTCGCCAGCGCGGACCTCCGGACGAGCGCACGCTTCACCGACGACATCTGGGAGCTGACCCCGGCCCTCCACATGCAGCACAACCGCGCCCTGAAGCTGAACTTCCCGGTCATTCCCGTCCAGTTCCGGCTCCCGGCCAAGGAGTACTTCTTCGCGCTCCTGCGCAACGACCACCCGCACGGCCAGCCTGAACTCGCGATGGGGACAGTCCACCGCCGCTTCAGCCAGGTCAAGGAGTTCCTCGTCTGGGCGGACGAACGCGGCGCGCGTTCCCTGAGCGAGCTCGGCCAGGATGCCTTCGAGGCGTACGACGCCCACATCAGTGCCCAGCACAATGGCGCCACCGCGTTGTCCGGCAAGCGTGCCGCTGTTCGGAGCCTGTGGCACTACCGCTCCAAGCTGACCGGCGACGCGCTCACCTCCGACCCCCAGATCGCCTTCGACGACTCGCCCGCCACGGCCGACCCCACCGTCCGCCGGGGCACCCGCGAGAACGCCACCAAGCGCATCCCCGAAGAGGTGTTGATCCCGCTGCTTACCTGGGCCTTGCGGTGGGTGGAGGACTTCTCCGACGATGTCCTGCGCGCCCAGCAGGGCTGGCAGGAGGCCCGCAGCCGCGCGCTACCGCGCCACGGCCTGATCGACGGCACCACGCCGGTGCAGCGGCTCACCGCGGTACTCGACACCTACCGCGCCGCGCGACGGCCGCTGCCCGCCCTGAACGAGCAGGTCCTGCAGATGCACGCCAGCGCCCCCGAACTCGGCGTGAACATCAAGCACATCGCCCGCCAAGCCCAGATCCACCACAGCACCGCCCGCAAGGAAGGCGGCTACTTCGAGCTGATCAAGGCAGCCGTCGCGGAACTCGGGCTGGGCGACACCGCCTACGTCGACACCGACATCCGCGGCACGCTCGACGGCGAACCGTGGACGGACGGCCTGCGCTGGGACCGCATCGAAACCTACGTCCGTCTGCTGCACGCGGCGTGCTACATCACCATCGCCTACCTGTCCGGCATGCGCGACAGCGAGGTCAAGCACATGAAGCGCGGCTGCCTGGGCGTCTGGCGCGACGAGCAGGGACGCCCGGTGCGCTACCGAGTCACCAGCCAGGCGTTCAAGGGCGAGGGCTCCCCCGACGGCGTCGAGGCCACCTGGGTCGTCAGCACCGCCGCGGCCAAGGCCGTCCGCGTGCTCGAAGCACTCCAGCCGGCCGACCAGCCCTACCTCTTCGCCGTCCCGCCCACCTCTCGGCACTACAGCCGGGGACGGACCAACTCCGCCCAAGTGGGCAGCACCACTCTCCAGCAGCTCGCCCTGTTCATGAAATGGGTCAACGCCTTCTGCACGAGCAGTGGACGCGCCGACGGAATCCCGCAGGTCAACGGGCGCGAGTGGAGACTCGACACGCGGCAGTTCCGCCGCACCCTCGCCTGGTCCATCGCCCGGCAGCCCGGCGGATCGATCGCCGGCGCCATCCAGTACCGCCACCACTCCATCCAGATGTTCGAGGGATACGCCGGCACCTCCGCCTCCGGCTTCCGGCACGAAGTCGAGGCAGAACAAGCCATCGCCCGCGGCGAAAAGCTCGGCGACATCATCCTCAGCCCGGCCCCGCAGCGGCTCGCCGGTCCCGCCGCCGACGAAGCCGAAGCCCGGCTCGCCGCCATGGAGAGCGACGTCCAGTTCCTCGGCAAGATCATCACCGACCGCAAACGATTGGACCGCTTCATGCGCCGCAACGACCCCCACATCTACCCGGGCCAGTTCGTCACCTGCGTCTACAACCCCGACCGGGCCCTGTGCCGCCGCGACGCCACGGACGGGCCCTCCCTGCCCGACTGCCAGCCGCTGAAGTGCCGCAATGTGGCCCTCACCAACGACAACAAGGAAGCCTTCACCGCCTGGCTGCAGCGTCTTGAAGCCAGCTTGGCCAACGCCACGGTCCTCGCCCCGTACGTACGGGACCGCCTCGAACAGCAGCGGGACGACATCACCCAGTTCCTCGCGGCGAACAGCATCCCGACCGGCCAGCCGGAGCAGACCCAGTGACACAGCCGACGATCACGGAGGACCAGGTCCAGACGGCCATGAACATCGTGCTGCGAGAAGCCCAGGAGGCAGGGCGCCGCGCGACAGTCTCGGCGGTCGAGCGGCGCCTGGGCATCAAGCACGCCACCTTCTACCGCAACTTCCCCGACCTGATCGGCTGGTTCAAGGCCCAGGCCGGCGCCCACGAGCAGACACCCGGGGCCGAACCGGAAGCCGGACGGCGCAAGACCCCGAACGAGATCATCGCGGACCTTCGCCGCGAGAACACCCAGCTCCGCCGGACCGTCGCGGTGTACGCCGAAGCCCTCCGCCAACTGACCCTCGACTACGAAGAGTCACGTAGCGAAGTGCACCAGAACGCGGCCGTCGCCGACCTCGCGAGCCGCCGTAGCCAGCGGACAACAAGCACCTGAAAGAGTGATGGACTTGTCCGCACCCGCATAAGCCAGGCAGAGCAGGAACCGGGCCGGCAGCCGCATCGATCCGGCCGACCGGGCGATCACCACCTCGCCCGATTCGAGCGGTTGGCGCAGCGCGTCCAGCACCCGGACGGGGAACTCCGGCGCCTCGTCGAGGAACAGGACGCCCCGGTGGGCCAGCGAGACCGCACCCGGTCTCGGCAGCCCGCTGCCTCCGCCGACGATCGCCGGCATGGTGGTCGAGTGGTGCGGGGCGCAGTAGGGCGCCCGGTCGACCAGCGGCCGCCCGGCCGGGAGCAGCCCCGCCACCGAGTGGACCGCGGTGACCTCCAGCGCCTCCTTCTGGGTGAGCGGTGGCAGCAGCGACGGCAGCCGCTCCGCCAGCATGGTCTTGCCCGCGCCGGGCGGTCCCTTGAGATAGAGGTGGTGTCCGCCGGCGGCGGCGATCTCCAGGGCCCGGCGGGCCTCGTACTGGCCGGCGACGTCGGCGAGGTTCATCCGGGCGGCCGCCTCGTCGGGCAGGCCTCGCACCCCCGCGCTGGGGAGCATCAGGCCCGCCATCAGCGGGTCCGGGTGACCGGCGGAGCGGTCGGCTGGCTCCTCCGGTTCGGGGGCTCCGGTGAGCACCGCCACCAGCTGGCGCAGGCTGCGCACGCCGAGCACGGTCACCCCGGGGACCAGCTCGGCCTCGGCGGCGGTCTGGTCGGCGACCACGACGCGCCGGTAGCCGGCGTCGGCGGCGGCCAGCACCGACGGGAGCACCCCGCGCACCGGGCGCACCCGCCCGTCCAGCCCGAGCTCGCCGATGAGCAGCAGGTCGGCGATCGAGGTCGGGTCGAGCCGTTCGGCGGCCGCCAGCACGGCGCAGGCCACCGCGAGGTCGAAGCCGCTGCCGCTCTTGGGCACCGAGGCCGGGCTCAGCCCGACGGTCAGCTTCCGCTGCGGCCAGGCCTCGCCGCTGTTGACGATCGCCGCCCGCACCCGGTCGCGGGCCTCGGAGAGTGCCTTGTCGGGCAGGCCGACCAGGGCGAACGCCGCCACCCCGGGTTCCAGATCGGCCTGGACCTCGACGATCACCCCGTCGACGCCGACCAGGGCCACCGAGCACGTCCTGGCGAAGGCCACCTCAGACCACCCCCCGCAGGTGGTCGACCGAGGCGGCGCCGCGGGCGCGATTGATGACGGCGACCAGGTCGATCCGGACGCCGCCGGGCGGTACCGGCGCCCATGGCGGGTCGGTGGCGCCGGGCCGGTAGTCGGGGCCGGCCAGCTGGGCGAAGTGGCCGGGCCAGCGCTCGGTCATCCAGCGTTCGGCCAGTCGGCGCAACCTGTCCGCCTTGGTCGGGCCGATGGCCTCGCTGGGCTGCTGGAAGCCCCGCTCGGAGCGGGTCTTGACCTCGCAGACGGCCACCGTGTCGCCGTCGAGGGCGACGATGTCCAGCTCGCCCTCGACGCAGCGCCAGTTGCGGTCGAGGATGCGCAGCCCGTCCTCGGCGAGCCGACGGGCGGCGACCTGCTCGCCGTAGCGGCCGAGGCCGGCGTTGGTCGACCTCCCCGGTCCCGGCGCGGCCGCCGGGGGCGGGCCGTCCGACGGGGGCCGCGCCGCCCTCCGGCGCGGCTGCCCGTCCTGCCGGGCCTTCGCGGTCTGCTTGCGCGTGGCGCGCTCGATCTCCTGCACGGTGACCACCTCCGCCGGGGAGGTTGCCGTGCGCTCCGGGATCGGGCCGGAGAGTTCTTTTTCCCTGTGGACAACTCGGGCCTGTGGATAACTCCTGTCACCCTCGGGAGTGATTAACCCGGAATACCCGGAATTCCCCTGGACATCCGGGGGCCGGGCGGTCCACCGTCAGTTCCCGAAGCCGGACTCGTCCGAGGGCAGCTCCAGGTCGCTCTTCGCGAGTTCCTCGATGTTCACGTCCTTGAAGGTCAGCACCCGGACCTTGCGGACGAACCGGGCCGGCCGGTACATGTCCCAGACCCACGCATCCGCCATCGACACCTCGAAGAACACCTCGCCCTGGACCGAGTGCACCTGCAGCTCGTAGTCATTGGTGAGGTAGAACCGTCGCTCGGTCTCGATCACGTACTTGAACAGGCCGACGACGTCCCGGTACTCCCGGTAGAGCTTGAGCTCCATCTCGGTCTCGTACTTTTCGAGATCTTCGGCACTCATCCAGGCGTCCCCTCAACTTGTCACGTCCACCCATTGTGGACCACCGCACTCACCCTCAGAGCCTTACCGGGACGGCCGGCGGCCCTTCGGCCAACAGCCGCTCCAGAAAGTCCACCAGCCCGAGCGGATAGACCATCTCGGTGGTGGCCCGCAATTCCCCGACCGTCCACCAGTGTGCCGCGAGCAGTTGGGCGTGCTCGTCCTCGCCCATGCCCGAGTGGTCCAGCGCCGTCTCCGACGTGCGGGCCAGATGGAACCACTGCTCCTGCTCGTAGCGCCGCCCCCGATAGGAGAACGAAGCCGTGCCGTACGCCACCACCGGTCCCAGTTCCACGCCGCGCAACCCGGTCTCCTCCAGGAGCTCGCGCTCGGCGGCGTCCCGGAGGTCCTCCCCCGGTTCCAAGCCCCCGCCGGGGGTGAACCACCAGCTGACGCCGGAAACCGCCGGGTCCGACCCGTGGAAGAGCAGCAGCCGGTCCTGCCCGTCGAGCAGCAGGATCCGCGAGGCCCTGCGCCGCTGTGCCGCCATGACGAGCCTCCACGTTCCTTTCGTCCGCCCCGGTCGCTCCCCCGATCCTGCCACCCGGCGCGGTCGTCCGGGGCGAGGTTGGGCAGAGCGGTCCCGGCGCGAACCGCGCCGACCGGGGTCAGGCCGCGCGACGGCGGCGGCGAGCCAGCCCCGCCACCCCGCTCACCGCCGTGGTCGCGAGGATCGTCGCCGCGCCTACAACGCTCGCCCAGAACGCGGGCTCCAGCGGTCCCGGGCCGGCCGGGCGGTCCCCGCCGACCACCTGGAACGCCGAGGTGCCGGCCAGCAGGCCCGACCTGCCGAGCGGAAGCACGGTGGCCTCGACCCTGGCCTGCACCTCGGTGGCCGGGACGGTCCCGCCGTCGACCTCCAGGTGGACGCGGGAGTCGAGCGAGCCGAGCCGGTTGTCGCCGAGCAGGAAGAGGCGGCCGGGCGGTACCTCCACGCTGAAGGCCGCACCCTGGGCGCCCTGCGCCGCGAGGTACGGCTCGTCCACCGGCTTGCCGTTGACGGTCAGCCGCTGGTCGTCGGTACCGACCGCGACGGTGTCGCCGCCGATCGCGACCACGCGCTTGACCATGAGCCGGCCGCCCCAGGCCTGGTCGCGGAAGACCACGACCTCGCCGCGCCGGACGTCCGCGCCGTCGGTCTTCCGGGCGAGGACGGTGTCCCCGGCCCGGACGGTGGGCTCCATCGAGCCGGTCGGGATGCCGTAGGGCCGGTAGCTCACCGCGATCACAGCGAAGCCGCCGATGAGGAGGACCAGCCCGAGGCCGAGCAGTACTCCCTGAACGACGGCGCCGGGCCCGCGCCGGGGGCGGGCGGCGGCCGGCGGATCGTCGGTCGGCCGTTCCACGACACTGCTCATCGACACCGTCCAAACCCTGACCGACCCGGAAACGCTCACGGCGGCGTGCCGGGGCCGCGGGCGGAAAACCCGGCGGGCCGTGGCACGTCCGAGCAGATTACTCGTCGGTACCACGGCCCGCGCAAGACCCGGGAGCCCCCGGTACGGCTCAGGACCGCCGGTCGCGGTCCGGCCGGTTCCGCAGCCGGCGGACCAGCGGGAGCAGGGCGACGGCGCCCACGGCACCGGCCGCGGCCGGCACCGCCGGCACGGCCGCCGCCAGGCCCTTCTGGTCGAAGGTGTCCGGCACCGGCAGCGTCGACCAGTGGTTGACCGGCCAGGCCACCACGAAGGCCCGCCCGATCACGTCGTCCACCGGAACGGCCCCGCCGCCCGGCTGGTCCATGTGGAAGCGCGAGTCGAGCGAGTCCGCGCGGTGGTCACCCATCACCCAGATCCGGCCGTCGGGGACCTTCAGCGGACCGAACGGCTTCGTCCCGCAGGGCGTGTTGCCGGGGTAGACGTAGGGCTCGTCGAGCGCGATCCCGTTGACCTTCACCGGGCCCTCGCCCTCGCACTCGACGGTGTCCCCGCCGACCGCGATGACCCGCTTGATGAGGTCCTTCTCGTTGTCGGAGGGCATCAGGCCGACGAAGCTCAGCACCTCCTGGATGCCCCGGACGAAGGCGTTGCTGCTCTCCGTGGTGGGCTCGTCGCCCAGCCAGCCGCCCGGATCGTGGAACACCACGACCTCGCCGCGCTCGGGCTCGGCGCCGAACCACGGGGTGAGCTTGTCCACCAGGACCCGGTCACCGACCTGCAGCGTGTTCTGCATCGACTCCGACGGAATGGAGAACGCCTGGACGAAGAAGGTCTTGATCACCAGCGCCAGGACGAGGGCGATGCCGATGAGGATCGGCAGCTCCTTCCAGAACGAACGCTGCTTGCGCTCCTTCTGCGGCGGCTGCTCCTCGGTACCGTCCGCCGGCCCGGGCTCGCCCGGGAGGGGCGGCGGGGTGTCACCCGTGCCGTCGCCGTGCCCGTCCGCGGACTGGGCCGCCGCTTCCTCGGCCGAGGCCGAGGGCGCCGCGGTCTCCGCGGACCGGGCCGCCCGGCCGCCGGAGCCCTCGGGCTCGCCGGCGCCTGAGCGGGCGCCGATCACCAAATCCCCCACAACGTCTCCTCCCTGCTGTGCGGACGCCCGTGCGTCCGCGCTCACAGTGCCGCACAGCGGGCACCACGTACCACCGCCGGCCGCACCCCGCCAGGTCCGGCCCCGGACGGGTCCGCCTGACACCGGCACAGCCTTCGGGAACGGCCTCCCGGCAGGAGTCGGCCGCACCCAGCACTTCTCTATCACTCCAGGGCATCCGGCTCGCGGTCCCACACGCGCGGTCCGGCGGTCCACCGGCCCTCCCGGGCCTACAACCGGGCCCGCTCCGCCCGGCGGCCGATGATCGGAAGGATGCCCAACACACCCATAACGAGCGGCGGTTCCTCAGGAACCGGCCCCCCGCCCGCCGAGTTCGGCGCGATTCCGCCGCCCGCCGGAGCCCGCGCCACCGAGGAGAGTGAAACCGGCACCTCAAGTTGATGAACCCGGCCCGGTGGCCAGGCGATCATGAACGCCCTTCCCACCACACCACTCACCGGAACCGTGCCCTGCCCCGGATTGCCCATGTGGAAACGGGAGTCCGCGGAAACGTCCCGGTGGTCGCCCATCACCCAGAGCCGCCCCTGCGGCACCTTCACCTTGAACGGCTGCCGGGACGGCGGGTTGCCCAGCGCCAGGTAGGGCTCGTCCAGCGGGCTGCCGTTGAGGCTGACCCTGCCCTGGTCGTCGCAGCACTCGACGGTGTCGCCGCCGACCCCGATCACCCGCTTGATGAGGTCCTGCTCGCTGTCGGAGGGCAGCAGCCCGACGAAGGTCAGCACCTGCTTGGCCGCGCGCAGGACCGGCCCGTCCGTCGAGGCCCCGTGCTCGCGCTCCAGCCAGCCGCCCGGATCCTTGAACACCACCACCTCGCCGCGCTCCGGCTCGGCGCCGAACCAGGGGGTGAACTTGTCCACCAGCACCCGGTCCCCGATCTGGATGGTCTGCTCCATTGAGCCGGAGGGGATCACGAAGACCTGCACCAGGAAGGTCTTCATCACCAGCGCCACGACCAGCGCCACCACGACGATCAGCGGGATCTCGCGCAGGCGGGAGCGCCGGCGGCGACGGGCGGCCCGGCGGGCGGTGCGTCGGCGCTCGGCGCGCCCGCGCACCGCGGGGGCGGGAGCGGCGTCCTCCTCCGTCCCGGCCGCGGGGCCGGGCGGGGCGTCCGGGGCGGGTCCGGCGCGCGGGCGGTCGGCGAGCCTCCCCCTACCTCTGGTCCCCATGGCCACCGGTCCCCCCTGTCGCGGCAAAGGCCGCCGACCGGTCCACGGTGGCCCAGCGTCCGACCGGGTAGACCACCCAGGCGGCCCGGCCGATCACCTTGGACTCGGGGACGAACCCGCCGCCCGGGTCGCCGAGGTGGTCGCGGGAGTCCCGGGAGGCACTTCGGTGGTCGCCCAGCACGAAGAGCTTGCCGGACGGCACCACCACGTCGAAGGCCACGGCGGACGGCTCGTCCCCGGGGAAGAGGTAGCCGGACTCGTCGACCGGCACGCCGTTGACGGTGATCGGGTGTCCCGGTCCGGCACTGGTGACCCGGTCCCCGCCGACGCCGATGACCCGCTTCACGTAGACCGCGTCACCGGCCGGGACCAGCCCGACGTCGCGACCGAAGGAGCGCAGCGAGGTCCAGAGGCCGTCACGCTCCAGCGGCTTGCGCAGGAAGGAACCCGTACCGTCGAACACCACCACGTCGCCGCGCCGGGGGTGGTCGCCGAAGGCGTAGGACAGCTGGTTCACCACCAGGCGGTCGCCCGGGCGCAGGGTGTTCTCCATCGACCCGGAGGGCACCGAGAACGGGCGCGCCACGAAGGCGTTCACCAGCAGCAGCACGGACAGGCAGATCCCGACGAGCAGCAGCAGGTCCCGCGAGCGCGAGCGCCCGACCTCCCGCTCCGCGGCCTCGCCCTCCGCGTCATCACCCTCCGTGACAAGGGCGTCTCCGGAGTCGGACTCGGGGCCGCTCTCGGAGCCGGTCTCGGAGTCATTCCCAGCGGCGGTCCCGGAGCCTTCCGCGGAAACGACCGCGGACCGCGTCGGCGAGTCCGCACCGGTGGGTGCGGGACGGCCGTCGCGGTCCGCGGGTGGTTCGTGCGTGCTCATCGGGGGCTGAGCTTACCGTGCGGCAACCCGGCCCCCCAGAGCGATCCGATCCCCCGGCGATGCCGGGGGCCGGTGGATCAGCGGTCGCGCTTCTCCTTGATCTTCGCGGCCTTACCGCGGAGGTCACGCAGGTAGTACAGCTTGGCGCGGCGAACCGCACCGCGGGTCACGACCTCGATCTTCTCGACGACCGGGGTGTGCACCGGGAAGGTGCGCTCGACACCGACGTTGAAGCTGACCTTGCGAACGGTGAAGGTCTCACCGATGCCGGCGCCGTGACGGCGGATGACGACGCCCTGGAAGACCTGGACACGGGAGCGGTTGCCCTCGATGACCCGGACGTGCACCTTCAGGGTGTCACCGGCGCGGAAGGCCGGAATGTCGCTACGCAGCGAGGCCGCGTCGACAGCAGCGAGCTTGTTGCTCATGTTGCTCTCCATCGCAGGCGCCACGGGCCGCCCACGGAAGTCGTCACAAATGGGGTCTGCTGCGGGCCGCACCGGCTACCGACGATCCCCCCGTGGCGGGGGCGCCGAACCACGTGACCCCTACGGGAGGAGCCCAGCGACAGACAGCAGCGGCCTATTCTTCCACACCACCGGCCGCGGACCGAAATCGGCCGAGCCCCTCGTCCCAGGCGAGGCCGAGCACGTCGAGCGCCGCGCGGTCCTTCTTGTCGAAGTCCGCGTGCCGCCAGCGCGCCACCAGGTCCGGCCGGTTGGCCAGGGTGCGGGCGAAGGCCTGCTCACGGCGCCAGCGGGCGATCTTGCCGTGGTTCCCGCTCAGCAGGATGTCCGGCACGGTACGGCCGCGCCACTCGGCGGGCTTGGTGTAGACCGGGCCCTCCAGCAGGTCGGCCATCGCGCCGGGCGCGAAGGAGTCGTCGCGGTGGGACTCGGCGTTGCCGAGGACGCCGGGCAGCAACCGGGCGATCGCCTCGACCATCACCAGCACCGCGACCTCGCCGCCGGCCAGCACGTAGTCGCCGATCGACGCCTCGACCACCGGCATCCGGGTGGCCGCCTCCTCGATCACCCGCCGGTCGATGCCCTCGTACCGGGCCGGGGTGAACGCCAGCCACGGCCGGCCGGCCAGCTCCTGCGCGAGTTCCTGGGTGAACGGTCGGCCGCTGGGGGTGGGCACCACCAGGGTCGGCACCTCCCCCTCCGGCCCCCCGGCGAGCACCGCGTCGAGGGCCTCGCCCCACGGCTCGGGCTTCATCACCATGCCCGGGCCACCGCCGTACGGGCTGTCGTCGACGGTCCGGTGCACGTCGTACGTCCAGTCGCGCAGGTCGTGGACGTGCACGTCGAGCTGGCCGCGGGCGCGCGCCTTGCCGACCAGCGAGATGTTCAGCGGCTCCAGGTACTCGGGAAAGATCGACACGACGTCGATCCGCATCCCGTGCCGCGCGGCGGCGGGCTCCGCGCTCTCCACCGCTTCCACGGCCTCCGTGACCTCCGTGACCTCCGTGGCCTCCGTGGCCTCCACGGCCTGCACGGCGTCCTCGGAACTCACTGCGAGTCCTCCGCGTCGTCGGCCTCGCTCCGGACGACCTCGGCGTGCTCCGGGTCGATCAGCCCGGCCGGCGGGTCGATGACGGCGCGCTGGTTCTCCAGGTCCACGGTCGGCACGATCCTGGTGACGAAGGGCACCAGCACCTCCGTCCCGTCCGGCTTCGTCACGGTGAGCAGGTCCTGGTAGGGCAGGTGGATCACCTCGGTGAGTTCACCGACCGGGGTGCCGTCGAGCAGGACCACGTCCAGACCGATCAGCTGGTGGTCGTAGTACTCCTCCGGGTCGTCCGGACGCTCCTCCGGGTCGACCTCGGCGATCAGGAGGGTGCCGCGCAGCGCCTCGGCGCCGTTGCGGTCCTTGACGCCGGCGAACCGCAGCAGCAGCCGCCCGCTGTGCACCTTGCCGGACTCGACGGTCAGCGGACCTGCCGAGGCCGGGTCGGTCATCAGGACGGCACCGGGGCCGAGCCGGAGCTCCGGCTCGTCGGTGCGCACCTCGACGCTGACGTCCCCCCTGATGCCGTGGGCGCGGCCGATCTTGCCGACGACGAGCTGCACGGTGATCGTTCTCCTGGTGAGTGCTGCGGAGTGCTGACTTCTATGGACTGCGGAGTGCCGCGGAACCGCCACGGAACCGCAGCCGGGAAACGGCGAAGGCCGGCCGGGACGACATGCGTCCCGACCGGCCTCGAAAACCCTGACGGCTGAACGAGCAGCCTGATCAGCGAATGTTGTCCACGTCGACCAGGTCGACCCGGACGTTGCGACCGCCGAGGGCGCCGACCACGGTGCGCAGGGCGCGCGCCGTGCGGCCGCCACGGCCGATCACCTTGCCGAGGTCATCGGGGTGCACCCGCACCTCGATGGTGTTGCCCCGACGCAGGTTGCGCGAGCGCACCTGCACCTCGTCGGGGTGCTCGACGATGCCCTTCACCAAGTGGTCGAGGGCGTCCTCGATCACGCTCAGGCCTCGGCGCCGGCGTCGGCCTCAGCCTCGGCCTTGTCCGACTTCTTGGCCTTCGGGGTGATGGCGACACCGGTGGTGGCGTCCTCGAAGCCGGCGACGGCCTTGGCGAACAGGTGCGAGAAGTCCTCGACCTTCGGCTCGGCGACCTTCAGCGGCTCCGGAGCCGGCAGGCCCTTGAACTTCTGCCAGTCGCCGGTCAGCTTCAGGATGGCGAGCACCGGCTCGGTCGGCTGGGCGCCGACGGACAGCCAGTACTGGGCGCGGTCGCCGTCGACCTCGATCTTCGAGGGGTTGTAGGTCGGCTGGTAGATGCCGATCTCCTCGATCGCACGACCGTCACGCTTGGTGCGGGCGTCGGCGACGATGATGCGGTAGTGCGGGGAGCGAATCTTGCCGAGACGCTTCAGCTTGATCTTGACTGCCACGGGAGTGGAATCTCCTGGTGTTGACGTGGGTGAGCGGCCTCGCCCTCGCGTGGGGTTGCGCGGTGGGCCGTTCAAGGGACACGCCAGCCGAAGGAGAGAGGGGTCCTGCCCGGCTGCCGAGTACTCAGCGGTCCATTCTGCCACACGGGGCGCCCACCCCCGAAAACAGGTCGACCGGGAGCCCCCGCTCCCGGTCAGCCCAACACGCGCACCTTCGCGGTGCACCTCACTGGCAAATCATCGATGGATCAGTGTGGATCAGTGGTGCATCAGTGTGAATCTGTGTGGATCACAGTGGTTCGGTGGTGCATCGCTCCGGCCGGCCACCGCCCGCACGGCCACCCGCCGGCGCTCCCTCGGTTCCCCGAGCCGTGAGGCTCCCCGAGTTGTGCGACGAGACGCGAACCGAACTACGCGATCTTGAACGGCTGCTGGCACGCGCCGCAGACGATGGACGCCTGCGCGAGCACCGACGGCACGACCCGGACGTTGCGCCCGCAACCGCAGACCGCCTTGACCCGGACGCCGCCCCCGGAGGAGCCGTGCCGGGCCGCCGGACCGCGGAAGGCGCGCGAGGCCCCCTCGCCGGCCACCGCTTCCTGGTGCGCGCCGAGGGCGCGGTCCAGGCGCTCGATGGTCTCGGCGTACCGCTCGCGGGTCTCCTTGAGCATGGTCACCTGGGAGAAGCCGCTGCTGGCGTGCGGCTCGACCGGGTGCGCCAGGCCCAGCTCGGAAGCCAGGAGCAGGAAGCGCCGGTTGTGGTAGCGGCCGGCCCGCGAGGTGTCCCGGATGTCCCGGGCCGCGGCCAGACCATGGGCAGCCTCGTGGAGGAGCCGCTCGAAACCGAGCCGGGTGCCACAGGCCGAGGAGGACTCGCCGATCAGCGCCTCGGGCGAGGCGAGGTCGGGGAGGTCCTGGTGGTAGGCCTGGATGTCACTCCAGGCGGCGGCCAGTTCGGCCGCGAGAACGAGGGGCTGTGTCGTGCTCACGCTAGACCAACGATGGAGTAGGAGCTGATGTTCCGCGTGTTCCGGTTCCCCGGGAATTCCCAGGAAACTCTCAGGAATGTGCGGCCGCGCGCGAAATGCGCGTTCCGGATCTGACGCAAGACCAACCCCCTGCAGGTTCGGGCCCGCCGCCTCGGCGGGCGCCTCGTCATTTCCGTCCAGGAGCGGGCTGTCGCCCCCAGGACGTACGGCCCGTGGTCCTGTCGAGTTGACAGGGCCACGGGCCGTACACCGTACCGCTATTCCGTTAATACCGGCAGTTGACCGACCAGTAGGGATGTCGACATGTGAGACATGCCCGGAACAAGGCCGGTCATCGGGCGTCCGAATTTCCCGTCGGACAGGTCGACAACCGTCAGAACGCGTCACCGGATCTCGCTTTACGGCAACATCCTTCGTGATCGTCCGCTGCCCGCGGAACCCACCGGACGGTCTGCCGGACGGTCAGTAGGCGCGCGCGACGATCGCGACGTTGCCCTCCTGGTCGTCCGTCTGCGGCACCGAGCCGTCGGCGGCCACGATGCAGCGCACCGACACGCCCTGCTCGGCCAGCTTGGCCTCGCCCTCCGGGCCCAGCTCGGCCCAGGAGATCCGGCCCCAGCCGGTGGCGGCGGCCTCGGCCGCCTCGTCGATGGTCTTCACGTCGACCGTGCGGGACTCCCGGCGCTCGCGCGACTGACGCAGCAGCAGAGCCTGGTCCTCGTCCAGGATGCCGGGAAGGGTCGCGGCCAGGGCGTCGATCGAGACCGGCTCCTTGCCGCCCGGGATCCGGCGGGCCAGCATCGCGGTGCCGTTCTCCAGGTCGCGCGGGCCGACCTCGATCCGCAGCGGAACGCCCTTGAGCTCCCAGTCGACGGCCCGGCGGCCGAACGGGGTGTCGGTGCGGTCGTCGACGACCACGCGGATGCCGGCGGCCTCCAGCGCGGCGCCGATCTCGCGGACCTTGGCGATCACCGCGTCGTCGCCCTTGATGGCGAGGACGACGGCCTGGACGGCGGCCAGCCGCGGCGGGACGCGCAGGCCGTTGTCGTCGCCGTGGGACATGATCAGGCCGCCCACCATGCGGGTCGAGACGCCCCAGGAGGTCTGCCAGACGTACTCGCGCTCGGCACCCTGCAGCTGGTAGGTGGTGTTGAACGCCTTGGCGAAGTTCTGGCCCAGCTCGTGGCTGGTGCCCATCTGCAGGGCCTTGCCGTCGCCCATCATGCCCTCAAGGGTGAGGGTGTTGATGGCGCCGGCGAAGCGCTCCTTGGCGGTCTTGCGGCCGAGCACCACGTCGATGCCGAGCACGTTGGTCATGAAGTCGCCGTAGACCTGGGTGTGGATCATCGAGGCGTAGTCACGGGCGTCCTCGTAGGTGGCGTGGGCGGTGTGGCCCTCCTGCCAGAGGAACTCGGTGGTGCGCAGGAAGACGCGCGGACGCAGCTCCCAGCGGACCACGTTGGCCCACTGGTTGATCAGCAGGGGCAGGTCGCGGTGGCTCTGCACCCACTTCGAGAAGTACTCGTTGATGATCGTCTCGGAGGTCGGCCGGACGACGACCGGCTCGTCCAGCTGCTTGCCGCCGCCGTGGGTGACCACCGCGAGCTCGGGGGCGAAGCCCTCGACGTGCTCCGCCTCCTTGGTCAGGTAGGACTGCGGGATGAACATCGGGAAGTAGGCGTTCTGGGCGCCGGCCTTCTTGATCCGGGCGTCCATCTCCTGCTGCATCCGCTCCCACAGACCGTAGCCGTACGGTCGGATGACCATGGTGCCGCGCACCGGACCGTTGTCGGCCAGCTCGGCCTTGTTGATGAGGTCCTGGTACCAGCGCGGGAAGTCTTCCGCCTGGGGGGTGAGAACGGGTGCCTTAGCCATGGGCGAATCGTACGGGGCGCGGGCCTCCGACTTCGAATCCATTGCGGACGCCGGACCGCCCGGGGCGCACGCCCCCGACACGCGCGCACCACCCCGCACCCCTCTGGACGCCGCGCCCGAGCCGCTGTTCGCTGGAGTGGGGGCGGGACGTCGAGGGGGGTCGGAGCAGCACACCGAAGGACCGGATGGGAGGCCGCGATGGCTTCAGCGCGGGTGACCGGCACGACCGCAGCACCCCCCGGCTCCGGGCGGACCACCGCCCGGGCCCGGGACTGGGCGGAGATCCAGGAGCGGATGCTGGTACCGCTCTACGAGGCCGTCCACGACCGCCTGGAGGTCGGTCCGGCGACGAGCGTGCTGGGCCTGGGCTGCCGCTCGGGCCTCGCCCTGCTGCTGGCCGCCGGCCGGGGCGCTCAGGTGGCCGGGCTGGAGCCCGACGACGAGCTGCGCGGGCTGGCCCGGGAACGCCGGCTGCGGGTCGGCGCGGAGCACCCGCCGACGGCGGACGTCGCCCGCTCGGCCTATTCGCTGGTCACCGTTTTCGAGCAGCCGCCACCGGGCACCGAACCGCGCCGGACGGTGGCCGGGGCGGCCCGGCTGGTGCTGCCCGGCGGGCACGTGGTGCTGGCCGCCTGGGGGCCGCGGGAACGCTGCGAGAGCGCGGCCGTGCTGGACGTCGCCCGGCGGATGGCCCGGCGCAGCGGGGCGCGCGACCCGTTCGAACTGAGCCCGCCCGGGGCGCTGGAGGACCTGCTCGCCGGGACCGGCCTGCGCCCGGCCGGCGGCGGCCGGGTCGGCTGCCCGTTCGCCTACCCGGACCTGGAGAGCGCGGTGCGCGGGCTGCTCTCCACCAGGCTGTACGACGCGGCGGCGGAGTTCTCCGGGCCGGCGCTGGTGACGAAGGAGCTGGAGGAGGCGCTGCAGCCGTATCTGCGGCCGGACGGCACGGTGCGGATGACGAACGTCTTCCGCTACCTGATCGCCGAACGGCCCCGCTGAGCCCCGCCGAACCCCGCTGAACCTCCTTGCCGACCCGGAACCGGCCGCAGCACGGGACAGCGAAGGGGCGTGCGCCACCACGGCACGCGCCCCTCACAGCGGGCCGGCGGGCCCCACCGGCCCGCCGACCCACCGGCCCGCCGGCCCTCAGGCCTGGTCGAGCGACTTCCGGGGCACCCCCGCCGCCCGGTAGGCCTCCTCCTCGTCCAGCGTCTCCGCCTCCAGCAGCGCCGCGGCCAGCGCGTCCAGCCGCTCCCGCTGCTCGGTCAGCAGCCGCACCGCCTCCTCGTAGCACTCCGCCACGATCCGCCGGGCCTCCTCGTCCACCGCGTCCAGCGTGGTCGGCGCCGCGGAGAGCCCGTACGCGCCCTGCGGATCGGACGGGACCGCGGTGAGCCGGCCGACCCGCTCGCTCATGCCCCACCGCCCGGCCATGCCGCGGGCGATGTTGGTGACCTGCTCCAGGTCGCTCTCGGCGCCGGTGGTGATGACCCCGTAGACGACCTGCTCGGCGGCCATCCCGCCGAGCGCGCCGATGATCCGGCCGCGCAGGTAGGGCTCGGTGTAGGAGTACCGGTCGGCCTCCGGGGTGGAGAGGGTGACGCCGAGGGCGCGGCCGCGCGGCACGATGGTGACCTTGCGGACCGGGTCGGCGCCGGGCTGCAGCATGCCGAGCAGGGCGTGGCCGCTCTCGTGGTACGCCGTCCGCTCCCGTTCGGCCTGCGGCATCACCAGCGGCCGGACGGCGCCGAGCTGGACCTTCTCCAGCGCGTCCGAGAGGTCCCGCTCGTTCACCGCGTCCTGGCGGCGCTTGACCGCGAGCAGGGCGGCCTCGTTGACCAGGTTGGCCAGTTCGGCGCCGGTCATCCCGGGGGTGACCTTGGCGAGCCGGTTCAGGTCGGTGTCGCCGGACAGCGGGACGTCCCGGGAGTGGATGCGCAGGATGGCCGCACGGCCGTCGCGGTCCGGCGGGCTGACGGTGATCCGCCGGTCGAAGCGGCCGGGGCGCAGCAGCGCCGGGTCGAGCACGTCGGCCCGGTTGGTGGCGGCGATGACGATGACGCCCTCGGAGCCGGTGAAGCCGTCCATCTCGGTGAGGATCTGGTTGAGCGTCTGCTCGCGCTCGTCGTGACCGCCCATGCCGCCGCCGCTGCCGCGCTGGCGGCCGATGGTGTCGATCTCGTCGATGAAGATGATCGCCGGGGCGACCTTGCGGGCCTCGGCGAACAGCTCGCGCACCCGGCTGGCGCCGACGCCGACGATCATCTCGATGAACTCGGAGGCGGAGGCGGAGAAGAACGGCACGTCCGCCTCGCCGGCGACGGCCCGGGCCAGCAGGGTCTTGCCGGTGCCGGGCGGGCCGCTGAGCAGGACGCCGCGCGGCATCTTGGCACCGAGCCGGCGGTACCGCTGCGGGTTCTTCAGGAAGTCGACCACCTCGGTGAGCTCGGCCTCGACCTCGTCGATGCCGGCCACGTCCGCGAAGGTGGTGCGCCGGCCGCCCTCCGCGGCGACCGGCTTGGGCGGGGCCTTGCGGCCGAGCGCCCCGCCGCCCATCCCGCCGGCCATCCGCCGGGCGAGCAGCACCCAGACCAGGATCAGCAGCAGCATCGGGGCCAGCGAGATCAGCAGGTTGGCGAGGAAGCTGCGCTGCTGGACGACCGGCTCGGCGGTGACCTCGACGCCCTGCTGCTGGAGGGTGGTCCAGAGGTTGTCCCCGGCGAAGACCGGCCGCTGGGTCTCGAAGTCGGTGTACGTCCCCTTGCCGCCGTCCGGCTTCGGCTCGGCGTTCTTGAGGGTGCCCTCGATCGAGTCGCCCTTGGAGTAGATCTTGGTGACGTTGCCCTTGTTCAGCTGGTTGTTGAACTCGGTGTAGGAGATCGTGGTGGCGCCGCCGGGGCCGAAGAAGGACAGCAGCACGTCGCTGATCAGGAACACCACGAGGGCGGTGAGGACGAGGCCCAGCCAGCCGCCGGGCATCTTGCGCCGCGGGGGCGGCGGGGGCGGGGCACCCTCGGATCGCCACGGCTGGTCGGGGGTCTGGCGCGGCGGCACGGGATCAGTCACCCATCGGACAATACGGACATCCGCTCGGCTCCTCCAACCGCAACGCCGCGCCGCCCGCCACGCCCGGACGCGGGCCCCGACAGCGGACGGAACAGCGGCCCGGACGACGGCCCGGACGACGGCCGCGCCACCGGACGGGACACCGGACGGGACACCCGCCCGAGCACCCGTCCCGCCAGGTCAGCCCCGCTCCTCCGCGGCGGCCGACCCCGGCCACTCCTCGGCGGTCAGCGCGAACCGCTCGTGGTCCCGCCAGGACCCCTGGAGGAACAGCATCCGCGGGGTGAACCCCTCGTGCCGGAAGCCCAGCCGCTTGGCCAGGGCGATCGACCGGTCGTTGTCCGGCTGGACGTTGATCTCCAGCCGGTGCAGCCCGAGCCCGCCCTCCGTCTGCGCGGCGAAGCAGCGGTCCAGCACCAGCCGCAGGCCCTCGGTCATCCGCCCGGTGCCGGCGAACGGCAGGAACGAGTCGTAGCCGAGCGCGCCGTTGCAGAACCGGCCCATCACGATGTTGGCCACGTTGACCTTGCCGACCAGCCCGCCGGTCTCCCGGTCCACGATCAGGAAGGTCTGCAGGGCCGGCCCCTGGCGCTCCATCAGGTCCGGCAGCGCGTCCGGCTCCACCGGGTTCCACCGGCCGATGTGGTCGGCGGACCGCCGGACCGCCTCGGCGTACCCCGCCTCGTCCCCGGCCCGCGGGGCTCTGATCGTCACTCGCATCGGACCATCATCTCGGATGACCATCGGGCATGCGAACGGCCCGCCACCCGGAGGCAACCGGGCGGCGGGCCGTTCAGCGCGCGTCTCGCTGCGTCCCCGCGCGCGCCCCGGAGGGCCGCACGGAGTCCGCGAGGGCTACAGCAGGTCCTTGAACTCCTTGGGCAGCTCGAAGTCGGCCGGGCCCTTGCCCGCGCCGAGGCCGAACGCGCCGCCCTCGGCGGGCGCCTGGCCGCCACCGGCGCCGAGCGCGCGGCGCTCGGCGGCCGCGGCCTCCTCCTGCGCCCGCTTCAGCGGGTTGCCGCTCTTGCGCTTGCCCTTGGCGGCCGGGGCCTTCTTGGCGGACTTCTTGCCGCCGCCGCCCATGCCCGGGATGCCCGGCATCCCCGGGACGCCCTTGCCGGAGGCCATCGCCGACATCATCTTGCGGGCTTCGAAGAACCGCTCGACCAGGTTCTTCACCTCGCCGACCTGGACGCCCGAACCCTTGGCGATGCGGGCCCGGCGGGAGCCGTTGATCAGCTCCGGCTCGGCGCGCTCGGTCGGGGTCATCGACTTGATGATCGCGCCGACGCGGTTGACGTCCTTGTCGTCGATGTTGTTGATCTGGTCGCGGATCTGGCCCATCCCCGGCAGCATGCCCAGCAGCTTGGAGATGGAGCCCATCTTCTGGACCTGCTCCAGCTGGGACAGGAAGTCGTCCAGGGTGAACTGCTTCGGACCGCCGCGCAGCTTGGCGGCGATCTTCTCGGCCTCGGCCTGCGAGAAGGTCTGCTCGGCCTTCTCGATCAGCGAGAGGACGTCACCCATGCCCAGGATGCGCGAGGCCATCCGGTCCGGGTGGAAGGCGTCGAAGTCGTCGACCTTCTCGCCGTTGGAGGCGAACATGATCTGCCGGCCGGTGACGTGCGCGACCGAGAGCGCGGCACCGCCGCGGGCGTCGCCGTCGAGCTTGGAGAGCACCACACCGGTGAAGTCGACGCCTTCGAGGAAGGCCTGCGCGGTGGTGACCGCATCCTGGCCGATCATCGCGTCGACGACGAACAGGACCTCGTCCGGGTTGACGGCGGCCCGGATGTCGGCGGCCTGCTGCATCAGCTCGGCGTCGATGCCGAGGCGGCCGGCGGTGTCGACGACGACGACGTCGTACTGCTTCTGCTTGGCGTACTCGATCGAGTCCCGGGCCACCTGGACCGGGTCGCCGACGCCGTTGCCCGGCTGGGGGCCGTAGAACGCGACGCCCGCGCGCTCGGCGACGACCTGCAGCTGGTTGACGGCGTTGGGGCGCTGGAGGTCGCAGGCGACCAGCAGCGGGGTGTGCTTCTGCTGCTTCAGCCAGTGGCCGAGCTTGCCGGCGAGGGTGGTCTTACCGGCACCCTGCAGACCGGCGAGCATGATCACCGTCGGGCCGTTCTTGGCGAACCGCACCCGTCGGGTCTCGCCGCCGAGGATGGCGATGAGCTCCTCGTTGACGATCTTGATGATCTGCTGCGCGGGGTTCAGGGCACCGGAGACCTCGACGCCGAGCGCGCGCTCCTTGACCTGCTTGATGAAGGCCCGGACGACCGGCAGCGCGACATCCGCCTCCAGCAGCGCGATGCGGATCTCGCGGGCCGTGGCGTCGATGTCCGCCTCGCTCAGGCGGCCCTTGCCCCGGAGGTTCTTGAACGTCGCTGCGAGGCGATCGGAAAGGGTGTCGAACACGTCGTCGCGGGTCCTCTGCGGCATCGGTCTGAGTACGGTCGTCGCCCCCAAGGGTATCCGGCCGCCCCGGGGACGGTCTCCACCCGGGTTCGACCGGACGACCGCGGCCCCGGGAACGGCCCCGCGAACGGCCTCAGCCCAGCGCCGCCCGGACCGCGGCCGCCACCTCCCCGGCCCTCCGCGCGCCGAGCGGACGGCCCGCCGCGTCGGTCAGGTAGAAGGCGTCGACGGCCTCCGCGCCGAGCGTCGACACGTGCGCGGTCCGCACCCGCACCCCGGCGCCGTCCAGCGCCCGGCCGATCCGGTGCAGCAGCCCGGGGGCGTCGTGCGCGCGCACCTCCAGCACGGTCGCGCTCGCCGAGGCCACCGGTGGCGCCACCGAGACCACCGGCGGCGGAACGGGGACGCCGCGCCGGCGCGGGGCCGCCGCGTCGCGCTCGGCCAGCCGGCGGGAGACGTCCAGCGAGCCGTCCAGCGCCCGGCGCAGGTCGGCCCGGAGCCGGGCGGCCTCCGGCAGCCCGCCGAACTCCGCGGCCACCGTCCAGGAGAGCAGCAGCACCGGCCCGGCACCGATCGGGTCCAGCTCGCGCAGGCCCGCCGAGCGGACCGTCAGCCGGTGCAGGGCCAGCACCCCGGCGACGGTGCCCAGCAGGCCCGGCCGGTCCGGGACGGCCAGCAGCAGCCGCACGCCCGTCGACCCGGCGCCGGCCGGATCCGCCCCGCCCCCGGCCGACAGCGACGGCGACGACCGCGACGACGACGACCGCGACGACGACGGCAGGGACGACGACGGCAGCGCCAGCGCCGGCCCGCCGGTCCGGGCCGCCTCCACCGCCAGCCGCTCCTGCTCCGCGGTCGGCTCGCTCTCGGCGGCGCCGGGGCACCCGCCGGGCGCCCCGGACAGCCGGGCGGCCGCGCGGTCGGCCAGGCCGTCCACCAGCGAGGCCCGCCAGGCACTCCACGCGGCCGGGCCGGTGGCCAGCGCGTCCGCCTCGGTCAGCGCCCGCAGCAGCTCCAGCCGCGGTACCGAGCCGACCGCCTTGGTGACGGCCTCCACGGTCGCCGGGTCGTCCGGGTCCCGCCGGGTCGCGGTGTCCACCAGGGTCAGGTGGTGGCGGACCAGCACCGCCAGGGTCTCCACCGACTCCGGGTCGAAGCCCATCCGGGCGGCCAGGCCGCGGACGGCCGCCTCCCCCGCCTCGCTGTGGTCGCCCGGCCCGCCCTTGCCGATGTCGTGCAGCAGCGCGGCGACCAGCAGCAGGTCCGGCCGGGCCACCCGGCGGGTCATCGCGGCGGCCCGCACCGCGGTCTCCACCAGGTGCCGGTCCACCGTCCAGCGGTGCACCGCGTTGCGCTGCGGGCGGCAGCGCACCCGCTCCCAGTCCGGCAGCAGCCGGGAGATCAGCCCCCGCGCCTCCAGCGCCTCCCAGACCGGCAGGCAGGCCTCGCCCGCGCCGAGCAGGGTGACCAGCTGCTCGCGCGCCTCGTCCGGCCAGGGCACCGGCAGCGGACGGCACTCCGCCGCCAGCCGGCGCACCGTCGCGTCCGCGAGGGCGAGGCCGTTCTGTGCGGCGGCCGCCGCGGCGCGCAGCGGCAGCACCGGGTCCGCGGCCGGGCGGGCGCCCTGCGCGAGCACCGCCTCGCCGTCCTGCTCGACCACGCCCTCGGCGAGCGGCCGGCGCTCCACCGCGCCCCTGGCCACCGCGCCCCTTCCCACCGCGCCCGCGCCCCGTCCGGCGGCGAACGGGAAGCGCCGGTGCGGGCGGCGGCCCCGGCCCGAGCGCGCGGCCAGCACCCGCTCCACCGACCGCCAGGCGACGTCGGAGGCGTAGGCGACGGTCCGGGCCGCCTCGTAGACCCCGCGCAGCAGGGCGTCGGCGTCCGGCACACCCAGCCGCTCGGCGACCTGGTCCTGGTCCTGCAGGGCGAGCCGGTCGGTGGCCCGGCCGGTCACCAGGTGCAGGGCGTCGCGGACGTCCGCCAGCCGGAGCGCGGCGGCGGCCAGGCCCTCCCGGGGCGCGTCGGCCAGCCAGCTCGCGGCGATCGCGCCGAGCGCGACGACGTCCCGCAGACCGCCGCGGGCCTCCTTCAGGTCGGGCTCCAGCAGGAACGACAGCTCGCCGTGCCGCTCGGCCCGCTCCCGGCCCAGCTCGCGCAGCTCGGGCAGCCGCCGCGGGGCGTCCGCCCGCCAGTCGGCGAGGACGGCGGAGCGCAGCGCGGCGGTGAGCGCCGGGTCGCCGGCCACGTGCCGGGCGTCCAGCAGGCCGAGCTGCGCCCTCAGGTCGGCGGCCGCCACCGACCTGGCCTCGGCCGGGGTGCGGACGGCGTGGTCGAGCGAGGCTCCGGAGTCCCACACCGGGTACCAGAGGCGCTCGGGAAGGGCCGGGTCCAGCCGGCCCTCGTGCAGCAGCAGCACGTCGAGGTCGCTGCGCGGGGAGAGCTCGCCGCGCCCGTAGCCGCCGACCGCGACCACGGCGGCCCCGGCGGGGGCGCCGGCCGCGGCGAACAGGCCGGCCAGCCAGTCGTCGGTGAGCGCGGACAGCGCGGTGCGCCGCCCCCGGCCGCCGGGGCCGGGGGCGGCGAGCAGCCGGGCCCGGGCGGCGGCGGGGCCGTCGGGGCCGGGCCGGCGGGCGTCGGGGGCGGTGCCCATGCGGTCGGGCCCCCTCAGAGGGCGTCGGGGCCGCGCTCGCCGGTGCGGACCCGGACCGCCGTCTCGACCGGCACCGCCCACACCTTGCCGTCCCCGATCTTGCCGGTCCGGGCCGCGTTGACCAGGACCTCGATCAGCGGCTCGGCGTCCTCGTCCTCGACCAGGACCTCGACCCTGACCTTGGGGACCAGGTCCACGGTGTACTCCGCGCCCCGGTAGACCTCGGTGTGGCCGCGCTGGCGGCCGTAGCCGCTCGCCTCGGAGACGGTCAGGCCGTGCACGCCGAAGGCCTGCAGGGCGGCCTTCACCTCGTCCAGGCGGTAGGGCTTGATGACGGCGGTGATGAGCTTCATCGGGCGTCCACCTCGGTCTTCTCGGTGCCGTGCGCCGCCGCGGCCGGCGCGGGTGCGGGTGCGGAGGCCGCGGCGACCAGGGCCGCGGCCGGGGCGGCCGTCCGGCCGAGGCCCGAGCCCAGCGCGCTGAAGTCGTACGCGGACTCGGCGTGCTCGGCCTGGTCGACGCCGGCCAGCTCGACGTCCTCGGCGACCCGGAACCCGATCACCCGGTCGACCGCCTTGGCCAGCAGCCAGGAGAGCACGAAGGAGTAGCCGCCGACCACCGCCACGCCCATCGCCTGCTTGCCCAGCTGCTCCGGCCCGCCGCCGTAGAACAGCCCCTTGGCGCTCTGGCCGACCGTCCCGGTGGCGAACAGGCCGACCAGCAGCGAGCCGATCGCCCCGCCGACGGCGTGCACGCCGACCACGTCGAGCGAGTCGTCGAAGCCCCAGCGGTACTTGAGGCCGATCGCGGCCGCACAGGCGGCCCCGGCGACCAGGCCGATCGCCACCGCGCCGAGCGGGGAGACCGAGCCGCAGGCCGGGGTGATCGCCACCAGGCCGGCCACCGCGCCGGAGGCGGCGCCCAGCGTGGTGAACGCGCCGTGCCGCAGCTTCTCGAAGACCAGCCAGCCGACCAGCGCGGCGCCGGTCGCGACCTGGGTGTTGAGCAGGGCCATCGCCGCCACGCCGTTGGCGGCCAGCGCCGAGCCGGCGTTGAAGCCGAACCAGCCGAACCAGAGCAGCCCGGAGCCGAGCATCACCAGCGGCAGCGAGTGCGGGCGCATCGGGTCCTTGCGGAAGCCGATCCGCCGGCCGAGCACCAGGCAGAGCGCCAGGCCGGCGACCCCGGCGTTGATGTGGACGGCCGTCCCGCCGGCGAAGTCGATCACGCCGGTGCGGTCGCCGAGCCAGCCGCCGGCGCCGCCGTCGAAGAAGAACACCCAGTGGGCGACCGGGAAGTACACCACGGTGACCCAGAGCCCGATGAACAGGCCCCAGGCCGCGAATCTCGCGCGGTCCGCGACCGCCCCGCTGATCAGCGCCGGGGTGATGACCGCGAACATCAGCTGGAAGGCGGAGAACGCGGTCACCGGGATCGTCCCGGTGAGGTCGGCGAGGCCGATGCCGTGCATCCCGAGGAAGTCCAGGTTGCCGATCAGACCGGCGCCCGCGTCGGGGCCGAAGCTGAGCGAGTAGCCGTAGAGGACCCACAGCACGCTGACGATGCCCAGCGACAGGAAGCTCATCGCCAGCATGTTCAGGGTGCTCTTGGCCCGGACCATCCCCCCGTAGAAGAAGGCCAGCCCCGGGGTCATCACCATGACCAGGGCCGCACTGATGAGTACGAAGGCGGTGTCGCCCGCGCTGAAGCCGTCCGGCATCGGCTCTCCTCCTGACTGGAAGCCGATCCGCACCCGGATCCCTGTCCCGTGCACCCGGGGCGTCGGCGTTGACCAGGAGCGTGCCGAAGGCCGGTTTCGGCCGATGCGGCCGGGTGTTTCACCTCCGTGACGAGGACGACCGCGGGGTTACGCCCGCGTGAACACGGCACCGACCGTGCCGTCGGCGGTCGGCACGGTCGGTGGGTGAGGGGTGTCGCGGTGGGGCTCAGACCACCGAGACATACTCGGGGATGTCCTGGACCACCCGCTCCTTGAGCCGGCTGACCGCGTCCACGCCCTTGAACCGGGACGCGGCGGCCTCGGTGGTCTTGCGGACCCGCGAGTTGAGCCGCTCGGAGCGGACCTTGGTGGCGATGTCCACCGCCTGCTCGGCGAAGACCGCCGCCTCCTCCGGCTCGTTCTGCAGCAGGTGCACGCTGGCCATGCCGACCAGGTTGAAGGCGTACGAGCGGACGTGGTCGCCGTCCTGCCGGAAGAGGTCGACCGCGCGCTCCATCACCGGCGCCGACATCGAGGCGTACAGCTCGGAGTTGTCCGAGTGGTAGGCGAGGTCGCGGAAGGAGTGCGCGTTCTCCGCGTTCAGCTCGGCCGGTGAGAAGAACTTCAGCCAGTCCGGGTCGCCGTCGCCCTCGCGGATGTCGGTGAAGGTGTCCTCGGCCAGCCGGATCGCCCGGGCGCACCGGTTCACCTCGCCGATCGTGGCGTACGCGCGCGCCTCCATCGCGTACAGCAGGGACTGCTGGCGCGGGGTGGCGGTGTCGCGGCTGCCGTACTGGGCGAGGTGGATCAGCTCCAGCGCGTCCTCGCCGCGGTTGAGGTGGATCATCTGCCGGCTCATGTCGGTGAGGATCAGCGCGCCGAACGGCCGGTCCCCGGCCTCCTTGGCGGCGTGCAGCGCCAGCACGTAGTACTTCTGGGCGCTGGGGTGCATGCCGACGTCGTAGGACATCCAGCCGGCCAGGTGGGCCAGCTCGGCGGTGAGCCGGAACAGCCGCCGGGTGGTCTGCTCGGGGTAGGTCTCCTGGAGCAGGTCGGTGACCTCGTGGAGCTGGCCGACCACGGCCTTGCGGCGCAGCCCGCCGCCGTTCTGCGCGTCCCACTGCCGGAACATGACGGTGGTCTGCTCCAGCAGTTCCAGCTCGGGCTCGGAGAGCCGGCCGGTGAACGGCTCTCCGCCGTTGGCCGCGGTCAGGATCGGGGTGGGGGCGCCGGACGGGCCGGGCGCCAGCCAGCGCTGCATCGGCTCGATCAGCGCGGCACCGGCGGTCAGGGCGAGCGAGGTGCCCAGGAAGCCGCGCCGGTTGAGCATGAGGTCGCTGCGCGAGTAGTCGCTGATCAGCTGGACGGTCTGCGGCGCGCTCCACGGCAGGTCGACGCCGCCGCCGACGGTGGAGACCGGTACGGCGGCGCGCAGGCCGAGGTCCTCGATGGAGACCACCGAGCCGAACCGCTCGGAGAAGAGCTCGGACATGATCTTCGGGATCGGCTCGCGCGGCTGCTCGCCGTCGAGCCAGCGCCGCACCCGCGAGGTGTCCGTGGAGACGTGGTGCGCCCCGATCTGCCGGGCCCGGCGGTTGACCTGGCGGGCCAACTCGCCCTTGGACCAGCCGCTGCGGGCGAACCACGTGGTCAGCTTCTCGTTGGGTTGCTTCTCTGCCATGGGTCCGTCCCCATCCCGCCCGGGCCCCCGGGGCCCCGATCGTGACCGCCCGACGGTTGCGGGCTCTTACCAGACGTGTCGTGCCGGACCGCGGCGCCGCCGCCGCGGACGGACCGTCAGTTCCCCAACTACCGGACGCCGGTGGCCCGGAGCGGACGCCCTGACGAGGCCCGTGTGCTGAACGTAACGCCCCGCACACCGCCCCGGGGAGCGGCCCTGGCGAAACGCCACCTTTCGCCACCCCCAGGAGTGAACCGAACCGCGTCGGCAGACGGTTCACTAGGAAGTCCCGGCGGCCCGGCATATGCGGGCTGCCAAGTCCCCGACGGCACCCGGCTCTTCAGGCGAACCGCCGCCGCCACGGGCGGATTTGGCACCCGCACCGACCGACGGTCCTCCCGCCCACCGACGATCCGGCATCACCACCGCCGGCCACAAGGCGGCGCACGAGGCACACCAGGGCAACTGGCGCACACCGCGCGCTGCGCGCCGCCACCGCACCACGCACCACGCACAGAAAAAGCAACACAAAGTCACCGTCCCGTAACCATCGGCAACGAGAACCTGTTGGGGGAGGCATGGACAACCTGTTCGGCGTACTTCGACTGGGGCACCTGCGGCTGGCGCCGCGGGGCGCGCGTCACCGCACCCGCGCGACCGCGAGCCAGGCGGCCGCGGAGTACACCGGCCGGTGGGGCTGGGCCGTCGTCGTCGGCGAGCCGGCCCGCACGGCTTCCACCCCGCACCGCTGCCACTGCGGTGCGCCGCGCTGTGCCGCCCCCGGCCTGCACCCCGCCCCCGGTGCCGGACCGGCCGCCCGCCCCGGCACCGACGTCTCGGTGCTGTTCCCCACCGGCCGCGCGTTCGACGTCCTCGACGTCCCCGAGCAGGCCGGCCTGCAGGCCCTGGTCCGGCTGGAGCGGATGGGCACCCAGGTCGGACCGGTGCTCGCCGCGCCCACCGGACGGCTGCAGTTCCTGGTCGCGCCCGGCACCGCCCGCCGGCTGCCGGACCTCCTCTACCGGATGGGCTGGGACGACGCCGCGCTCGACCTCACCTGCCACGGCGAGGGCAGCTTCGTCGCCGCGCCGCCCACCGTGCTCGCCGGCCTCGGCCCGGTGCGCTGGCTGCGCCGCCCCACCCGGGACAACGCCGGCTGCCCGCCCGAGGCCCGGCTGCTGCTCGGCACCCTCGCCTACGCCTGCCACCGCGGGCGCGAGCGCACCCGCGAGCCCGCCTGGATCGCGTGACCGGCCGACCGGAACGCCGCGGGGAGCGCCGAAGGGAACACCGGAGCGGACCCCGGAGGAAACGCCGAAGGGCCCGCCCCTCGCGGGGGCGGACCCTTCACCGGTGGCACCGGGCGGTGCTCAGTCCCCGATCAGCGCGTCCACGAACGCGCCCGGCTCGAACGGCGCCAGGTCGTCGGCACCCTCGCCGAGCCCGATCAGCTTGACCGGCACGCCCAGCTCGCGCTGAACGGCCACCACGATGCCGCCCTTGGCGGTGCCGTCCAGCTTGGTCAGCACGATGCCGGTGATGTCGACCACCTCGGCGAAGACCCGGGCCTGGATCAGCCCGTTCTGGCCGGTGGTGGCGTCCAGCACCAGCAGCACCTCGTCGACCGGGCCGTGCTTCTCGACGACCCGCTTGACCTTGCCCAGCTCGTCCATCAGGCCGGTCTTGGTGTGCAGGCGCCCGGCGGTGTCCACCAGCACGGTGTCCGCACCCTCGGCGATGCCCTCCTTGACCGCGTCGAAGGCGATCGACGCCGGGTCGCCGCCCTCGGGCCCGCGCACGGTGCGCGCGCCGACCCGCTCGCCCCAGGTCTGCAGCTGGTCGGCGGCGGCGGCGCGGAAGGTGTCGGCCGCGCCGAGCACCACCTTGCGGCCGTCGGCGACCAGCACCCGGGCCAGCTTGCCGGTGGTGGTGGTCTTGCCGACGCCGTTGACGCCGACGACCAGGACGACCGCGGGGCCCTCCTCGTGCTTGGTGGAGTGCACGGTGCGGTCGGCGTCCGTGCCGATCAGCTCGACGAGCTCCTCGCGCAGCAGGCCGCGCAGCTCCTCCGGGGTGCGGGTGCCGAGCACCTTGACCCGGGTGCGCAGCCGCTCGACCAGCTCCTGGGTGGGGGCCACGCCGACGTCGGCGGTCAGCAGGGTCTCCTCGATCTCCTCCCAGGTGTCCTCGTCGAGGTGCTCGCGGGAGAGCAGCGAGAGCAGGCCCTTCCCGAGCGAGTTCTGCGATCGGGAGAGCCGCGAGCGCAGCCGGACCAGACGGCCGGCGGTGGGCTCGGGGACCTCAAGGACGGGGGCTTCCTCGACCGTCCCGAGGGCGGCCTCGACCTCGGCCTCGGCCTCGATCTCGGCCTCGGGGAGCTGGACCTCCTCGACGGTGCGGCGCGGTTCCTCGGTCGGTGGCGCGGCCTCTTCGCCGACGGCGGGCTCGCGCGGGGTCGGGGGCGCCGTGATGACCGGCGCCTGCGACTTCGGGGGCAGCTGCTGGCGTCGTCTGCCGGAAACGACGAGTCCGGCGATCGCGCCGACGGCGACCACCGCGATGACTACGGCAAGAATCACGTATTCCATAACGCCCTAAGTATCCGCGACACCGGTCCTCGCGGACCGCAGGCGGCCGAGTGGATCACCGGCGGACCGGCCGGGACCGGAAGTGGATCACCGCCCGGTCAGGGACGGCGCTCCTTCCGGTCCTCCCGCAGCCGCTGGCTGATCACCTGCGAGATGCCGTCGCCCTTCATGGTCACCCCGTACAGGGCGTCGGCGGACTCCATGGTCAGCTTCTGGTGGGTGATCACGATCAGCTGGGAGCTCTCCCGCAGCTCCTCCATGATCGCGACCAGCCGGCGCAGGTTGGTCTCGTCCAGCGCCGCCTCGACCTCGTCCATGACGTAGAACGGGCTGGGCCGGGCCTTGAAGATCGAGACCAGCAGCGCCACCGCGGTCAGCGAGCGCTCTCCGCCGGAGAGCAGCGACAGCCGCTTGACCTTCTTGCCCGGCGGACGGGCCTCCACCTCGACGCCGGTGGTCAGCATCGACTCCGGGTCGGTGAGCACCAGCCGGCCCTCGCCGCCCGGGAACAGCCGGGAGAACACGCCCTCGAACTGCGCGGCGGTGTCGTGGTAGGCGGCGGTGAACAGCTGTTCGACCCGCTGGTCGACGTCCTTGACGATGTCGAGCAGATCGCGCCGGCTGCGCTTGAGGTCGTCCAGCTGCTCGCCGAGGAAGGTGTGGCGCTCCTCCAGCGCGGCGAACTCCTCCAGCGCCAGCGGATTGACCCTGCCCAGCTGCTGGTACGCCCGCTCGGCCGTGCGCAGCCGCTTCTCCTGCTCGGCCCGGACGTAGGGGCGCGGCTCGCCCGGCTCCTGGCCCTCCTCCGGCGCGGACGGCGGGACGGGCCGGTCCGGCCCGTACGAGGCCAGCAGTTCGGAGCCCTCGATGCCGAACTCCTCCAGCGCCCGGCCCTCCAGCTGTTCGATTCGCAGCCGCTTCTCCGCCCGCAGCACCTCGTCGCGGTGGCCGGCGTCGACCAGCTTGTCCAGCTCGTCCTTGAGTTCGCGCCCGTGCTCGCGGTGCTCCTTCAGCTCCGCCTCGCGCGCCGCCCGGGCCTGCTCGACGGCGGCCCGTTCGGCGTCCGCGCGGGCCAGCGACACCTCCAGGCAGGCGAGCAGCTGCCGGGCGCCGGAGGCGACGGCGCCCGCGACGGCGGCGTCGTGCTCGGCGCGCCGGCGGCGCTCGGCGGCCCGGGCGCGCGCCTCGCGCTCGGCGCGGGCGGCCCGGTCCAGTTGCTCGGCCCGGCCGGCCAGCGCGCGGACCCGCTCCTCGTGGGTGCGCACCGCGAGCCGGGCCTCCAGTTCGGTCTGCCGGGCGGCGGTGGCGGCCGCGGCCAGCCGCTGCTGTTCGGCGGCGTCCGGCTCGTCCTCGCCGTCGGCGGCCGTCTCCTCGGCGACGGCCAGCCGTTCGGCCAGTTCCTCGGCGGTGGCGAGCAGCTGGGCCAGGCCGTCCTCGGCGCGGCCGGCGGCGGCGGTCAGCCGTTCGGCCTCGCCGGCCGCGGCCCGGGACTGTCCGCCGAGCCGGCCCACGGTGCCCGCCACCTCGGCCCGCTCGCGTTCCAGCTTCCGCCGCCGGACGGCGAGTTGCTCCAGTTCGGCGGCCGACTCCCGGCGCCGTTCGGTGAGTTCGGCCAGCCGTCCGGCCGACTCGGCGCAGCGGACGTCGAGTTCGGCGATCGCCCGGGCGGCCTCGTCCACCGCGACCTGGGTCTCCAGCAGGCTGGGGGCGGCACCGGAACCGCCGTGGGCGAAGCCGGCGCCGAGCCGGTCGCCCTCGGCGGTGACGGCGCTCAGCGCGGGGTGCGCGGCGACCAGCCCGAGGGCCTGGTCGAGGGTGTCCACCACCGCGACGCCGGCCAGCAGCCGGGCGACGGCGGCCCGCAGGTCGGCCGGTCCGTCGACCAGCTCGGCGGCCCAGCGGGCGCCGGACGGCAGCTCCCCCGGCGGGCCGGCCGGTTCGGGGGCGCCGGCGATCAGCAGGGCGGCCCGGCCGGCGTCCTCCTTGCGCAGCAGCCGCAGCGCCTCGGCGGCGGTGCGGGGCGAGTCGACGGCCACCGCGTCGGCGGCGGTGCCGAGCGCGGCGGCCACGGCGGTCTCGTGGCCGGGGGCGATCCGCAGCAGCGCGGCGGCCGGTCCGAGCAGCCCGGCCAGCCGCTCCCCGGCGGCGAGCAGCGCGCCGCTGCCGTCCTTGCGGCGCAGGCCGAGCGCCAGCGCCTCGTGCCGGGCGGTCAGCGCGGCCCGCTCGCGCTCGGCGGTGCCGGCGGCCTCGCGCGCGGCGGTGAGCTCCTGTTCGACGGCGGCGAGCCGTTCCCGGGCGCCGTCGTGCGCGCTGTCGGTCCGCTCGCCGTCCTCGGTGTCGGCGTCGACCCGGGCCCGCAGCTCCTCGTACTCCTGCCGGGCGGCCCCGGCGCGCTGCAGTGCCTCGTCGCGGGCCTCGGCGAGCCGGCCGATCTCGGCCTCGGCGGCGGCGGCCTTGGAGCGGGCGGCGGCGGCCTGGCCCTGGAGCCGGGCCAGTCCCTCCCGGCGGTCGGCGATGGCCCGGGCGGCGTCCTTGAGCCGGCGCTCCTCGGCGGCGAGGGCGCGTTCCAGCTCGGCCTTGGCCTCGACCGTCCCGTCGAGCGCCTCCCGGGCCTGCTCCAGGGCCTCGGCCAGCGCGGCCTCCTCCTCCCGGACGCGCTCGGCCTCGCGCTCCAGCTCCTCCGGGTCCCGGCCGCGGCGCTCCTCGGCCTGCCCGCCGGCGGCGGCGTGCCGGGCCCTCGCCTCGGCCAGCCCGATGGTGCCGCGGCTGCGCTCGGCCAGCCCGGAGAGCCGATACCAGGTCTGCCGGGCGGCCTCCAGGCCGGGGCCGAGCTGCTGGACCTGCGCCTCCAGCACCGCCTCGCGACCGATCGCCCGGCCGAGTTCCTGCTCGACGGTGGAGCGGCGCAGCCGCAGGGCCAGTTCGTCGGCGATCTCCGCCTCGACGGCGGTGCGCAGCGCGAGCAGGTCGTCGGCGAGCAGCCGCAGCCGGGCGTCGCGCAGGTCGGCCTGGATCCCGGCGGCGCGCCGGGCGATCCGGGCCTGCCGGCCGAGCGGGCCGAGCTGGCGGCGCAGCTCGGCCACCAGGTCCTGGACGCGGTTGAGGTTGACCTGCATCGCGTCCAGCTTGCGCAGCGCCTTCTCCTTGCGCTTGCGGTGCTTGAGGACGCCGGCCGCCTCCTCGATGAAGGCGCGCCGGCCCATCGGGTCGGCGTGCAGGACGGAGTCGAGCTGTCCCTGGCCGACGATGACGTGCATCTCGCGGCCGATCCCGGAGTCGGAGAGCAGCTCCTGGATGTCGAGCAGGCGGCAGGTGTCGCCGTTGAGCGCGTACTCGCTGCCGCCGTTGCGGAACATCGTCCGGGTGATGGTCACCTCGGAGTACTCGATCGGCAGGGCGCCGTCGGTGTTGTCGATGGTGAGGCTGACCTCGGCGCGGCCGAGCGGGGCCCGCCCGCTGGTCCCGGCGAAGATGACGTCCTCCATCTTGCCGCCGCGCAGCGACTTGGCGCCCTGTTCGCCCATCACCCAGGAGAGCGCGTCGACGACGTTGGACTTGCCGGAGCCGTTGGGTCCGACCACGCAGGTGATGCCGGGCTCGAACCTGAGGGTGGTGGCGGAGGCGAAGGACTTGAACCCGCGCAGCGTCAGACTCTTCAGGTGCACGCGCCGGTCTCCTCACCTCGCTCGCCAGGGGCTCCAGCGGCGACTGTATCCCCCGGCGGCCGGTGCCCGGACACGACGAAGGGACGCCACACGGGGCGTCCCTTGCAAGCTGCGTCCCTTTCGGGGCGGCTCAGTGCACAGCGGCGTCGATCGAGGGGATCGGGCGGGACTCAGGTGAGAGCCGGCTCCCGCTGGTCCAGATCGATGCTGTTGAGCAACGAGTGCTCGCCGGCGACAGCGCTGAGAGCGTCGTTCTCAGCCTGCATCCGAAGGAGCTCGGCTTCGAGATCCTGGACGCGCTGCTGCAGCCGTCGCATCTCGGAAAGCATTCGCGGGTCGGGGCCGCCGACGTACCCGAGAAGCGCCTTTGCCATGATGAATGGTCCTCCACGCTGAGTGACCGAACCGGAACGGTACAGGTCTAGGGGGAAGGGGGACGCACGCGCGGCGCGCACCGGCAGTGCTGGCTGGGCACTACGGCACAACCACCGTGAGCTGGGCTCGCGGGGGCGTGCGCCTACCGGAATGACGCGGTCGTGTGCGCGGGCTTCCAGCGTCTCACCAAAGACGGTACGGGTCAACACGATCACCGCACGCTACCGCGCCCCTGTCACCTGCCTGGCGGTGTCGTCACGCCGGGCGGCTGCGAAGGGGGGTCCACCACCTGCTCGTGGATCATCGTTCGATGCGGAGTCAACCACGAGTCTGCCCGGATGGCAACCGTACGACACCGCCGGTTGCCGATCGTTTTCCGGCGGCCCGCTCCGGGCCCGGGCCCGCGGGGCGGTCAGCGGATCGCGAAGCTCTCGTAGCCGGGCCCGACGGCGGTCCAGATCTCGGTCACCCCGCTCACCCGGCCCGGTGTGTCCGGGCCCCTGAGCAGGGCGAGCAGTTGCTCGCAGTCCGGGGCGAGGCCCTCGGCCACCACCTGCACCCGGCCGTCGCCGAGGTTGCTCGCGTAGCCGGTCAGGCCGATCTCCAGCGCCCGCGCCCTGGTCCACCAGCGGAAGCCCACCTGCTGGACCTTGCCGCGCACCCAGGCGGTGACCCGGACCGGCTCGTCACTGTGGGCGTCGCGACCGTGCATGCCCCCGACCCTATCCGTCCCGGTGGCGGCGCGCGTCACGGGCCGGACGGGCCCTCGGCCGTCCAGCCGGGGCTGCGGATCTCGGCCCGCAGTTCCGCCCCGCGCCCGGGTTCGCCGCAGGTCCGGCAGACCCACCGCGGGTCGTAGGGGTGCGGCGGGTGCCCCTCGGGCGTGTGCTCGAAGACCACCGGCGCCTCGGGCAGCACCCAGCGGTCGCCCCAGGCGAGCAGCGCCTGGGTGAGCGGCGCGAGGTCGCGGCCGGCCTCGGTCAGGTGGTACTCGTACCGCGGCGGCCGCTCGCTGTAGGGCCGCCGCTCGACCACGCCCGCCTCCTCCAGCGCCCGCAGCCGCGCGGTGAGCCGGTCGCGGGGCGCCCCGGTGTTGCGGGCGATCCGGTCGAAGCGGTGGTTGCCGTAGAACAGCTCCCGCACCGCGAGCAGCGCCCACTTCTCCCCCACCACGTGCAGCGCGGCGGCGATCGAGCACGGCCGGCCGGGCAGGGAGGGTGCGGCAGGGAGGTCTGAGGTCACGTCCGACAGCCTGCCACACCGGGTTGGGTTCTCAAACCGGTCCGCTCAGGGAGGCCAGCCCGGCCAGCGCCTTGAGCCGCTGGGGCGCCACCCGTACGGCGACGGTCGAGCCGTCCGCGAACCGCAGCTCCACCCGGCGGGCGCGCGAGCGGCGGCGGACGTCCGGGGTCCTGTGCAGGCGGAACGGGCCGAGCTCGGCCAGGTGCTCGGTCGCCAGCGCCCCGCGGCGCTTCAGCAGCAGCACCCGGCGGTCGGTGACGGCCAGCAGCACGTAGCCGAAGGTCGGCGAGGCGCGGGCGAGCTCGGCCTCCCGGGCGGCGGCGGCGAACCGGCCCGCGGTGCTCTCCCAGCCGCCCCGCAGCGGGGGCGCGACCAGGCGCCCGCCGACCAGCAGCGCGCCCAGCCCGACCAGGGTCAGCAGGCCCTCGGGGTCCAGGACGTCGAGCCCGTGCTCGACCGCGAACTCCACGCCGGTGTCCGTGTCGCGCCCGCGCCGCCGGTACCGCTTCGGCGGCCGGCGGGCCAGCACGCTCAGCCGGACCTCCGCCAGTCCGAGCAGTTCCTCGCCCGCCCGCAGCCACGGCCCGGCCGGGCCACTGTCCGGTGCCACTCCCCCACCCCCTCCGGCAACGCCCCCGCTACCGACACACCGCGGCCCCCGCCGGTCGCCCGGCGGGGGCCGTGGGCCGATCATCGCATCAGCCGAAGGTGCGGGCCAGGGTCAGAAGCCGCCACCGAAGTCGCCGCCACCGCCGAAGTCCCCACCGCCGCCGAAGTCACCGCCGTCGAAGCCGCCACCGAAGTCGGAGGAGTTGAAGTCGGCGCCGGAGACGTCGCCGCCGTCGTATCCGGCGCCCGCGTCGACGGGGCCGGCCGCGTACGCCGGGGTGGCCATCATCGAGCCGAGCATGGTGCCGACCAACAACCCAGGCAGCAGGCCGCCGCCGCCGAAGTAGCCGCCCGCCCAGGGACCGTAGGCCGGGCCCGCGTTCCAGTACGGCTGCGGGCCGTGCGCGGTCGGAACGGTCCGGATGTCCGGGTCCTGGCCGGCCGCCAGCCGGTCCGCGTCGGCCCGGCAGACCGGGACGGCGCGGACGGCGCCGCCCGCCGGGGTCCACTCGGCGTCCAGCACGGACGGGCCGTGCCGCGGGTCGAAGAAGCACGGCGGCCGGCGCTCCGGCAGCGGGCGCGCGTCCCGCCGGGCCGCCAGGGTGGCCAGCGCGAACCGGCCGTCCTCCAGCGCCTCGGTGACCGGCTTCACGTCCTCCGGCCCCTCGGCCCCGTCCATCAGCCGCTTGGCCTTCTCGTACGAGTCCAGCGCGTGCGTGTAGTCGCCGCGCTGCACGTCGTCGGCGTCCGGCGCGGACGGGACGAAGTCGAGCCGGTCCAGTTCCTCGCCGTAGGCGGTGATGTCCTCGTCGACCACCTGGCGCAGCTGCGCCAGCTCGGCCCGGCGCTGCTCCTCCTTGCGCCGCTTGGCCCGGCGGAACAGCAGGAAGACACCGGTGCCGGCGAGCGCCAGCAGGGCCAGCGGGACGACCACCGCGGCGGTGGAGACGCCGCCCTTGTCGCTGTTCACCCCGTGCCCCTTGACCTGCGGGGCGGCGGTGTCGACGAAGTCGTTCAGCGTGCCGCCGATGTCGCCGGGGTGGGAGCGGAAGGAGGCGCCGGCGATCCGCTCGGCGCTCGCGCTGGACAGCGCCGCCTTGTCGGAGCGGGCCTGGAACTGGTCGCCGCGCCAGATCGCGTAGGTGCCGGTGACGCCGACCTTGGTGCGCAGGTCCTCGAAGACGGTCCTGGCCCCGTACGGGTCCGCGGCCGGGACGACCGCCACGAAGATCGGCTTGTCCGCCTTGCGGATCTTCTCGGTCAGGGCGTCGGCCTGGCTCTGGTCGAACCGGCCCGCCATCGCCGGGTCGACGTACACCCGGCCCTGCTTGAGCGCGGCGGCCGCGTCGTCGAGACCGCCGGCCGCCGAGGCCGTCGGCGCCAGCAGGAGCAGCAGCCCGAGCAGCACCGACACCAGCGCCAGCGGCCCGGCGCCCCGGGAACGTCGTCGTGCAGGGGTTCTCATGTCTCGACGCTACCCCGAGCGGCCCCCTCGCCGGGCATGCCGACCGGGTGCCGTCCGGCCGGGCACCCCCACCGTCCGCCGGGGTGGCTCCCCCTTCTGCGGGATGATCTTCCGCCCGGCCGCCCCCGAGGCGCCCCCGGACGGGAACCCGGCCGGCGGCCCGCGCGTACCTCCCGGCAGACATCGGACCGGACCGGCCGCCGGGACCGGGCGTCCCGCCGGTCCTCCCCGACCGGGCATAGTGGTGGCGGTACCGCCGCCCCGTGAGCACCTCCCGCCCCACCCCTCCTGATCGGAGCTCCGCGTTGTTGATCGGCCTCGTCACCGCTGTGGCGGCCTCCGCCTGCTACGGCACCGGTTCGGTCCTGCAGGCCGTCGGCTCCCGGCGCTCCGCCCGCGAGGAGGCCGCCAGGGGCCGTGCCTCCGGCACCACCGCACACGGCGGGCCCAGCCTCGCCTCCACCGCCAAGGCCGCCGTGACCTGGGAGTTCATCCTCGGCACGGTGCTGGACTTCATCGGCTTCGGGCTCGGCGCGCTGGCCGCCCGGATGCTGCCGCTGTTCCTCTCCCAGACGATCATCAGCGCCAACCTGGTGATCACCGCGGTGCTCTCGATCAAGCTGCTCGGCATCCGGCTCAAGCAGCTGGAGTGGGCCTCGATCGGCGTGCTCTGCTCGGCGCTGGTGCTGCTCGCGGTCTCCGCCGGACCGGAGGGCGGCCACCACGCCGCGATGGCCTTCCACTGGTGGCTGCTGGCGATCACCACCGTGCTCCTGGTCGGCGGCGGCCTGCTGGTGCGGCGGATGGGCGCCAACGGCGCGATCGTCGCCGGTCTGCTCTCCGGCCTCGGCTTCGGCGCGCTCGGCGTCGGCGTCCGCATCCTCAACGGCATCGAGCCGTTCGACCTCGCCCGGCTGCTCGCCGACCCGGCCCTGTACGCGATCCTGGTCGGCGGCATCGGCGGCATGTACGTGCACACCGTGGCCCTGCAGATCGGCTCGGTCAACGGCGCCACCGCCGCCCTGGTGGTCGGCGAGACGGTGCTGCCGGGCGCGGCCGGCGTCCTCTGGCTCGGCGACTCCTCCAAGGCCGGGCTGGGCTGGCTCGGCGTGGTCGGCTTCCTGATCGCCGTGGTCGCGGCGGTCGGCGTCGCCTACTTCGGCCAGGACACCCACGGCGGGCTGCCGGAGGCCGCGCCGGCCGAACCGGAACTCGCCAAGAGCTGACGGTTCCCGGGGGGGTCAGCCTCCGCTGCTCACGCGCGGGACGCGCTGGCAGCGGGGGCAGAAGTAGCTGGACCGGTTCATCCAGGCGGCCCGCCGCAGCGCGGTGCCGCAGCGCCGGCAGGGCTCGTGCTCCCGGCCGTAGGCGTCCAGGTCGCGGGAGAAGTAGCCGCTCTCGCCGTTCACGTTGACGTACAGGCTGTCGAAGCTGGTGCCGCCGACGGCCAGCGCCGCCGTCATCACGTCCCGGGCGGCGGCCAGCAGCAGCAGCGCCTGCGGACGGGTCAGCGTCGCGGTCGGCCGGTCGTAGTGCAGCCGCGAGCGCCACAGCGCCTCGTCGGCGTAGATGTTGCCGACCCCGCTGATCAGCGTCTGGTCCAGCAGCGCCCGCTTGACCGTGGTGCGCCGGGCGCGCAGCGCCGTCGCGAAGGCGGCGTCGTCGAACCGGGGGTCGAGCGGGTCGCGGGCGATGTGCGCGATGGAGACCGGGGTGCCCTCCGGATCGCCGTCCTCGGCCTCCTCGACCGCCAGCCCGCCGAAGGTCCGCTGGTCGACGAAGCGCAGCTCGCGCCCGCCGTCGGTGAACCGCAGCCGCACCCGCAGGTGGGTCTCGTCCGGCACCGCCGGGTCCTGGACGAGCAGTTGGCCGCTCATCCCGAGGTGGCCGATCAGCGAGAAGCCCTCGCCCGGCCCCGTCAGCGGCACCCAGAGGTACTTGCCGCGGCGCTGCGCCGCGCCGAGGGTGGTGCCGGTGAGCCGGGCCGCGAAGTCCGCCGCGCCGGCCGGCTGGCGGCGCACCGCGCGCGGGTGCAGCACCTCGACGCCGGCGACGGTCCGCCCGGCGACCCAGTTCGCCAGACCGCGGCGGACGACCTCGACCTCGGGAAGTTCGGGCACGGGAACACGCCTCCAGCGGAACGGACTCGGCTCTGCAGGAGGAAGGCTACTGCGTGGTCAGGCGCCGCTCGGCAGGCGGTCGGCGTACTTCTCCTTGATCGCCCGCCAGGCGCTCTCCGCGGCCTTCTGCTCGGCTTCCTTCTTCGAGCGGCCGACGCCGCTGCCGAAGTCCTCGCCGGCCACCCGGGCCGCGGCGGTGAAGGTCTTCTCGTGGTCCGGGCCGGACTCCTCGACCACGTACTCCGGCACTCCGATGCCCACCGAGGCGGTGAGCTCCTGGAGGCTGGTCTTCCAGTCCAGGCCGGCGCCCAGCTGAGAGGATTCCTCGATCAGCGGGTCGAACAGCCGGTGGACGAACTCGGTGGCGGCGTCCAGACCGCGGTCGAGGTAGACGGCCCCGATGACCGCCTCGACCGTGTCGGCGAGGATCGACGACTTGTCGCGGCCGCCGGTGCCCTCCTCGCCCTTGCCGAGCCGGATGAACGTGCCCAGCTCCAGGCCGCGGCCGACGTCGGCGAGCGCGCGCGAGTTGACCACCGCGGCGCGCAGCTTGGCGAGCGTGCCCTCCGGGACGTCCGGGTGGACGCGGTAGAGGGTGTCGGTCACCACCAGGCCCAGCACCGAGTCGCCGAGGAACTCCAGGCGCTCGTTGGTGGGCAGACCACCGTTCTCGTACGCGTACGAGCGGTGGGTCAGGGCACGTACCAGAAGGGCGCGCTCGAGCGTGTACCCGAGGCGCCCTTCCAGGACGTCGTATTCGGTCGAAGCCGGCCCGCCGGCCTTGCCACCGCCCGAAGGAGTCTTCGGAGCCGCGGTCGCCTTGCGGGAGGAGTTACCGTCCGACATCGATCCGTACACCCTGCCGATCAGACCGAGAGGACCTGGCGGCGGTTGTACGTGCCGCAGCTCGGGCACGCGATGTGCGAGAGCTTCGGCTCGTGGCAGCGGTCGCACGCCACGAGGGCCGGGGCAACGGCCTTCCAGTTGGACCGGCGGTGGCGCGTGTTGCTGCGCGACATCTTCCGCTTCGGAACAGCCACGGCTACTTCTCCTGGTTCTCGGCGAGACCCTCACGGGTACCGCTGTTCTCGATTCCGTCACCCTCGTCGCCGTGGGCGGCGGAGAGTCCCTGCAGAGCCGCCCACCGGGGGTCGGCGGCATCGTGGTGGTGCGCCGGGTCGTCACTCAGGCGCGCTCCGCACTCGGAGCACAGGCCCAGGCAGTCTTCCTGGCACACCGGCTGCAGCGGCAGTGCGAGCACCACCGCGTCACGCAGCACCGGCTGGAGGTCGAAGTAGTCGCCCTCCAGGCGGTAAGTCTCTTCCTCGGAGTCCTCGTCGAGGTCCTCGGTCCCGGCGGTCCGGGCGCGATGGCGCTCGTCGGACTCCGGGTAGTAGTACAGCTCCTGGAAGTCCACGTCGAGGTCGAACTCGACGGGCTCCAGGCACCGGACGCACTCGCCCTCGACCCGGGTCTCGGCGGTGCCGGTGACCAGCACGCCCTCGACCACGGACTCCAGGCGGAGCTCCAGCGCGAGCTCGCTCTTCTCCGGAACGCCGATCACGTCGATGATCCCCAGGCCCTCGGGGGCCTCCAGGGTCCGGGACACCTTGCGCAGCGCACCCGGACGACGGCCCAGCTCGTGCGTGTCGAACACGAGGGGGTCGCGGTGGTCGAGGCGGTTCAAGGTGTCCTGACTTCCTGAGGGGTACCGGTGCGCGGCGCTGCTCGTCGGGGGATGCGCGGGCAGACCGACGGCCCGACACGGAGAGGCCGGAGTGGTCAGACTACCCGAGTCTCCCGCCAGGCCCAACTTCGTGCCCGGGCGCTACCGGCCGCCGAGCTCCCGCAGCCGGGTCATGTCGATCATGCTGGTGTCGAAGAAGCTGGTCTCGTCCAGCCCCGCCTGGGTCTGCTGCGGCACCGGCGCGGGCGGGTCCGCGGGCTGCTGCGGGTAGCCGTAGCCGCCGCCGTACTGCTGCTGCTCCGGGTAGCCCTGCGGCTGGGGCGGGTAGCCGTAGCCGCCCTGCCGGCCGTCGCCGTACCCGGGCTGCTGCCCCTGCTGCGGGTAGCCTCCCCCGGCCTCGGGCCCCTGGTGCCCCCACTGGCCCCCGTACGGGTCCGCGGTCTGGCCGGCGGCCGGGTCGAAGCCGCCGCCGTACACCTCGGCGTACTGGGCGCCGCCCTGCTGCGCGGCCGCGTACTGGTCCGCGCCGGGGGCCTGCCAGCCGGCCGCGGCCGGGGTCTGCTCCGGCCAGGTCTGCTGCTGCGGCACCTCCTCGCGGTACCAGGCCAGCTCGGCGCCGTCCGCGTCCGCGGCGAAACCGGCCGCGACCGCCTCGGCGCGCTCCTTGGCCTGCTGCGCCTCGTCGGCGGCGGCCAGGTAGGCGCCGAGATCGTCGATCGGCCGCTTGCCGGTCAGCTTGTCGCGGCCCTTGCCGACCGCCTCCAGGGTCGCGCTGAGCACGTTCTCCAGGGTGGCGAGCTTCACATCGACGTACTCGTCGACCTCGGGGCTGGGGCTGATCCGCTGCGGCTGGAACTCCTCGCCGTCGGTCTCGCCCTCGTACTCGGTCTCGAAGACGCTCGCGTCGCCGCGCAGCTTGGTGCGGCCGCGGCCGACGGCGCCGAGCGTCTTGGTGAGCACGACCTCGAAGTTGGCGAGCTTGCTGTCGACGTAGTCGTCGGCCTCGGCGCGCTTGGTCTCGATCTCGGCCCGGGCCTCGGCGAGGATCCGGTCCGCCTCCGCCTGGGCGCGGCGGACCACCTCGGTGTCGGAGATCAGCGAACCGCGCTCGCTGTGCGCGCCCTGGATGATCCGGTCGGCCTCCGCCTGGGCGTCCGCGACCACGGACTCGTGGTCGGCCATCACCGACTGGGCCTGGGCCAGCTCGGCGGGCAGGGCCGCACGGAGGCCCTGGAGCAGTGCGATCAGCTCGGCACGGTTCACCACGCAGGAGGCCGACATGGGCATCGAGCGGGCGTTCTCGACGGCCGCCACGATCTCGTCGACCTTGTTCTGCACGTCCACGGGCGTTCGTCTTTCCGTGTGCCGCCGAGGTCCGGCGGAGGCAGCGCCCCGGCGCGGTGGACGTCACCGCGGGGCAGGAATACAGACTGTACGGCCCCTGCCCGGCGAGGTCACAACGCCCGCGTACGCCCGTCTTCGCACCTCTCGGACAAACCATGATGAACCGGCAGAAACGGACGGCCGGTCACCCCGGCCGCGGCTACTGCTGGGCGCGCCGCTCGGCGATCCGCTCGACCAGCCGGCGGTGCACCGTCTCCGGGAGCAGGTGCGAGACGTCGCCGCCGTACGAGGCGACCTCCTTCACCAGCGTCGAGGAGAGGAAGCTGTACGTCGGCGAGGTCGGCACGAAGAGCGTGTCGACGCCGCTCAGGCCGTGGTTCATCTGGGCCATCTGCAGCTCGTAGTCGAAGTCGCTGACCGCGCGCAGGCCCTTGATGATCGCCGGGATGTCCCGCTCGCGGCAGAAGTCCACCAGCAGGCCGAGGTGCGACTCGACCACCACGTTGCCGTACCGGGCGGTGCTCTCCTCGATCAGCGCGATCCGCTCCTCGACGCTGAACATGCCCTGCTTGTTGCGGTTGATCAGCACCGCGACGTGCAGCACGTCGTACAGCTTCGAGGCCCGCTCGATGATGTCGAGGTGACCGTTGGTGATCGGGTCGAAGGACCCGGGGCAGACGGCGCGGCGCATGGCGTGTGTGCTCCCTCGTGGGTGGCGGGAATCCTGCGGGCCCGGGCCCGCTAGGGGTGGTGGCGGGTCTCGGCGGCGGCGCGACCGTACCAGAGCGTGCCCTCGCCGTAGCGGCGGGAGCGCAGCACCTCGAAGCCCTCCGGCCAGCCGAACTCTCCACCGCGGGTGCTGCGCTCCACGGTGACGAGTGCATCCCCCGCGAGCCAGCCCCCAGCGAGGAGTGTGATCAGCATCTCGCGCACCTCGTCGTCGGTGACCGCGTACGGCGGGTCGAGGAAGACCAGGTCGTACGGGGCCTCCGGGGCGGGTCCGGCGATCACCTTCTCCGCCCGGGCGGCCTTCACCAGCGCGCCCGGCAGGCCGATCGTCCGGACGTTCTCCCGGATCACCCGGGCCGCCTGGGCGTCCGCCTCGACCAGCAGCACGTGCGCGGCCCCGCGCGAGAGCGCCTCCAGGCCGACCGCGCCCGATCCGCCGAACAGGTCCAGCATCCGGGCGCCGTGCAGGGCGGTGCCGCGCAGCGCCTCCAGCGTGGAGAACATCGCCTCGCGGGCCTTGTCGGAGGTCGGGCGGGTGCCCCGGCCGGGCGGTACGGCCAGCCGGCGGCCGCCGGCCGCCCCGGCGATCACGCGGGTCATGGTGGTGGGAGGTCCTTTCGTCGCTGCCCGACCACGCTATACGGCCGTGGCCCCCGCCGGTCCGCCCGGCGGGGGCCACGCTCACGCACTCAGGTGATCAGCTCGCCTCGGAACCGGCCGGCTGGGCCGGGACGGCCGCGCCGAGCAGCGACGGCGAGGCGTAGCGGGACCAGGAGAGGCAGCCGTCGGGCGGGCAGTACTCGGGGCGGCGCGGGTCGTGGCCGAGCTCGCGCAGCTTGGTGCGGACGGAGTCGGGCGTGCGGCCGAAGCGGGCGGCGATCCGGGCGACGGTCTCGCTGTCGTGGAAGCGCCGGACCAGCTCCTCCTCGTGCTGCGGCACCCAGGGGGCGCCGTGGCCGGGGTAGAGCTCGCGCAGCACGTCGCGGTCGGGGATGGGCTCGGAGACGTCGGCGACGATCGCCAGGGCCCGGAGCGCGCGGTTGAGCGCGATCCGCAGCGAGGCGACGTCCTCGACCGGCAGCCGCAGCTTGCCGGAGGCGAGCGGGGCCGCCGCGGCCCCCTCGCGCCAGCCGGTGAGGGTGAGGGTGACCTCGCGGTCGTCGTCGCTGGCGAGTTCGATCCGGAAGACCTTGTCGCCGAGCGGGAGCTCGTTGAGATGACGGAATGCCATGGCTAAACCCCCAAGTGTCGCGCCAGGGACGCACCTTGGGGGTGCGCCCTGAACACCTTCATTCTCTCGCGGGGGTCTGACAATCCGGGGTGCGCGGAGGGGCCCGTCAGCCCTTCTCCATGTAGGCCGCGCGGTCCTCGTCGAGCAGGCTCTCCAGGGCGGTGCGCAGGTCCGGGTGGGCGGCGAGGTCCGGGTCCTCGGCGACCAGCCGGGTGGCCTCGGCCCGGGCGGTGACGATGACCTCCTCGTCCTCCAGCACCGAGAGCACCTTGAGCGAGGACCTCACCCCGGACTGCGCCTGGCCGAGGACGTCGCCCTCGCGGCGCTGTTCGAGGTCGATCCGGGACAGCTGGAAGCCGTCCAGGGTGCCCGCCACCGCGTCCAGCCGGGCGCGGGCGGCACTGGCCGCCGGCATGTCGGAGACCAGCAGGCAGAGCCCGGGGGCGGAGCCGCGGCCGACCCGGCCGCGCAGCTGGTGCAGCTGGGAGACGCCGAACCGGTCGGCGTCCATGATCACCATCGCGGTGGAGTTCGGCACGTTGACGCCGACCTCGATCACCGTGGTGGCGACCAGCACGTCCACCTCGCCGGCCGCGAACCGGCGCATCACCTCGTCCTTGGCCTCCGGCGCGAGGCGCCCGTGCAGGATCTCCACCCGCAGACCGGACAGCGGGCCGGCGGTCAGCTTCCCGGCGGTCTCCACGACCGACAGCGGGGGCCGCCGGTCGCCCTCGGCCGCCGCGCCCTCGTCGGGCGCGTCGTCGAGCAGTTCCTCCAGGTCCTCGGCGCGGCGCTTCCGCTTCGCGCCCTTGGCGCCCTTCCGCTCCTCCGGATCCTCGTCCCCGATCCGCGGGCAGACCACGTACGCCTGGTGGCCCTTCTCCACCTCCTCGCGCACCCGCTCCCAGGCGCGGGTCAGGAAGTTGGGCTTCTCGACGGCCGGCACGACATGGGTGGAGATCGGCGAGCGGCCGGCCGGCAGCTGGTCCAGGACGGAGGTCTCCAGGTCCCCGAAGACGGTCATCGCGACCGTGCGCGGGATCGGGGTGGCCGTCATCACCAGCAGGTGCGGCGGCTGGTCGCCCTTGGCGCGCAGCGCGTCCCGCTGCTCGACGCCGAAGCGGTGCTGCTCGTCGACCACCACCAGGCCCAGGTCCTGGAACTGCACCTTGTCCTCGATCAGCGCGTGGGTGCCGATCGCGATCCCGGCGTCCCCGCAAGCCATGTCCAGCAGCGCCTGCCGCCGGGCCGGCACGCCCATCGAGCCGGTGAGCAGCACCACCCGCGTCCCCAGGTCGGCCCCGCCGAGCATGCCGCCCTCGGCGAGGTCGCCCATCATCTCCACGATCGACCGGTGGTGCTGCTGGGCGAGCACCTCGGTAGGCGCCAGCAGCACCGCCTGCCCGCCGGCGTCGACCACGGCCAGCATGGCGCGCAGCGCGACCATGGTCTTGCCGGAGCCGACCTCGCCCTGGAGCAGGCGGTGCATCGGGTGGTCGCTCGCGAGGTCGGCGGCGATCTCGGCGGAGACCTTCCGCTGGCCCTCGGTGAGGGTGAACGGGAGCCGGGCGTCGAAGGCGTCCAGCAGCCCGCCCGGGCGGGCCTCGCGCGGCTTGGCGGACAGGGCGGAGTCGGCGGCCCGGCGCTGGGCGAGGGCGACCTGCAGGACGAACGCCTCGTCCCAGCGCAGCCGCTCCTGGGCGCGCTCGCGGTCGGCCTGGCCGCGCGGGCGGTGGATCAGTTCGAGCGCCTCGGGCAGCGGGATCAGCCCGTGGCGCTCGCGCAGTTCGGCGGGCAGCGGCTCGCCGACGTCGGACAGGTGCTTGGTGAGCGCCGTCTCCACGCAGAGCGACAGCTTCCAGCTGGGCATCTGGGCGCTGGCCGGGTAGACCGGGATCAGCCGTCCGGCGAACCGGGCGGCGGCGCTGTCGCCGTCCGCGTCGTCGAGCAGCTGGTAGTCGGGGGAGGCCAGTTGGCGGGTCCGGTTGAACATCCCGACCTTGCCCGCGAACAGGCCCTGCGTCCCCGGCCGCAGCTCCTTCTGCCGCCAGCCCTGGTTGAAGAAGACCAGCGAGAGCCGGCTGCGGCCGTCGGTGACCACCACCTCCAGCCGGTCGCCCTTGCGGCCGCGGAACGGGATCAGGGTGACCTTCTCGATCCGGGCCAGCACGGTGACGTGCTCGTCGATCTCCAGCTCGTCCAGGCTGGTGAGCTGGCCGCGTTCGACGTAGCGGCGCGGATAGTGGTGCAGCAGGTCCCCGACCGTGCGCAGCTTGAGGCTGTCGGCGAGCACCTTGGCGGTCCGGTCGCCGACGAGCTTGGTCAGTGGTTCATCGAGAGCGCCCATCAAGGCCCCTGTTTACACCACCGGGCCGACAATCCGGGCGCTCACTCCACGCCGATCAGCAGCGGTGCCGACTCCTGCCCGCCGTGGAAGACCACCGCGTCCACCTCGGGCCGGCTGTGCCGGGCGTGCGCGACGAGGCCCTCGGCGAGGCCCTCGGGGGCGCCCTCGCCGAGGATCAGGGTGACCAGTTCGCCGCCCCCGCCGAGCATCCGGTCCAGCACGCTCCCGCCGACCTCGGCCAGGCCCGCGCCGATCACCGCGACGTCGCCGTCGATCAGGCCGAGCACGTCGCCGGCCTGGCAGACCCCGGCCATGGTCCAGGACTCGCCCTCGGCGACGGCGAGTTCGGCGTACCGGGTGGCGCCGGCCGCCGAGGTCATGGCGACCACGTCCTCGTCGAAGCGCCGCCCGGCCTCGTGCACGGCGAGCGCGGCCAGGCCCTGGACCGGCGAGCGGGTGGGCAGCACGGCGATCCGCACGCCCTCCTCGCGCAGCTGGTCGGCGGCGGCGCCGGCGGCGGCCCGCAGTTCCGGGTCGTTGAGCAGCAGCACCACCTCGCGGGCGGCGGCCCGGCGCACGGCGGCGGTGAGTTCGGCGCTGGCCGGCGGGCGGCCGGGCTCGGCGTGCAGGACGACCGCGCCGGCCTGCTCGCAGAGTTCGGCTAGGCCCTCGCCGGAGACCACCGACAGCACCGCGCGGACCGGCCGCTCGGGCTCGCCGCGGTCGGCGGCGGCGCCGGAGCGGGCGGCGGCCTCGGCGAAGTGGGTGATCCGGATCTGGTGCGGGCGCCCGGCCTCGACCCCGGCCTCCACGGCGGCGCCCGCGTCGTCGACGTGGACGTGCACGTTCCACAGGCCGTCGCCGCCGCCGACCACCAGCGAGTCGCCGAGCGCGCCCAGCCGCGTCCGCAGCGCGGGCAGCGCCTCGTCGGGCGCGTCCAGCAGGTAGATCACCTCGAACGCCGGGTGGCCCGGACCGGGCGGCCGCACGTGCAGCTCGCAGCCGCCCGCGGGCCGGACGTCCTCGCGCAGCGCGACCGGCCCCATCGGCTGGTGGCCGGCCACCGCGTCGGCGAGCGCCCCGAGGACGGCGACCAGCCCGCGGCCGCCGGCGTCCACCACCCCGTTCTCGGCCAGCACGGCGAGCTGCTCGGGAGTGTGCCGCAGCGCCTCGCGGGCGGCCCGGTAGGCGGCCTCGGCGACCTGTCCGAGCCCGTCGCCGGCCCGGCCCGCCTCCCGGGCGGCGGTCCGGGCGACGGTCAGCAGGGTGCCCTCGACCGGTTCGGCGACCGCCTGGTAGGCGGCGTCGGAAGCCCGCTGGAGGGCGGCCCGCAGCTGCTCGGCGCCGCCGCCGTCGGCGAGCTTCTCGGCGGCGCCGCGCAGCCACTGGGCGAGGATCACCCCGGAGTTGCCGCGGGCACCGACCAGGGCGCCGCGGGCCATCGCCCGGGCGGTCTCGGCCAGGCCGGGCGCCGGGCCGGGGCCCGGGTCGGCGAACCGGCTCTCCACCTCGGCGGCGGCCGACTCCACGGTCAGGTACAGGTTGGTGCCGGTGTCGCCGTCCGGGACGGGGTAGACGTTGAGTGCGTCGATCTCCTCGCGGGCCTGGCCGAGCGCGCGCAGCGCCAGCTGGCACCAGCTGCGCACGGCCGGGGCGTCGAGCGTGTGCAGCACCAGGTCTCCTCCGGAGTGGGACGCCGTGATGGCCTGAGGGTGAACGGCGAGGGGTGGTACCGGCAGGTTATCGGGGGCCGGGAGGCGGCGGCGGACACGGCGGTCGGAGCGATCACCCGGCCGGTCATGGTAGTTTCGTTGAACGGAAGCAAGCGTTGTATGCTCTTCCGGTTGCCTGGAACAGGTTCAGGCTCACCCCTTGGTCCGGTTCGGTTCACGTGAGTGCTCCACTGGTCTGCCGGGGTTGTCTCACGTAAATGATCTGAAGTCTTGGAGTGACTCCTGTGGCTGCCAACTGCGACGTCTGCGGCAAGGGGCCGGGCTTCGGCAACAGCATCTCCCACTCGCACCGCCGTACCCCCCGTCGCTGGAACCCCAACATCCAGACGGTGCGCGCTGTGGTTGGGCGGACGCCGAAGCGGCTCAACGTCTGCACCTCGTGCATCAAGGCCGGTAAGGTCTCGCGCTGACGCGCAGACCGGTGTGCCGGTCCTCCAGTAAGTCGGTTCATCCTCGGGTGGACCGGCTTTCTGTTGTTCCGGCATGCGATCGACCTTGCTGTGGGCGGGCCCTCGGGCCCGCCCACAGGCGTTTTCGCGCGGCCCCTCAGCGCCAGCGCCAGGCGTGGTCGACCGGTCCGATGCCGGCGCCCAGCGCGAAGCCGCCGGCGATCGCGCCGGTGATGTACTCCTTCGCCGAGGCCACCGCCGCGGGCAGCTCCTCGCCCTTGGCCAGGCCGGCGGCGATCGCGCTGGCCAGGGTGCAGCCGGTGCCGTGGGTGTGCCGGTTGTCGTAGCGCGGCGCCCGGTACCAGTGCTCCTCGCCCGCCCCGCCGTACAGCAGGTCGGCCGCCTCGCCGGGCAGGTGCCCGCCCTTGACCAGCACCCAGCGCGGCCCGAGGTCGAGCAGCGCCTTGGCGGCGTCCACCATCTGCGCCTCGTCCTCGACCACCCGGCCGGTGAGCTGCGTCACCTCGTGCAGGTTGGGCGTGGCGAGGGTGGCGACCGGCAGCAGCCTCTCCCGGACGGTGGCGACGGCCTCGGCGGCGAGCAGCGCGTCGCCGTGCTTGGAGACGCCGACCGGGTCGACCACGACCGGCGCGTCGACGCCGGCCAGCAGCTCGGAGACCGTCTCGACCAGCTCGATCGAGGCGAGCATGCCGGTCTTCACGGCCTGGACGCCGATGTCGTCGGCCACGCTGCGGAACTGGGCGCGGACGGCCTCGGCGGGCAGCTCCCAGTAGCCCTGGACGCCGAGCGAGTTCTGCGCGGTGACGGCGGTGATCACGCTCATGCCGTGGACGCCGAGGGCGAGCATCGCCTTGAGGTCGGCCTGGATGCCGGCGCCGCCGCCGGAGTCCGAGCCGGCGACCGTGAGAACGCGGGGAGGTGCGGTGGAAGACATGCGCCCAAACCTACGCGGTCACAGCACGGCCTCGGACTCCGCCCAGCGGTCCTCGGGGACGGTCTTGAGCCGGGTCACCGCGTCGGCGATCGGCACCAGCCGGATGTCGTTGCGGCGCAGCGCGGTGAAGTGGCCGAAGGCGCCCTGGTGGACGGCCTCCACGGCGTGCCAGCCGAACCGGGTGGCGAGCACCCGGTCCCGGGCGGTGGGGGTGCCGCCGCGCTGGACGTGGCCGAGGATGACCGGGCGGGCCTCCTTGCCGAGCAGGTTCTCCAGCTCGTGGGCGAGGCGGTTGCCGATCCCGCCGAAGGTCCGGTGCCCGAACCGGTCGACCTCGCCGTGGTCGAAGCGCATGGTGCCGGGCGTCGGGGAGGCCCCCTCGGCCACGGCGATGATGGCGAACTTCTTGCCGCGGGCGAAGCGGTCCTCGACCATCCGGGCCACCGCCTCGATGTCGAACGGCTTCTCCGGGATCAGGATGCCGTGCGCGCCGCCCGCCATGCCGGCGGTGAGCGTGATCCAGCCGGTGTGGCGGCCCATCAGCTCCACGACCATGACGCGCTGGTGGGACTCGGCGGTGGTCTTGAGCCGGTCGATCGCCTCGGTGGCGACGTGCACCGCGGTGTCGAAGCCGAAGGTGACGTCGGTGGCGTCGATGTCGTTGTCGATGGTCTTGGGGACGCCGACCACCGGCAGCCCGGCCTCGCTGAACATCCGGGCGGCGGTGAGGGTGCCCTCGCCGCCGATGGCGATCAGCGCGTCGATGCCGATGTCCCGGGCGAGGGTCTTGGCGTTGTCCACCGCCCACTGGATCCGGTCGCGCTGCACCCGGGCGGAGCCGAGGATGGTGCCGCCGAGGGTCAGCAGGCCGGTGACGTCGTCGTGCGAGACCGGGCGGGTGCGGCCCTCGATGAGGCCGAGGAAGCCGTCCTCGATGCCGACGATCTCGTCGCCGTGCACGTCGGTGCCCCGGTGCACCACGGAACGGATCACCGCGTTCAGTCCGGGGCAGTCGCCGCCGCTGGTCAGGACTCCGATTCGCATGGTGGTGGACTCTCCCGCTCGAAGTGGTTCAGACCACAGTGGTCCAGACCACCCGTGCGAACGACGGGTGGCCGGGCTGTGGGCCAAGCCTACGCACTCCCCCGCCCGGAGTCCCCGCCGCGCGCCGCGACGGGGGCGGCGCGCGCGAGGGTTGTCACTCCGCGAAGTGGTCCCAGCCGCCGACCCGGTCCCAGGCCTCGCCGTCCACCGTCACCCGGCCGCCGCGGGCCGCCCGGGCCCGGCCGACGACCTCGCCCACCACCCGCCAGCGGGCGGGCAGTTGGACCCCGCGCGGGAAGGTCGCGGCGATCGCGTGGTCCTCGCCGCCGGACAGCACCCAGACCAGCGGGTCGACCCCGACCGCCTGGCCGATGTCCGCCATCTGCGCCGGCACGTCGAAGTCGGCCGCCCGCAGGTCGATGTCCACCCCGCTCGCCCCGGCCACGTGCCCGAGGTCGGCGACCAGCCCGTCGCTCACGTCGATCATCGCGGTGGCGCCGAGCTCCGCCCCGGCCGGCCCCGCGTGGTACGGCGGCTCCGGGCGGCGGTGCGCCTCGACGAAGGCCCGCGGCGAGCGGAAGCCGCGCTGCAGCACCGTCAGGCCGGCCGCCGACCAGCCGAGCCAGCCGGTGACCGCGACCACATCGCCCACCTGGGCACCGGCGCGCGTCACCGGCGCGCGCCCCTGGAGATCCCCGAGCGCCGTGATGGCCAGCGTGATGGTGTCGCCGCGCACCACGTCACCGCCGACCACCGTCGCGCCGGCCACCTGGCACTCGTCCCGCAGCCCGTCCATCAGCTCGGTGGCCCAGGTGGTCGGCAGGTCCGCCGGCGCGACCAGGCCGAGCAGGAGCGCGGTCGGCACCGCGCCCATCGCGGCCACGTCGGCGAGGTTCTGCGCGGCCGCCTTGCGGCCCACGTCGTAGGCGGTGGACCAGTCCCGGCGGAAGTGCCGGTTCTCGATCAGCACGTCCGTGGTGGCCACCACCCGGCCGTCCGGGGCCTTCACCACGGCCGCGTCGTCGCCCGGGCCGAGGTCGACCGCGTCGGTGAGCGGTACCCGGGCGGTCAGCTCCCTGATGAGTCCGAACTCGCCGAGCTCGCCCACGGTCCCCTGCATCTGCCGTCCTCTCGGTTGCGCCCGGCGGGGCGCGTACGTCCTGCGGCCATGCCGCCTCCGCGCGCAGCGTACGCCCTCCGAAGGCACGGAGGTCTCCCCTCCCCGGCCCGCCGGGAGGTAGCGTGGTGATCAGTCTGCCGTGAGCCCCGTTCTCCCACCCGACGCCCGAGCGGGCGGTCACGGCGGTGATCCCCGTACCCAGCCGCCGGGAGGTCCCCGTGGTACAGGCCTACATCCTGATTCAGACCGAGGTCGGCAAGGCCAGCGCCGTCGCCGAGTCCATCGCCAAGATCCCCGGAGTCATCCAGGCCGAGGACGTCACCGGCCCGTACGACGTGATCGTCCGGGCCGAGGCGGACACCGTGGACGCCCTGGGCCGCCTGGTGGTCGCGAAGGTCCAACAGGTCGAGGGCATCACCCGCACCCTCACCTGTCCGGTCGTCCACCTGTAAGGCGCGCATACCATCGGCGGGTGACCCGAGAATCCCGAGCCCCCCGCTTCGTCACGGCACTGCCGGCCCCCGTCCGGTGGCTGGCGGTGCCGATCGCGCTCACCTGCACCGTCGTGGTGCTGATCGGCAGCTGGAGCGACCCGGTCGAGGCGAAGGTCGAGACGCCCCAGCCGCGCGGCAAGGCGGCCGAGTACTGCCGGGCGCTCGCCGCCGCCCTGCCCCAGCAGCTGCTGGGCCACGCCCGCAAGGACCCCTCCCCGGCCTCCCCGTACGTCGCCGCCTGGGACTCCTCGCCGCGCATCGTGCTGCGCTGCGGCGTGCCGCACCCCGAAGGACTGGTCGACGAGAAGCAGGCGGAGATCGCGCCGACGGTCAACGACGTCACCTGGTGGCCGGAGGAACTCGGCGACGGCGGCTACCGCTTCACCGCCACCCAGCGCGCCGCCTTCGTCGAGGTGACCGTCCCCGGCGGGGCCACCGGCAACCCGCTGGACGCCGCCGCCGCGCTCTCCGACGTGGTCAAGGCCGCCATCCCCTGACCGCGCCCCGGCGCACGCGGAGGGCGGTCCCGGGGTTCCGGGACCGCCCTCCGTCCGTTCGCGCGGCTACCGCAGGCCGGTCGAGCGGCGCAGCGCCGCCTGGAGCAGCCGGTCGATCAGCTCCGGGTAGGACAGCCCGGTGGCCTCCCACATCTTCGGGTAGGCCGAGATCGGGGTGAAGCCGGGCATGGTGTTGACCTCGTTGACCATCCAGCTGCCGTCCTCCAGCAGGAAGAAGTCGACCCGGGCCAGGCCCTCGCAGCCGAGCGCCTCGAACGCGGCGATCGCCTGCCGGCGGATCTCGGCGGTCTCCCCGGCGGAGAGCTCGGCCGGGATCCGGACCTCGGAGGAGTCGATGTACTTGGCCTCGAAGTCGTAGAACTCGTAGCCGCCGCCGACCAGGATCTCGGCCGGGACGCTGGCCCGCGGGCCGTCCTCGCCCTCCAGCACCGCGCACTCGATCTCGCGGCCGGAGACGCCCGCCTCGATGATCAGCTTGGGGTCGTGCCGGCGGGCCTCCTCGATCGCGGCGTCGAGGTCGGACAGGTCCTTGACCTTGGTGATGCCCATGCTGGAGCCGGCCCGGCAGGGCTTCACGAACAGCGGCAGCCCGAGGCCCGAGGCGCGCTCGCGGACGGCGGCGCGGCCCTCCTCGGTCTCCCACTCGCGCGGCCGGACCACGGTGTAGCGCCCGACGCCCAGGCCGTGCGAGGCCAGCAGGCGCTTGGTGAACTCCTTGTCCATGCCCACCGCGCTGGCGAGCACGCCGTTGCCGACGTACGGCACGCCGGAGAGCTCCAACAGACCCTGCAGGGTGCCGTCCTCGCCCCACGGCCCGTGCAGCAGCGGGAAGACCACGTCCACCTCGCCGAGCGCCTTGGGGGCGGTACCGGGCTCGCTCCAGACCACCTCGCGGCTGCCCGGGCCGACCGGCAACGCGACCTGGCCCTCGGTGGACTCGGCGACGTGGTCGACGTCCGGCAGGCGGCCGTCGGTGATGGCCATCCGGGCCGGCTCGTCGCTGACCAGCGCCCAGCGGCCCTCGTGGGTGATGCCGATCGGCAGCACCTCGTACTTGTCGCGGTCGATCGCCTTCAGCACGCTGCCCGCGGTCGAGACCGAGATGGCGTGCTCGGAGCTGCGGCCGCCGAACACGACGGCGACCCGCGGCTTCGCGGACGGGTTCTGGGAGGTCTGTTCGATGCTCATATCGCGACGAAGGGTACCCCGAGGCCCGTCGCCGAGCGGCGACCGACCCGGGCCCGCCTAGCGCCGTTCCGGCTTGGCCGAGCGGGACATCAGCGCCTGCAGCGCCTCCTGGGTGGGCCGGCCGTTGTGGACGACGTCCACCACCGCCTCAACGATCGGCATGTCGACGCCGTTGCGCCGGGCCAGGTCGAGCACCGACTCGCAGGACTTGACGCCCTCGGCGGTCTGCCGGGTGGCCGCGATGGTCTCGGCCAGCGACATGCCCCGGCCCAGGTTGATGCCGAAGGTGTGGTTGCGGGAGAGCGGCGAGGAGCAGGTCGCCACCAGGTCGCCCATGCCCGCCAGCCCCGCGAAGGTGTAGGGCTCGGCACCGAGCGCCAGTCCCAGCCGGGTGGTCTCGGCGAGCCCGCGGGTGATCAGCGTCGCCTTGGTGTTGTCGCCCAGCCCCATGCCGTCGGCCATGCCGACCGCCAGGCCGATCACGTTCTTCACCGCTCCGCCGAGCTCGCAGCCGATCACGTCGGTGTTGGTGTACGGCCGGAAGTACGGCGTGTGGCAGGCCGCCTGGAGCCGCTTGGCGACCGCCTCGTCGGTGCAGGCGACCACACTGGCGGCCGGCTGCCGGTTGGCGATCTCCCGCGCCAGGTTCGGTCCGCTGACCACGGCGATCCGCTCCGGGCCGACCCCGGCGACCTCGGCGACGACCTCGCTCATCCGCTTGACGGTGCCGAGTTCGATGCCCTTCATCAGGCTGACCAGGACGGTCTGCGGCTCCAGCAGCGGCGCCCAGGCCGCCAGGTTCTCGCGCAGCGTCTGCGAGGGCACCGCCAGCACCGCGAAGTCCGCCCCGGCCAGCGCCTCGGCGGGGTCGGTGGTGGCCCGGATCGCGTCGGACAGCCGGACGCCGGGCAGGTAGTCCGGGTTGGTGTGGGTGGCGTTGACGGCGTCCGCCAACTCCTGGCGGCGGCCCCAGAGGGTCACCTCGCAGCCGGCGTCCGCCAGGATCATCGCGAACGCGGTGCCCCAGGAGCCGGTGCCGAACACGGCGCAGCGGGTCACTTGGCGCCCTCCCCGTTCTCGTCGGTGCCGCGGGCCCGGTCCGGCCGGCGGGCCGCCGCGGCGGCGGCCCGCTTCCTGGCGGCCTCCCGCATGTCGTACCGCTCGGCGGGCGGCTCCTCGCCGCGGATGCCGGCCAGCACGGCGGTGATCGCCTCCATGATGTCCTCGGTGGCGTCCCTGAGCACCTGGGAGGTCAGCTCCTGGCCCCGGTACTTGCTCAGGTCGACGGGCGGGCCGGCCGCCACGACCACCCGGTGCCGCGGGAAGAGGTTGAACCTGGACTTCCCCGAACCGCCTCTGCCGTACGGCGGGATGATCTCGTGGGCGCCCCAGTGGGCGACCGGGATGACCGGCGCGCCGGTCATCAGCGCCACCCGGGCGACACCGCTCTTGCCGGTCATCGGCCACAGGTCCGGGTCCCGGGTGAGCGTGCCCTCCGGGTAGAACTGCACGCACTGGCCCCGGTCGACGGCGTCGATGGCCGCCTTGAACGCCTGCGCCGCGTCGGTCGACTCGCGGAACACCGGGATCTGGCCGGTCTTGCGGAGCATGAAGCCGATGAACGGGACGGAGAACAGCGAGGACTTGCCGAGGATCCGCGGCGGCCGCCCGCTGTTGTACTGCCAGTGCGCGTACACCACGGGGTCGATGATCGAGTTGTGGTTGACCGCGGCGATGAAGCCGCCCTCCTTCGGGAGGTGCTCCCAGCCCCGCCAGTCCGGCTTGACCAGGGCGGTCGTCACCGGCTTCACCAGCACGGCCGCGAAGCGGTACCAGAAGCCGTAGTCGGCGTTGCCGAAGCTGGCGTACGAGCGGCGGGCCACCCCAGGTCCTCCTCATCCGTGCGGCACGCTGGGGTGCCGCGGTCGATCGCGCTTCCGCGACCTCTCGGGGCACGGGCGCGGAACAGTCTCGCCCGACCGCTCACCGGCTGTCGAGCAACCTCGCCCGCCCGTCGCACGGGCGTGATCAAACGCACGTCCGCACAGTTCGGACGGCCTGGCGAGGGCTCCGGGACCAGCGTCACAATGACGCCGATGACCCAGGACACCGTACGCCCCAGCGAGCCCGCCGCGCCCGCAGCACCCGCAGCCGGGTGGTCGCTGGTGCTGCCGCTCAAGCAACTGGCCCGGGCCAAGTCCCGGCTGGCCCCGTTCGCCGGCCCGCACCGCCCGGACCTGGCGCTCGCCTTCGCCTCGGACACCGTCTCCGCCGCGCTGGCCGCGCCCGGGGTCGGCCGGGTGCTGGTGGTCACCCGCGACGCCGCGGCCGGCGCGCGGCTGGCCGCGCTCGGCGCCCTGGTGGTCGACGACGAGCCCGGCGGCGGCGGGCTCAACGAGGCACTGGCGCACGGCGCGGCGGCCGCGCTGGTCCTCGCGCCCCGCGCGCCGCTGGCCGCGCTCTCGGCGGACCTGCCCGCGCTGCGTCCGGCCGAGCTGGGCCGGGTGCTCGGCGCGGTGCCCGCGACCGGCCGGGCCTTCCTGCCGGACGCCCCGGGGCTGGGCACCACCCTGCTGGCCTGCACCCCGGGCAGCGCACTCGCTCCCGCGTTCGGGGACGGCTCGCGCGCCCGGCACGCGGCCGGCGGCGCCCGCGAACTGCTGCTGCCCGGCGTGCAGTCGGTCCGCCGGGACGTCGACACCGGGGAGGACCTGGCCGAGGCGCTGGCGCTCGGCGTCGGCCCGCACACCCGCTCGCTGGCCGTCCGGCTCGGCTATCTGCCGCGGCCGCGCTGAGACGGCGCCCGGCACTGTCGGCGGCCCTCGCTATGCTGCTGCCATGCAGGCCACCGCGTTCACCTTCGACCCCGCCACCCGGGCCGGCTCCGTGCTGCTCGACGACGGGACCCCGGTGCCGTTCGACGCGGCCGCCTTCGACGCCGGCGGCCTGCGGCTGCTGCGCCCGGGCCAGCGGGTGCGGATCCGCACCGAGGGCACCGGCGAGGCGCGCCGGGTGGTCTTCGTGACGCTGCAGACCTTCCCGGACCCGGCCGCGGGCTGACCCCGGGAAATCCCGCGAAAAGCGAAGAGCCGCGGCACCGCCCTTCCCGGAATTCCAGGGGCGGGCGGCGCCGCGGCTCTCGAAGGCCGTCCGGCGAGGACGCGCGGCGACTACTTGGCGGAAGTCTTGCGCGCGGTGGTCTTGCGGGTGGCGGTCTTCTTCGCCGGCGCCGTCTTCTTGGCCGTGGCGGTCGCCTTCTTGGCGGCGGCCGCGGTCTTCTTCGCCGGGGCGGCGGCCGTCTTGGTGGCGGCCGTCTTGGTGGCGGTCGCCTTCTTGGCGGCGGCCGCGGTCTTCTTGGTCGCGGTCGCGGTGGTCTTCTTCGCGGCGGCGGTGGTGGTCTTCTTGACGGCGGTCGCCTTCTTCGCGGCGGCCGTGGTCTTCTTCGCCGGGGCGGCGGCCGTCTTGGTGGCGGTCGCCTTCTTGGCGGCGGCCTTCTTGGCCGGGGTCGCGGCGGCAGCGGCGGCGGCGGCCGTGGCGGCGCGCTTGGTGGCGGCCCGCTTGGCGGCCGGGGTCGCGGCGACGCCGCTCTTGCCCGGGGTGAGGGAGCCCTTGGGGGCCTTCTTCACCGAGGGGCCTTCCTTCGGCAGCTTCTTGGCGCCGCTGACCAGGTCCTTGAAGCCCTGGCCGGGGCGGAAGCGGGGCACCGAGGTCTTCTTGACCTTGACCTTCTCGCCGGTCTGCGGGTTGCGGGCGAAGCGCGCGGAGCGCTCCACCTTCTCAAAGGTGCCGAAACCGGTGACCGAAACGCGGTCGCCGGCCACGACGGCGCGCACCATGGTGTCGAGCACTGCGTCGACGGCCTCTGCGGCAGCCTTGCGACCGCCCAGCTGCTCGGCCACCGCTTCGACAAGCTGAGCCTTGTTCACGTCTTCCCCTTCGGAAACGGGCGCCGGATGATTCCATCCGTTCATTTCGCACGTTAGGTATGTATCTGCGGACTTTCAATTACCAAACGCGCGAATCACCCTAGTGTCGCAATGGATTTGCGCGTCGGCGACCTCAGTCGACGGGCGGGCGCCCCTCGTCGAGGTCCTGCACAAAGCGACTCAACCGCCGCGCCGCCTCCGGAAGATCGCGCTTGGCGGTCTCGGTGACGATGAGCAGTTGACGGGTGAGAGCGGTCTTTGCATCGGCAGACACGTTCAGCGCATGCACGCGGTCGTGAGCTTGCTTCAACCGCTCGGCCACAAGCGCGAAGAGCGCTGCGACTTCCGGGTCGTCCGGCCCCTCAGCAGGTGAGGTTGCCGCGTACGGCCGATCGTCAATTCGGCGTTCGGATCCCCGGCCCGTGGACTCCGGTGACGCGGGTTGGCCGCCCGCGTACGGAGGTTCATGGTGCCGGTGCATGCACTGATTGTGCCATCTACGCGCAGTTGTGCATGCTGCGGGGCCCTCTGTCGCAAAACCGAATCCCCAATCCGGGGGCGGCGGGCGGGCACAACTCCCGCCCCGGAACGCCGGATGGCCCGCCCCCCCGAGGGGGAGCGGGCCATCCGGCGGTTCGTCAGAATGCTTGTTCAGAACGGGATCTCAGGCCACCGGCAGGGTACGCGGCTTGAACGAGGGGCGACGCGCTTCGAACGCGGCGATGTCGGCCTCGTTCGACAGGGTGATGCTGATGTCGTCCAGGCCGTTGAGCAGCCGCCACCGCACGTTGTCGTCCAGTTCGAAGGACGCGGTGACGCCCTCGGCGCGCACCTCGCGGGCCTCCAGGTCGACGGTGATCTCGACGGCCGGGTCGGCCTCGGTGAGCTCCCAGAGCCGCTCGACGGTCTCCTGCGGGAGGACCACGGTCAGCAGGCCGTTCTTCAGCGAGTTTCCGCGGAAGATGTCGGCGAAGCGCGAGGAGATGACCGCGTGGAAGCCATAGTTCTGCAGGGCCCAGACGGCGTGCTCGCGGGAAGAGCCGGTGCCGAACTCGGGGCCGGCGACCAGGACGGTGGCGCCCCGGCGCTCGGGCCGGTTGAGGACGAACGACTCGTCCTTGCGCCAGGCCTCGAACAGCCCGCCCTCGAAACCGGAACGGGTGACCTTCTTGAGCCAGTGGGCGGGGATGATCTGGTCGGTGTCGACGTTGCTGCGGCGCAGCGGCACGGCCCGGCCGGTGTGGGTGGTGAACTTCTCCATGCTGCTCAGACCTCCACGGCGGCGTCGGCCACCAGATCGGCGGGCGCCGCCAGGCGGCCCAGGACGGCGGTCGCGGCGGCGACCTGCGGGGAGACCAGGTGGGTGCGTCCGCCCTTGCCCTGGCGGCCCTCGAAGTTGCGGTTCGAGGTCGAGGCGCAGCGCTCGCCGGGGGCGAGCTGGTCCGGGTTCATGCCCAGGCACATCGAGCAGCCCGCGTGCCGCCACTCGGCGCCGGCCGCGGTGAACACCTTGTCCAGGCCCTCCTCGACGGCCTGCAGGGCGACCCGGACGGAGCCGGGGACGACCAGCATCCGCACGCCGTCGGCGATCCGGCGGCCGCGCAGCAGGTCGGCGGCGGCGCGCAGGTCCTCGATCCGGCCGTTGGTGCAGGAGCCGACGAAGACCGCGTCGACCGCCACCTCGCGCAGCGGGGTGCCGGCCTCCAGGCCCATGTAGGCCAGGGCGTTCTCGGCGGCGATCCGCTCCTGCGGGTCGGCGAAGGAGGCCGGGTCCGGGACGGCGGAGCCGAGCGGGGCGCCCTGGCCGGGGTTGGTGCCCCAGGTCACGAACGGGGTCAGCTCGGTGGCGTCGATGAAGATCTCGTGGTCGAAGACCGCGTCCTCGTCGGTGGCCAGGGTCTTCCAGTACGCGACGGCGGCGTCCCAGTCCTCGCCCTGCGGGGCGTGCGGGCGGTCCTCGAGGTACGCGAAGGTGGTCTCGTCGGGGGCGATCATGCCGGCCCGGGCGCCCGCCTCGATGGACATGTTGCAGACGGTCATCCGGGCCTCCATGGAGAGGCCGCGGATCGCCGAGCCGCGGTACTCCAGGACGTAGCCCTGGCCGCCGCCGGTGCCGATCCGGGCGATGATCGCCAGGATGAGGTCCTTGGCGGTGACGCCCTCGGGCAGCTCGCCCTCGACGGTGATCGCCATGGTGCGGAACGGGGCCAGCGGCAGGGTCTGGGTGGCCAGCACGTGCTCGACCTGGCTGGTGCCGATGCCGAACGCCAGCGCGCCGAAGGCGCCGTGGGTGGAGGTGTGGGAGTCGCCGCAGACCACGGTGGTGCCGGGCTGGGTGAGGCCCAGCTGCGGGCCGACCACGTGCACGACGCCCTGCTCGACGTCGCCCAGCGAGTGGATCCGGACGCCGAACTCGGCCGCGTTCCTGCGCAGGGTCTCCAGCTGGACCCTGGAGACCGGGTCGGCGATCGGCTTGTCGATGTCCAGGGTCGGGGTGTTGTGGTCCTCGGTGGCGATCGTGAGATCGGTGCGGCGGACCGTGCGCCCGGCCAGCCGGAGGCCGTCGAAGGCCTGCGGGCTGGTCACCTCGTGGAGCAGGTGCAGGTCGATGAAGAGCAGGTCGGGCTCGCCCTCCGCGCGCCGCACGACGTGGTCGTCCCAGACCTTCTCTGCGAGTGTCCGTCCCATCGGGTTCCCTCCAGCCGGCCGCGTTGCCGGCCTTCTCGTGTCGTCGAGGTCAAAGCTGTCGCCGCCCTGTGCGGCACGCTTCACGCGACCTGCACGCCGGATCGGTGTCCACGATGCGGACGCCTCGACGGGGCCGCATCCTGGATGTCTCCCGGGCTGCTGCATCCAGAGTGGCGCTTTTCGCCGAAGATTGAACTTGCGTCTCGCGGAATGAGACTGCAGTCTTAGCGCATGGACAACTCTAGCGGCGTCGGCGTGCTCGACAAGGCCGCTCTGGTGCTGAGCGCACTGGAGTCGGGCCCCGCCACGTTGGCGGGGCTGGTCGCCGCCACCGGTCTGGCGCGCCCCACGGCCCACAGACTCGCCGTCGCACTCGAACACCACCGCCTGGTCACCAGGGACATGCAGGGACGTTTCATCCTCGGCCCCCGCCTGTCCGAACTCTCCGCCGCGGCGGGCGAGGACCGGCTGCTCGCCACCGCGGGCCCGGTCCTGACCCACCTGCGCGACGTCACCGGCGAGAGCGCACAGCTCTACCGCCGGCAGGGCGAGATGCGGATCTGCGTCGCGGCCGCCGAGCGGCTCTCCGGTCTGCGGGACACCGTCCCGGTCGGCAGCACCCTGCCGATGAAGGCCGGCTCGGCCGCGCAGGTCCTGCTGGCCTGGGAGGAGCCCGAGCGGCTCCACCGCGGCCTCCAGGGCGCCCGTTTCACCGCCACCGCGCTCAGCGGCGTCCGGCGGCGCGGCTGGGCGCAGTCGATCGGCGAGCGCGAGCCGGGCGTGGCGTCCGTCTCGGCGCCGGTCCGCGGCCCCTCCAACCGCGTCGTGGCCGCCGTCTCGGTCTCCGGCCCGATCGAGCGCCTGACCCGTCACCCGGGCCGGCTGCACGCCCAGGCCATCATCGAGGCGGCCAACCGCCTCACCGAGGCCCTGCGCCGCAGCTGACCCCCCACCCCCGCCCACCCGTTCCCCCACTCCCCCGCGGACGACCGGAAAGGGCCCCGCTCGATACCGAGCGGGGCCCTTCGGGTCGGTGCGGGAATTCCCTGGTCCGGGAAAACAAAAAAGACCCCGGACACCGGGGCCTTCCTCTTCTTCTGGCTGGGGTACCAGGACTCGAACCTAGACTAAATGAACCAGAATCACTCGTGCTGCCAATTACACCATACCCCAACAAAGCAATCAGCCGATGAGCAGACCCATCGGCTTCGTGCTTCGGTACCCCCGACCGGATTCGAACCGGCGCTACTGCCGTGAGAGGGCAGCGTGCTAGGCCGCTACACAACGGGGGCTTCCTGGCGATCCCTTGCGGGATCAGTACCCCCGACCGGATTCGAACCGGCGCTACTGCCGTGAGAGGGCAGCGTGCTAGGCCGCTACACAACGGGGGCTTTCCAGGCGGTTCCTCGCGGAACCAGTACCCCCGACCGGATTCGAACCGGCGCTACTGCCGTGAGAGGGCAGCGTGCTAGGCCGCTACACAACGGGGGCTTGTTCTTGAATTGTACGGTCCGGATGGACCGCGGTGCTGCGCTGGGGTACCAGGACTCGAACCTAGACTAAATGAACCAGAATCACTCGTGCTGCCAATTACACCATACCCCACCAGAGTTGAACCCCTGTCGGGGCCCCGCTCGGGCTTGCGCCTCCCGCTCCGGCTCCGACGAGGGTTTCACTCCCTCGTCGTTGCCCTCCCGGGCGGCGCAGAAAGAACATTACCCGACGTCCGCCCCGGCTCCAAAATCGATAACCCCAGGCAGCGGGCAGGGGGCCGTCCGGTGACGTCCGGGAAGGCCGCGGGCCCGGCGCGCGACCGGGCCCGCGGGCGAGGTCAGGCCGCCGGGAGGGCCGCCAGAGCGGCGGTCAGTCGGCGCAGCGTCTCGGCGCGTCCGAGCAGCTCCATCGACTCGAACAGCGGCGGGGAGACCCGCCGGCCGGTCACCGCGACCCGCAGCGGGGTGAAGGCGAACTTGGGCTTGATGCCCAGGCCGTCCACCAGGGCCTCGCGCAGCGCGGCCTGGATCGGCTCCGGGCCGAAGTCGCCGAGCGCCTCCAGCGCCCGGATGCTCGCCTCCAGCACCGGCCGGGCGTCCGCGGTGAGCACCTTGGCGGCGTCGTCCGGGTCGACGGCGAAGTCCTCGGGCGCGACGAACAGGAACCCGGCCATGCCGACGATCTCGCCGAGCACCACCATCCGCTCCTGCGTGAGCGGCGCCACCTTCGCCAGCAGCTCCAGCTGCGCGGCGGTCGGCTCGGCCGGCAGCAGGCCGGGGGCCTGCAGGTACGGCACCAGGCGGCGGACGAAGTCCTCCGGGGCCAGCCGGCGCAGGTGCTCGGCGTTGATCGCCTCGCACTTCTTCAGGTCGAAGCGGGCCGGGTTGGCGTTGACCTTGGCGATGTCGAAGGCCGCGACCAGCTCGTCCACGGTGAAGACGTCGCGGTCCTCGGCGAGCGACCAGCCGAGCAGCGACAGGTAGTTGAGCAGTCCCTCGGGGATGAAGCCGCGCTCCCGGTACAGGTTGAGCGAGGCCTGCGGGTCGCGCTTGGAGAGCTTCTTGTTGCCCTCGCCCATGACGTAGGGCAGGTGGCCGAAGCGCGGGGTTCCGCCGTCCCCGACGCCGATGTCGGCGAGCGCGGCGTAGAGCGCGATCTGGCGCGGGGTCGAGGAGAGCAGGTCCTCGCCGCGCAGCACGTGGGTGATGCCCATCAGGGCGTCGTCCACCGGGTTGACCAGGGTGTAGAGCGGCGCGCCGTTGGCCCGGACGATGCCGTAGTCGGGGACGTTCTCGGGCTCGAAGGAGAGCCTGCCGCGCACCAGGTCGTCGAAGGCGATGGTGGTGTCCGGCATCCGGAAGCGCAGGATCGGCTGGCGCCGTTCCAGCCGATGGACGGCGAGCTGGTCGTCCGTCAGGTCGCGGCAGTGGCCGTCGTACCCGGACGGCTTCCCGGCGGCGCGGGCCGCCTCGCGGCGGGCGTCCAGCTCCTCGGTGGAGCAGTAGCAGTGGTAGGCGTGGCCGGCCTCGTGCAGCCGGCGGGCGACGTCGGCGTAGACGTCCATCCGCTGCGACTGGCGGTACGGCGCGTGCGGGCCGCCGACCTCCGGGCCCTCGTCCCAGTCGAAGCCGAGCCACTTCATCGCGTCGAGCAGCTGCTCGTAGGACTCCTCGGAGTCCCGGGCCGCGTCGGTGTCCTCGATCCGGAAGACCAGCGCGCCGCCGTGGTGGCGGGCGAAGGCCCAGTTGAACAGGGCGGTGCGGACCAGGCCCACGTGCGGGTTGCCGGTCGGGGACGGGCAGAAGCGCACCCGCACGGCCGGCGCGTCAGCCACGCTTGACCACCTTGTTGGCCAGGGTGCCGATGCCCTCGACGGTGACGGCGACCTCGTCGCCGACGTCGATCGGGCCCACCCCGGCGGGCGTGCCGGTGAGCACGACGTCGCCCGGCAGCAGCGTCATGGCCTCGGAGATGTGCACGATCAGCTCGGCCACCGAGCGGACCATCTGCGAGGTGCGGCCGGCCTGCCGGAGCTCGCCGTTGACCGTGCAGGTGACGGCGAGGTCGGACGGGTCGAGGTCGGTCTCGATCCACGGGCCGAGCGGGCAGGCGGTGTCGAAGCCCTTGGCGCGGGCCCACTGGCCCTCGCGCTGCTGGACGTCGCGCGCGGTGACGTCGTTGGCGCAGGTGTAGCCGAGGATCACCTCGGGGACCCGCTCCAGCGGCACCTCGCGGCACATCCGGCCGATCACCACGGCCAGTTCGGCCTCGTGCTGGACGTCCGAGGAGAACGGCGGGTACGCGATGCTCTCGGTCGGGCCGATCACCGAGGTGGAGGGCTTGAAGAAGGTGAGCGGGACGTCCGGGACGGCGTTGCCCAGCTCGGCGGCGTGCGCGGCGTAGTTGCGGCCGACCGCGACGATCTTGTTGGGCAGCATCGGGCTGAGCAGCCGGACGTCCTGGAAGCGGTAGCTCTCGCCGGTCGGCTGGGGCTGGCCGAACGGGTGACCGGCCAGGGCGTGGACCACCAGCGACTCCGGCCGGGCCGGGTCCCCCTCGACCACACCGAAGGAGACGCTGCCCGCGGCAGGGCTCCCTTCCCGGACGGAAAACCTGGCAATGCGCACGGCTGGGCTACCCCTCGCTTCGACGGCCGCCCGGGGCGCGCCCGGGCGCTGGTGGGTGCCGGGTCCACTGCGGACCCGGCCCCGCTCGATCGCTGCCAGGCTATCGCGCGGGTCCCGGCCCGGCCCGCTCCGCAACAGCCCCCACCACGACGAACGGGCGCCGCCACCGCAGTGGCGGCGCCCGTCGGGGCGTATGCGGAACGCCTCAGTCCCGCGGGACGTTCACCGCCGGGGCGACCGTCAGCTGGGTGCGGCGCGGGTTCGCGGTGGCGGCCGGCAGCTCGGTCGCGTAGGTCGCCACGTCCTCGGACGTGCGGGCGCCGGGGATCCGGCCGAAGTCCTCGACCGAGGCCAGCGTCGTCCGGCGCGGGTTCGCGGTGGAGCGGCTGGTCGGCGTGGAGCTGGTGGCCGTGTTCGCCTGGGACATCTCGTCAGCACCTCAAGGTCGCGGCCGGGCGACCGACCGCGATCGGCTCCCGGCCTGAGTGATTCGGGGAGATTCTGGGCAGGCTGATCGAGGCCGTGCTCCGGAAACAGCAAGGTTACGGATCTCTTTCCACAGTCACCGTGACCAAAGCTACACATTCATCTGTGATTTTCGTCACAAATAACGGAACATATCTCAGATATCCGACATATCGCCGCATCGACCTTTACTGGCATATCGGAAATATCGGTCATACCCGAAGCTCCGCCCATCCCGTTGATCTCGACCCCGCTTGGCATGTATCCGGCGAGTGTCCGAAAAAGGTGGTATTCGGGTCCGTTTGCCGCACAGTCGGTGAGTTCCTGCGCGCGGTGAGTAGTGCCGTCCGATGTGCCCCGTCCGCCCTTGTTGGGATTCCCCGGCTGTGCTGGAATGCCACGGACCGTGGGTAGGGAGCTGTCCACCCCGGTGACCCGCTCTCCCGGACCGGCCGGGGTGCGGATGGAAACTCGACACCGTCCAGGCCGCGGCAACGCGGTGGGACGCCCGGTCCAGAGGTTGCGACGCCAGTGCAGGGACGTTTCAAAAGGGGTAGCGGCGCCGCGGGTGACCCGGAGTCGCGTGAACCCGCGGCAGCCCCCCAGCCGGCGGCGGCCCCCGGCAGCCCGGCCGAACCGGCACCCGATGTGATCGGCGGGCCGGAGGAGGACGGCGGCGAGCGGAAGTCGACCCGCGGCAAGCTCCGCAGCTCCCTGACCCGCCGGCGCGCCAAGGGCATGAGCCGCCTCGCCATGCGCAACTGGCGGATCCGCAGCAAGCTGATCGCCCTGCTCGCGCTCCCGGTCCTGGTCGCGCTGGTCCTCGGCGGCCTGCGCATCCAGACCTCGCTCGAAACCTCGCAGCAGCTGGCCCAGATGGCCAACCTCTCGGACCTCGCCAAGAAGGCGACCGACCTCGCCAACGCCCTGCAGAACGAGCGGGACATCAGCGCGGGCCCGATCACCGCCAAGATCAACGTGCCGAACGCGCCGCTGGACGACGACATCGTCGCCGCCCGCAAGGTCACCGACGACCTCAGCCGCACCTTCACCGCGTCCTCGGACAAGTTCGAGAACCTGGAGCTCTCCGGCGGCAAGGCGCTGCTCTTCCAGATCCGCAAGGACCTGAACTCGGTTTCCGACGCGCGCGGCAACCCGTACCAGAACAACCAGAACATCCAGGCGACGATCACCGCGTACGACGTGATCATCCGCGACCTGCTGTCGATCACCCAGGACATCGCGCTCGCGTCCAACAACCGCGAGCTGGTCCGCGCGACCCGCGCCCTGCAGCAGTTCTCGCTCGCCAAGAACGCCACCTCCCAGCAGCGCGCGCTGATCAGCGCCGCGCTCGCCAACCCGGGCGGCCCCGACCTCAGCCTGAGCGACGAGTCCTTCGGCATCCGCCTGCGCGCGTCCTACGACAACGCGCTCCAGGGCTTCAACAACATCTACACCTCGCGCGACCTCGACAACCTGCGCGGCCAGCTGAGCTACAACTCGGTGGTCGCCGCGGCCGACCGCTACGCGCGCTCGATCCTCCAGCAGAGCGGCATCCACCAGAGCGAGGTCGTCAGCTACAAGGACTGGTACGAGCAGTCCACCGCCAAGATCGCCGCCGAGCGCCGCATCGAGTCCAAGCTCATCGAGGACCTCGACGGCAAGGCCCAGGAGCTGCAGTCCCAGGCCGACACCGAGGCCCTGATCATCGGTGCCGCCGTCGCGCTCGTGCTGCTCGTCGCCCTCGGTGGCGCCGGTCTGATCGCCCGCTCGATGGTGCGCTCGCTGACCCGTCTGCAGTCCGCGGCCGAGGACGTCGCCGAGCGGCGGCTGCCGGAACTGGTCAAGACGCTCTCCGAGACCGACCCGCACGACGTGGACGTCGCCGTCGAGCCGGTCGGCGTCGACTCCGCGGACGAGATCGGCCACGTGGCGCACGCCTTCGACATGGTGCACAGCGAGGCCGTCCGCCTCGCCGCCGAGCAGGCCCTGCTGCGCGGCAACATCAACGCGATGTTCACCAACCTCTCGCGCCGCAGCCAGGGCCTCATCCAGCGCCAGCTGTCGCTCATCTCCGAGCTGGAGAGCCGCGAGGCCGACCCGGACCAGCTGGCCAACCTCTTCAAGCTGGACCACCTCGCGACCCGCATGCGCCGCAACGGCGAGAACCTCCTCGTCCTCGCCGGCGAGGACCCCGGCCGCCGCTGGACCCGCCCCGTCCCGCTGGTCGACGTGCTCCGCGCCGCCGCCTCCGAGGTGGAGCAGTACGAGCGCATCGAGCTCGCCGCCGTGCCCTCGGCCGAGGTCGCCGGCCGCGTCGTCAACGACCTCGTCCACCTGCTCGCCGAGCTGCTGGAGAACGCCACCTCGTTCTCCAGCCCGCAGACCCGCGTCCGGGTCACCGGCCACGCGCTGCCGGACGGCCGGGTGCTCGTCGAGATCCACGACACCGGCATCGGCCTGAGCCCCGACGACCTCGCCGAGATCAACGAACGCCTCGCCAACCCGCCGACGGTGGACGTCTCCGTCTCCCGCCGCATGGGCCTCTTCGTGGTCGGCCGCCTGTCGCTGCGCCACGGCATCCGCATCCAGCTGCGTCCCAGCGACTCCGGCGGCACCACCGCGCTGGTCATGCTCCCGGTGGACGTCACCAACTCCGCCGACCGCCGCGGCCCCGGCCGTCCCGGCAGCCCCAGCGGCGGCCAGCCCAAGCAGCAGCGCGGGGTCGCCCCGACGCCGCGCCAGCAGCGCCAGGTCCCGGCCGGCCAGGGTGGCCAGGGCGGCCGCACCGGCGGCCCGGCGGCGCTCGGCCAGGCTCCGGCGGGCGGTGCCCCGCAGGGCCGGCCGCAGCTCGGCAAGGGCGGCCCCGGTCCGTCCGGCGGCCAGGGCGGTCCCGGTGCGGGCGGCGGCCTGCCGACCCGCCAGGCCGGCCAGTCGCTGCGCGAGAACCCCTCGCCGCAGGGCGGCCGTCCGGGTGGGCCCGGCCAGCAGGGTCCCACCCAGCCGGCGCCCGGCCAGCAGGGCCAGAACCAGCAGGGCGGTCTGCCGCAGCGCACCCCGGGTCGGCAGGGCCCGCAGCAGGGCGGCCCCGGCGGTCTGCCCCGCCGCGGCCAGCAGCAGGGCAGCCCGCAGCAGAGCGCCCCGCAGCAGGGCGGCCCGGGCGGACGCCGCCCCGGCCAGGAGCGTCCGCAGGGCGACGGCGTCCCCGCCGCCCGCGGCGGCGAGCAGCCCCAGCACGGCTGGGCCGACCAGTCGGGCCGTCCGGGCGCGCCGCAGGGCGCCCGCCCCGGCGAGCGCCCGCAGGAGGGCCTGCCGCAGCGTCAGCGGCCCGGCCAGGGCCGTCCGCCGCAGGCCGCACAGGGCCCGCAGGGTCCCCAAGGCCCGCAGCAGGGCCAGGGCGGCCGTCCGCAGCGCCCCGCGCCGGGTGACCGGCAGCAGTCGCTCCAGCAGACCCAGCCGCTGCCGAAGGTCCAGCCGGCCCAGCCGCTGCCCGCGGCCGAGCCCGCCCCGGTGGAGAGCACCCAGCAGTTCGCACGCCCCCGGTTCGAGGCCAGCGACATCGACCCGCGCGACCCGCTGGGCCTCGGCCTGGTGGAGCCGGTGCTGCCGGCCATGCCCAACCCGGTCCGTCCGGAGCAGGCCGCCCGTCCGCAGCAGCCGCAGGCCCCGCAGCAGCCGGTCCAGCAGCAGCCTCCCGTCCGGCAGGAGCCGATGGCGCTGCCCACCGGGCCGTCCGACGGCGGGGCGCCGGCCGGGCAGGGCCGGCAGCGCGAGGAGGGCCGCCCGGCCCAGCAGCAGAGCCGGCCGCGCCCGTACCAGCCGCGCCGCCCCGGCACCACCGCCCCGGGTCACGAGCCGGAGGGGCCCGCCCCGCAGGCCGACCGTCCGCAGGCCGCCCGGGCCCCGCAGCAGTCGGCCCAGCAGCAGGCGCCGCAGGCCCAGCAGCCTCAGTCCCAGCCGCAGCAGCAGGCCGCGCAGCCGCAGCCCGGCGACGCCCCGTGGCGCCCGTCCGCCAACGACGAGCGCTGGCGCCGCGCCGAGCAGGTCCGCGAGCCGTCGACCAGCGGTGTCACCATGTCGGGCCTCCCCCGGCGCACCCCGCAGGCCAACCTGGTCTCCGGGACCGCCGAGGCGTCCCCGCTGACCGGCCCGCAGGTCTCCCGCGCGCCCGAGGAGGTCCGCGGCCGCCTCACCAACCTGCGCCGCGGCATCCAGCAGGGCCGCCGGGCCGGTGCCGAGCAGGCGGCCGGCCAGGCGCCGGGCGGCCAGGGACAGGCCGACCAGGGCCAGAGCACCCAGGGACAGGGCAACCAGGCCGGTTTCCACCATGGTGCCCAGCAGCCCGGGTTCGATAGTTTCGGGGGCCGGACCGACGGCAACGCCGCAGATCATCAGGAGCGTTGACTTGAATCAGATGAGCCAGGCCGCACAGAACCTGAACTGGCTGATCACCAATTTCGTGGACAACACCCCCGGGGTGTCGCACACGGTGGTGGTCTCCGCGG
>NZ_JBHJUI010000021.1:50944-139695 GCF_042268405.1 Kitasatospora sp. NPDC056184 | reverse complement strand
GTCCGCGGGCGGCGGGCCGGCCGGCGGCGGCACCGGGGCAGCGGGCGCGCCGGGCAGGCCCGCCAGGCCGGGCGGGCCGTCCGGCGAGGCCAGCATGGTCGGGGCGTGCTCGACGGACCCGCCGGGCGGCGGGACGGGCGTCCCGGGCACGGGCGTACCCGGGCCGCCGGGCAGGCCCGCCAGGCCGGGCGGGCCGTCCGGCGGCGCCAGCAGCGTCGGGGCGGGCTCCGCGGCCGCGGGCGGCGGCGGGAGCACGGGCGTGCCGGGCGCGCCCGGCAGGCCGTCCGGCGGGGCGAGCACCGTCGGCGCGGGCGTGCCCGGGACGCCCGCCGCGGCGGGCGAACCCGTCGGCCGCGGCAGGCCCTCGGGCAGCAGGACGGTGGCAGCCTCGGACCCGGCCCGCGGCTCGCCGGGCAGCCCGGCGCCGTTGGTGCGCAGCCCCTCCGGCATCAGCACGGTCGCCGCCTCGGCGTCGGCGCGCGGCGCGGGCGGACCGGCCGGCTCGTCGCGGCCGGGCGGCGGGGCGAGCATGGTCGGCGCGTCCCCGGCGGGCCGCTCGGAGACCGGCGGCGTGGTCAGGACGGCGGGCGCGGGCGTGTCCCCGTACTCCGCCGCGACCGGCGGCGCGGCGACCGGCGGGGCGGCCGGAGTGACCGGCGCGGCGACCGGCGCGACCGGCGGCGCCGCGGCGGGCGCCGTCCCCAGCCGCTCCGCCTCCGCGGCGAGCGCCGCGTCACCGGCCTCCTGCAGCCACTGCGGCGGGCTCAGCAGGAAGGACGTCGCCTCGACCGGCCCCGGCGCGGGCCGCGCCGCCCCGGCCGGGTTGGCCGCGACCGGCCGCCCGTAGGCCTCCTCGTACTGCCGGACCACCTCGTTGACGGGCAGCGCGGGCCAGAGCGTGCTCGCGCCGGAGTCCCGGGCGATCACCAGCCGGGCCTCCCCCTCGGCGGCGGCCGTCCCGCCGCCGGGCTGCACCGCCCAGCAGACGAAGCCCAGGTCGAACTCCCGGACCCGCACCTCGCGCTGCCGCTCCTGCGGCACCCCGCCGTTGATCCACTCCTCGGCGAGCTCATGCGCCTGCGCGTACGTCACCACGCCCGGTTCACCCCTGTTCCCGTCGTCCTCGCTCGTTCCACACCCCGGCCGACCGCCCGGGCCGCTGCCCGGACCACCGCGCGGGCCACGTCAGCCCACCGGAACGGCGCGCGCGAAGTCGCCGTCCACCATCAGCCCGGCGACCGTCTCCAGCTCCGCCGGGCTCCCCGCCAGCCGCAGCAGGAAGGCGTCGAAGTCCTCCCCGCAGGGCAGCAGCAGCCGTTCGACCCGGTCCTCGGCCGCCTCGGGCGCCCCGGTGTCGCGGGCGTCGTCGTAGAGGCAGAACCAGACCGACCCGGCCCGCTCGCCGCGCACCTTCAGCGCCACGATGCCGCCCTGGGCGTAGGCGATGCCGAGGTAGTCCTTGGTGAGGTGGTCGCGCAGGCACTTGTTGGCGTAGACGACGTCCTGGGTGCCGTACTCCTCGGTGAGCGTCAGGAACGGCTGGTCGAGCAGCAGCCCGAGCTCCGGGTCGAGGGCCACCCCGACCGGGGCGCGGCCCCCGCCGAGCTTGAGGAAGGTGCGGTAGGCGCCGGGCAGCCGGTAGCCCAGCCGCTCCTCGGCCCGCTGCACGAGGTCCTCGGAGACGGCGAGCGGGTCGCCGCCGTCCCTGGCGAGCGAGAAGTGCACCGGCCGGCGCTCCTGCAGCGGCCGGGTGCCGCGGCGCGCGTGGTCGGCGGAGGACACGGCCAGGCCGCCGTGGTGCCGCAGCAGCGCCTTGACCTCGACCGGGACCAGCTCCATCCGCCGCCAGCCGGGCGCGGCGCCGCCCACCGCGTGGTGCCAGGTCCAGCCCGGCGGGGTGGCGACGGCGGTCTCCAGGTCGGCCCAGAGCGGGTGGCCCTGGGTGAACAGCGCGGCGTTGGCCGAGACGTAGTCGGTCAGCCGCAGCTCGTCGACGCCGAAACCGGACGGCGGGTCGGCGACCTCGGCGGCCGCGGCGGCGTACGGGCCGAAGTCCGGGTAGCCGTACTCGTCCACCCGGACCCCGGCGGGGTGCCGCTCCGCGCGGACCGGGTCCGGGAACTGCACCACCTGACCTGCGTACGCCGCGTTCGGTGCGGCGGCGACGCCGGGCCGACCTGTCGTCATCTGGGAGCCCCCACTGGCTGCTGCGTGTTCTCCGTTGCGCTTGTCGGCAACCAGCGTAGGGGGTGCGCCCGCGACCCGGTCCCCCGCCCGGCACGCCCGCGCGCGACCCGGGGCGACCGGTGCCGGGCCGGCGCGTGCCGCGCGGCTCAGGCCGCCAGTGCCTTGGCCAGCACCTCCACCACCCGCTCCTGCTGCGCGGCGGTGATCTGCGGGTACAGCGGCAGCGTCAGCAGCTCCCCGGCGGCCCGCTCGGCGACCGGGAACGCCCCCTCGCCGTGGCCGAGGTGGCGGAACGCCGGCTGCAGGTGGACCGGCACCGGGTAGTGCACGCCCGCGCCGATCCCGGCCGCGTTCAGCGCGGCCAGCAGGGCGTCCCGCCGCTCGCGGCCCGCACCGATCCGCACGGCGTACAGGTGCCGGACGTGCACGTTGCCGGGCGCGGTGCGCGGCACGGCCACCCCGTCCAGCCCGGCCAGCAGCCCGTCGTAGCGGGCGGCGGCGGCCCGCCGGGCCTCGTTCCAGGCGGGCAGCCGGCGCAGCTTGGCCCGCAGCACGACGGCCTGCAGCGCGTCCATCCGGGAGTTGAAGCCGAACCGCTCGTGCGCGTACTTGCGCGCCGAGCCGTGGTCGCCGATCAGCCGCACGGCGGCGGCCAGGCCGTCGTCGTCGGTGACGACGGCGCCCGCGTCCCCGTAGGCGCCGAGGTTCTTGCCGGGGTAGAAGCTGGTGGCCGCGATCCGGCCGTGCAGGGCCCGGCCGTCCTGCCGGGCGCCCTGGGACTGCGCGGCGTCCTCCACCACCGGACGACCGCCGGCCAGGTCGAGCAGCGCCGCCATCGGGGCGAGCTGGCCGCCCAGGTGGACGGGCAGCAGCGCGACGGCGTCCGCGAGCACCTCGGCGACCCGGGCCGGGTCGATCAGCAGGTGCTCGGGGTCGGCGTCGACGAGGACCGGGCGCAGACCGGCCCGCTGGACGGCCTCGGCGGTGGCGACGAAGGTGTTGGCGGGCAGCACCACGCCGCCGCCGGGCGGCAGGTCGAGGGCGCGCAGGGCCAGTTCGAGGGCGTCGGTGCCGTTGGCGGCGCCGACGCAGTGCCGGGCGCCGGAGAAGGCCGCGTACTCCTCCTCGAAGCCGGCCACCTCCGGCCCCTTGACGTAGCCGCCGCTCGCGAGCACCCGGTCGAAGCCGGCCCGGACCTCCGCCTCGATCTCGGCGTGCGCGGCCGCGAGGTCGACGAGCGGGACGGGCTGGTCGGTGGTCATCCTGTGGTCTCCCCTGGGCCGATCGATGGGCATGGCGGGTGGACGGACGGGCCGGGCGGGTGTCAGCCGAGCGCCGCCCGCAGCGCGGCCGCCACCCGGTCCTGCTGTTCCCCGGTCAGCGCGTGGAACAGCGGCAGGATCAGCGAACGCCGGGTGAGCAGCTCGGTGGCGGGCAGCGGCACCCGGGCGGCCCCCTTGTACGGCGCCTCCAGATGGGCGGCCATGATGCCCCGACGGGCCGCGACCCCGGCCTCGGCGAGCCTGGCCAGCAGCTCGGCCCGGTCCGGGGCACCGTCCGGCGGCAGCACCCAGCAGGACTGGTAGTTGGTGGTGCCGTGCTCCGGGTCGTCGACCATCCGCAGACCGGTGCCGGCCAGCAGCTCCCGGTAGCGGGCGGCGAGTTCGCGCCGCCGGGCGACCATCGCGGGCAGCTTGCGCAGCTGCACCAGGCCGACGGCGGCCTGGATGTCGGTCATCCGGTGGTTGAAGCCGATCTCGTCGTAGGTCTCCAGCAGGTTCGCGCCACCGGCCGAGGCGTGCCGGTCGGCCGCCGAGACGCTCATCCCGTGCTCGCGCAGCCGCCGCAGCCGGGCGGCGAGTTCGCCGTCCCGGCAGGTGACCATGCCGCCCTCGCCGGTGGTCAGCAGCTTGCGCGGGTGGAAGGAGTACGCGGCGAGGTCCGCGCCCGCGCCGGCCGGCCGGCCCCGGTACACCGAGCCGGCCCCGCAGGCGGCGTCCTCGACGACGGTGACGCCGCGCGGTGCGACGGCGGCCCGGATGCCGTCCAGGTCGACCGGCACCCCGCCCTGGTCGACCGCGATCACCGCCCTGGTCCGCCCGGTGAGCAGCGGCTCGACGGTGGCGGCGGTGAGGTTGCCGGTGGCCGGGTCGACGTCGGCGAAGACCGGCACCGCGCCGACGTAGGTGACGGCGTTGGCGGTGGCGATGAAGGACAGCGAGGGGACGACCACCTCGTCCCCCGGCCCGACGCCCGCGCCGATCAGCGCGAGGTGCAGCGCGGTGGTGCAGGAGGAGACCGCGACGGCGTGCTCGACGCCGAGGTGCTCGGCGAAGGCCCGCTCGAACGCGGCGACCCGGGGGCCCTGGGCCACCCAGCCCGAGCGGACCGCCTCGGCGGCGGCCTCGGCCTCCTCCTCGCCGAGCCAGGGCACCATGACCGGGATGGTGGGCAGGACGGGCGTGCTGGACACAGGTGCGCTCCGGAGGTGGCTCAGGCGTGGTCGGGGACGGGTGCGGGGCTGTCCTGCTCGCGCCACCAGGCGACCAGCCGACGCAGCCCCTCGTCGAGGCCCAGCTCGGGCTTCCAGCCGAGGTCGCGCTCGGCGGCGCCGATGTCCGCGAGCCGCCGGACCACGCCGCCCGCGGTGCCCCGGGCCGGCCCGTGCTCGACGCCCAGGTCGCCGCGGTCCATCGCGGTGAGCAACGCGTCGGCCAGGCCGCGCAGCGAGACCTCGCTCGCGCTGGCGATGTTGTAGACCCGGTCGGTGACGGGCGCGGCGGCGGCCAGCAGATTGGCCCGGGCGATGTCCTCGGTGTAGACGAAGTCCATCGTCTGGGCGCCGTCGCCGAAGATCAGCGGCGGCCGGCCGTCGGCTATCCGCTCCATCCAGCGGATGAACACCTCGGTGTACCGGCCGTGCACGTCCATCCGCGGCCCGTACACGTTGAAGTAGCGCAGCGCGACGTAGTCCAGGCCGGCCATGGCGTGGAAGGAGCGCAGCAGGCCCTCGTTGAAGACCTTGGCCGCCCCGTACAGGGTGTCGTTGTTGTACGGGTGGTGGTTCTCGGGGGTCGGGAAGACCTCGGCGAGGCCGTAGACGGAGGCGGTGGACGAGGCGACCACCTTGCCGACGCCCACCTCGGCGGCGGCCTCGACCACGTCGAAGGTGCCGTCCACCATGACCTCCAGGGCCAGCCTGGGCTCGCTGGCGCACTGGGTGATGCGGATCGCGGCCAGGTGGAAGAGCAGGTCGGTGCCCGGGTCGAGCAGCCGGCGCAGCAGGGCGCGGTCGCGGATGTCGCCCTCCACCACCCGCAGCTGTCCGGGGGCGGCGATCTCCTGGGCGTACCCGAGGTTGGCCGCCCGGCCGCGGACGAAGTTGTCGAGCACGACCACCTCGCGGGCGCCGGCCTCGATCAGCTGGTCGACCACGGTGGAGCCGATGGTACCGGCGCCTCCGGTGACCAGGCAGCGGGAGCCCTCGATCTGTACAGCGTTCACCGCGTGGCGGCCCTTTCCTGAGCTTCGGACAGTGCGGAGTCGAGGCCGATGCCCACCGGGACGGTGGCACCGCCGAGTTCGAGGCTGAGCGAGGCGGCCTCCAGCAGCTGGAGCACCCGCAGGCCGGCCCGGCCGTCGGTGAGCGGGGCGCGGCCCTCGGTGATGGCGGCCGCGAACTCGGCCATCACGTTGCGCAGCGCCTCCTGCTCGACCAGGGCGGGGGCGACCATCGAGCCGACCCGGTACGAGATGAGCGCCCGGTGGCGGATCGCGTCGGTCAGCTCGTCGGGCGGGGTGAGGTCCACGCCGCGGTCGTGGACCGCGAGCCGGGCCTGCGGGTTGAGGTCGTCCCAGACCAGGGTGCGCCGCGAGCCGCCGATCAGCGTGGTGCGGACCTTGGTCGGCGAGAGCCAGTTGACGTGGCAGTGCGCCAGCGCGCCGTTGCTCAGCCGGACGGTCAGGTACGCGACGCAGGCCCGGCCGGCGCCGATCGGGTCGGCGCCCTGGGCGGAGACGCCGACGGGCTCGACGCCCGGTGGCAGGACGAAGTCCAGGATGGACAGGTCGTGCGGGGCGAGGTCCCAGAGCACGTCGACGTCCGGCTGGACCAGCCCGAGGTTGATCCGCACCGAATCGAAGAACTGGACGTCGCCGATCTCCCCGCCGTGCACGAGTTCGCGGATCCGGCGCACCACCGGGGTGTAGCAGAAGGTGTGGTCGCACATCAGCACCAGCCCGCGCTCCTCGGCGAGCGCCACCAGCTCGGCGGCCTCCGCGGCGGAGGTGGTGATCGGCTTCTCCACCAGGACGTGCTTGCCGGCCTCCAGCGCGGCCCGGACCAGCCGGTAGTGCGCGGCGGCCGGGGTGGCCACCGCGACCGCGGCGACCCGTTCGTCGGCCAGCACCTCCTCGAACGAGGTGGTGGCGCGGACGGTGCTGTACTCGCCGAGCACCCGGCGGGACCTCGCCTCGTCCAGGTCGCAGAGCCAGTGCAGGCGCAGCGCCGGCGTCTGCTGCGCGTTGCGGACCAGGTTCGGCCCCCAGTAGCCGGCGCCGACCACCGCGATCCCGATCCGGTGCGCCGGCGCGGGCTGCGGCGGCGTGCCCGGTGTGGGCACGTGCTCACCCGGCGCCTCGTTGGCGGTTTCCGTCTCCGTCATCGCAAGACCCCCCTTGCTAGGCGTCAGGGCCCCCCGGCCCCGGCGGCCCCAACGGCCATGGCGAGCAGCGGCGTTGCCGTTTCCCCCGGAGACCCCCACCGGACCGGTCGACCCCTCGGCTCGCTGCTGGAACGCTACCGGCCACCGCGGCCACCCGGGGTCGGATTCGGGAAACCGGCGGACGATTCGTGATGATGCCGTGCGGATCCGGCCAACGTTGCGTGCTGGTCCGCCGGCCGGTTCCGCGCGCCGCACCCCGGATGTGCGGTTGTCAGTGTCGTTTGACAGGCTGGCCCCTGACAGCCGTGCCACACCGGGCCGGGCGGAAGGGCCGGGCGGGAGGCGGACGGACGGACGACCAGCGGGACGACGAGGAGGGCGGCGCCATGACCACCGGGGAACCGGCCGGACCGCCGGTGCTGCGCCACCTCCGCGACAGCCTGCTGCCCGCCGTCGCCGCCGCGCTCTCGCTGAAGGGCGGCGAGGTGCACACCCTGGCCGGCGACAAGGCGGACCGCCGCCCCGTCCTGCACCCGCTGGTCGGCGGCTTCCTCGACGCGCTGCCGCCGGAGCACCGCGAGCGCTTCACCGGCCGCTGCCCGGAGGCGGTCCTGCTCTCCCGGTACCTGACCACGGTCGACGGCCGCCGCTCCAAGCGCGCCGCCCGCAAGCCGATGAGCCTGCACGAGGCGCGCAAGGCGCTCAAGGGCGCCCGGCTGACCACCGTGCGGATCCGCGAGGAGCACGATCCCGCCCACGGCACCCACGCGCCGCCGTGCCGCTCCTGCGCGCCGCTGCTGGAGCACTTCACCGTCCAGAGCGTCGTGGTCGGCCCGGCCGCCGCCGGCTGACCGGTCCGCCGGGCGGCCGCTCCCGCGCCGGCCGCGCCGCGCACCGCCCGTCCCCCGTCCCCGAACCTCCGGAGCCCGTCCTGAATCCGCCCGCCCCCTCCTCCCCGGCCCCGCCCGGCGGTCCCGCGCTGCGGACCCGCCCGCGCTTTCCGGCCGACGTCGCCGCCGAACTCAAGGCGGCCGGCTGGCATCCCGGGCGCTGGCAGATCCGGCAGGCCGAGGAGTGGGCCGACGCCCTCGTCGGGTACGGCAGCCCGGCCGGCGTGCAGCACGCGGTGTTCCCGGCGGCGGTGGAGGCCTGGGCCGAGTTCGGCGGCCTCGCCTTCGACCTGGCCGGGCCCGGCCGGCAGCTGGCCCGCACGCCGTTCCTGATCGACCCGCTGTGCGGCCTGCACCAGCCGCGCACCCTGGCCGACCTGGGCCGCGCCCTGGACGTCCGGATCGCCCCGCTGGGCGAGGAGGCGTACGGGCAGGCGCTGCTGGCGATCGACGAGGAGGGCCGGGTCTACAGCCTGGACCACACCGGCGAGTGGTTCCTCGGCCACGGCGTCGACCAGGCGATCAGCGCGCTGGTCCTGGGCACCGCCCCGGAGAGGCTGCGCACCGCGGACGAGGTCTGACCGGCGCGCCCGGGAGGTCCTCAGACGAGCCGGTCCTGGCGGACCGCCAGCCGGGAGGGCAGCACCGCCTCGACCCGGAAGCCGCCGTCGCGCTCCGGCCCCGCCGAGAAGGTGCCGCCGAGCGCGACCACCCGCTCGCGCATCCCGACCAGCCCGTTGCCGCCGCTGGGCAGCGCGGCGGCGGCCCGATCGCCGTCGGGGCAGGCGTTCACCACGCTCACCCGCACGCCGTTCGGCGCGTAGGCGAGCAGCACCGACACCTGGGCGCCGCCGGCGTGCTTGTGCGCGTTGGTCAGCCCCTCCTGCACCACCCGGTAGGCGGTCTGCTCCGCCTCCCCGGTGAACTCCTGCCGGCTGCCGCTGACGGTCAGGGTGACGGCCATCCCGGCCGCCCGGGACTGGTCGACCAGCCGCGGCAGCCCGGTCAGCGAGTCCGGCTCCGACGTGTTCTCCTCGGACATCCGCAGCACGCCGAGGATCTCCCGCAGCTCGTTGAGCGCCTGCCGGCCGACCTCGCCCATCAGCTTGGCGCTCTGCGCCGCCTTCTCCGGGTCCTTGGCGACGATCCGCTCCAGCGCCCCGGCGTGCACCACCATCAGCGAGACCCGGTGCGCCACCACGTCGTGCATCTCCCGGGCGATCCGGGTGCGCTCCTCCAGCCGGGCCCGGCGGGCCCGCTCCCGGGCCTGCTCGGCCAGCAGGTCCAGTTCCGTCTCCAGGCCGTGCGCGCGGTCCTTGAGCGACTCGATCAGCCGCCGCCGGGCACCGACGTACAGGCCGGTCACCACCGGCGCCGCGGTCGCGCCGGCCGCCACCAGCAGCGACAGCACCAGCTGGCCCCAGAACGGCGGCTGCTCGACCACCGGCTCGCCGGGGTTGGACATCGACATCAGGATCACCCCCGCCGTCTCGGCGTAGGCGAGCGCGGAGAGCGCCACCACCCGCCGGCGTCGCGAGGGCCACTCCCAGGTCTCGGCCAGCGTGTACAGCGCGACCAGCAGCAGCACCATGCCGGGGACCGCGGGCATGACGAGCAGGGCCACCACCACCGGGACCGCCGGCCAGCGCCGCCGCACCACCAGGGTGGCACCGGCCATCGCGGCGAACGCCCCGATCCCGATCTCGGCCGCCGCGCTGAGGTGGACCCGGCCCCCGATGGACGAGATCGAACTGCCGGCGCACTCCAGCGCGGCCAGGGCGGCGAGCCCGGCGTCCAGGAGGGCGCTGCGCCGCCGCGGCCACCACAAGAACGACGACCGGTCCCGCGCGCGCTCCCCAGGCGACTTGCTCATGCCCCACAGACTACGGCGCGCCCCCGGCCCGTACCCACCGGGTCGTGCCGGAAACCCGCACACCACCCCAAGTGGTCCAGACCACATACGGTCCCGGGGCATGCCTGTCCGCCATCCGGCCACTTCGCGGACAGCGCCCCGACCGACACCTATGCTGGTCGCGTCGGACAGCGCGGTCCGCACGCGTCACACCCGCCACACGCGGGGCGGCCCTGTGACGATGAGCCGTTGCCGAACACCCCACCACCCCGAGGGAGCCAGCCGTGACCGCTCCGGTCCCCAGCCAGGCGGACAACCCGACCCCCGTGGTCGCCGACAACGCCGCATTGCGCGCGGACATCCGTCGCCTCGGCGACCTGCTCGGCGAGACCCTGGTCCGCCAGGAGGGTCCCCAGCTGCTCGGCCTGGTCGAACAGGTCCGGCTGCTCAGCCGCACCGACGGCGAGGCCACCGCCGAACTGCTCTCCGACATCGACCTGGAGACCGCCGCCAAGCTGGTGCGCGCCTTCTCCACCTACTTCCACCTCGCCAACGTCACCGAGCAGGTGCACCGCGGCCGCGAGTTCGCCACCCGCCGCACCCGCGAGGGCTCACTGCTCGCGCAGACCGCCGACCAGCTGGCCGACGCCGACCCCAAGCACCTCGGGGACACCCTGGCCCACCTGGCCGTCCGCCCGGTCTTCACCGCGCACCCGACCGAGGCCGCCCGCCGCAGCGTCCTCAACAAGCTGCGCCGGATCGGCGAGCTGCTGGACCGCGTCCACCGCGAGGAGATCGCCGCCGGCCTCTCCCAGGCCGACCCCGCGCGCACGCCCGACCGCCACCCGGCCGGCACCGCCGACCGGGCCGCGGAGCGGCGCACCTCCGCCCGCCGCCAGGCCGACCGCCGCCTCGCCGAGGTCATCGACCTGCTCTGGCAGACCGACGAGCTGCGCATCGCCCGCCCGGAGCCCACCGACGAGGCCCGCAACGCCGTCTACTACCTCGACGAGCTCTACCGCGACGCCGTCCCGCAGGTCCTGGAGGAGCTGCACGAGGAGCTCGCCCGGGTCGGCCTGGAGCTGCCCGACGGCGTGCGCCCGCTCACCTTCGGCACCTGGATCGGCGGCGACCGCGACGGCAACCCCAACGTCACCCCGCAGGTCACCTGGGACGTCCTCAACCTCCAGCACGAGTACGGCATCAAGGACGCCCTCGCCGCCATCGACGACCTGCGCAGCACCCTCTCCACCTCGGAGCGGCTGGCCGGCGCCTCCGTCGAACTGCTCGCCTCGCTCAACACCGACCTCCACCTGCTCCCCGAGCTGAGCCCGCGCTACAAGCGGATGAACGCCGAGGAGCCGTACCGCCTCAAGGCCACCTGCATCCGGCTCAAGCTGGAGAACACCCGCGAGCGCCTGGCCGGCGGCACCCCGCACGTCGAGGGCCGCGACTACCTCGGCACCCGCGAGCTGGTCGCCGACCTGCGGCTGATCCAGGACTCGCTGCGCTCCCACCGCGGCGAGCTGATCGCCGACGGCCGGCTCGCCCGCGCCATCCGCACCATCGAGGCCTTCGGCCTGCAGCTCGCCACCATGGACGTGCGCGAGCACGCCGAGGCCCACCACCACGCGCTCGGCCAGCTCTTCGACCGGCTCGGCGAGGAGGCCTGGCGCTACGCCGACATGCCCCGCGAGTACCGCCAGCGGCTGCTCGCCAAGGAGCTGCGCTCGCGCCGCCCGCTCGCCCCCACCCCGGCCCCGCTGGACGCCGCCGGCGCCAAGACCCTCGGCGTCTTCACCACCATCCGCGAGGGCTTCGAGCGGTTCGGCGACGAGATCGTCGAGTCGTACATCATCTCGATGTGCCAGGGCGCCGACGACGTCTTCGCCGCCACCGTGCTGGCCCGCGAGGCCGGCCTGATCGACCTGCACGCCGGGATCGCCAAGATCGGCATCGTGCCGCTGCTGGAGACCACCGACGAGCTTCAGCAGGCCGACCGGATCCTCGACGAGATGCTCTCCGACCCCTCCTACCGGCTGCTCGTCTCGCTGCGCGGCGACGTCCAGGAGGTCATGCTCGGCTACTCCGACTCCTCGAAGTTCGGCGGCATCACCACCTCCCAGTGGGAGATCCACCGCGCCCAGCGCCGGCTGCGCGACGTCGCCCACCGCTACGGCATCCGGCTGCGGCTCTTCCACGGCCGCGGCGGCACCGTCGGCCGCGGCGGCGGCCCCTCGCACGAGGCCATCCTGGCCCAGCCGTGGGGCACCCTGGAGGGCGAGATCAAGGTCACCGAGCAGGGCGAGGTCATCTCCGACAAGTACCTGCTGCCCTCGCTGGCCCGGGAGAACCTCGAACTGACCCTCTCCGCCACGCTGGCCGCCTCCGCGCTGCACACCGCCCCGCGCCAGGCCCCCGAGGAGCTGGCCCGCTGGGACGCCGCCATGGACCGGGTCTCCGAGGCCGCGCACACCTCCTACCGGGCCCTGGTCGAGCAGGACGACCTGCCGAAGTACTTCTTCGCCGCCACCCCGGTCGACCAGCTCGCCTCGCTGCACCTGGGCTCCCGCCCGTCCCGCCGCCCCGACTCCGGCGCCGGCCTGGACGGCCTGCGGGCCATCCCGTGGGTGTTCGGCTGGACCCAGTCCCGCCAGATCGTCCCCGGCTGGTACGGCGTCGGCGCCGGCCTGGCCGCCGCCCGCGAGGCGGGCCTGGGCGACGTGCTGGACGAGATGTACGGCCAGTGGCACTTCTTCCGCAACTTCCTGTCCAACGTCGCCATGACGCTGGCCAAGACCGACCTGCGGATCGCCCGCCACTACGTCGAGCAGCTGGTGCCCGCGGAACTGCACCACGTCTTCGAGCAGATCCAGGCCGAGCACGACCTCACCCTGCGCGAGGTGCTCCGCCTCACCGGGGAGAACGAGCTGCTGGAGCACAACCCGGTGCTCAAGCAGACCTTCGCGGTCCGCGACGCCTACCTCGACCCGATCTCCTACCTGCAGGTCGCGCTGCTGCGCCGGCAGCGCGAGGAGGTCGCCACCGGCCGCCCCGAGGACCCGCTGCGGGCCCGGGCGCTGCTGCTGACCGTCAACGGCATCGCCGCCGGCCTGCGCAACACCGGCTGACCGGCGCTGACCGGGACACCACAGGGCCCCGCGGCGTGCGAGCACGCCGCGGGGCCCTCCCCCGTACCGGTCAGCGGACCGGCCGCACTTCGATGACCTCCGCGCCGTAGCGGGCCAGGACGTCGGCCCGGGCGGCGTCCGCCTGGCCGGTGGACACCGACACCCCGGTCCCGTCCTCGGAGATCCGGACATCCTGGACGGTCACCCCCCGGGCCGCCCAGTAGTCGCGGTCGGTCTCCTTGATCCGGGCCGCCAACTCCACGAAGTGCCTGCGCGGGGACGGCACGTCCGTGAAGCGGATCGTCACCCCGAAGTGCGGGACGGTGTCCAGCACCTTCCGGTCGAGGTCGCCCCCCGGCACCCGCAGCACCCACAGCTCGGCGGTCAGCAGGTCGACGCAGGTCCCGAAGTACTGGTCCGGGTACTCCGTCGCGACGAGCTGCCTGACGTCGAACTGCACCTCGCCCACATGGCGGTTCACCTGCCCGCCGCTGGTGCTCGACGAGGGCTCCGGCGACGTGATCGGCGAGCGCGGCGGTGGCGGCGTCCAGTCCGACGGCGTCGGACTGTTCATCTCCGCCCAGCGCAGCAGCCGCAGCGAGGCCGGCCCCTCCGGACAGCCCGACAGCGGCCCCAGGAGGTCGGGCCCCGAGGACGAGGGCGAGGCCGTCGGCAGCCCGGAGGACAGCCGCCCGGCGCCCGCCGACGGCACCGGCACGCCGCCCAGGTCCGACGAACGCACCCGGGTCGGGCTCAGCCCCGCCGGGCCCGCCGGGCCCGCCGCCCCGGCCCCACCGCCCCCGCCGAGCTGCGTCACCACCCCGAGGCCCAGCGCCAGCACGGCGACCCCCGCGGCCGACTGCGCCGCGAACCGCTGCCGGGTCCGGCGCCGGCCGGCCTCCCGCAGCAGGGCCAGCGGCGGGCTGCCGCCGACCGCCTCCGCCCGTGCGCCGAGCCGGACCACCAGCTCCCGCTCGAACGCGTCCGCGCCGTCTCCCCCCGGCCCTGCGCCTCTCTCCTCAGCCGTCATGACCCACCATCTCCTTCACGGGTGCCAGCTCCTGCCGAAGCGTCCTCATCGCACGGGCCAGGTGGGTCTTGGCCGTCGCCGTGGAGCAGCCGAGTTCCTCGGCCACCTGGGCCACCGACAGGTCCGCGTAGTACCGGAGCACCACCGCCGTCCGCTGACGGGGCGGCAGTGCCCGCAGCACCCTCTCCAGTTCCTCGTCCCGGGTGGCCGCCGCGGCCGCCGGGAAGTCCGGCAGCAGCGGCGTCAGCACCTCACGGCGGGTCCGCCGCCACCGCGACACGTGGGTGCGCACCATGGCCCGGCGGACGTACGCCTCGGCCGCGCCCGGTTCACGGATCGCCCCGCGCCGCACGTACACCCGGGACAGGGCGTCGTGCAGCAGGTCCCGGGCGTCGTGGACGTCCCCCGTGATCAGGAAGGCGCCGCGGAGCAGGGCCTGGTACCGCGCCGAGACGAACTCGTCGAACGGGTCGTCCTGCCGGGTGCCCCCGGCGGGGCCCCCCGACCGCATCGATTCGCGCTTCATGCCCACCAGACGCACCGGAGGACGGAAACGGGTGACACGCCCGGCGGGAAAAACCGGAGGGGCCGGGGACCGATCAGCTCGGTCCCCGGCCCCTCCGCCACACCTCCGGCGTCACTCCGCCGCGTCGCCCGAGCGGTGGCGCTTGACCCACAGGGCCGCGCCGCCGGCCGCCACGACCAGCCCGCCGCCGACGGCCAGCAGGCCGGCGTCGCCGCCGACCGAGCTGCCGAGCACCGGGCCGAGCTGCGCCGAGACGGGCTCCGGGGACACCACACCCGGATCGGGCTCCGCGACCGAGTCCGCGTGCGCCGCACCGGCCGCGCCCAGCAGCACCCCGGCCGCACCGAGCGCGCCCGCGGTCCCCAGCACACCCGCCGTGCCCACCCGTCGTCCGAGCTTCCTCAGCCGCACCACCCGGATCCGCCGAAGGCGCCGGACCGGCCGCAGACTCCGCATCGAGAACTCCCCAACTCGTTCGCGTACTGCCCCGACGCTATCCGATCCGCACAGATTTCTCACAGGTATTCAGGTTTGGCCACCCAAGAGTTGCACGACCGTTGCGCGGCCGGACCACCGCCCTTCCCCCGGAGGTGAAGTCCTGGCCCCGGATCAGGAGTTGTACGTCGACTGGGCCCGCTCCAGGCCCTCGGAGAGCAGCGCCTCCACCGCGTCCGCCGAGCGGTCCACGAACCACTCCAGGTCCTTGCGCTCGGTGGCGGAGAAGTCCTTCAGCACGAAGTCCGCGACCTCCATCCGGCCGGGCGGACGGCCGATCCCGCACCGCACCCGGTGGTAGTCCGGGCCGAGCGACTTGGTGATGGACTTCAGCCCGTTGTGCCCGTTGTCGCCGCCGCCCAGCTTCAGCCGCAGGGCCGCGTAGTCGATGTCCAGCTCGTCGTGGACGGCCACCAGGGCGGAGACCGGCGCCTTGTAGAAGTCGCGCAGCGCGGTGACCGGCCCGCCGGAGAGGTTCATGAACGACTGCGGCTTGGCCAGCACCACGCGCCGTCCCGCCAGCCGCCCCTCGGCGACCTGGGCCCGGCTCTTGTGGGCCTTGAACTTCGCGCCCATCCGCTGGGCCAGCAGGTCCACCACCATGAACCCGATGTTGTGCCGGTTCCGGGCGTACTGCTCCCCGGGGTTGCCCAGCCCCACCACCAGCCAGGGGCCTTCGTACGATTCGTCGTTCATCCCACCGCTCCTCGTGGTCATGTTCACCGCCATCATCCCGGACACGCCGCTGCCCCGGCCGCTCCAGCGGGAGCGACCGGGGCAGCGGTCTCAGCGTGCGAGCGAGGCTCAGGCCTCGGCGCCGGCCTCGGCCTCCTCGGCCTCCTCCTCGGCGGGGGCGGCCTGGGCGGCGATGACCTGCAGCACGACGGTGTCGGCCTCGACGGCCAGCGCGACGCCGTTCGGCAGGGCGATGTCCTTGGCGTGGATCGAGGCGCCGGCCTCCAGGCCCTCGACCGAGACGGTGACGGCCTCGGGCAGGTGGGTGGCCTCGGCCTCGATCGGCAGGGCCTGCAGGACGTGCTCCACCAGGTTGCCGCCCGGGGCCAGCTCGCCCTCGGTGTGGACCGGGATCTCGACGGTGACCTTCTCGCCGCGCTTGACCAGCAGCAGGTCGACGTGCTCGATGGTGCGCTTGATGGCCTCGCGCTGGACGGCCTTCGGCAGCACGTACTCGTCCTTGCCCTCGATCGGCACGACCAGCAGGGCGTTCGGGGTCTTCAGGGCCATCATCAGGTCGTGGCCGGGCAGGTTCAGGTGAACCGGCGCGTGGCCGTGGCCGTAGACGACACCGGGGACGAAGCCGGCGCGGCGGGCGCGACGGGCGGCACCCTTGCCGAACTCGGTACGGGTCTCGGCGGCAAGGCGGATCTCGGACACGACTGCACTCCTCGTAAAAGCTGGCGCGGGGGTGCAGGCAACGCGAAAAACCGCCGGGACCACACCCTCATAACTTCGGGGGTCACTCGGCGGCGCAACGACCTCTGCCGGGAGCCGGGGATCCCGGAGCCGGCAGCGCGTCGATCACGGAGCGGGCACCCGCGGAGCGGGCGCACGGCATCCCTCGCCGAGCAGTTTCACGAGTCTAACCGGAGTGGTGGCCTCTCGCGAAATCGGCGGCGGCCCCGGTCCGTGGGAACCGGGGCCGCACGCACGGGGCTTGGTCAGTGCACGCCCTCGAAGAGGCTGGTCACCGAGCCCTCTTCGAACACCTCGCGGATCGCGGCGGCGATGGACGGGGCGATCGACAGCGTGGTGATCTTGTCCAGCTGCAGCGAGGCCGGGGTCGGCAGGGTGTTGGTGAACACGAACTCGCTGACCCGGGAGTTCTTCAGGCGGTCCGCGGCCGGGCCCGAGAGCACGCCGTGGGTGGCGGCCACCAGGACGTCCGCGGCGCCGTTGTCGAACAGCGCGTCGGCGGCGGCGCAGATGGTGCCGGCGGTGTCGATCATGTCGTCGACCAGGACGCAGACCCGGTCCTTGACGTCACCGACGACGTCGGCCGACAGGATGGTGTTGGCCTGGGTGATGTCGCGGCGCTTGTGGATGATCGCCAGCGGGGCGTCCAGCCGGTCGCACCACTGGTCGGCGACCTTGACGCGGCCGGCGTCCGGGGAGACGACGGTGAGCTTGTCGCGGTCGACCCGCTCGCCCACGTAGTCGGCCAGCAGCGGCAGCGCGAACAGGTGGTCCACCGGGCCGTCGAAGAAGCCCTGGATCTGCGCGGTGTGCAGGTCCACGGCCATCAGCCGGTCGGCGCCGGCCTGGCGCAGCAGGTCGGCGACCAGCCGGGCCGAGATGGGCTCGCGGCCCAGGTGCTTCTTGTCCTGGCGGGCGTACCCGTAGAACGGCAGGATCGCGGTGATGCTCCGGGCGGAGGCCCGCTTCAGAGCATCGATCATGATCAGCTGCTCCATGATCCACTGGTTGATGGGAGCCGTGTGGCTCTGCATCACGAAGCAGTCGGCACCGCGGGCCGACTCCAGGAAACGGACGTAGATCTCACCGTTGGCGAAGTCCAGGGCCTTCGTCGGAACCAGCTCGGTCCCCAGCGACTCGGCCACCTCCCTCGCCAGCTCCGGGTGGGCACGGCCGGAGAAGAGCTTCAGCTTCTTCTCGCCCGACGTCGTGATCCCGCTCACTGCCACCGTCTCCTCGCGTTGCTGACGCTGATCCCGTCCGCACCGCGGGCAGGCGGAGGCCTGTCGGCGAGAGGGGTCGGGGGAATTGTCGATACGCCTGGACACGGGCGGTAGGCCCAATGGCGCACGTATGACCCCAAGGTTACGCGCCCGCGCCCGAACCGTCCGCCCCGGGACCGTCCACCGGGCCTCCGCCCGTCCGCTCAGGCCTCCGCCGGGGACTCTCCGGCACGCTCCGTCGCGGCCTCCGCGGCCTGCGCGGACGCGGTCCCCGGGCGCTTGCGCTCGACCCAGCCGGCGATGTTCCGCTGCTGGGCCCGGCCGACCCCGAGGGCGCCGGCCGGAACGTCGTTGGTGATCACCGAGCCGGCCGCGGTGTAGGCGCCGTCGCCCACCGTGACCGGCGCGATGAACATGTTGTCGGATCCGGTACGGCAGTGCGCACCGATCACCGTGCGGTGCTTGTCGACCCCGTCGTAGTTCACGGTCACCGAGGCGGCTCCGACGTTGGTGCCCTCGCCGATCGTGGCGTCGCCGATGTAGGAGAGGTGCGGCACCTTGGCGCCCTCGCCCAGCTCCGAGTTCTTCACCTCGACGTAGGTGCCGACCTTGGCCTTGCGGGCCAGCCTGGCGCCCGGCCGCAGGTACGCGTACGGGCCGGCGGTGGCGAGCTCGCCGACCTCGGCGCGGTCCGCCGTGGTGTTGGTCACACAAGCCCCGGCGCCGATCCGGGTGTCCTTGATCGTCGAGTTCGGGCCGACCTCGCAGCCCTCGCCGAGGTGGGTGGCGCCCTGCAGCTGGGTGTTCGGCAGCACCACCGCGTCCGGCTCGTAGGAGACCTGGACGTCGAACCAGGTGGTCGCCGGGTCCACCACGGTCACGCCGGCCCGCATCGCCCGCTCCAGCAGCCGGTCGTTCAGCAGCCGGCGGGCGGTCGCGAGCTGCACCCGGTCGTTGATGCCGAGGATGTCCCGGTAGTCGGCCGCGACCACGGCGCCCACCCGGTGCCCGGCCCGGCGCAGGATCTCCAGGGTGTCGGTCAGGTACTCCTCGCCCTGCGCGTTGTCCGTGGTGACCTCGGCGAGCGCGCCCACCAGCAGCTTGGCGTCGAAGGCGAACACGCCGGAGTTGATCTCGCCGATCGCCCGCTGGGCGTCCGAGGCGTCCTTCTCCTCGACGATCGCCGCGACCGCGCCGTCCGCCTCGTCGCGCAGGATCCGCCCGTAGCCGAACGGGTCCGGCACCACCGCGGTCAGCACGGTCACGCCGTTGCCCTGCTCGGCGTGCGCCCCGGCCAGCGCGCTCAGCGTCCCGCCGGTCAGCAGCGGCGCGTCGCCGGTGGTGACGATCACGGTGCCGTCCAGCTCGATCCCGTCGGCCGCCAGCGCCTCCAGCGCGGTGCGCACGGCGTGCCCGGTGCCGTTCTGCTCCTCCTGGACCACGGCACGGGCGCCCGGGTGATGCGCCGCCAGGTGCTCGGCCACCTTCTCCCGCAGGTGCCCGATCACCACGACCAGCTGGTCCGGCGTCAACTCCTCCGCCGCCGCCACCGCGTGGCCGACCAGCGACCGCCCGCACACCTCGTGCAGCACCTTGGGGAGGCTGTTCGACTTCATCCTGGTCCCGCCACCGGCGGCGAGCACGACAACGGCGGCAGGCGAATTGGCACTCACGGGGGGAGGCTCCTCATTCGGTTACACGGGGAGGGCAGAGCGGCCAGTGGCGGGACCCGCACGTCAGCGCCCTGGCCGCTTCGAGGATAGTGCGCGGAGCAATTCCGCTCCTCCGGCCCCGGGAGCCGTCGCGCAGACCTCGCGAACCGGCCCGGGCCGACCGGCCCGAAGATGGCTCCCGGAGGAGGATTCGAACCCCCATAAGCTGGACCAAAACCAGCTGTCCTGCCCTTAGACGATCCGGGACCGGCGCATTGGCTCCCGTTCCCGGGGACGCGCTCCGCCAAGACTACGGGGTATGGGCCGTCACATCTACCTCCTCGCCCCTGCCCACCGGGGCCCCGACCGGGATCCCGGCGTCATCCATCCAGTCGGGTGAATTCACTCAAGCGCCGCCCGGTCGCGTATTCCCTCGGCGCCGAACCGCAACCTACGATTCCGTAGGTTACGCGAACGTAGCCTCCGTCCTCTCCCCTCAAGGGACGCCCATGACCATCCAGGCCGGCGAGGCGCACGCCGATTCCGCGCGCCCCCTCGACTCCTCCGCCCCCGGATCCGACACCCCCGACCCGACCGCCCCCGCCGCCACCGACGCCACTGCCGCCCCCGCCGTCGACGCCGCCACCGGCGTCGCCCCGGACGCCGGGGACGAGCCGAAGCTGTTCTCCGCCACCCGCGGCGGCGAGCGGCAGGGCCCCGCCGAGCGGATCGCGCTCGCGCTGTTCATCGCCGTGCCCTTCGCCGCCCTGCTCGCCGCCGTCCCGGTGGCCTGGGGGTGGGGGCTCGGCTGGACCGACCTCGCGATCGCCACCGCCATGTACTTCCTCACCTGCCACGGCATCACCGTCGGCTACCACCGCTACTTCACCCACGGCGCCTTCAAGGCCAACCGCCCGCTGCGGCTCGCCCTCGCGGTGGCCGGCTCGCTGGCGATCGAGGGCCCGCTGGTGCGCTGGGTCGCCGACCACCGCAAGCACCACCGGTTCAGCGACAAGGACGGCGACCCGCACTCGCCCTGGCGCTACGGCGAGACCGTCCCCGCCCTCCTCAAGGGCCTGTGGTGGGCCCACATGGGCTGGCTCTTCGACGAGGAGCAGACCCCGCAGCTCAAGTACGCGCCGGACCTCGTCCGCGACCCGGCCATGCGGCGGATCTCCCGGCTGTTCTGGCTCTGGACCGCCCTGTCGATGCTGCTGCCGCCGCTGGTCGGCGGGCTGGTCACGCTCTCCTGGCAGGGCGCGCTGTCCGCCTTCTTCTGGGGCTCGCTGGTCCGGGTGGCGCTGCTGCACCACGTCACCTGGTCGATCAACTCGATCTGCCACGCGGTCGGCCGCCGGCCGTTCCGCTCCCGGGACCGCTCGGGCAACGTCTGGTGGCTGGCCGTGCTCTCCTGCGGCGAGTCCTGGCACAACCTGCACCACGCCGACCCCACCTCGGCCCGGCACGGCGTCCTGCCCGGCCAGATCGACTCCTCGGCCCGGCTGATCCGCTGGTTCGAGCTGGCGGGCTGGGTCCGGGACGTCCGCTGGCCGGACGCGCAGCGGATCGCCGCCCGCCGCGCCGCATGAGGGCGCACCTGCAGCATGATGTAGGGGTGAACGGGAGCAGCGCAGACAGCACAGGCGGCCACCAGAGCACGCGGACGGACGCGGCGCCCGGTCCGGCGCAGGCCCGTCCGCGTGCCGCCGCCGGGCCGGACGGCGCTGCGCCGGCGCCGCGCCGGCGGGGTGGCCGGGTGCGGATGACCGGCAAGCAGCGCCGGGAGCAGCTGCTGGAGATCGGCCGCACGGTGTTCGCCGAGCGCGGCTACGACGGCACCTCGGTGGAGGAGATCGCCGAGCGGGCCGGGGTGTCCAAGCCGGTGGTGTACGAGCACTTCGGCGGCAAGGAGGGGCTGTACGCGGTGGTCGTCGACCGCGAGATGCAGCTGCTGCTCGACATGGTCACGGGGGCGCTGACCGGGGGGCACTCGCGCGAGCTGCTGGAGCAGGCGGCGTTCGCGCTGATGGACTACATCGACACCTCGACGGACGGCTTCCGGATCCTGGTCCGGGACTCCCCGGTGGCCCAGTCCACCGGCACCTTCGCCTCGCTGATCAGCGACATCGCGACCCAGGTGGAGGACATCCTGGGCCTGGAGTTCAAGGCGCGCGGCTTCGACGCGCGGCTCGCCCCGATGTACTCGCAGATGCTGGTGGGGATGGTCGCGCTGACCGGCCAGTGGTGGCTGGAGGTGCGCAAGCCGGAGAAGGCCGAGGTGGCCGCCCACCTGGTGAACCTGGCCTGGCACGGCCTGGAGGGCATGGAGCGGCACCCCAAGCTGGTCGGCGAGCGCAAGGCCTGACGGCTCTGGGGCGCCACCGCCCCGGGGCCGCTTCACGTCGGCCTCGCACCGGCCTCACGCCGGCCTCGCACCGGCCTCACGCCGGCCTCGCACCGGCCTCACGCCTGCTTCACGCCGACGGCGAAGATCCGGCGGAACGGGAAGACGGTGCCGTGCGGCCCGGCCGGGTAGGCCTCGCGCAGCAGCGCCCCGTACTCGGCGAGGAAGGCGGCCCGCTCGGCGCCGTGGCCGAGCCGGGTGAGGACGGGCCGCAGGGCGGTGCCCTTGACCCACTCCAGCACCGGGTCCGGCCCGCCGAGCAGGGTGCTGTAGGTGGTCTCCCAGACGTCGACGGCGCAGCCCGCGCCGGCCAGCGCGTCCAGGTACGCGCCGGGCTCGTGGACGCCGGACCGGGCGGCGTCCTCGCCGAGGACGGCCCGCCAGCGGCGGCTGCCGCGCAGCTCGGCGAGCGCGGTGTGGCTGGGCGAGCCGAAGTTGCCGGGCACCTGGAAGGCGATCACCCCGCCGGGCCGGAGCGCCGCCGCCCAGCGCGGCAGGAGCGCGAGGTGCCCGGGCAGCCACTGGAGCGTCGCGTTGGAGACGATCGCGTCCGGCGCCGCCCCGGCCGGGTCGTGGTCGGCGGCGTCGGCGAGCAGGTAGTCGGCGGTGGGCTCGCCCTCGGCGCGGGCGGCGGCGAGCATCTCGGCGGAGTTGTCGATCCCGGTGATCCGGCCGGCGGGCCAGCGTTCGCGCAGGACGGCGGTGGAGTTGCCGGGTCCGCAGCCGATGTCGAGAACGGTCGGGGCCGGTTCGTGCGGGAGGGCGGGGACCCGGGCGAGCAGGTCGCGCAGCGGACGGGTCCGTTCGTCGGCGAAGCGCAGGTACTGCGCGGGGTCCCAGACGGGGGCGGTCATGATCGGCCTCGCAAGTATCTCGACATCAAGATATCCATGCCAGCTTCGGGACTGGATTTCTCGATGTCAAGAGACTTCACATCGACAGAACCCCCGATACACTGATCGCCATGGAGGACGAGGTCGATCGGCTGGTCGCAGCATGGCGCAGAGAGCGCCCCGACCTCGACGTGGAGCCGCTCGAAGTGCTCAGCCGGGTCAGCCGGCTCGCCCGCCACCTCGACCGCGCCCGCCGGACCGCCTTCGCCGAGCACGGGCTGGAGCCCTGGGAGTTCGACGTGCTGACCGCGCTGCGGCGGGCCGGCTCGCCGTACCAGCTCTCCCCCGGCCAGCTGCTCACCCAGACCCTGGTCACCTCCGGCACCATGACCAACCGGATCGACCGGCTCACCGGCAAGGGCCTGGTCAAGCGGCTTCCCGACCCGGACGACCGGCGCGGCGTCCTCGTCCGGCTCACCGACGACGGGCGCGACCGCGCCGACCAGGCGCTCGCCGGGCTGCTCGCGCACGAGCGCGAGCTGCTCGCCCAGCTGACCTCCGCCCAGCAGGGCGAGCTCGCCGGCCTGCTGCGGCAGCTGGTCGCTCCCTTCGACAACATCCCGTAGCCGCGCCGCGGCACGGGACCCGCCCTCAGAACCCGTCCGGGTACGGCGTGCTCAGCGCCGGCACCGGGGCGGGCAGGGGCTCCGGCGTCCGGTAGCCCGGCAGCAGTTCGGCCAGCCGGCGGCGCACCTCGTCGTCGCTGTTCACCGCCGCCGCCCCGTACAGTCCGGTCAGCCCGCCCGCCAGGTCCTCCGGCCCGGCCGCGGCGTCCGCGAGGGTGGCGTAGATCCGCGCGTGCTCGGTCGGCAGCCGCTCCTCGCCCTCCGAGAACAGCGCCTCGTTGAGCTTCTCCCCGGCCCGCAGCCCGGTGTAGCGGATCTCCACCTCGTCCCTGGCCAGCTGCACCTGCTCGGCGAAGTTGTGCACCAGGTCGACGATCCGCACCGGCTCCCCCATGTCCAGCACGAACACCTCGCCGCCGTGCGCCATCCGGCCGGACTCCAGCACCAGGCCGACGGCCTCCTCGATGGTCATGAAGAACCGGGTGACGTCGGGGTGGGTGACCGTCACCGGGCCGCCGCTGCGCAGCTGCTCGGCCAGCACCGAGAGCAGCGAGCCGCGCGAGCCCAGGACATTGCCGAACCGCACCGCCGAGAACACCCCGGTGCCCAGGTTGCGGGCGTCCCGGGCGTTCGCCTGGACGATCAGCTCGGCCAGCCGCTTGCTGGCGCCGAGCACCGAGGTCGGGTCGGCCGCCTTGTCGGTGGAGATCAGCACGAACCGCTCGACGCCGGTGGCCAGCGCCGCCTCCACCAGGTGGTCGGTGCCCAGCACATTGGACTTCACCGCCTCGCTGGGGTGGCGCTCCAGCAGCGGCAGGTGCTTGTGGGCGGCGGCGTGGAAGACCACCTCGGGCTTGAGGTCGCGGAAGATCTGCTGGATCCGCGGCCGGTCCCGGATGTCGGCGATCACCAGCGACTCGTCGGTGAGCAGCGCCTCGCCCCAGATCTCCAGCTGCAGCCGGTGCAGATTGGACTCGTCGTGGTCGAGCATGTAGAGCGCGCTGGGGTTGAACGCGTGGACCTGGCGGCAGAGTTCGCTGCCGATCGAGCCGCCGGCGCCGGTCACCAGCACCCGCCGGCCCTCGATCACGTCCCGGACGTCGGCGGAGACGACGTGCACCTCGTGCCGGCCGATCAGCCGGTTGACGTCCAGGCTGCGCATGTCGGAGCCGACCACCTCGCGGCGCAGCGCGGCGAGGAAGGACGGCAGGTAGCGGACGGCGGCGCCGGCCGCGGCGGCGGCGGTGGCCAGCGCGCGGACCCGCTGCGGGGCGAGCCCGGGGATGGCCAGCGCGACGACCTGGGCGCGGTGCTCGACCGCCAGCGCGGTCAGCTCGGCCAGCGTGCCGAGCACCGGGACGGCGTCCACCGCCTGGCCGGCCTTGGCCGGGTCGTCGTCGAGCAGGCCGATCGGGGCGAGGCCGAACTCCGGGGCCCGGCCGAGGTCGCGCACCAGCGCGGTGCCGGCCGCCCCGGCGCCGACCACCAGGGTGCGCAGGCCCGTCGGCGGCGCGGCGGGGCTGCCGGAGGCCGGATCGGACGGGCCGGACGGTGCGTCCGGCCGCGGGCCCGGGGCGCTCGCGGCCTCGTTCGCGCCCTCCTTCGCGCCCTGCGGGGCCGGGTGCGGGCGTGCGGAAGTGCTGTGCGGCGACATCTGTCCTCCGGAGTTCCCTGACCTGACGGACCTGAGCCGACCGGGGACGGCCCCGGGCCGGTACCTGGGTGTGACGGACGGGCGGATCAGCCGGCGCCGGGAGAGGTGGACGTGGCGACGGACGGCGGGGCGGCGGGAGCCGCGAGTTCGGACGGGCTGACGCCGGCCCGGCGGGCCACCGCGACGGCGGCCAGGGTGGAGTGCACCCCGAGCTTGCCGAGGACGTTCTGCATGTGCGTACGGACGGTGTGCGGGGAGAGGTAGAGCCGCTCGGCGACGGCCTGCCGGCCGAGGCCCGCGACCATGCAGCGCAGGATCTGCTTCTCCCGCGGGGTGAGCGTGTCGACCAGGCGCTCGCTCTCGGTGCGGTCCCGGCGGGCCGTGGTGAGCTCGCGGATCACGCCGGTGAGCAGGGCGGGCGGCAGATGGGTCTCGTCCCGCAGCACGCCCCGGATCACCGCCAGCAGGCGGGCCAGCGAACTCTCCTTGGCCACCCAGCCGGTGGCGCCGGCGTGCAGGGCGCGGGCGGCCCGCTGCGGGTCGTCGGCGGTGGCCAGGACGATCGCCCGCAGGCCGGGGTGGTGGCGGCGGATCCGGGCCAGCAGGGTGATGCCGTCGGGAACCGGGGCGGTGGACGGCGCGGCCGCCGGGGGCGCCTGGGCGGCGGACGGGGTCGCCGTCGCCGGGTACGGCTCCGCCGGGTACGGGCCGGACTGGCGCGCGGCCGGGTAGCGGGCCGCCCCGCCGGGGATCGCGGACGGACCGGCGGACGGGACCGCCGGCGGACGGCGGGGCGACGGCACGCTCGGCGCCGGGCGGCGGCGCTGCGCGTCCGGCGGCTCGGCGCCCGGCTGGCGGGGCTTGCGCGCGGCCGCGGACCCGCCCTCGGCCACTCCGAGATCGGCGTCCACCAGGACGACGTCGAACGCCCGTCCCTCGGTGGCGGCGCGCTCCAGCGCGCGGTCCGCGGCGGCCGCGCTGCCCGCCGCGCCGACCTCGACGTCGGGCTCGGCGGCGAGCGCCGCGGCCAGTGCCTCGGCGAAGATCCGGTGGTCGTCGACCACCAGGACGCGGATCCGCCCCATCGTCACTTCCCCCCTGCTCAGCTCCGGACCGCGTCCGGGACGGCGCTTCACGTCCCGCCGCCGCCGTCCGGGCGCTCCTGCGCCGACCGCCTCCCGGATACCCGGAAGCGCCTGGGTACCGGCCCCCACCGGTACCGGAATCAGCGTACGGGGTGGGCGCTGGCTCGGTGGGGGTTTGGTGAAGTTTCGTCAGGAGGTGCGAAATTGGCGTGACTTGATACCTCGCCGCAGTCCTTCCCGCGGCCGTAGGAACGCCGGAGCGCCGCCCCGTCCGGACGGAGCGGCGCTCGGCGGGTGCCGGAGGGGCGGGCCTACCGGCCGTTCTTCTCCAGCGTGAACTTCCAGGCGTCGGCGACGATGTCGTCCAGGTTCGGACGGCGCGGGGTCCAGCCCAGCTCCTGGCGGGCGCGCTCGGCGGAGGCCACCAGCACGGCCGGGTCGCCGGCGCGGCGGCCGGAGACCACCACCGGGATCTCCCGGCCGGTCACGCGCTTGACCGACTCGATCACCTCGTGGACCGAGAAGCCGCTGCCGTTGCCCAGGTTGCAGATCAGGTGCTCGCCCGGCTTGGCGGCGTCCAGCGCCAGCAGGTGCGCGTCGGCCAGGTCCGCGACGTGGATGTAGTCGCGGATGCAGGTGCCGTCCGGGGTCGGGTAGTCGTCGCCGTACACCGCGATGTGCTCGCGCTGACCGAGGGCCGCCTGGAACACCAGCGGGATCAGGTGCGACTCCGGGTCGTGCCGCTCGCCGTACGCGCCGTACGCGCCGGCCACGTTGAAGTAGCGCAGCGAGACGGCGGCCAGGCCGTGGGCGACGGCCTCGCTGGTGATCAGGTGGTCCACGGCCAGCTTGGTGGCGCCGTAGGTGTTGGTCGGCGCGGTGCGGGCCGTCTCGGCGATCGGCACGGACTCCGGCTCGCCGTAGGTGGCGGCGGTCGACGAGAACACCAGCTTGCGCACGCCCGCCGCGCGCATCGCGCTGATCAGCTCCAGCGAGCCGGCCACGTTGTTGCGCCAGTACTTCTCCGGGTCCGCGACGGACTCGCCGACCTGCGAGGAGGCGGCGAAGTGCAGCACGCCGTCGAAGGAGCCGTCCAGGACCTCGCCGGCCTCCTGGATCCGGCCCTCGACGAACTCCGCACCGGCCGGCACGCCCTCGCGGAAGCCGGTCGAGAGGTCGTCCAGGACGGTCACCTGGTGTCCCGCCTCCAGCAGGTGGGCGGCGACCACACTGCCGACATAGCCGGCGCCACCCGTGACCAGGTACTTACTCATGATGCGACCTCCAGCGGGCGATGGACCGCCGTCGGCGGACCATCGGGGACGTACGTACGACTGCGGCTATTCTCCCTGGCCGCCGGGGGTGCTCCGAACCACCCCGCGGGCCGCTCCCGGCGCCGTCCGCCTGCCCGTCGCCCGCCCGTCAGCCGCGCGCCATCCGCTCCAGCAGACCGGTGCGCGCCGCCACCGCCGCCGCCTCCAGCCGGGTCCGCGCGCCGAGCTTCATCAGCACCCGCTGGACGTGCGTGCGGGCCGTGCTCGCCGCGATCCGCATCCCCGCCGCGATCGCCGCGGTGTCCTCGCCGTCCGCGATCCGCGCCAGCACCTGGACCTCCCGCCGGGTCAGCAGCCGCAGCAGCCGCAGCGCCTCGTCGTCCGGCTCGGCCGCCGGTCTCAGCAGCTGGTCGAACGCGCCCCGCAGCACCTCCACCGCGACCGCCGCCTCACCCGCCCGGGCCCGCGCGATCGCCCGCTCGACCACCTCGATCCGCTCGTCGCTCGGCACGTACCCGGCCGCGCCCGAGGCGAACGCCCCCGCCACGCCCCGCAGTTCGCCGACCGGACCGAGTACGATCACGGCCACCTCGGGCCGCTCCCGGCGGATCCGCCGCAGCCCGTCGAACGCCCCCGGCTCACCCGGCGCGGCCACCCCCAGCAGACACACCTCCGGCCGCCGGCCCGCCACGAGTTCGGCCGCCGACGAAGCCGGCGACCCCACCGCGAGCACCCGGTGACCGCGCAGCTGGAGCGCGGTGGCCAGCGCCTCCGCCAACAGCCGGTGGTCGTCCACCACGACGAGGCGAACACCCATGAGACCCCTCCAGGTCGGCGTCCCGCCCGCAGCCCCGCCCGGCTGAGGAAGGCGGCCGATGACGCACCATCAGAGCGCATTCCGTACCCGACCTGCCAGACCGTCTCACCGGACCGTCTCACCACCCGATCGTGCGGGCACAACGAAAAGGACCCCCGCCCTGAGGCGAGGGTCCCGACCGAGCCCCCATGCGGAATCGAACCGCAGACCTTCTCCTTACCATGGAGACGCTCTACCGACTGAGCTATAGGGGCTTGTTCCCTGTTCGCGCTCCCGGCTTCGCTTCCGCTCCACCCGCTCGCTCGAACAAGGAAGACACTACACGGCCGGGGGTCCGATTGGGAAATCGGTTCCGGCGGCCCGGCCGCGCAGCGCGCCCGACGCCGCGAGGTCCGTTCCGCTGGTCTCCGGCAGCAGTCGCAGGCAGACCAGCGCCACCACTCCCCACACCGCCAGGTACCAGCCGACCGGCTCCGCCGTCCCGTACGCCTCGGTCAGCCTGGTCGCGATCAGCGGGGTCGTCGCCCCGCCCACCACCCCGCCCAGGTTGTACGTCAGCGCCGCCCCCGTGTAGCGCACCCGGGTCGGGAACAGCTCCGGCAGGAAGGCCGCCAGCGGCCCCAGCAGGCACCCCAGCACCACCATCGCGCCCGCCAGCGCCAGGAACATCAGCCCGCGCCGCTCCGTCTCCAGCAGCGGGAACAGCACCAGCCCCCACGCCGCCGCCAGCCCCGTCGCCCCCTGCAGCGTCCGCCGCCGCCCCCACTCGTCACTGCGCCGCGCGCTCAGCCACACCGTCACCGCCTTGCCCCCCGCACCGGCCAGCAGCATCGACAGCACCACCGTGCTCGGCACCCCGAGCCCCGTCGTCGCGTACGCCAGCGCGTAGGTGGTGGTCAGGTAGAACAGCGCGTACCCCACCGTGATCGCCCCGCAGCCCACCAGCACCGTCCGCCAGTGCCCGCGCAGCACCTCCACCACCGGTGCCCGCTCGGCCCCGGTCCGCACCTCGCCCCGGAACAGCGGCGTCTCCTCCAGCCGCAGCCGTACGAACAGCCCCACCGCCACCAGCGCCAACGACGCCAGGAACGGCACCCGCCAGCCCCAGGACCGGAACGCCTCCTCGTCCAGCCGGAGTTGCAGCGCCAGGAACACCCCGTTGGCCAGCACGAACCCGGTCGTCGGCCCCAACTGCAGATACGCCCCGTACCGCCCCCGCTGCCCCGCCGGCGCGTTCTCCGCCACCAGCAGCGCCGCGCCGCCCCACTCGCCGCCCAGCCCGACCCCCTGGAACACCCGCAGCACCACCAGCACCACCGGCGCCCACCACCCCCACGCCGCGAAGCCCGGCAGCACCCCCACCGCCGCCGTCGACAGCCCCATCAGCAGCAGCGACACCACCAGCGTCGTCTTGCGCCCCAGCCGGTCCCCGAAGTGCCCGAACAGCACCGCCCCCAGCGGCCGCGCCAGGAACGCCACCGCGTACACCGAGAACGCCGCCAACAGCGCCCCAACCGTTCCCAGTTCGGGAAAGAAGACCTCACCGAAGACGAGCGCCGCGGCCGTCCCGTAGATGAAGAAGTCGTAGAACTCGATCGCCGTACCGATCAGCGCCGCCGCAGCGGCCCGCCGCATCTGCCCCGTCGCACCCATACCCCCAACCCTGGCGACCCCGCCACACCCCCGACAGCGCCCACCCGAGTGACACCCGCGCCCCGCCCCGCGCCTGCGCCCCCCGGAGCCGCCCGCCCGCCGGACGGCCACCGCGGGCGCCGACCCGGCCGCCGGGCGGGCTACTTGGCGTAGGGGTTGTCGCTCGGCGGAGTCGGCGGCCCGTACGCCGGCGGAGGCGGCACGGCACCCGCCACCGCCTGCCGCGGGGGCCTCGCGCCCCGCCGCCGCACCACCACCACGACCACCGCGGCGACCACGGCCAGCCCCGCGACCACCGCCACCACGACGGGCACGGTGCTCCCCGACCCGGAAGCCTTCTCGCCCACCGGCTCCTGCTGCGGCACCGGCGTGGCCGCCTCCCCGGGTACCGGCGCGGCGGACGCGGAGGCCGAGGGCGTCGCCGCCGAGGGAACGGCGGAGGCCGACGGCGCGGGCTGCGCGACCGGCTGCTCCTGGATCGGGTACACATCCGCCGGCCCCGGATCCCCCGGCTCCGTCAGCGCCACCCTCGGCCGGACGATGCCGTACCCGAGGGCGTCGTTCCGCTGGGCCCCGTCGTCCGCCTTGCCCGCGGTGTTGAGCAGGACCCGGGCCACCTGGTTGGCCGTCCAATCGGGGTGCACCGCCCAGAGCAGAGCCGCCGAGGCCGAGACGAGCGCCGTCGCGTCCGATGTGCCGTGCCCCTTGCAGTAGCCGGACGGCCCGGTGCAGGCGTTGTAGATCTCGATTCCCGGCGCGGCGAGGTCGACCTGCGGACCCTGCTCCGACTCGGCGGTGACCGTACCGTTCCGGTCCACGGCTCCGACACCGATGACCCCGGGCGACGCCGCCGGGTACTCGACCGGGTTGCCGCTCTGCGCCGAGTTCCCGGCACCCGCCACGACCAGCGCGCCCTTGGCGGCCGCGTGATCGACAGCCGCCTTCAGCTCGGCCAGGTCCGCCGCCGACAGCGAAGCGGCCGACCTCGCCTGGGAGACGTTGATGACCTTCGCCCCCTGGTCGGCGGCGTAGACGATGCCCTGACCGATCTGCTTCAGGAACTCGGAGCCGGTCACGCCCGCGGAATTGTCGTTGTTCCGGATCTTGATCGGCAGCACCTTGGCCTCGGGGGCGAGCCCGTAGGCGCCGCTTCCGCCCATCCCCTTGCCCGAACCGACGATCAGCGCCGCCATCTCGGTCCCATGGCTCTCGGTGAACGACCCGACACCGCCGGGGAGCCCGCTGAAATCCTTACCCGGCAGCAACTGCCCCACGAGGTCGGGGTGATCGAGCTTGAAGCCGCTGTCGATCACCGCGACCGTGACGCCCTGCCCCTTGCTGACCCTCCACACCTCCGATGCCTTCATCGCATCGAGGTGCCACTGGTTCTCGCGGATCGACTCCGCCGCGGCCGGCGTTGCCCCGGCAACGGCGACCACCCCCGCAGCCAGCACCATCGCGGCGAACCCCCGCCCGCGCCCCCGTACGTTCGTCCGCCGCATCACTGCTCCCTCGTCACTTTCCCCGTCGGGCACGGGCAGTGCCCCGCGCAGGACTGCCCGGCCACCGGGTGTGGGCCCAGTGGCCGGGCAGTCGTTCCGCACTACTCAATCACGCCCGGATTGCTCCTCGGGGTACCGCTGGTCCAGGTCTCCTCGTCCTCGTGCAGGTAGTCGGCCCGCCGGCGGCGCTCACGCTCGCGCCGCTCCCCCGCGCCGCCCGTCATACCCGGACCCATCATGCCGTTCTGGCCCGGCCGCGCCGCGCCCTCGGCGGCCGCAGCCCCGGCCGCGGCCGCCCGGTTGCGCAGGCCGCTGCCGCCCGGGGTGAACTCCCCGCCGGCCCCCGGTCCCTGCGCCCCGCCGACCACGCCGCCGACGGTCGAGCTGTAGCCCCGACCGCGCGAGCCGCCGACCGCGCCACCACCGTGGCCGCCGCCACCGCCCGGGTGCATGCCGCCGCCCAATCCACCGAAGCCGCCACCGGGTGCGCCGGGCCGCCCCTGGGCCGCCTCGCGCGCCCCGAAGACGGTCCCGCCGCCGGTCGGCCCCGGACCACCGCTCTTCGCCGACGGGTTCCCGCCGCCGAAGGTGCTGGTCCGGTTCGGGGGAACGGGCCCCCCGCCGCCCTTCAGCGGTACGGTCCCACCGGTGAACGGACCGGTGCCGCCCATCGGGATCGGCCCACCACCGGGGAACGGGCCGGTCCCCCCGCCCGGAGTCCCCGGGTACCCGGGGCCGCCGCCCTGGGGGTACGGCGCCACGGGGCCGCCACCGCTCGGCCCCACCGGGCCGGTCTGCCCGGGCAGCGTCGGCACCGTCGGCAGGCTGTCCAGCCCGGTGCTCGGACGGTCCCCGGGGAAGGTGCCCGGCGGAATCACCGCGCCGGGCGTACTCGGGTCGCCCGGCAGCGGCACCGAACCGCCGCCGTGCGGCGGGATCGGCGTGTCGTGCCCCGGAGTCCGCGGCCCGTCCGGCACCGACACCGGCGGACGCGGCGTCACGGAGCCGCCACCACCGCCGTACCCGCCACCGCCGGCCGGGACGTAACCCCCGCCGCTGCGGCCGGTCCCCGTGTTCGGGGTCCGTCCGGAGCCACCGGATCCGGCGGAACCGCCGCCGCCGACCCAGACGTCCTCGCTGCCGCCGACACCGTCCTTGCCCCCGCCCGCCCCCGGCAGCTCGGGCAGCTTGAGCCCGTTCAGCTTGGCGGTCGCCGCCTCGTACGCCTGCCCCAGCTTCTCCATCTGGTGGATGGCTTCCTGGTGCGCGGTGTCCACCCGCTTCTGCGCCGCCGCGGCCTCCGCGTAGGAGACCCAGGTCGGGTCCTCCTTCTTCATGATCGCGTCGGTCGTCGCCGTCGGGTTGCCGAAACCGGCGATGCTCAGCGGCGAGGGCTTCAGGCACGGCTGCGCGGCGTGCCGCTTCACCGTGTCGATGTCCGTGGCCGGCACCTCCGGCACACCGGTCTTGGCGCCGCCCAGGGCCTCGCCGGCCTGGACCATCGCGTCGCCGGCCCCCTTGGAGTACTCGCTGATCATGGCGGCCGACTTGTTCAGGTTGCCGGCCCACGTCTTGAAGTTCTCGGCGGCCGGACCCTCCCACTGGATCTGGCCGACGTGGGCGGCCAGCGCCCGGCTGAGGTCGTCCAGCACCCGCCCGGCGTCCTTGAGCTGGTTGCCGCGGCCGGTCACCTTCGCCGGATCGCTGCCGGCGACCATCCCCTTGAGCTGAGGGTGGCCGATTCCCTCGAAGTTCGTTCCACCTGCCATCAGTTGCTCCCCGTTCCAACAAAGCGGACACGCGCGACGATCATCAGAACTTGCCCGTCACCGCCGGAGACCCGCCGGGTCCGCCGTCCGCGTTCTTCGCGACCGCGGTGACCGCCGCCGTCTGGTGCTCCTCGTTGCTGCCGTAGCTGCCCGCCGTCTGCGCGACCGCCTGGCTCATCTTGTCGATCTGCTCCGCGAACGCCTTCGAGAGCTGCGCGATCGCCGCGTGGGTCCGGTCGTACGCGGCCATCAGATCGGTCGACTCGTGGAAGCCGCTACCGAGGTTGCCCGCGGTCAGCTTCTGTTCCTTGATCTTGTGCTGCGCCGCCTCCGAGCCCTCCAGCGAGGCCAGCAGCGCGTCGACCTTCTTCTTGAACGCGGTCAGCGTGTCGAGCTCGATCTTGACGTCCTTGGAGCCGAACGCCGCCACCAGTGCGGTGGCGCTGACGTCGACCTGGACCTGTCCGACCGCACGCCCGATCCAACTGTTGTCGAGCGACCACGGCCTCACCTCGCCGTTGGGGCCGTCGGCCCAGCCCGCGCCGCCCGGTCCAGCCTCGCCTGGCACAGCAATCCACCTCTCCCCCGTACGCGGCGCGCCCCCGCAGGTCGACGCGCCGCGACACACCGTCAACTCCTCGGTCCCACCGCATGGTCGAACCGGCCGGACGGATGCGGGGTGTGGGCCCCGTCCCGCCCTGCCCGGCGAAACCGTCCGCCCCTCGGGACGGACGGCGCCTCGTTCATCGTAGCCACCGCCCCCGACGAACCGGCAGGGCCCACGGCCCGCTTGTACGCGATCGGTACGAACTCGACACGTGCGGGCCGGTGACGGCCGTTAGACTGGCCGGGTCCGGTCGTCCCGGACGCGACCTCATCTGCCGCGCAACGTCGCACAGCAGCGACCCTGGCCGCCCCCGCCCCGCCCGGTCCCGTACCGCCCCGGAGCCCGACGGCCCGCCGCGGATCGGATGGCCCCGTGAGCCGCAACCCCGCCGCCGAAGCCCCCTCGGCGGACGACCCTGCCGCGGACGCCCCCTGGTGGGCCCGGGCCGCCCGCCCGACCCGGCCGGCGCCGCCGGTCGCGCCGATGATGCGGGCCGCGCTCGGCATGGCGGTGGCACTGGCCGCCGGAGTGCTGGCGCACCGGGTGGACCTGGGGGTGTTCGCCGGGCTCGGCGCGATGCACACCACCATGAACGATCGGGTCGAGCCGGTGGGGCTGCGGGCCCGGCGGATCGCCACCGCGGTGTCCGCCTCGGCGCTGGGGATGCTGGTGGGCACCGCCCTCCAGCACGTCCGGGCCGACGCGCTCGCCCTGGGCGCGGCGCTCACCGTGACGGCCTTCGTCTCCGGGGCGCTGAGCGCGACGGGGCCGCGCGGCTCGGCGGCGGGCCTGCTGCTGCTCGTGTCCGCCGCGCTCGGCAGCGGCATGCCGCTGCCGCACCCGTGGTGGGCGGCGGCGCCGATGATGCCGGCGGGCGCCGCGCTGGTCCTGCTCCTCGGCCTGCTCCCGCTCCCGCTCCCGCCCCGCCGCTTCCCGCCGCGCGGACGCCGGGCGCCCGCGGCCGACCCCGTCACCCGGGCGCTGGCCGCCGCGTACGACGCGCTCGGCCGGATGCTCGCCGATCTGGGGACGCCGCGGGGCGCGGCCTCCCGCCAGGTGCTGACCGCCCGTCTGAACCAGCTCCAGGACGTGCTCCCGCCGCCCCGTCACCCCCACCGCGGCCATGCGATGTACCGGGCCGCGCTGGCGGCGACCGAGGCCGCCACCGGCCTGCTCTGGGCCTGGCGGCCGGTGCCGCCCGAGGTCGCCGCCGTCCCGGGCCGGCTGGCCCGGGCGGTGGAGCGCGGCGGCGGCGAGGTCGCGGTGCCCGACTGGGCGCCGGACACGCCGTCCCGGCGGGCCCTGGACGCGGCGCTGCGCGCGGCCGCCGGGACGGTGGCGGGCCGGGAGGCGGTGCTCGGCACGGCGCCGGTCCCGCCGCCGGACCCGTGGCGGCTGCGGGTGCGGCTGGTGTCGCCCGGCGCGGCCCGGTACGGGGCGCGGCTCGCGCTGTGCGTCGCGGTCGGCGCGGCGGTGACCGCCGCCCTGCCGCTGAGCAGGAGCTACTGGGTGCCGATGACGATCGCCTTCGTGCTGAAGCCGGACCTCGGTTCGGTGTTCCTGCGCGCGGTGAGCCGGTCGGTCGGGACGGTGCTGGGGGTGGCGGTGACGGCGGCGGTGCTGGCCCCGGCCGGCGGGCCGTGGGCGCTGGTGGCGATCGCCGCGCTCTGCGTGGCGCTGCTGCCCTACGCGACGGCGGCGCACTACGGGCTGAACACCGTGGTCATGACGCCGATGGCGCTGGTCCTGCTGCAGCTGGGCGGGCAGGACGGGGTGGCCGAGTTCCGGCCGCGGGTCCTGGACACCGCGCTGGCCAGCGCGATCGTGCTGCTGTTCGGCTACCTGCTCTGGCCCGAGCGGCCGCGGCACCGGATCGAGCCGCGCCTGGTGACCGCGACGACGGCGCTCAAGGCCTACCTGGGCTCGGTCGCACGGCCGGACGCCCCATCCCCCGACGGCTCGTCCGGCGGACCCGGCCCCGTCCCGGAGGCGGGCGCCGAGGTGTGGCTGCGCCGCACCGCCTACCGGGCGCTGGCCGACGCCCGCGCCGAGGTCGAACGGGGGCTGGCCGAGCCGCCCCCGGCCGGCCGGGCGGCCGCCGAGTGGCTGCCGGCGACCGCCGCCCTGGAACGGCTGAGCGGTGCGGTGGCGGCGTTCGCGGCGCAGCGCCGCTACGGCGGGCGGGTGCCGGATCCGGTGGAGGTGGAGCGGGTCGGCCGGGCGCTGGACGAGCTGACGGCCGCGGCCCGCGCGCACCGTCCGCCGACCCGGGCGGCGGTGCGGCCGACCCGCCCGCACGACCCGACGCGCAGCGCGCTGGGCCGTGCGGCGGACGAACTGGACACGCTCCTCGCCGGCACCCGCGGCGGAAGCCGCTGAGGCCGGGACGGCGCGGCTCAGACCTGCTCGGCGAGCTCCAGCCAGCTCATCTCCAGCTCCTCCTTCTCCTCCCGGACCGCCCGCAGCCGGCCGTCCAGCTCGGCGACCTTGGAGAAGTCGGCGGCGTGCTCGGCGAGCTGGGAGTGCAGCTTGGACTCCTTCTCGTCCAGCTTGGCGATCTGCCGCTCCAGCTTCTGCATCTCCTTCTTGGCCGCCCGCAGGTCCCCGCCCGAGAGCGCGGAAGCCCCGGCCTCGCCACCGGCCGCCGGCGCCGCACCGGGGACGGCGGCGGCCGAAGCCGCGGCGGCCGCGGCGGCGGCGGCCATCGCGGTCCGCCGCTCCAGGTACTCGTCGACGCCGTTCGGCAGCATCCGCATCCGCCGGTCGCCGAGCAGCGCGTAGGTCACGTCGGTGGTCCGCTCGATGAAGAAGCGGTCGTGGCTGATGACGACCATCGACCCGGGCCAGCCGTCGAGCAGGTCCTCCAGCTGGTTGAGCGTCTCGATGTCGAGGTCGTTGGTGGGCTCGTCGAGGAACAGCACATTGGGCTCGTCCATCAGCAGCCGGAGCAGCTGGAGCCGGCGCCGCTCGCCGCCGGACAGGTCGCCGACCGGCGTCCACTGCTTGTCCTTGCCGAAGCCGAACTGCTCGCAGAGCTGGCCGGCGCTCATCTCCCGGCCCTTGCCGAGGTCGACCCGGGAGCGGACCTGCTCGACGGCCTGCAGCACCCGGGTGGCCGGGTCCAGCTCGGCGACCTCCTGGGAGAGGTACGCCAGCCGCACCGTCTTGCCGACCTTGACGACCCCGGACGTGGGCTGGACGTCGCCCTCCGAGGCGTACGCGTCGCGCAGCGCGCGCAGCAGCGAGGTCTTGCCGGCGCCGTTGACGCCGAGCAGGCCGATCCGGTCGCCGGGGCCGAGCTGCCAGGTGACGTTCTCCAGCAGGAGCTTCGGGCCGGCCTTCACCGTGACGCCTTCGAGCTCGAAGACGGTCCGGCCCAGGCGCGCGTTGGCGAACTTCATCAGCTCGCTCTTGTCGCGCGGCTCGGGGACGTCGGCGATGAGCGCGTTGGCGGCCTCGATCCGGTAGCGCGGCTTGGAGGTGCGGGCCGGGGCGCCGCGGCGCAGCCAGGCGAGCTCCTTGCGGGCGAGGTTCTGGCGCTTCTGCTCCTCGGTGGCCTCGATCCGGGTGCGCTCGGCTCGCGCGAAGACGTAGTCGGAGTAGCCGCCCTCGTACTCGTGCACGGAGCCGTGCTGGACGTCCCACATCCGGGTGCAGACCTGGTCGAGGAACCAGCGGTCGTGGGTGACGCAGACGAGCGCGGAGCGGCGGTTCTGGAGGTGCCGGGCGAGCCAGGCGATGCCCTCGACGTCGAGGTGGTTGGTGGGCTCGTCGAGCACGATCAGGTCGGGCGAGCCGAGCAGCAGCTTGGCGAGGGCGATCCGGCGGCGCTCACCACCGGAGAGCGGGCCGATCACGGTGTCCAGGCCGTCGGGGAAGCCGGGCAGGTCGAGGCCGCCGAAGAGGCCCTCGATGATGTCGCGGATGCGGGCGTCGCCGAGCCACTCGTGGTCGGCCCGGTCGGCGATGACCTCGTGCCGGATGGTGGCGGCCGGGTCCAGCGAGTCGTGCTGGGTGAGGACGGCCATCTCCACCCCGCCGGCGTGGGTGATCCGCCCGCCGTCCGGCTCCTCCAGTTTGGCGAGCATCCGGATCAGGGTGGTCTTGCCGTCGCCGTTGCGTCCGACGACGCCGATCCGGTCGCCCTCGCTGACGCCGAGGCTGACCCCGTCCAGAAGGGCCCGGGTGCCGTAGACCTTCGTGACGGACTCGATGGTGGCGAGGTTGACGGCCACGTGTGCTGCGCTCCTGGGTTCGACGGTCCGGGCTCGGGCGGAGCCCGGAGCCTCCCAGCCTAGTGGGCCCGCCCCGGGTACCCGCGCGCTCGGCCGTCGGCCCGACCGGCCGCTACGAGCCGGACGCCGCGGCCTTCACCGCCGCAGCACGGCCGTCACGCCGCGACCACCACGGCCGCGCCGGGCACCGGCCCGTGGGTGGCGTGCGCGGTCCGGCAGCTGCCGGAGGCGCGCAGCGCGGCGGCGACGGCCTCGGCGGCGTCGGCGTCCTTGGCCAGGAAGGCGCAGGTCGGGCCGGAGCCGGAGACCAGCGCCCCGAGCGCGCCGGCCGCGGTGCCGGCCCGGAGGGTGTCGGCGAGCGCGGGGCGCAGCGACAGGGCGGCCGGCTGGAGGTCGTTGGCCAGCGCGGCGGCCAGCGCGACGGCGTCGCCGCCGGCGAGGGCCGCGAGCAGCGCGGGGTCGGCGTCGGGGGTGGGCACCTCGGTGTCGGCGGAGCCGGTGCCGGCCTCCTCGCGCAGGCGGTCGCACTCGCGGAAGACGGCGGGGGTGGACAGGCCGCCGTCGGCGACCGCGAAGACCCAGTGGAAGCCGCCGGTGACGGGCAGCGGCTCCAGGATCTCGCCCCGGCCGCGGCCCAGGGCGACGCCGCCGACCAGCGCGAACGGCACGTCCGAGCCGAGTTCGGCGGCCAGCTCCAGCAGCACCCCGGTCGGCGTGCCGAGCCCCCACAGGGCGTCGCAGGCGACCAGCGCCGCCGCGCCGTCGGCGCTGCCGCCGGCCATGCCGCCGGCCACCGGGATGGCCTTGGCGATGTGCAGGTGGACGTCGGGCTCGGCGAGGCCGTGCCGGGCGGCGAGCAGCCGGGCGGCGCGGGCGGCGAGGTTGCTGCCGTCCAGCGGGACGGCGTCGGCGTCCGGTCCGGCGCAGCTCAGGGTGACGCCCGTGCCGGGCTCGCCCGCCGTCGCGGTCACCTCGTCGCCGAGGGCGACCGCGAAGAAGACGTTGGCCAGGTCGTGGAAGCCGTCGGCGCGCAGGCCGCCGACCCCGAGCTGCACGTTGACCTTGGCGGGTACGCGGACCGTGACGCTCACGGGAAGTCCCCTACTCCGGCTTGTGTTCGGCGATGGCGGCGAACTGCTCGACGGTGAGCATCTCGCCGCGCAGCTTGTGGTCGATCCCGGCGGCGGCGAGCGCCTGCTCGGCCCCGGCGGCGGAGCCGGCCCAGCCGGTCAGCGCGGCCCGCAGGGTCTTGCGGCGCTGGGCGAACGCGGCGTCGACGACCGCGAACACCTCCTCGCGGCTCGCGGTGGTCCTCGGCGGCTCGCGGCGGACCAGCGAGACCAGCCCGGAGTCGACGTTGGGGGCGGGCCAGAAGACGTTGCGGCCGATGGCCCCGGCCCGCTTCACCTCGGCGTACCAGTTGGCCTTGACCGACGGGACGCCGTACACCTTGTTGCCGGGCTTGGCGGCGAGCCGGTCGGCGACCTCGCTCTGCACCATGACCAGGGTCCGCTCGATGCTGGGGAAGGTGGCCAGCATGTGCAGCAGCACCGGCACGGCCACGTTGTACGGCAGGTTGGCGACCAGCGCGGTCGGCGCCGGCCCGGGCAGCTCGGTGACCAGCATGGCGTCGCTGAACACCAGGTCGAACGCCCCGGCCTTCCCGGGCATCCGGGCGGCGACGGTGTCCGGCAGGTGCCGCGCCAGCACCGGGTCGATCTCCACGGCGGTGACGTGCCGGGCGACCTCCAGCAGCGCGAGCGTCAGCGACCCGAGCCCGGGCCCGACCTCGACCACCGCGTCCTCCCCGGTCACCTCCGCGGCCCGGACGATCCGCCGCACGGTGTTGCCGTCGATGACGAAGTTCTGCCCGCGCTGCTTGGTCGGCTTCACGCCGAACGCGTCCGCCAGCGCCCGGATGTCCGCGCCGCCGAGCAAGGGGGTCCCCCCGGCCGGAGGCTGGGGGCGGCTGTCAGAGGTGGGGTCGGTGGTGCTCACCCGCCAAGGATACGGGCGCGCGAGCCCCTCACAGCTCGACGACCGCCGCGAGGTCGATCTCCACGGGGAAGGGAACGGCCGTCCGCAGCACGCCCTCGTGCTGCGCGGCCGGCAGGTAGACGCCCTTCTCCTCGTCCCGGTGGAACTCGTGGACGATCGGGAGGTCGTCGATGCCCCGCTCGACCCGCCAGTAGTACGGGATGCCCTTGTCGGCGTACTGCCCGGGCTTGCGGAACCGGTCCGCAACCTGGGAACCGGGTGAAACCACCTCGACCGTCCTCCGGAACCCGCTATTCGTTCGACCGGATCAGTACCCGAAGGCCCGCGCCGTGTTCTCCGCGATCGCGGTGGCGAGCTCGTCCTCGGGCAGGCCCAGGGTGTCGGCCATCGAGCGGACCGTGACCGGGATGAGGTACGGGGCGTTGGGGCGGCCGCGGTAGGGGTGGGGAGTGAGGAAGGGGGCGTCGGTCTCGACCAGGATCCGGTCGAGCGGGGTGGCGGCCAGGGCGTCCCGCAGCGGCTGGTTGGCCCTGAAGGTGACCGGGCCGGCGAAGGAGAGGTACCAGCCGTGCTCGGCGCAGACCTTGGCCATGTCCGCGTCGCCGGAGTAGCAGTGGAAGACGGTCCGCTCGGGGGCGCCCTCCTCCAGCAGGACGGCGATGACGTCCTCGTGGGCGTCCCGGTCGTGGATCACCAGGGCCTTGCCGTGCCGCTTGGCCATCGCGATGTGGCGGCGGAACGACTCCTTCTGGATCTCCACCCCCTCCGGCCCGGTGCGGAAGTAGTCGAGGCCGGTCTCGCCGACCGCGCGGACCTGCGGCAGCGCCGCGAGCGCGTCGATCTCGGCCAGCGCCGCGTCGAGCGCGGCCTGCCCGCCCGGCTCCCGGCGCTGTCCGGACCAGCCGTCGGGATCGCCGAGGAAGATCCGCGGCGCCTCGTTGGGGTGCAGGGCGACGGCGGCGTGCACCTGCTCGAACCGGGCCGCCAGTTCGGCGGCCCAGCGCGAGCCCGGCACGTCGCAGCCGACCTGGACGACGGTGGCCACCCCGACCGAGGCGGCCTTGGCCAGGCCCTCCTCGGGAGTGCCGGACTGCATGTCCAGATGGGTGTGCGAGTCGGCGACCGCCACCGCCAGCGGGGCGGGCAGCGGCGGCGGGGTGGACCGGTCGTCGTCCTTCTTCGGCATCAGTCGTTCCTCTCCGGCCTCAGGAGGCCGGCTTCTCCTCAAGACGGGGGAACAGGATGTCGCCCTTGGTGACGGTGGCGCCGGCGGGCAGCCGGCCCCACTGCGCGGCCTCGGCGACGGTCTGCGCGGCGAGCGGACCCAGGCCCTCGGCGGCGCCGAGCGAGGCCCAGAGCTTCTCCGCGGTCGTCGGCATCACCGGGTTGAGCAGCACCGCGGTCGCCCGCAGCGACTCGGCGGCGGTGTAGAGGACGGTGGCCAGCCGGGCCCGGCCCGCGGCCGAGTCGTCCTTGGCGACCTTCCACGGTTCCTGCTCGGTGAGGTAGCCGTTGACCTGCTTGACGAAGTCGAAGACCGCCGCGATCCCGCCCGCGAAGTCCAGCTCCTCGCCGATCTTCCGGTCGGCGGCCGCGACCGCCGCCGCCAGGCCGTCCGCGACGGCCCGCTCGGCCTCGCCCGGCGCCGCCTCGGCCGGCAGCGCGCCGTCGAAGTACTTGCCGACCATGGCCGCCACCCGGGAGGCGAGGTTGCCGAAGTCGTTGGCCAGCTCGGAGGTGTACCGGGCGGTGAAGTCCTCCCAGGAGAAGGAGCCGTCGGTGCCGAACGGGATCGCCCGCAGGAAGTAGTAGCGGTAGGCGTCCACGCCGAAGTGCGAGGTCAGGTCGGTGGGGGCGATGCCGGTCAGGTTGGACTTGGACATCTTCTCGCCGCCGACCATCAGCCAGCCGTTGGCGACGACCCGCTTCGGCAGCGGCAGGCCGGCGGCCATCAGCATCGCGGGCCAGATCACCGCGTGGAAGCGCAGGATGTCCTTGCCGACGAGGTGCACCGACGCCGGCCACAGCTCGGCGAACCGCTCCGGGTCGGCGCCGTAGCCGGCCGCGGTGATGTAGTTCTGCAGCGCGTCCACCCACACGTACAGGACGTGCTTCTCGTCCCAGGGCAGCGGGACGCCCCAGTTGAAGGTGGAGCGGGAGATGGAGAGGTCCTGCAGGCCCTGCTCGACGAAGCGCAGCACTTCGTTGCGGGCCGACTCGGGGGCGATGAAGCCGGGGTTCTCGGCGTAGAACTCCAGCAGCTTCGGGCCGTACGCGGAGAGGCGGAAGAAGTAGTTCTCCTCCTCCAGCCACTCGACCGGCTTCTTGTGGATCGGGCAGAGCTTCTCGCCCTCGGCGGCGCCGTCGAGCAGTTCGGCGGGGAGCTTGTACTCCTCGCAGCCGACGCAGTACGGGCCGGAGTAGCCGCCCTTGTAGATCTCGCCCTTGTCGTACAGGTCCTGGACGAACTCCTGCACCCGGGCGGTGTGCCGCTCCTGGGTGGTGCGGACGAAGTCGTCGTTGGCGATCTCCAGGTGCTGCCAGAGCGGCTTCCAGGCCTCCTCGACCAGCTTGTCGCACCACTCCTGCGGGGTGACGCCGTTGGCCTCGGCGGTGCGCAGGATCTTCTGACCGTGCTCGTCCGTGCCGGTCAGGTACCACACCTTCTCGCCGCGCTGGCGGTGCCAGCGGGTCAGCACGTCGCCCGCCACGGTGGTGTACGCGTGGCCGAGGTGGGGGCGATCGTTGACGTAGTAGATCGGGGTGGTGACGTAGTACGCGGGAGTGGTGCCCCCGGTGGTGCTGTGCTCTGCAGTGGCCGCCATGGTCCGCAAGCTTAGGCCCTCTCTTCCGGATCACGCCGAGCGGGCGCCGCCGGAGCACGCACCTCGACGGCTTGTCGTCGGTCGCCGATGCTCCGCATGGACTCCCTCCTCCGCACCGCCGATGCACGCACTCCAACGACGCCCGCTGATCCGACGTGATCCGGAAGAGAGGACCTGGTCGCGCCCGCGGGCACCCCCCGACGGCGAGCGCCCGCGGGCGCCCTCCGACGGCGGGGGCCGGCGGCCCGGGGACCGCCCCGGAGCGCCGGCCCGCTGCCGCCCGGCGGCCGTCAGCCCCGCAGCCGCGCCCAGAACCGCGCCCAGCGCCCGCCCGCCGGGGCGGTGCGCACCGGCCGGCCCATCGCCGGCGACCCGGCCGGCTCGGCGTGCGCCGCGAACCCGGGGGCGTGCCGCACCGACTGGTCGGCGGTGCCCACCCGGCCCTCGCGCATGATCCGCACGGTGTGGCCGCCGCAGCCCGGGCAGGTCGGCTTGAGCAGCGGCGACGGCACCCGGACTCCGTTGGCGTGGTACTCGAACACGACGTGCCCGTCCCGGCCCACGTGGTGCTCGATGTCGTACGCCTGCTCCCAGCCGTACCCGCAGCTCAGGCACGCGAAGGAGTAGGCCTCCCGGACGGTCTCGACGGGAGTGTGCGTCCGGCCGCTCGGGCCGGTGCCGCTCGGGCCGGGGTCGCTCAGGGCGTTGCCACTGCGGGGGCTACCGATCGTCTCGCTCATAGCCGTCTCCCAGCGCCCGCCGGGCGCTCGCCCGGCTGGGTCTTTCCATCCCAGGAAATGCCCGGACCGCCCCCGGAGATGCCCGTCTTGTGAAGACTTGGAGGCAGGTTGGGAATCCCTATACGAAAGGGTGGGTCCTGTCCGGGAACCTCGACCGAAGCTTCAGCTCGACGGGCGTTTACCCGGGGCCTTCTCTCCACGGTACGCGCCCGCGCGCCATGCGGCACATCGCCGACGAACAGTGCGTACCCGCAGCTCAGCGGCTTGTCGCGAGCACTTCAGGAGGCTTCTCCGGGCGCGCCGCCGGGGGCCCGGCCGGCCGCGTTCTTGGCCGCCACGACCGCGTCGAAGACCTCCCGCTTGGGCAACGACAGTTCGGACGCGACCGCCGCGATCGCCTCCTTGCGGCGCTCTCCGGCCTCCTCCCGGACGGCCACCAGCCGGGCCAGCTCGGCCGGGGTCAGCTCCTGCGGCGCGGCCGGCGGCGCGCCCGCCACGACGACGGTGATCTCGCCCTTGACGCCCTCCGCCGCCCAGGCCGCCAGCTCGCCGATCGGTCCGCGCCGGACCTCCTCGTAGGTCTTGGTCAGCTCGCGGCACACCGCGGCCGGCCGCTCGGCGCCGAACGCCTCCGCCATCGCGGCGAGCGCCTCGGCGATCCGGTGCGGGGCCTCGAAGAAGACCATGGTGCGCGGCTCGGCCGCGATCGAGGCCAGCTGCCGGGCCCGGTCACCGCTCTTGCGCGGCAGGAAGCCCTCGAAGGTGAACCGGTCGACCGGCAGTCCGGACAGCGCCAGCGCGGTGAGCACCGCGGACGGCCCGGGCACCGCGGTCACCTTGACGTCGGCGGCGACCGCGGCGGCCACCAGCCGGTAGCCGGGGTCGGAGACGGACGGCATCCCGGCGTCGGTCACCAGCAGCACCCGGGCGCCGCCGAGCAGCGCCTCGACGAGTTCGGGGGTCCGCCCGACCTCGTTGCCCTCGAAGTAGGAGACCACCCGCCCGGCCGGGGTCACCCCGAGCGCCTGGGTGAGCCGGCGCAGCCGCCGGGTGTCCTCGGCCGCGATGACGTCCGCCGCGGCCAGCTCGGTGAGCAGCCGGGGCGGGGCGTCCGCGACGTCGCCGATGGGGGTGCCTGCCAGTACCAGTACTCCTGTCACGGACCCCATCCTTCCAGCAACCGGCCGCCGGGCGCTTTTGGTGACGATTCGGGCAGCTTCGGAGGGAGCCTCCGCAGGCTCACGATGCGCCCCTACGATGTGGCGGATGAACGGCGACACGGCGGCGCAGACGCCCACTGGTACAGACCGCACCGCGCGGGGTGACGTCGGCGTGCCGGTCCTGACGGACCAGTCGTCACCCGCCCTGCCCGGGCCCCGCGACCCGGACGGCGGCGACGGGGCCGTCGACCCCGACGGCGGCGACGACGGCGGGGGCCCGATACCCCCGCCGCCACCGCGCCCCACCTGGCTGCGCGGCCTGGCCCGCTTCGGCTACGCGCCGCCGCCGGCCGCCACCCTGGCCGAGCGCCTGGTCCCGCCGATGCCGGACGGCCCGGGCGTCACCCCGAAGCGGGTGCCGCCCTCGCCGCTGCTGCTCCGGCTCGGCCTGTCCCTGCCCGCACCGCTCTGGTCCTGGCTGGTCCGCTGGGCCGGCTGGCTCGGCCCGCTCGCGGTGGCGCTGTTCGCCGGCGCGCTGCGGTTCAGCGACCTCGGCTCGCCGAACGCGATCATCTTCGACGAGACGTACTACGCCAAGGACGCCTACGCGCTCTGGCACGGCGGCTACGAGATCAGCTGGCCGGACGGCGCCAACGAGCAGATCATGGCGGGCGACGCGGTCCCGTACCGGTCGAACCCGTCCTACGTGGTGCATCCGCCGGTCGGCAAGTGGATCATCGGCGCCGGCATCCAGCTGTTCGGGATGAACCCCTTCGGCTGGCGGTTCGCGGTGGCGCTGCTCGGCACCCTGTCGGTGCTGATGGTGGCCCGGATCGCCCGCCGGCTGTTCCGCTCGACCCTGCTGGGCTGCGTGGCCGGCCTGCTGCTCTCGGTGGACGGCCTGCACTTCGTGATGAGCCGGTCCGCGCTGCTGGACCTGGTGGTGATGTTCTGGATCCTCGCCGCCTTCGGCTGCCTGCTGCTGGACCGCGACCACACCCGGGCCCGGATCGCCGCCCGCCTCGCGGCGCACGGCGGCGGGCCTGACCCGGCGTTCGCCCGCCGGATGAACCTGGGCTGGCGCCCGTACCGGATCGCGGCCGGCGTCTGCGTCGGCCTGACCTGCGCCACCAAGTGGAGCGGCCTGTACGTGGCGGCCGCCTTCGGCCTGCTGACGGTGCTGTGGGACGCCGGCTCGCGCCGGCTCGCCGGAGCCGACCGCCCCTACCTGTGGACGCTGGTCCGCGACGCGGTGCCCGCCTTCGTCTCCGTCGTGGTGGTCCCGGCGGTCGTCTACGTGACCTCCTGGTGGGGCTGGTTCGCCAGCAGCACCGTGCCGAACCAGGGCGGCTACGGCCGCGACTGGGCGGTCGGCCGCTCCACCGACTACCCGTGGATCCCGGAGGGCCTGCGGGCGCTCTGGCACTACCACTCGACGGTCTACGACTTCCACACCCACCTGAGCGACCCGCACACCTACCAGTCCAACCCGTGGAGCTGGCTGGTCCTGGGCCGGCCGGTCTCCTTCTTCTACGAGTCCCCGAAGCAGGGGGCGGCGGGCTGCACGGTGAACGAGTGCGCCCGCGAGGTGCTGGGCATCGGCACCCCGCTGCTCTGGTGGACCGGCGTGATCGCCCTGGTCTACTGCCTGTGGCGGTGGGCGGCCCGGCGCGACTGGCGGGCCGGCGCGGTGCTCTGCGGCCTGGCCGCCGGCTACCTGCCCTGGTTCGCCTACCAGCAGCGGACGATCTTCCTCTTCTACGCGGTCTGCTTCGTGCCGTTCCTGGTGCTCGCCGTGACCATGCTGGTGGGCGCGCTGATCGGACCGGCCGGGGCCTCCCGGGACCGGCGGGTCATCGGCGCCGCGGCGGCCGGCCTGGTGGTCCTGCTGATCATGTGGAACTTCCTCTTCTTCCACCCCCTGTACACCGGCGAGACGATCCCGATGGAGGACTGGCGCCGGAGGATGTGGTTCAACACCTGGATCTGACCGCGGACGGAGAGTGGCGAAGGGTACCGGGGTGGTGCGCACCACGTACCAGAACCGTCACAAGACCGGCTCCCTTCGTCGGTGCACGGAGCCCGGCTGCCTAGGCTGGGCTCCGAACGCGCATCCGGCCAGCTCCGGCTGCGGCCGACCGCCTGACCCTTGGGGGCACATCACCATGCGCAATGGCGCGAAGACCGGCCTGATCACCGGCGTGGCCGTCGCCATGCTCGCCGCCGGCGGCTACGGGGCGTACAGCCTCGTCGGAGGCTCGGACGACAAGGACGAGCCCGCCGCCAAGAAGCAGCGCACGGTGGTCGCCGAGCCCCCGACCGCCGAGCAGGCCGCGGCCGGGGCCAAGGACTTCCTGGACGCCTGGGCGGCCGGCGACCTCGCCAAGGCGGCCTCGCTGACCGACGACCCGGCGACCGCGACCACCGCGCTGAGCGCGTTCCGCGACCAGGTGAAGCCGAGCGGGCTCACCCTGGCGTCGGCCGGCCCGGCCACCCCGGCGGCCTTCGCCTCGGCGACCGGCACCCCCTCCCCCGCCAAGAGCACGACCCCCGCCGCCACCCCGGGCGCCACCGACCCCGCCTCCGGCACGCCGTCCGCGGCGCCGTCCGCCGGCCCGGCCGGGGTGCTGATGGGCTTCAAGGCGCGCGCCGAGTTCGAGGGCACCAACCGGGTCTGGGACTACAACGGCTTCCTCAGCGTCGTGAAGATGAGCGACAACACCCCGGCCGTGCACTGGGCCCCGTCGGTGATCCACCCGCACCTGGCCCCCGGCGAGACGATCTCCGTCCAGCCGCTGCCCCCGATGGCGGGCAACGTGGTGGACCGCAACAACAAGGCGCTGAACAGCCCCTCGATCACCCCGCTGGTCGCCACCGTGCAGGCCAAGACCGCCAAGCTGCTCGCGGACCAGAACAAGGACCAGAGCGACAACGGCACCGGCGTGGTGATCACCAACGCCGCCGACCAGAACAGCGTGCCCGACCGGCTGTTCACCATCGTCGACCCGAAGCCCCCGAAGCCGTTCAAGCTGACCATCGACGCCACCCTGCAGGCCGCCGCCGAGAAGGCGATGACCGACCTGGGCGGCAAGAAGGGCTCGATCGTCGCCATCGAGCCGAGCACCGGCCAGATCCTGGCCTTCGCCAACGCGCCGGTCACCGGTCTGAACCGGGCCTTCCAGGGCCAGCTCGCCCCGGGTTCCACGCTGAAGATCCTCACCTCCACCGCCCTGCTGGAGGCCGGGGTCAACCCGGACACCCCGGTGCCCTGCCCGACCCTGAGCAGCAACCCGAAGAAGATCCCGAACTCGTTCCCCGACGCGTACCCGAACAACACGCTCCAGCAGGACTTCATGATCTCCTGCAACACGGCCTTCATCGACCAGGGCCTGACCAGCCTCAAGCCGGGCGCGCTGACCACCACGGCCAAGGACGTCTACGGCATCGGCCTGAACTGGCAGACCGGCCTGCCCAGCTTCGACGCCGTGGTGCCGGACGCCGGCACCAACAAGGACGAGCAGGCCATGCAGTCGATCGGCCAGGGCAAGGTCCAGATGAACCCGCTGGCCATCGCCTCGATCACGGCCACCGTGCAGAGCGGCAGCTTCAAGCAGCCGGTCCTGGTCGCCGAGCTGCCGCAGCAGAAGGCCGCCCGCGACATGACCCCCGACGTCGCCGGCAAGCTGCGCCAGATGATGGCCGCCACCGCCACCGGCGGCACCGCCAAGGACGTGATGGCCGGGATCTCCGACAACGCGGGCGCCAAGACCGGCTCCGCCGAGGCCACCGGCATCGCCACCACCAACAGCTGGTTCACCGCCTACCGGGGCAACCTCGCGATCGCCGCCGAGGTCGAGGGCGGCGGCCACGGCGTGGACGCCGCCGGTCCCGCCGTCGCCTCGATCATCAAGGCCGCCGGCAACCGCTGACGCCCCGCCGCGCCCGCCCTACCGCGCCGCGGGCAGGGCGGGCTCGGCGTGCGCCAGCAGGCAGGCCGACGGGACGGGCGGGCGGGCGCTCCACCGCCGGGCGGCCAGCCGGGGCCAGATCATCAGCACGGCCGGCAGCGCCAGGTAGCCGAACCGCCCGGCCGGCGCCAGCGTGAAGGCGATCGCCAGCCCCCCGGCCAGCAGGTCCGCGGCGGCGATCGCGGAGACCGGCGGCCGGGCCAGCAGCCAGACCGTCACCCCGAGGCCGCCGACGGTCAGCAGCACCAGCGAGGCGATGTGCCCGGTCGGGCCGAACCCCGCCAGCACCTTGCCGGGCAGCGGGCTGCCGGCCGGCGTCTGGATCGCGGCCAGCCCGAGCGGGAAGCGCACCACCTGCTCGCGCAGCTCGTCGGCCCGGGTCAGGGCGTACGGCACCATGACGGCGGAGGCCGCGCCGAGCGCGGTCAGCCCGGCCCGGGCGGCCGGCCGCCGGCCGTAGAGCCGCCAGAGCAGCAGGACGGCCACCGGCAGCGCCGGCCAGACCGTCCACTTCAGGGTCCCGGCCAGGGCCAGCACCAGCCCGGCGGCGATGGTCCGGTCCCGTTCGGCCAGCGCCATGGCCAGGCAGCAGAGCCCGATCAGCGGCAGGTCCACCCCGCCGCCGACCAGCGCCAGCGCGACCAGCGGCGAGGCGGTGAGCACGGCCAGCGGCAGCAGCGGCGCGCGGTCCCGGCTGGGCCGCAGCAGCCGCCAGCTCGCCAGCAGGCAGGCCACGAAGGCCAGCGCGAACCAGATCCGGGCGTCCCCGGCCAGCCGGGCGGCGGCGCTGCCCTCGCCGAGCAGGGTGTGCGGCACCCCGAACAGCGACATCGCGGGCAGGTACGGGTTGTAGTCGGTGACCACCGCCGGGTGCGCCAGGTACGGGCTGCCGGTGGTGAACAGCAGGTGCGCCGAGCGCTCGACCACCATCACCTCCGACTGGTGGCGGCCCTGCAGCACCAGCGCCACCAGCGGCACCAGGACGGCGCCCAGCAGGGCGACCGCCGCCCCGGCCCGGGCGGCGAGCCGGCGCGGCAGGACCACGCAGAGCAGCCCGGCGAGCAGGTAGGCGGGGGCGGCGAGGGTGCCCCACAGGCGCTGGTTGGGCAAGTCGGAGACGAGCGGGAAGCCGGCCGCCCACCCGGCGGCGACCAGGCAGCCGATCAGTTGGACGCCGCGGTGCGCGGCGAGGCCGGTCCGGTTCAGCCGATCGGGCGGGCCCGGCGGACCGCTCCCGCCGCGCTGGTGGGGGAACGGCCGGCGGGCCGGGCCGCCGCGCGGGCGTCCGCGCCGGAGCGGGGGGACGGCCGGGGGGACGGCCGGGGCGGGCGTCGTCGGGGTCGCGCCCCGGCCGGTGAAGCGGCCGCGCGGGCGGGAATGGCCGGACGTGCGGGTGCTCACCATGGTGGAAGGTTAGGGCCGGGGGCGGTGCGCTGTCGCCATGTCGGGAACGGGAGTGTCCGCCGACACGGAAGGGGCCGACGAGGGGTTCGGTCCTCCCCCGGCCTGCCCCGTCCGCGGCGCACCGCCGACTCAGCCGACCTTGCTCCCGGCCTCGGCCTGCCGGTCCGCCCGCTCCAGCTTGGAGTGCTTGATGCTGTAGCCGAAGTAGACCGCCACCGCGAGCGCCAGGGCGATCCCGCCCGCCTTGAAGGTGTCCGCGTGCAGGCCCTTGATCAGGTAGGCGCAGAAGCCGACGCTGACCAGTGGGACGACCGGGTAGCCCGGCACCTTGAAGCCGCGCGGCAGGTCGGGCTGGGTGCGGCGCAGCACGATCACGCCGATCGCCACGACCGAGAAGGCGATCAGGGTGCCCAGGCTGGTGATGTCGGCCAGGACGCGCAGCGGCACGAAGGCGGCCAGTGCGCCGACGCCGAGCCCGACCACGACGGTGTTCCAGACCGGGGTGCCGGTGCGCGGCGAGAGCTCCGCGAAGCGCTTGGGCAGCATGCCGTCGCGGCCCATCGAGTAGAGGATGCGGGTCTGGCCGTAGATGACCACCAGGGTGATCGAGAAGATCGAGACGATCGCGCCGATCGCGAAGAGCATGGCCGGCCAGCTCTGGCCGGTGATGTCCTGGAGGATCTGGGCGAGGCCGGCCTCCTGCCCCTCGAACTTCTGCCACGGCTGGGCGCCGACGCCGGCCAGGGCCACCAGGATGTACAGCAGGGTGACCACCACCAGCGAGATGAGGATCGCCATCGGCAGGGTGCGCCGGGGGTTCTTGACCTCCTCACCGGCCGTGGAGACGGCGTCCAGCCCGATGAAGGAGAAGAAGATGGTGGAGGCGGCGACCTGTACGCCGCCGATGCCCAGCGGCATGAACGGGGTCAGGTTGCCGGAGTGGAAGCCGGTCAGCCCGACGCAGATGAAGAGCAGCAGGATCAGCAGCTTGATGGCCACCATGGCCGTGTTGACCTTGACCGACTCGCTGACGCCGCGGATCAGCAGGAAGCAGACCATGGCGACCAGCAGCAGCGCCGGCAGGTTGAACCAGTGGGTGCTGTCCGGCGCGCCGGAGATCGCCTCGGGGATCTTGAAGCCGAAGGCCAGGTCGAAGAACTTGTTGAGGTACTCGGCCCAGCTGACCGCGATCGCGGAGGCCGATACGCCGTACTCCATCAGCAGGCAGATGCCGACGGCGAAGGCGACGCCCTCGCCGAGGGTGGCGTAGGCGTAGGAGTACGAGGACCCGGAGACCGGGATGGCCGAGGCCATCTCGGCGTAGCAGAGCGCGGTGAGGCCGGCGGTGACCGCGGCGATCACGAAGGACAGGATGACGGCCGGTCCGGCCGACGGCACCGCGCTGTTCAGCACGAAGAAGATGCCGGTGCCGATGGTGGCGCCGATGCCGATCGCGGACAGCTGCCAGAGCCCGATCGAGCGGCGCAGGTGGATGCCGGAACGTCCGCCCTCCTCGGGCGCACCGGCGGGAAGGCCGTCGCGGCCCTCGCTCTCGGCGATCAGGGTGATGACGGGCTTGCGCCTCAGAAGGCGGGCGCCGAGCGTGTTGCTGGCCAAGACGAGGGTCTTTCTGGGCGGGGAGGGTTGGAGCGGCTGGTCACTCGACGCGCCGAAGGGTGCCATCGGGGACCAACCGAACAAAGATGGGCAGTACCCCGCGAAAACACCAGTGTCGCAAACGAACAGTCACGGCGCGCGCATTGTACGAACCGTCGCACCGGCATGCACAAACCGGACACTTCGCAGACGGCGGATCCGCCGTCGACCGACTAACGCAGCAGGTCGGAGCCACCGGTAAGGGGCTCATCCGGACAGCACCGCCTGCATCACCGCACGGGCGACCGGGGCCGCGAGCCCGCCGCCCGTCACCTCGGTCGCGTCACTGTCCGCGATCACCACGGCGACCGCCACCGGCGGCACCGCGTCCGTGGCGGACGGCCCGGCCCAGGCGATGAACCAGGCGTACGGCGTCCCGCTGTTGTCCACCCCGTGCTGGGCGGTGCCGGTCTTCCCGCCGACCACCGCGCCGGGGATCCGGGCGGCGCGGCCGGTGCCCTTCTCCACCACGTCGGTCATCAGCCGCCGCACCTGCCCGGCGGTGTCCGGGCCCATCGCCCGCCGGTACACGGCGGGCCGCGCCGACTGCACGAGGGTGCCGTCGCTCCGGGTCAGTCCGTCCACGAGCTGTGGACGCATCACGGTGCCGCGGTTGGCCACCCCCGCCGCGACCATCGCCATTACCAGCGGGGTGGCCGCGGTGTCGAACTGGCCGATCGAGGAGAGCGCCAGCTGCGCCTCGTCCATCCGGGTGTCGAAGACCGAGCGGGCCGCCCGCACCGGGGTGTCCAGCCGGGGGTCGTTGAAGCCGAACGCCTCCGCCGCCGCGACCATCCGCTCCAGGCCGACCCGCACCCCGAGGTACCCGAGCACGCTGTTGCAGCTGAGCGTCATCGCGGTGGCCAGTGACAGGCCGGGCTCGTCGCAGGCCGGGGTGTCGTTGACCAGCGGCGTGGTGGTGCCGGGCAGGACGTAGGGGAAGGGCGCGTCGGTCGGCGCGTCGATGTCGGTGACCACGCCGCTCTCCAGCGCCGCCGCCGCGGTGACCACCTTGAAGGTCGAGCCGGGCGGGTAGGTCTGGCGCAGCGCCCGGTTGAGCATCGGCTGGTCGGGGTCGGCCCGCAGCCGGTTCCAGGCCTCCTGGTCCTCGGCGGAGGTGCCGGCGAAGCTCCCGGGGTCGTACGAGGGGGTGGAGGCCAGCGCCAGGATCCGCCCGGTGGCCGGCTCGATCGCCACGACCGCGCCCTGCTGCCCGCCGAGGCCGCGCACCGCCGCCTCCTGGGCGGCCCGGTCGATGGTGGTGCGGACGTCCCCGCCGGGGCTCCGCCGCCGGGCCACCGCGTCCCACACCGCCCGGTCCGACAGCCGGGGGTCGGTACCGGAGAGCAGCGCGTCCTCGGTGCCCTCCAGCTGGCTGTTGCCGTAGGTCTGCGAGGAGTGGCCGGTGACGGCGGCGAACAGCGGCCCGTCGGTGTAGGTGCGCTTGAAGTCGTACCGCCCGCCGGTGGCCTCGGAGCCGGTGACGGTGTCGGCGCCCACCCGGATGGCGCCGCGCGGCTGCGCGTACCGCTCGATGACCAGCCGCTGGTTGGCGCTGTTGTGGTTCAGGTCGTCGGCCCGGAACACCTGCACCCGGGTGGCCTGGGCGCAGAGCGCCACGATCAGCAGCAGGCAGAAGGTGCCGGCCCGGCGCCCGGTGACGGAGATCCCCGGCAGCCCCTGCGGTCCGTCGCCCGCCCGCTCGCCCCCGCGCCGCCGTCTCACCGCCGCTCCCCGGGGGCGGGCCGCCGGGCGAGATCGCTCATCCGCACCAGCAGCGCGACGATGATCCAGTTGGTCACCACCGAGGAGCCTCCCTGGGCCACGAACGGCAGGGTCGTCCCGGTCAGCGGGATGAGGTCCAGCACCCCGCCCGCCACCACGAACACCTGGAGGGCGACGAGCGCCGCCAGCCCGATCGCCAGCAGCCGCCCGAACGGGTCGCGCAGCGCGATCCCGGTCCGGAACCCGCGCGAGACCAGCAGCGCGTACAGCAGGAGCACGGCGAACAGCCCGGTCAGCCCGAGTTCCTCGCCGATGGTGGCGAGGATGAAGTCGGACTTGGCGGCGAAGCCGATCAGCGCCGAGTGCCCGTTGCCCAGCCCGGCGCCCAGCTCGCCGCCCCAGGCGAAGGCGAACAGCGACTGGGCGATCTGGTTGGCCCCGCGCCCCTCGGCGATCGAGCCGAGCGGGTCCAGCCAGTCGGTGACCCGGCTGTGCACGTGCGGCGAGAGCCACCCCACCCCCACCGCCGCCACGGCGGAGAGGATCAGCCCGACGGCGATCCAGCCGGTCCGCGCGGTGGCCACGTACAGCATCACCACGAACAGGCCGAAGAACAGCAGCGAGGTGCCGAGGTCGGTCTCCAGCACCAGCACCCCGACGAAGGCCGCCCAGATCATCAGGAGCGGCGCCAGCACCCGCCCGGGCGGCAGCCGCCGCGGTCCGCCGCGGCCGGGCCGCACCCGCCGCCCGGTGAGCGCCAGCGTGTTCCGGTGCACGGCCAGGTAGGCGGCGAAGAACACCGCCAGCAGGACCTTGGCGAACTCCCCCGGCTGGAACGAGAGCGGTCCGACGGTGATCCAGATCCGCGAGCCGTACACCGGCGGGAAGAAGATCGGCAGCACCAGCAGGACGAGCGCCGCCAGCGCGCCGATGTGGGCGTACCGCTGCAGCCGCTTGTGGTCCCGCAGCAGGAGCAGCACCAGGACGAACAGGCCCACCCCGAGGGCGGACCAGAGCAGTTGGGCGGGCGCCGCGTCGCCCGGGGTGGCCCGGTCCAGCCGGTAGATGACGACCAGTCCGACGCCGTTCAGCAGCAGCGCGATCGGCAGCAGCAGCGGGTCGGCGTACGGCGCCCTCCAGCGGACCGCGCCGTGCGCCGACAGCGCCAGCGCGGCGAGCGCGGCCCCGTACCCGGCCGCGTCGGCGGGCACCGTGCCGTCGATGGTCAGGCCCACCGCGGCGTAGCCGAGCACGGCGATCAGCACGGCGGCCAGGACGAGCAGGAGTTCGGTGGTGCGCCGGGTCGGTACGGTCCGGCGCGGTCGGCCGGCGGTTCTCGGCACGGCGGAGGGTGTCGCCACGGACCGTCCAGGAAGTCGGGGCTGCGGGGCACCGCCGGAGTGACGACCGGGGCGGACGGGCGGCGGGCCCGTCCGCCCCGGCGTGAGCGGCCGTTCCGGCGGGATCCGGGGGTCAGGCGGAAGTGGGTCGGACGGAGGGCGGGGTCGGGCGCGGGCCGGGGATCAGGCGACCGGGGCGATGTGCGCCCGGGAGGCCTCGACGGTGGCCTTCAGGTCGGCCTCGGCCTCGGCGGAGAGCGAGGTCTGGATGATCCGGCCGCCGTAGCGGGCCAGCGCCGGGACGACCTTGTCCGCCGTGGCCGTGCGGACCAGCAGGAACACCGCGGCCGTACCCGGCTGGAGGTGCTGCCCGACCTGGCGCATGAAGTCGTCGTCCACACCGATGTCGGTGGTGGCGCCGACCGCGGCCCCGGCGGCGCCGCCGACCGCCGCGCCGAGGAACGGCATGAAGAACAGCAGGCCGATCACCCCGCCCCAGACGGCGCCCGAGGCGGCCCCGGCCCCGGTGGTGCTGACCTGCTGGTGCAGCTTGATCTTCCCGTCCTCGCGGCGCTCGACGACGACCGCGTCCTCCAGCTCGATCAGCCGCTGCTTCTGCAGGCCGACCGCTTCGTCGCGCACCGCCCTGGCGGTGGCCAGATCCGGATAGGCGATCGCGAAGAGGTTGCTCACGTACGGGTCCTTCCCTCGAACGGACATGCCGACCGGGGCGGGTGCCGGCGCACCGGTGTCCTCGCCCCGCTCGTCACCCTAACGAGCAAATCCCTATCAATCGACTTTTCACCCGGTGTGTCCCGTATTGCCCGAGGTTCCGTCACCACCGGTCGCGCGACCGGCGCACCCCGGTGCACCCGGCCCCCGATCACCCACCGGCGTCCGCGAGTTCGCGCCGGAGTCGGCCCGTTCGCGCACCATCGCACGTTGGCCACGGGGAACTGATGATCCCTAGGATCGGGCGGGTGATGAATGGACGACGACCGAAGGCCAGGCTCGGCAGCCTGCTGGCCGCCCTGGCGATAACGGGCGGGGCGCTGCTCAGCGGCCTGCCCGCCCATGCCGACGAACCATCAGCCGGCGCGGCCGGCAAGGAGGCCCCCCGGGTCGACCTCGTGCTGGATGTCAGCGGCTCCATGCGCGAGGCCGACATCCAAGGCAAGAGCCGCATCGCGGTGGCCCAGCAGTCCCTGAACGACGTCATCGACGCCCTGCCGGCCGAGACCGAGTTCGGCATCCGGACGCTGGGCGCCAACTACCCGGGCGCCGACAAGGCCCAGGGCTGCCTGGACACCAAGCAGCTCTTCCCGGTCGGGAAGACCGACAAGACCGAGGCCAAGACCGCCGTCGCGACCCTGCGCCCGACCGGCTTCACCCCGATCGGCCTGGCGCTGCGCGGCGCCGCCCAGGACCTCGGCAAGGGCGAGACCACCCGCCGGGTGGTGCTGATCACCGACGGCGAGGACACCTGCACCCCGCCCGACCCGTGCGACGTCGCCCGCGAGCTCGCCTCCCAGGGCATCCACCTGGTGGTCGACACCCTGGGCCTGGCGCACGACGACAAGACCCGCCAGCAGCTGCTCTGCATCGCCAACGCCACCGGCGGCACCTACACCGACGTGCGCACCCAGGAGCAGCTCACCGAGAAGGTGAAGCAGCTGGTCGACCGGTCCAACGACACCTACGCGGTCGCCCCGGTCAAGACGGCCGGCACCGACACCTGCGCGACCGCGCCGGTCCTCGCCCCGGGCGTCTACAGCGACCGCGAGAAGTTCTCCGAGCACCGCGTCTACCGCGTCGCGGTCAAGGCCGGCCAGGAGCTGCGCGCCTCGGTCAGCGTCTCCCCGGACCGCGCGGTGGCCCGTGACTACGGCGTCCTGCTGCAGGCCACCAGCACCGCGGGCCAGGAGCTGGTCCGCGGCACCGACGCCGGCAGCGGCCGCACCGACGTGGTCTCCACCGGCCTGCGCTGGTCCGCCGACGGCTCCAAGGGCTACGCCACCGCCACCGCGACCGCCTCGGCCTCGCCGAGCGGCAAGCCGGAGACCACCGTCTGCCTGGTGGTCTCCAACTCGCTGGCCCCGCAGGCCGGCGTCGCGGCCGACCCCGGTCTGCCGCTGGAGCTGACGGTCGACCTGACCGCCGCCTCCCCCGCCCCGGACGGCCCGGCGATGGGCCTGGGCCGCGGCTGGATCCTGCTGCTCGTGCTGACCCTGGCCGGCCTGGTGACCGGTCTGCTGTTCGGCTGGATCGCGCGCTGGCGCATCGCTGTCTGGCAGGAGAACTGACCATGCGTACGACCTTCCTCCGCACCGCCGCGGCCGCGCTGGCCCTGCTCCCCGCGCTCGCCCTGACGGCCCCGGCCGCCACCGCCGCCTCGCCCTCGCCGAGCGCGAGCGGCACCCCGGCCCCGGCCAACAAGGCCGGCACCTCCTTCCTGACCGCCGTCAACCTGGCCCCCGGCCAGGACGCCTCGGTCGCCGTCTCCACCGGCGACTACCTGTACTGGGCGTTCGGCGCGGCCGAGGGCCAGACCGCCAAGGTGAACCTGACCGTCACCCTCGCCCCGTCCGCCGACCGGCACGGCCCGCAGACCTGGAGCGTCGAGCTGTTCGACGGCCTGCGCCGCCGCCAGGCCTGCACCGACGGCGTCCAGAACGCCACCGCCGAGCAGGCCACCGGCACGGTGACGCTCAGCTGCACCCTGCGCGAGGTCCGCTCCTGGGCCGAGCCGTGGTCCGGCGACCCGCTGCCGGGCAGCTACTACGTCCGGCTCTCGGTCCCCGACGCCCCGCAGCCCGACCTCGGCCTGGCCGCCTCGGTGCAGCTGCGCGTGGCCGCCAAGGGCGACGCCGACAACGCCCAGCCGGAGGGCGGCGAGCTCAAGGCCCCGCTGGTCCCGCCGGCCGGCGGCGGCGCCGCGACCGCCAAGGCGGCGGCCCCCGAGGAGCCCGAGGAGCACTGGTACACCGGCTGGTTCTCCGGCTGGAACAGCCGCTGGTTCTGGACCCTGGCCGGCGGCGTCCTGGCCGCCCTGGCGGGCGTCGCGGGCTACACCCTCACCCGGCACCCGCGCGGCCGCCGTCCGGCCCGCTACGGCGCCGTCCCGCCGCAGTCCGGCGCCCCGCAGCCCGACCCGTACGCGGGCTCCGGCCGGCCCTGACCCGTCCGACCCCGAGGGCCGGCCCGGAGCGTGCTCCGGACCGGCCCTCGGCCGTTCCCGCACGTGATCCGCCCCACACGCCCCGCGAAGCGCCCCCGTACCGCCCCGGCTGACCCCCCGTCGGCCGACGCACCCCCACAACGCGAAAGTCCCGCCCGATCAACCGATCGGGCGGGACTTCCGTTGGGTGGAGCTGAGGGGATTCGAACCCCTGACCCCCTCGATGCGAACGAGGTGCGCTACCGGACTGCGCCACAGCCCCAACGAGAAGAAACTCTAGCACCTTTCGGAGGGGGTCCGTGACCACCCTCCTGGTGGGGACCCCGGGGGCGGCCCCGGAAAGCGGCGAGGCCCCCGGGGAGGGGGCCTCGAAGCTACTCGTTGGCGGCGCGGGGCCGGGGTTCCGGAGCGGGTGGCTCGGCGTACTGGTCGAAGAGCGGGGTGCGCCGCGACTCGGCCGGGCGCCCGGCGGTCCAGGTGCCGGGGGCCGACAGGTCGAGACCGCGGTTGACCCGGGGGGCCACCGGGGCCGTCACGTAGGTCGGCAGCGGGACGGGCACCGGCTCCCAGGAGTCCGGGCCGGCCGCGCCGCGCTCCCGCATGCCATCGACCCATTCCTCGTGCTCGGTGGCCTCCGCCACCGCGGAGGCGGAGGAGGAGGCGGCGGAGGCGGAGGCGGTGCCCCCGGAGGCCGCCCGGGCCGCGTCGGCCTCGGTGGCGAGCCGCAGGTGCGGCCGGCCGCGCCCGGCGGGCGCCCCGGCCGCCGGCTCGGTGGGGGCCGGGGCGGGCGCGGGCTCGGCGGCGGCCTTCTCCCGGCCGGCCTCGGCGCGCTGCTTCTCGCGCTTGCGCAGCCGCTCGGCGGCCTGGGCGGCGCGTGCCCGGTCCAGCTTCACCGCGTACCGCTGGCGCTCCAGCCGGCGCAGGTGGCCGATGTAGAGGGTGAGCAGGACGGCCGGGAGCGCGGGCACCCAGAGGAAGGCCAGGCCGGCCACCGCCGCGACCACCGCGCCCAGCGCGAAGGCCAGGAAGAGGGCGGTGACCATCCGACGACGGCGGGCCAGCAGCCTCGCCCGGCGCTCGGAGCCGCCGCCCGCGGGTCCCGGCCGCGCCTCGGCCCGGACGGCCGGGCGGGGGGCCGCCGGCGCGTCCGCGGGGCCGCCCGGCGCCGCCCCGGGGCCGCCGGGGGCGGGGTCGTCGGAGGCGGCCCCGTCCCGCTCGGGAGGGCCGTCCTCGGTCTGCTCGTCGTCACGCGGTTCGTCACCCAGGGCCCGGGACGCCCGCCGCTCCAGCGCCGAACGCCCGGCCAGCAGGCGGATGGCGGTGCTGAAGCGTTCCGTCGGGCGCGCCTCGTTGAGCTCGTCCTGCCTGCGGAGCCACATCGGCACCAGATAGGCGGCCCAGGCCCCTACGATGACGGCGTAGATAAGGCCGCTACTGCTCACGATTCACACCGTACGGGCGTGGAGGAAGGGCCGGTAGCAATTTGGTGCGGCGTGTCGTGTGATCAAGCTGATTCTCCGACTATTTTGCCGCTATTTGTGCCCGTCCGTCGCCACGCCGATGCCATATCGATATTTTATTCGAACATGCATTCAATTTCTCGGACGGCGGCCCGAGCTGAGGGAGCGCCAGCGTTCCAGCATCCCCTCGGGCACCTCCTCCGAGGTGAGCGCGAACACCAGGTGGTCCCGCCAGTCGCCGTCGATGTGCAGATAGCGCGGCCGCATTCCCTCCGAGCGGAAGCCGAGCTTTTCCACCACCCGCCGGCTCGGGCCGTTCTCCGGCCGGATGCACACCTCGATCCGGTGCAGGCCCAGGGTGGCGAAACAGTGGTCCACCGAGAGGGCCACCGCGGTCGGCATGATGCCCCGTCCGGCCACCCCCTCGTCGATCCAGTACCCGACGTTGGCCGAGCACATCGAGCCCCAGGTGATCCCGCCGACGGTCAACTGCCCGACCAGGCGGCCCCGGTACAGCACCACGAAGGGCAGCATCCGGCCCGCCGAGGCCTCGCCGCGCAGGTAGCGCACCATCTGCCGGTAGGTCGGGCGCGGGCCCGCCGCGAGGCCCGCCGGGCCGGGCGGCACGGTGGCCTCCCAGCGCCGCAGCCAGTCGCGGTTGCGGCGGCTGACCTCCTGCCACTCGCGCTGGTCGCGGGCCCGGATCGGGCGCAGCACGACGTCCCCCTCGTGGAGTTCTACCGGCCAGCCGGCGTTCAGTGCGCGCTCCCGGAAGCTGGTGCGTCGGGCCGGGGGTGGTCCCCGCCTCCGAGCTGGTCGACGGCGTGGGCGAGCAGCGGGGCCAGCACGGCCAGGCCGTCCCTGACGCCGCCGGTGGAGCCCGGCAGGTTGACGACCAGGGTACGTCCGGCGGTGCCGGCCAGCCCGCGGGAGAGCGCGGCGGCGGGCACCTTCTCCCGCCCGTACGCGCGGATCGCCTCGGGGATGCCGGGGATCTCCCGCTCCAGGACCCGGGCGGTCATCTCGGGGGTGAGGTCGGTCGGCGAGACCCCGGTGCCGCCGGTGGTCAGCACCACGTCGTAGCCGGCCGCCACGGCCTCGCGCAGCACCGCCTCGACCGGTTCGCCGTCCGGGACGACCCGCGGGCCGTCGACCGTGAAGCCCATCGCCCGCAGGCCCTCGGCCAGCAGCGGGCCGCCCTTGTCGGCGTAGACCCCGGCCGAGGCGCGGTTGGAGACGGTGACCGCGAGCGCCCTCATGCCGGGGACCCGGGGGCGGTCGCCGCCGGGGCGGTCCAGTCGCCGCTCCTGCCGCCGGTCTTGGCGAGCACCCGGACGGACTCGACGGCGGCGCCCTTGTCGACCGCCTTGACCATGTCGATCACGGTCAGCCCGGCCACCGCCACGGCGGTCAGCGCCTCCATCTCGACGCCCGTCCGGTCCGCGGTCCGCACGGTGGCGGTGATCTCCACCGCGTCGTCGGCGACGGTCAGCTCGACCTTGACGCCGGAGAGCGCGATCGGGTGGCAGAGCGGGATCAGCTCGGGGGTCCTCTTGGCGCCCATGATCCCGGCGATCCGGGCCACGGCCAGCGCGTCGCCCTTGGGCAGGCCCTCGCCGCGCAGCAGCTCCACCACCCGCGGGGAGACCGTGACCCGGCCGGCCGCGACGGCGGTCCGGGCCGTCACGGCCTTCTCGGATACGTCGACCATCCGGGCCGCGCCCTGCTCGTCGACGTGGGTGAGGCGGTCGCCGGGGGGCGAGGTGGTCACGGGTGGCTCCAGGGGCGCGCAGGTCGAATACCGCGCTACCGTACCCCCCGGTCCGGCCCGGGCGTGGGACGGGCCGCGTCGGTGGGACGGCCCGCCCCGGACGGGAGTTCGTCCGGGCGGCCGCCGCTCAGCCGCCGAGCAGCACCACGTCCACCTCGCTGCCGGCGGGCAGCTCGGTGACGTCCTCGGGCACGGTGATCAGGCAGTCCGCCCGGGCCAGCGCGCCGACCAGGTGCGAGCCCGCGCCGCCGACCGGCTCGACCAGGCCGTCCCGCGCGGAGTACCGGCCGCGCAGGAACTGCCGGCGCCCGGCCGGCGAGCGCAGCGCCACCGGGCAGTGCGCCCGGACCACCGGGCGGTGGACGTCCTCGGCGCCGAGCATCGCGCGGATCACCGGGCGGACGAACAGCTCGAAGGAGATGTACGCGCTGACCGGGTTGCCGGGCAGCGCCATCAGCGGCACGCCCGCCCCCGGACCGATCCGGCCGAAGCCCTGCGGCTTGCCGGGCTGCATCCGCAGCCGCCGGAAGTCGACCCCGCCGTACTCGGCGAAGACCTCCTTGACCACGTCGTACGCGCCGACGCTGACGCCGCCGCTGGTGACGATCAGGTCGGCCCGGCCGAGCTGGTCCTCCAGCACCGCGCGCAGCCGGGCCGCGTCGTCGGGGACGCCGCCGACCCGGTAGGCGATCGCGCCGGCGTCCAGGGCGGCGGCGGTGAGGGTGAAGCTGTTGGAGTCGGTGATCCGTCCGGGGCCGACCGGCTCGCCGGGCTGGACCAGCTCGCTGCCGGTGGAGAGCACCACGACCCGCGGGCGCGGGCGGACGGTGGCGGTGGCCCGGCCGATCGCGGCGAGCAGGCCGAGCTGGGCGGGGCCGAGCCTGGTGCCGGCGGTCAGCACCCGGGTGCCGGCGGCGACGTCGCTGCCGCGGCGGCGGATGTGGGCGCCCTCGGCGACCGGGCGCAGCACCCGGACCTCCTCGCCCTCGACCGCGGCGGTCATCGCGTCGGCGGGGCGGCCGGTGCCGGTGCCGCCGTCGGTCCACTCGACCGGGGCGACGGCCTGGGCGCCGGGCGGGACGGGCGCGCCGGTCATGATCCGGGCGGCCTGGCCGGGGCCCACCGCGGGGAGGTCGTCGGCGCCGGCGGCGATGTCGCCGACCACCGCGAGCACGGACGGGTAGGCGGTGCCGGCGCCGACGGTGTCGGCGGTGCGCAGCGCGTAGCCGTCCATCGAGCTGTTGTCGAAGGGCGGCAGGTCCCCCTCGGCGAGGACGTCCTCGGCCAGCCGGCAGCCCTGCGCGTCGAGCAGCTGGAGCTCGATCGCGGGCAGCGGGCCGACGGCGGCCAGGACGTCGGCGAGGTGCTCGTCCACGGTCCACAGACCGTCCGGACGGGCGCCGGGACGGGCGGCCGCGACCGGGTCCGCGGAGTCGTCGCAGCAGGCTGCGGGGGTGGTACCGCTCTCCGCGGACCCGGTCATCGGCGCACTCGCTCTCTGTCGGTGTGTCAGTCCTGCAGCTCGGAGGCGACGAACTCGCGCAGCCAGCCGCGGAAGTCCGGGCCGAGGTCCTCGCGCTCGGAGGCCAGCCGGACGATGGCGCGCAGGTAGTCCGCGCGGTCGCCGGTGTCGTAGCGGCGGCCCTTGAACAGCACGCCGTGGACCTGGCCGCCGGTGTCGGCGGGGCGGTTGGTCAGCTCGCGCAGGGCGTCGGTGAGCTGGATCTCGCCGCCGCGGCCCGGCTCGGTCTCGCGCAGCACGTCGAAGACCGACGGGTCGAGCACGTAGCGGCCGATGACGGCGTAGTTCGACGGGGCCTCCGCGGTGTCCGGCTTCTCGACCAGGTCGGTCACCTGGAAGACGTCCTCGCCGAAGCCGTTCGGCTTGACGGCGGCGCAGCCGTACAGGTGGATCTGGGAGGGGTCGACCTCCATCAGGGCGACGACCGAGCCGCCGAGCTCCTGCTGGACCTCGATCATGCGGGACAGCAGCGGGTCGCGCGGGTCGATCAGGTCGTCGCCGAGGAGGACGGCGAAGGGCTGGCCGGCGACGTGCTGCTCGGCGACCGAGACGGCGTGGCCGAGGCCCTTCGGGTCGCCCTGGCGGACGTAGTGCATGTTGGCGAGGTCGACGGACTCGCGGACCCGGCGCAGGCGGTCCTGGTCGCCCTTGCGGGCGAGCAGCTCCTCCAGCTCGTAGGCGCGGTCGAAGTGGTCCTCCAGCGCGCGCTTGTTGCGGCCGGTGACCATCAGTATGTCGGACAGGCCGGCCGAGGCCGCCTCCTCGACGACGTACTGGATCGCCGGCTTGTCGACGACGGGCAGCATCTCCTTCGGAGTCGCCTTGGTGGCCGGCAGGAATCGGGTACCCAGACCGGCCGCGGGGACCACTGCCTTGGTGACCGGGGTACGGGAGTTCGTCGTCGTCATGCGTTTACCTTACTAAGGCACGTATTTCGCCTGACCGGGCGCACTTGACCGATGCTTGGGCAGCACGTCGCCGGACCCGGCCGAGATGGCAGGCATAGGGGACGTGGCGGGCGGGGTGAGGGGGTCCCCTCCGACACAGGGCGACAGACTACCCGGCTTTTCCGAACGGTCACGGTCGGCAGCGGAGCCGCCCGCCGACCGCGCGGGAACACCTGCGGGGGCGGCCCTCGGACCGTCCTCGGGAACGGCCGCGGAACCGGCCGGGCGCCAGCAGTCGCCGCCGGCCGCGCGGGCCGCCGCGAGGGCCCGGTCGGCGGCCCGCAGCAGCAGCGCGGCGTGCGCGCCGTCCTCGGGCAGCACGGCCAGGCCGGCCGCGGCGGTGAGCCCGTTGCCGTACGGGCGCCGGCCCTCCCGGTCCCCGGAGGACCAGTCCAGCAGCAGGTGGCGGCGGACCGACCAGACCAGCCGGTCGGCGACCTGGGCCGCGCCCTCGGCGCCGGTGTCCGGCAGCACCACCAGGAACTCCTCCCCGCTGTACCGGCCGAGGGTGTCGGAGCGGCGGATCTCCATGCCGAGCCGCTGGGCGAGGTCGCGCAGCACCGTCCCGGCCCGGGCCCGGCCGTGCTCGGCGACCACCGCGTCGAACCCGCTGATCTCCAGCAGCAGGACGGCCAGCGGGCGCGGCCCGTCCTGCTGCTCGTGCTGCTCGGCCCGGCGGGCCCGGTCGATCTCCCGGTCCAGGGTGAGCTGGAGGTGCCGGTAGTTCCAGACGCCGGTGACCGGGTCGCAGGAGGCGGTGCGCTCCAGCTCGGCGCAGCGGGACTCCAGCCCGGCGAGGCGCTCGCGCAGGGCGGACTCGCGCCGCTGCGCACGGGCCGCGCCGAGCCGCAGTCGGCAGCCGAGGGCGGCGGCACCGGCCAGCGCGGGGGCGCTCAGCACGGCCAGGGCCTGGACCAGCAGCGGGGTGGACATCGGGGGGGCGCCTTCCGCGTGTCAGGCTCTGGGCGTCCCGTTCGCACGGGCGTCGGGGATCCAGAGCGGTCGAGGTCGAGCGGTGGAGGAGCGGTGGACGATCCCATGCACAACGAGAAGAGCGCCCTGAGGACACGGCTGCTGTCCGAGCGGCGGGCGCTGTCCGCCGAGGACCGGGAGCGGGCGGCCGAGGCGCTGGCCGGGCACGCCGGGGAGCTGGCGGCCGCGGGGGGCACGGTGGCGGCGTACGTCTCGGTGGGCGCCGAGCCGGGCACCCGTCCGCTGCTGGACGCGCTGCGGGCGCGCGGGGTGCGGGTGCTGCTGCCGGTGCTGCTGCCGGACAACGACCTGGACTGGGCCCCGTACGCGGGCCCGCGGTCGCTGGCCCCGGCCGGGCGCGGGCTGCTGGAGCCGGTCGGCGACCGGCTCGGGCCGCAGGCGGTGACCGAGGCGGGCCTGGTGCTGCTGCCGGGGCTGGCGGTGGACGCCCGGGGCCTGCGGCTGGGGCGCGGCGGGGGCTCGTACGACCGGGTGCTGGCCCGGCTGGAGCGGTCCGGGGCGCGGCCGGTGCTGGCGGTGCTGCTGTACGAGCACGAGCTGCTGGAGCGGGTGCCGGCGGAGCCGCACGACCGGCCGGTGGACCTCGCACTGACCCCCTCGGGCGCCCACCGGCTGGGGTGAGGGCCCGGGGCGGACGCCGACGGCCCCGCGCCCGGGTGTCCGGGGGCGGGGCCGTCGGGGCCGGGCGGCGTCAGCCGTTGGTCAGCGTCAGCTTGTGCCTGGTCGCCTTCTCGACCGCGTCCGGCGAGGAGGCCCAGGTCAGCAGCTTGCCCTTGAGCCAGAGGTCGGTCTGGTCGTTGTAGTTCTCGTGGAAGGCGTGGCCCGAGGCGCCGCCGACGTTGATCCAGCGGGAGGCGTCGAGGTCGTTCAGGTCGATCACCATCCGCATCGACGGGATCCAGTCGACCTGGTACCCGGCGGCCGCGTTCCAGCCCGCCGCGTCGACCGCCGCCGAACCGCCGGAGAGGCGGTACGGGCCGCGGTTGAGCAGCTTGCGGACGGCGCCCGAGGCGATCGAGGAGTCGTCCGAGCCGATGGTGCGCTCGCGCAGCTCCAGCTTGTGCAGCCGGCCCCAGCTCCAGGTGGTGATGTCCTTGGTGAGCAGCGAGGTGAGCTCCTGGCGGGCGTTGGTCATCGCCTCGCGCAGCAGGTTGTCCAGGCCCTTCTGTTCCTTGTGCTGGGAGTCGATGTACGTCCACCAGCTGCTGTCGGGCTTCTCCAGCTGCTGCCGGACCACCTCGTTCCAGCGGTCGCCGCCGTCCGGCTGCGCCCGGCCCGGGTCGCGGGTGCCGCACTCGGTGACGATCCGCGACTTGCTGTCCGGCTTGGTCGGGTCGGCCTGCTCGCGGACCAGCAGGCAGTTGTCCTCGGCCCGCAGGTCGGCCGGGAACTTCTGGCCGAAGGCGAGGGTGAGCAGCTGGCGCCAGACGCCGTTGTAGTAGGCGGCGGCGGCCGAGTCGGCGTCCTGGTGGTAGTTCCAGTCCTTCAGCAGGTCCTGGGCCTCGCGCACGTAGGGGTCGTCGATCTGGACCTTGAGCAGCATCGGGACCAGCGTCTTGGCCAGGATGCTGGTGTTGTCGAGCTGCATCTCCTGCATGTCGTCCGGCGAGATCTTGCCGTTGTTCTTCAGCCGGGCCTCGATCTGGTCGGTGATCTCCTTGGCCCGGGTGCCGTACTCCCAGTCGCGGGTCAGGTCGTACTTGTACGAGGAGTCGACCACGGCCTGGTTGGCGGTGACGATGTAGCCGCTGGTGGGGTTGAGGCTCCACGGCAGGGCGCTGAACGGGACCGGGTCCTTCTTCCACTGGTAGGCGGAGTCCCAGCCCGGCGCCGGGAAGCGACCGTCGCCCTTGCCGCGCACCGGGATGTACCCGGGGGCCTGGTAGCCGATGTTCTTGGCGTCGGCGTAGATGAGGTTCTGGGCCGGGACGGCGAAGTCCGCGGCGGCCTTCTGGAAGTCCTCCCAGCCCTTGGCGCGGTCGAGCGCGAAGACCGCGTCCATGGTCTTGCCCGGGATCAGCGCGGTCCACTGCAGGGCGACGCCGTAGCCGCCGGTGCCGCGGTCCGGGGCGGAGTCGCCGTTGGGCGCGTACTTGCCGACGTTCTGCTGCTCGGCGCTCGGGTCGGAGATCAGCGGGGCGCCGGTCCTCGTGGTGCGCACGGTGATGGTGCGGTCCTCGCCGCCGGCGACCTTGATGGTCTCCTTGCGGAGCTCGAACTTCTCCTCCTTGCCGTCCACCAGGTAGGTCTCGGGGCCGGTCACCTTCTCCAGGAAGAGGTCGGTGACGTCGGCGCCGAGGTTGGTGAGGCCCCAGGCGATGTCCTTGTTGTGGCCGATGACCACACCGGGCATGCCGGCGAAGGTGAAGCCGGAGACGTCGTACTGGCAGGCCGGCGAGGCGGTCCGGCAGTGCAGGCCCATCTGGTACCAGACCGAGGGCAGGCCGGGGCCGAGGTGCGGGTCGTTGGCCAGCAGCGGCTTGCCGGTGGTGGTGTGGCTGCCGGCGACCACCCAGGAGTTGGAGCCGATGCCCTGGCCGTTGCGGCCGAGCATCTCGGGCAGCGCGTCGATCCGGTCGGTGACGTCCTTGAGCAGCGCCTTGGTGGCGGCGGCGCCCTGGGCGGTCCCGGTGCCGGAGGCCGGGCCGGTGCCGCCCGCCGGGGCGGAGCCGTCGGCCGGCTTGTAGGCGGTGCCGTTGACGGTGCCGGTCTTCACGATTGTGCCGTTGCGGGCGTACGGGTAGTCCGGGTACAGCTCGTCGATCTTCTCCCGGCTGAAGTCCTGGGCGAGGAGCGAGCGGTCGATCTCCTCCTGGAGGTTCCCGGAGAGGTCCCAGGCCATCGCCTTGAGCCAGGCCACCGAGTCGACCGGGGTCCACTGCTCCGGCTTGTAGTCGCCGTTGACGACGCCGAGCAGGCTGTACTCCAGCGAGGCGGAGGAGCCGCCCGGGTGCTCGGCGAGCCAGGCGTTGACGCCGTCCGCGTACGCCTGGAGGTACTTCTTGGTGTCGGCGCTCAGGACGGTGTCGAACTCCTTCTGCGCGATCTGGCGCCAGCCCATGGTGCGGATCATGGAGTCGGTGTCGACCTGGCCGTCGCCGAACATCTCGGAGAGCCGGCCCGCGGTGATGTGCCGCCGGACGTCCATCTCCCAGAAGCGGTCCTGGGCCTGGACGTAGCCCTGGGCGCGGAAGAGGTCCTCGGAGGTGTCGGCGTAGAGCTGCGGGATGCCGTTGGCGTCGCGCTTGACGTCGACCGGCGCGCTCAGGCCCGCCAGCTTGATGCTGCCGTCGACCTCCGGGAAGGACGCACGGACCGCGGCCACCCCCCGGTAGCCGCCGTAGCCGGCGCCGGCCACCAGCAGGACGACCAGCACGATCACGATCAGACGGGCGCGCCGGAACTTCTTGGAGCGGGGCATCTGGGTCCTTGCGGTCCTCACTGGGGGGCGGGCGGACATGTCAAGAGCACGGAGCAGTGACAGGGCACCACATTAGGCCGCCCCGGCTGGCGGCCGTGCACGGGGGACGCTCACGGTGGGATCGGAGGGGCTGGAGCCGCGAGGTGAGGCGCCGGTGACAAGCGAACTTAAAGATATGGCAAAATGTTAGACTGAGTAACGATCCGCAAGGGGAGTAATCGGTGCGTGACGCCGTCGCCCCTGTCGGTACCCCGTCCGCCGCCCGCTGCCACGCCCGAGGTGCCCCTGCGTGAATGTCGACCACCTGAACCAGCTGCTCCTCGAGTTCTCCGTGATCCTGCTGGTCGCGGTGGTCGCCGTGCGGGTGTCCACGAAATCGGGCCTGCCCAGTCTGCTGATCTACCTCGGCATCGGCGTGGCGCTCGGCCAGAACGGCCTGGGCATCTCGTTCAACAACGCCGAGCTCACCCAGGTCCTCGGGTACGCGGCGCTGGTGGTGATCCTGGCCGAGGGCGGCCTCAAGACCAACTGGCGCGAGGCCAGACCCGTGATGCCCGCGGCCACGGTGCTGGCCACCGTCGGCGTCGGGATCAGCGTCGCCGTCACCGCGGCCGGCGCGCACTACCTGGTCGGCCTGGACTGGCGGACCTCCCTGCTGCTCGGCGCGATCGTCTCCTCCACCGACGCCGCGGCCGTCTTCTCGGTGCTGCGGACGGTGCCGCTGCCCCGCCGGCTGACCGGCCTGCTGGAGGCCGAGTCCGGCTTCAACGACGCGCCCGTGGTCATCCTGGTCGTCTCCTTCGCCACCGTCGGCGCGCACGACTCCTGGTACGTCCTGCTCGCCACGATCGCCGCCGAGCTGGCGGTCGGCCTGGCCATCGGCCTGCTGGTCGGCAAGCTGGGCGCGTTCGGCGTCAAGCACGTCGCGCTGCCCTCCTCCGGCCTCTACCCGATCGCCGTCATGGCGCTCACCGTGCTCGCCTACGCCGGCGGCGCGCTGCTGCACGGCTCCGGCTTCCTCGCCGTCTACGTCAGCGCGGTGGTGCTCGGCAACGCCAAGCTGCCGCACGGCCCCGCCGTGCGCGGCTTCGCCGACGGCCTGGCCTGGATCGGGCAGATCGGCATGTTCGTGCTGCTCGGCCTGCTCTGCACCCCCGAGTCGATGGGCTCGGCCGTGGTGCCCGCCCTGGTGATCGGCGCGGTGCTGGTCTTCCTCGCCCGGCCGCTCTCGGTGGTGCTGACCCTCACGCCGTTCCGGCTGCCGGCCCGCGAGCAGGCCCTGCTCAGCTGGGCCGGGCTGCGCGGGGCGGTGCCCATCGTGCTGGCCACCATCCCGCTGGTCTCCGGCGCACCGCTGGCGCAGGACGTCTTCAACATCGTCTTCATCCTGGTCGTGGTCTTCACCCTGCTCCAGGGCCCGACCCTGCCCTGGGTCGCCAAGGCCCTGCGGATCGGCGAGGGCTCGATGGGCCAGGACCTCGACATCGAGTCCGCGCCGCTGGAGAAGCTGCACGGGCACCTGCTGTCGGTCGCGCTGGCGCCGGATTCGAAGATGTCCGGCGTGGAGATCGGCGAGCTGCGGCTGCCGGCCGGCGCGGCGGTGACCCTGGTGGTGCGCGAGGGGAACAGCTTCGTGCCGGACAAGACCACCGTGCTGCGCGGCGGGGACGAGCTGCTGGTGGTGACCACGGACGAGGTCGGCGAGGCGGCCGAGCGACGGCTGCGGGCCGTGGACAAGGGCGGCAAGCTCGCCGACTGGCTGAACGGGCGCGGCGGCTGAGGGCCGGCGACTGACGGCTGACGAATGGCGGCCGGCGGCCGCACCGGGTGTTCACCCCGACGTCACGGGACAAGTTTGGATCCGTCCGGTAAGGTCGGGGTGAGCGCGCATCTACGCGCGTAAATTTCGCTTCGGTCGATACACCGAACCCCCAGCATCTGCCTGAAGCAGAGTTGGCGCGACCGCTCGGCGGCCGCGGCCCGGCCCGGCCCACCGCCGGACCGGCCCGGTATCTACCCCGGTCGACGCGCGAGAGGACGACTCTCGGCGCCGTCGGGGCCGTCCCATGCCCTGCCGCGCTACCAGGCAGCAGGAAGGACCGACCGTGACGGCCCGCCGAACGGTCGAGAGCGTCCAGGACGCCCGCAGCACCCGGACCGCCGCCCCCGCGGAGACCACCGCGAGCGCCGCCGCGCCCGCCCGCGTCGGCTACGGGGCGCTGCTGCGCACGCCCGGCGCCTGGACCTTCCTGGCACCCGCGTTCGTCGCGCGGCTGCCCTACGCGATGCTCGGCATGGGCATCCTGCTGCTCGTCAAGGACACCCACGGCTCGTACGGCACCGCCAGCACCGTCGCGGCGGTGGCCGCCGTCGCCCAGGCGCTGATCGGCCCGCAGACCGGACGGCTCGCCGACCGGTACGGCCAGGCCCCGGTGCTCGTCCCGGCCGTCGTGGTGCACGCGGTCTCGGTCGGCGCGCTGATCGCGCTCGCGCTGGGGCACGCGCCGGCCTGGAGCCTGTTCCTCGCCGCCGCCCCCGCCGGGGCGAGCGTGCCGCAGATCGGCGCGATGGTCCGGGCCCGCTGGATCGCCACCTTCTCGGCCGAGGGCGCGTCCCCGGCCTCCGCCGCCAAGCTGAGCACCGCCTTCGCCTTCGAGTCGGTGACGGACGAGTTCACCTTCGTGATCGGCCCGATCCTGGCCGCCGCCGTCGCCACCTCGGTCAGCCCCTCGGCCGCGCTCGTCGCCGAGGCCGCGCTGACCCTGGCCGGCGGTCTGGCCTTCGCCGCCCGGCGGCGCAGCGCGCCCGCCCGGGTGGTGCGCGAGCCCGGCGTCCGGCAGGCCTCCGCGCTGGCCTCGCCCGGCGTCCGGCTGCTGGCCGGCGCCTTTCTCGGGGTGGGCGCCGTCTTCGGCGGCATGCAGGTCTCGGTCAACGCCTTCGCCGACTCGGTCGGGCAGCACGGCGCCGCCGGCACCGTGTACGGCGTCTTCGCCGGCGGCTCGATGGTGGCCGGCGTGCTGTACGGCGTGATCGCCTGGCGGCGCTCCGTCCAGCAGCGGATGGTCATCAGCTACGGCCTGCTGGTGCTGGGCTGCTCGACCCTGTGGGCGATGCCCGACCTGGTCTCGCTCTCGATCGCCGGCCTGGTCTGCGGCCTGGCCATCGCGCCCACCCTGATCAGCGGCTACACCCTGGTCGAGACGCTGGTCGAGGACGGCGCCAAGACCGAGGCCTTCACCTGGCTGACCGGCGCCATCGGCCTGGGTCTGGCGACCGGCGCGACGGCGGCCGGGCGGCTGATCGACGCGCACGGGCCGTCGGTCGGCTTCCTGGTGCCGGTGACCGGGGCCGGGCTGGGCCTGATCGCGCTGGTGACGCTGCGGGGGCTGCTGGTTCCGCGCGGCGCGCGCGGCACGGTGGACGCCGGCTCCGCGGAGCGCGGCGCTCCGGCCCGGCTGGTGGGCGCGGCCGAGCACTGAGCGCGCCGGCCGGATCGGAACCGGGGCCCGACTCATCTCACATTCGAGTCGCTGGACTGATCCACCGGAATGCCGCATCATTGACCATCGTTAGCACTCATCAGGCGAGAGTGCCAGGAGGAAGACAAGTGCCCACGTACCAGTACCAGTGCACCGAGTGCGGCAACGGCCTGGAGGCGGTGCAGAAGTTCACCGACGAGCCGCTGACCACCTGCCCCGACTGCCAGGGACGGCTCCGCAAGATCTTCTCCGCGGTGGGCGTGGTCTTCAAGGGCTCCGGCTTCTACCGGACCGACAGCCGCTCCTCCTCCAGCAGCTCGGTGGGCGGGGGCTCGTCCTCGTCCTCCTCGTCGACCTCGGGCTCGTCGACCTCGGGCTCGTCGGGCTCGTCCTCGTCGAGCACGTCGACCCCCGCCGCGAGCCCCGCTCCGGCGGCCGGCTGACCTCCGGCCGGGCACCGGCACCAGGTTTCCGGAAGGCCCGTCGCTCCCGCTTCCCTGCGGGAACGACGGGCCTTCCGTCATCTCCGGGGGCGTTCGCTCACTCCTCGGGGTGAAGGTTTCCGTCCACAGCCCCGGGTTTTCCACAGGCTGGGGATCACCGTTTCCGGCCGGGGCGCGGACGGCCCAGAGTGGCGGTCACCGGAACCCCGAAAGCCGACCCTGGAGGTGCCCGTGCGCACCGGCTCGTCCGTCCTCCCCGCCCGTCCGCTGCCGATCCCGCCGCTGCCCGCGTCCAGCGTGCCGCCCCGGCAGCCGGTACCGCCGTTCGCGCCGATCGGCGGCCGGGCGGGCCCCCGCTACCGGCTCCGGCGGGCGCTGCGCCGCCACGCCCCGGTCCCCGCCGTGCTGCTGTTCGCGGCGGCGGCCGCGCTCACCCTCGGCCCGGCCTGGGCGGGCCCGCCCGCGCCCGGGGCGCCGCCGCCGGTGGGCCGAACGGGTTGCCCGTCGGAGGGGGGAGAAAATCACCCGTGACCGGTGGAGGACTTCGTCGTTCACGCGGCATGAAAGGCTTCAAGGAATTCCTGCTGCGCGGAAACGTCGTCGAGCTGGCCGTCGCCGTGGTCATCGGCGCGGCCTTCACCAACATCGTCAACGCCTTCGTCAAGGGCGTGATCAACCCGATCGTCGGCGCCTTCGGAGCCAAGGACCTCGCGTCCTACAGCTCCTGCCTCAAGGGCCCCTGCGAGGTGTCCGACACCGGCGAGGTCACGGCCGGCATCCTCATCCTCTGGGGCAACGTGCTGAGCGCGGCCCTCCAGTTCGTGATCACCGCGGCCGTCGTCTACTTCTGCCTGATCCTGCCGATGACCCGCTACACCGCCCGGCGCAAGACACTGGCCGAGGTCCAGGCGGAGGCCGAGGCCAAGGAGGTGCTGCTGCTCACCGAGATCCGCGACGCCCTGGTCACCCGGGCCGGCTGAGGCCGGGCCGGGAGCGGCCGGTCAGTCCCCGTGGTGCGGCGGGCGCTGGCTCAGGTACCAGTCGAGCCCCCGTCCAGCGCTCTCCCCCGCCCCGGGGCGGTCGCCCCAGCCGGTGTCGGTGTCGTCCCGGGACTGCCGCTCCAGCGGGTCGCCGAAGACCAGCCGGGCCTTCGCCGCCTTCCGCGACCTGTCCGCCGGCTGCTCCGTCGTCGCCCGCTCGGCGCCCTTCTCCTCGGCCGCCTTCTCTTCCGACACCTTCGCCTCCACCGCTCTCGACCTTCCCCCGCCGCCGTTCCCGCCCACTGTCACCAGCCTAGAAGGCCCCGGCACGACGGCGGGCCCGGCACGGACCGCTCCGCACCGGGCCCGCCGGCCACCGACACTCCCCCGATCCGCGTCACGCGGCCTCGAAGCCCGCGTGGTCGGCGATCTTCTTCAGCTCGGCCAGCGCGTGCTTCTCGATCTGGCGGATCCGCTCACGGGTCAGCCCGTGCTGCTTGCCCACCTCGGTCAGGGTGCGCTCGCGGCCGTCCTCCATGCCGTAGCGGGACCGGATGATCGAGGCCGTCCGGTCGTCCAGCCGCCCGATCAGGCCGTCCAGCTCCTCCCGGCGGAGCATCACCATCACGGCGTCCTCCGGGGAGGTCGCGCCGGTGTCCTCGACCAGGTCGCCGAACTGGGTCTCGCCCTCGTCGTCGACCGACATGTTCAGGCTGACCGGGTCCCGCGCCCAGTCCAGCACGTCCTTGATCCGGGCCTCGGTGGTGTCCAGCTCGGCCGCGATCTCGGCGGGCTCGGCCTCCCGCCCCAGCTCCTTCGACTTCTCCCGCTGCACCCGGCGGATCCGCCCGAGCTCCTCCACCAGGTGGACGGGCAGCCGGATAGTGCGCGACTGGTCGGCGATCGACCGGGTGATCGCCTGGCGGATCCACCACGTCGCGTAGGTGGAGAACTTGAAGCCCTTGGCGTAGTCGAACTTCTCCACCGCGCGCACCAGGCCCGCGTTGCCCTCCTGGATGAGGTCGAGCAGGGGCAGGCCGCTGCGCGGGTAGCGCCGGGCGACGGCGACCACGAGGCGCAGGTTCGAGCGGATGAAGACGTCCTTGGCGCGCTCGGCGTCCTCGGCTATCGCCTCCAGCTCCTCGCGCCGCACGCCCTCGGGAAGCCCGCCCTCGTCCAGCAGGTGCCGGGCGTACACGCCGGCCTCGATCCGCAGCGAGAGCTCGACCTCCTCGGCGGCATCGAGCAGGGGCGTCCTGGCGATCTCGTCGAGGTACATGCCGACCAGGTCGCGGTCGGCCTCAAGGTTGGTCGGGCGGGCCGCGCGAGTCCGGTCGGCCCTGTCGCGAACGACGGCACGGGTGGCCATGCTTGCTCCCTTTGCTGGTGTTGCCGCGGTCTGGCTGCCTGCCCGGAGAAGGGCAAGAAGTGCGGGCCCCGCGGGGCTCACACGTAACGATCCAACGAACAGAATCCGGACAACATTCCCAAGTCGCTCAGATTCTTCCGGCGATGCAGTATCCTGCCCGATCCCGCCCGCGATTCGGACGCAGGGTGACCGGCCGGACACCCGCCGCAACCCCTCCGGGGTCACTCGGCGCACCCCCGCGCACGCCCTCCCCCCTCCACAACCCCGCGGATCCCGGGCGCGTTCCCGCGCGGGGCGCGCCCACACCCCGGCGCACGCAGGTCCTCCGCACAAAAGATGCCAAATCGCTATCACCGCAGCGCACGATCGGCACGGGCGGCTGGGAAGGTGACAGCCATGCACCTGACCAACAGCTCGCCCTCCATCACCCCGCGTGACCGCCACCTGCTCCGGCACGCGGCGCTCGCGGTCTGCTGCGCCGTGCTGTTCGCCGTCCTGGCGGCCCTGGTGCAGACCGGTTGGAGCCCGCTCTCCCGACTCGACCACAAGCTGATCGACAACCTGCACCGCTTCGCGGTCGATCACACCGTGTGGACCGCCTCGGTGCAGATGTTCTCCGACACCGGCGGAACGATCACCATGCGCTGCGTGCTCGGCGCAGCCGCCCTCTGGCTCTGGCTGATCGGCGCCCGGACGCTGGGCGGCTGGGTCGCGGCCCAGACCCTGGTCGGCTGGGGCGGCCAGTGGGTGCTGAAGCTCTCCCTAGGCCGCCAGCGCCCGGCCTTCTCCGACCCCGTCTCGCACGCCGGCGGCCCGGCCCTCCCCTCCGGCCACGCGATGGCCTCCGCGATCACCTGCGCCGTCGTGGTCGGCCTGCTCTGGCCCCTGGCCGGACGGGCCGGCCGGATCGCCGCCTGCGCGATCGCCGTGCCGACCGTGCTGGGGATCGGCGCCTCCCGGGTCTTCCTGGGCGTCCACTGGCCCAGCGACGTCGTGGGCGGCTGGCTCGCCGCCGGCATCGTCCTCGGCAGCGTCACCGTCCTCGTCGAACTCGCCCGCCCGGGCGCGCTGGCCCGCGACTTCCGCCGGGTGAACTGGCGCACCCGCCCCCGGGTGCAACGCGTCCTGGCCTCCCCCGCCCGCCCGCCCCGCGAGCCCGCTCCCGACCCGGCTCCGGAGCCCGTCCCGGACCCCGCCGCCGACCACCCCGACGGCCTCCTGCGCTGACGCCCCCTCACCCGGAGAACGCCGCGGGCCCCCTCGGTCGCAACCGAGGGGGCCCGCGTTCACGTCATCCGCCGTGACCGGCGCTGTGCCCCAGGCAGGATTCGAACCTGCGACACCGGCTTTAGGAGAGCCGTGCTCTATCCCCTGAGCTACTGAGGCGGGGACGACCGCAGACAGCCTAGCGGATCGGGCGCGCACGGGTGGGCGGGACGGGTCCGGCGGACGGGCCGGCCGACGGTGGGTCAGATGGGACGGGGGCGACCGGACCGACCGGAAGCGGCGCCGATAGCCTGGGAGGACGGACCCTCGGACGGACGGGCCGGGGACCCTCCGGCGGGGGGAGAGAACGGGGGCGGCAGATGGCGTCGGGTGACCGGTGGGACCGGGGCCCCGTCCGCCTCGTGCGGAAGGCGGCCGGACCGGCGGTGTGGCTCGCGCCCGCGCTGGTCATGCTGACGATCGGCGCGTACCGGCTGACCTCGCCCGCGCTGTGGCGGGACGAGGTGGCGAGCTGGACCTCGGCCACCCGGCCGCTCGGTGACCTGCTGCGGATGCTGCAGCACGTCGACGCCAGCAACGGCGCCTACTACGTCCTGCTGCACGCCTGGACGGCCCTGTTCGGCGACTCGGAGATCGCGCTGCGGCTGCCCTCCGTCCTGGCGATGGCGGGCGCGGCCGCCTTCACCGCGCTGACCGCCCGGCGGCTGTACGGCGGCCGGGTCGCGGGCGTCTGCGCGGGACTGCTGTTCGCGATGGTGCCGCTGGTCTCCCGGTACGCCCAGGAGGCCCGCTCGTACGCGCTGGTGACCTGCGCCGTCGCCGCCGCGACCTGGTTCCTGCTGCGCGCGCTGGAGCGGCCGGTGCTGCGCTGGTGGGCGCCGTACGGTCTGGCGATGGCGGTGGCGGGCGCGGCGCACCTGGTCTCGCTGAGCGCCCTGGCCGGCCAGGCGGCGCTGGTCGCGCCGTACCTGTGGCGCACCACCGGCCCGGCCCGGCGGCGGCTGCTCGGCCGGCTCGCGCTGACGCTCGCCGCCGTGGTGGTGCTGGTGCTGCCGGTGGCGCTGCTGGGCCGGCAGCAGTCCGGGCGGCAACTGGGCTGGCTCGCCCGGCCGACCGTGCACCAGCTCGTGCACTTCGGCGAGCCGCTGTTCGGCTCGGCCCGGGTGTTCCACGTCTTCCTGGTGCTGGCGCTGCTGGCCCTGCTGCTGCCCGGGCGGCGCGGTCCGGCGCTGCGGCTGCTGGCGCTCGCGGTGCTGCCGGTGCTGGCGGTCTGGGCCGCCTCGTTCGGCCCGACCTCGTACTTCCTCGACCGGTACCTGCTCTTCACCCTGCCCGCCTGGGCCGCGCTGGCCGGCTGCGGGATCGGGGCGGGCTACGCCGCGGTGACCACCGTGGCCCGGCGCGGCCGGACCTCGCCGCGGGTGCGGGCCGTGGGCCTGCTGCTCGCGGCCGGCATGGTGGCGGTGACCGGGGCGGCGGCCATGCCGAAGCAGTCCGTGGTCCGCTACGCGAACGCGCACGCGCAGTCCAAGGAGCCGTACCGGGACGTCGCCCGGCTGATCGCGGCCGGATACCGCCCGGGGGACGGTCTGGCCGTGCCGCTCGGCGACCAGGCCTGGTCGATGGTCGGCCCGGGTGTCTCCTACTACCTGCCGGACGACGTCCGGCCGTACCCGCTGTTCGAGGCGACCGGGGCGGTCCAGGCCGAGGACCTCTTCCCGGTGCCCTGCCCGCAGCCCGCCGAGTGCACCGGCCGGGGGAACCGGGTCTGGCTGGTCGTGCTGGGCAACACCCCCGACCCGCTGGCCGCGCTGCCCGCCGACCAGGCGGCCGTGCTGCAGGCCCGGTTCGGGGTGCCGCAGCAGGTGACGCCGCTGGGCGGGATGACGCTCTCGCTGCTGGACGGGACCCGCGCCGGGCGCTGAGCGCCGACCGGCCCGGGTGCGCCGGGACCGGGGCCGGGCGACCATGGAGCACGGCGACCATGGTCGGGAGGACGGCGGGTGAGCGAGCAGCCGAACGGGCAGCCGGCCGACCGGGACGGCCAGGAGGACACGGACGACACGGACGGCGCGGACGGCCGGGGTGACCGGGGCGACCGGCGGACCGCGCGGTGGCGGCACCGGTCGGCGGCCCTGGCCGGGTCCGCCCGCGGACTGCCCGAACAGGTCCCGCTGGTCGGCCGGGCGCTGCGCCAGCTGTTCCGGGTCAACCTGCTGGACTCGGCGACCCGGCTGGCCGCGCAGGCGTTCCTGAGCGCGCTGCCCGCGCTGTTCGTGGTGGCGGTCTTCACCCCCGCGGCGATCCGCGAGGGCGTGACGCACTCGCTCCGCAAGGAGCTGGGCCTGGAGGGCCAGGCCTCGCAGTCGGTGCAGCAGATGCTCGGGACCGGGCACGAGCAGGAGACCGGGTTCGGCGTGATCGGCGCCGTGGTGACCCTGCTGTCGGCGACGGCGCTGAGCCGGGCGATGCAGCGGGTCTGCGAGCGCTGCTGGGAGCTGCCCAAGGCGGGGACCAGGGTGGCGGCCTGGCGGTGGCTGGTCTGGCTGGCGGTCTGGCTGCTCGTCCTGGCGTTCCAGACCCCGGTCAAGGACGGTTTCGGCCTGGGCGCCTGGCTGGGCCTGCCACTGACCTTCCTGCTCGGAACGGCGATGTGGTGGTGGACCCAGCACCTGCTGCTGGGCGCCCGGGTGCGCTGGCTGCCCCTCCTGCCCGGCGCGCTGCTCTGCGGCGTGGCGGTGGCGGGGATCGGGGTGGCCTCGCGGGTCTACCTGCCCAGCGCGATGAGCCGCAGCATCGGCCAGTTCGGCCCCTTCGGCGTGGTGTTCACCGGGCTGTCCTGGCTGATCGTGGTGTTCACCGGGCTGACCCTGGCGATCGCGCTGGGCCGGGTGGTGTCCGAGGAGCAGGCGGTCGCCCGGCTGCTGGGCTCGCCCACCGCGCCGGGGCAGTGGGGCGGCCCGCGGTTCTGACCGCGGGCCGCCCGGAGCGCTTCAGCCGGCGCGCCTCACAGGGCGCGGGTCAGCCGGGAGACGATGGACGGCGGGGCCAGCTCGGAGCCGAGCACCACCGGCACCTCCACCCGGTTGTCGCCCTCGCCCGCGCGCAGCACGCCGACCTTGGTGCCGGCCGCCACCTGGTGGCCGACCTTCAGCGGGTCCATCACCAGGGTGCCGGTGACGCCGGGGAAGCCGGCCACCGTGAGGTCCTGGGCGGCGACCACCGGGACGGAGCCGCCGAGGCCGTCCTCGACCCGGCCGACCACGTCGCCCTGCTTGGCGAGGGTCTGCCCGGTGAGCCCGTTCTGCGCGGCCAGGATCTGCTTGGCGCTGACGTTCTGCACCACCTTGAGGATGCTCGGCTCCGCGGTGGTCGCCGGCTGGCCCAGGGTGACACCGAGGATCAGCCGCCGCGCACCGGCGACCTCCTTGTAGGCGGCCCACATCAGGCAGCCGCCGGCCGGGGTGCTGGAGCCGGTCTTGACGCCGATGATGCCGTTCTTCGGGGAGATCAGGGTGTTGGTGTTGGCGATCTTCTGGTTGTTGAAGGTGGTGTCCGGGGTGGACACGATCTGCCGGAAGATCTCGTCCTGCATCGCCTGGCCGGCCAGCTTCAGCTGGTCCTTGGCGGTGCTCTTGGTCTCCGGGTTGAAGCCCGCCGGGTCGGTGTAGGTGGTGTTGGCCATGCCGAGCTTGGCGGCGGTGTCGTTCATCTTCTTGACGAACGCCTCCTCCGAGCCGGAGTCCCAGCGGGCCAGCAGCCGGGCGACGTTGTTGGCGGAGGGCAGCATCAGCAGCTCCAGCGCCTGGTACTGGCTGAGCTGCTGGCCCTCGGTCAGGGTGACCCGGGACTCGTCGACGTTGCCGGACTCCTGGGCGGCCTGCTTGTCGACGGTGATCTTCGGACCGGCCTCGCCCTTCTTCAGCGGGTGCGCCTGCAGGACGAGGTAGGCGTTCATGACCTTGGTGACGCTGGCGATCGAGGCCGGCGTCTCCGGGCCGGAGCTGCCCAGGCTGCCGATGCCGACCACCTCGGCGGCCGACTGCCCCTTGGCCGGCCAGGCCAGGTCGAGCTGGTCGCCGGGGAAGGTGAAGCCGCCGGCGGCGGTCATCGCCACCTTGGTGTCCGGCAGCGGGCGCAGCAGCTGGGCGGTGACCGCGGCGCCGAGCACGACGGCGAGGAAGAGCGTCCAGACGGTGATCCGCTTGAGCGCGCGGCGCAGCGGCGAGACCGGCCGGCCGTTGAGCGCGGCCAGCACCTCCATCGCCTCGGAGGTGGATTCCGGGAGCGGCTCGGGCGCGGGCACCGGCGCCGGGTCGGGAACGGGCAGCGGCCGCGGCGCCGGGGCGGGCCCGGGCTTCGGGGCCGGCACCGGCGCGGGCAGCGGCTCCGGGCCGGGGACCGGCTCCGGTTCGGGCAGCGGCCGCGGCTCCGGGTGCGGCTCGGGGGTCGGCTCCGGGACGGGGGCCGGTTCGGGCAGCGGGTGCGGGGCGGGCGGCTCCGGGACGGTGTCCGCGTCGGGAACGGCCGCGGTGGCCCCGGCGGCGGTGGCCCCGGCGGCGGCGGGGACGCGCAGGACGCGGGTCCGTTCGGCCTCCTCCCGCTTCTCGAACTTCTCGGCCCGCGCCGGTGGTTCGGCCGCCTCGTCGGGGGCTTCGGCGTCGGCCGGGCCGTCCTTCCGATCGGCCGCCGGGCCGGCCGGCGGGTCCGTCCGCATGGCGAGACGGGGGTCGATGCGGTCCGGCTCGCCCGGCGCGGCCGCGTCCTCCGCCCCGGCGGTGCCGGCCGCCGCGGCGTCGGCGGGATCGCGCAGCTCTTCGGGCAGGCGCAGGGCGGTCGTCGCGTCGTCGGCGGGCAGGCGCAGGGCGGTGGTCGCCTGATCGGTCGGCAGCCGCAGCGCGGTCGTCCGGTTGTCCGCATCCCGGACCCGCAGCTGCACGGTGGACCCGGGCCGGGCCGCCCCCGCCGCCTCAGCGGCACCGGCACCGGCATCGGCATCGGCAGAGGCGTCGGGTTCGGGTTCGGGCTCGACGTCCGGGGCCGGGACCGCGTCGGCGGAGGGTCCCTCGGCGGAAGCGTCGACGGGGTCGGCAGGGTCCTCGGGGTCTGCGTCACCGGGCACCCGGGACTGCCCGGACGTCCCCGCCGCCGGGTCCGCCACCGGGTCCGCCACCGGCGCCGCCGCCTCCTCGGCCGCCGCGTCGGTACCGGCCCGTTCGCCGTCCCGCTCCCGCGCCCGCTCGCCGTCCCGCAGCACCCTGTCGGGGGACTCGCCCACGTAACCCAGCCTCCTCAACGCCCGGCGGGGCGCCGGCAAGCCCGTATTTCGGGAAGCCGGCACCCCGCCCCGTGTACCTGTACAGTCTCCGCCACCGGCGACCGAATCGGGCCGCCCACACCCCGCCCGACCGGCGGTTATTGCCGTGGCGCGGTCGCACCGCGACCTGTTCAACGGTCAGACGCCGGGCCCGCCACGGCCGGTTCCCCGGCCCGCTCGCAAGGTCACGATTCGGAGGCGTACTCGACAAGCCCGTGTGAGAGGCGTCACGCTGTTTCCCATCCACGCGGGGAGGCTTGGATGGGCAAGAGCCGCAGAACTGTTCCCGAGGAACTCTTGCTGCTCGCTTTGGACCCGGCCACGGGCACCACGGCGCAGCCGCAGACCCTCGACCTCGGACTCGCCGGGGCGCAGCTCGTCGAGCTGTCCCTGGCCGGACGGATCGTTCCGGAGGGCGACCGGATCGCCGTGGTGCTGCCACGGCCGACCGGCGACCCGACGCTCGACCACGCGCTGGAGCTGTTGCGCCGACGGGGCAGCCCGGTCCGCGCGGCGCACTGGATCGGCGGGCCCCGGCTGGGGCTGCGGCAGACCTACCTGGCGCACCTGGAGCGGTGCGGCATGGTCACCGCCGTGCCCGGCCAGGTGTGCGGGGTGCTGCCGACGATCCGCTACCAGGCGTCGGACGACTGCACCAACGCCGCGATCAAGCAGCGGCTGGACACCGCGATCCGCACCGGCGTGCCGCCGGACCCGCGGACGGCGGCGCTCGCCGCGCTGGCGCACTCGGTCGGGCTGGGCAAGCACCTCTACCCGGGCAACGAGGGCCGTTCCTCGCGCTCCCGGCTGCGCGATCTGATCCGGTACGACCCACTGGGCGGGATGGTCGCGCACGCCGTGATGGACGTGCAGAACGGTCTTCCGGGCCAGCAGAACCGTTCCGCCCAGGCCGGAGCGGCCCCGGCGGGCTCGGGCGGCCGGGCCGGCCAGCGCACGGCGGCCGGACGCGGCAGCGGCGGACGGGTCGCGGCGTCCCGCGTCGGAGTCCGCTGACGCCTCCGCGTCCGCAGGGCCGACCGGGCCACGCGGCCGACCGGACCGCGGGACGGACCGGCCCCGCGCCGAGACCGGCGCCGGACCACCCCGCACGCCGGGCGCGTACCGGCGCGCACAGCAGCGCGCACCACACCGCTCGCGCCCTACGGTGGCGACGAGCAACCGGCACCACCCGGCAGTGAGCAGGGGCGGTCGCCCGCGACGGATGTCGCCGGGCGACCGCCCCTCCGCCGTCCCCCCCGACCGGTCCGGCCCCGCCCGGACCCCCGGCCGCACACCGCCCCCGCACGTGCCACCAGCACCTGCGCGGCCCCGGGGCCGCACCCGCACCACATCCGTCACGCCGCCGCACCACCACCGGACCGGAGCCCGGCGCCTCTACCACTCGGGGGTGCCCGCTGTCTCGCCGAAGCGCTTTTCCGATGATCTGTTCTACTGCGCTCCGGTCATTTCCCGGCGCCGACCTGATCCGGGGTGACATGCTGCTCACCATCAGGGGGTTGATCCAGATTTCCACCGTGTTCCGAGGACTTCCGTTCCAACGATCACCAGAGGTCCGACCGGAGGCCGACGTGTCCGCGAACATCAATCCCACGGTGCGCCGCCGGCGCCTCGGCGCGGAACTGCGCAAGCTCCGGGACCAGGCCGGGATGACCGCCGAGGAGGTGGCCGGCCGGCTGATGGTCTCCCAGTCGAAGATCAGCCGGCTGGAGAACGGCCGCCGCAGCATCAGCCAGCGGGACGTCCGCGACCTCTGCGACGTCTACGAGGTCGCCGACGAGGCGATGCGCGCCAGCCTGATGGAGATGGCCCGGGAGTCCCGGCAGCGCGGCTGGTGGCACGACTTCAACGACATGCCCACGCCCTACAGCGTGTACATCGGCCTGGAGGCCGAGGCCTCCTCGATCCGCGCGTACGAGTCCTCCTTCGTGCCCGGCCTGCTGCAGACCGAGCAGTACGCGCAGGCCGTGGTCGAGGGCACCCAGCCGGACACCGACGCGCTCTCCGTCCAGCGCCGCGTCCAGGTCCGGATGAAGCGCCAGGACCGGGTCAACGGCGAGAACCAGCTGGGCAGCCTGTGGACGGTGATAGACGAGGCGGTGCTCCGCCGGGAGGTCGGCAGCAAGGAGGTGATGGCCCACCAGCTGAAGCACATGCTGGAGCTGAGCCAGCGCCCCAACATCACCATCCAGGTCATCCCGTTCTCGCACGGCGCCCACCCCGGTATGACCGGGACATTCTCCCTGCTGGAGTTCCCCGAGTCAGCCGATTCCACAGTTGTCTACTTCGAAGGGGTGACGAGCGATCTCTACCTCGAGAAGGAGGCCGACGTGCGCCGCTATACCAGTCTCTACGACCACCTGCGGGCGGCCGCGCTCGGGGTGGCCGAGACCCGGACACTGATAGCCGACATTGAAGAGGGATACCACCGATGAGCACCACCTTCGAGAACCGGACGAGCTGGCGCAAGAGCAGTCACAGCGGCGGCAACGGCGCCTGTGTGGAGATCCGCGTACCGGCCGCCGACCTGGTGGCGGTCCGCGACTCCAAGGACCCGCAGGGTCCGCAACTGCGCTTCTCCGCCGAGGCCTGGAACACGTTCGCCGCCGACGCGGGCGCGGGGGTGTTCGGCGGGTTCTGATCCGCCTCGTACCGCTTCTCGGCCAGGTGCCCGTAGCGGTGTCCACCGCCCTCCCGGGGCGGCGGACACCGCTACGGGCATCTTCGCGTCCAGCGTCATGACCTCGTCAAAAATGCTTCGCCCACGGGGCTCGGCGGGCGGCGCCTCAGCCGAGCACCGGGTAGCGGGCCGCCCAGGCCGCGCCCTCCGGGGTGTCGGCGCTGTGCAGCTCGGGCCCGTGCATCAGCTCCAGGACGAAGTCGTCCGCCAGCTCCAGCAGCGCCCCGCGCCCCTCCAGACCCGCCACCAGCCCGGGCGGCAGCGCGGTGTCACCGTGCAGCACCCCGAGCAGGTTGCCGCAGATCGCGCCGGTGGAGTCGCTGTCCCCGGAGTGGTTCACCGCCAGCAGCAGCCCGGACCTGATGTCGTGCGCCACCAGCGCGCAGTACACCCCGATCGCCAGCGCCTCCTCGGCGACCCAGCCCTCCCCCAGCGCCTCGACCCGCTCGGCCGACGGCTCGCCCGCCCGCACCGCGTCCAGCGCCGCCCGCAGCGCCGCCGTGGTCTCCTCGTGCGCCGGCCGCTCCGAGAGCAGCGCCAGCGCCAGGTGCACGCCCTCCTCCAGGGTGCCGCCGCGGGCCGCGGTCTGGACGATCACCGCCAGCGCGCCGGCCGAGAGGTAGCCGGTGGGGTGGCCGTGGGTCAGTACCGAGCACTCCACCGCGAGCTGGAACACCAGGCCCGGCTCCCAGGTGGTCAGCAGCCCGAACGGCGCCGCCCGCATCACCGTGCCGCAGCCCTTCGAGTGCGGGTTCTTCGGCACCTCCAGGGTGCCCAGCCGCTCGGCGTCCGGGCCGGAGAGCCCGGAGAGGCAGGCCTGGCCCGGCGCGCGCTGCGCGTAGAGCCACTCCTCGCGGCCCAGCCAGCCGAGGTCGGCCCGCCGCTCGTCCGGGCCCCAGTCCCGCTGGGTGGCGGCCCAGCGCAGATAGGCGCGGTGGACGTCGGTGGGCGGGTGCCAGCTGCCGGTGTCCCGGCGGATGTGCGCCCGGATCAGCCCGTCGAGGGTGAACAGCACCATCTGGGTGTCGTCGGTGACGGCACCCAGCCGTCCGTACGCCGGGACGTACCCGGTGACGCCGAGCGGGCCGTGCGCGGCGCGGATCTTCTCCAGCGACTCGAACTCGATGCCCGCGCCGAGGGCGTCCCCGACCGCCCCGCCCAGCAGGCACCCCCGCACCCGGCTGCGGAAGTCCTGCTGCTGGGCGCGTGACCACAGTGGCATCACGACGGGCGCCTTTCGTCCGGGTTCGGGCGGGGTCGCGCGACGCACGGCGGGTCGCGCGCCCTCGCACTGTATTCGAATGCCCGAACGGGACGGCAGGGTTCCCGCTCCACCGGATCCGCCCCGGCGCGCGGCGACGGTTCAGTCGACGATCGGCAGCAGCTCCGGAAGGTGGCCGTCCGAGGCCAGCGCGGCGGCCAGCCGCTCGGCCGGCACCTCGCCGTAGGTGGTGGTGCGCTGCCGGTGCGGACGCCCGGCCGCCTCGGCGATCGCCCGCAGGTCCCGGACCGACTTGTAGCTCCCGTACGCCGACCCGGCCATCCGGGAGATGGTCTCCTCCATCAGCGTGCCGCCCAGGTCGTTGGCGCCCGAGCGGAGCATCTCGGCGGCGCCCTCGGCGCCCAGCTTCACCCAGCTGGTCTGGATGTTGCGGATGTGCGGGTGGAGCAGCAGCCGGGCCATCGCGACCACCGCCCGGTTGTCCCGCGCGGTCGGGCCGGGCCGAGCGATCCCGGCCAGGTAGACCGGGGCGTTGGTGTGGATGAACGGCAGCGTCACGAACTCGGTGAAGCCGCCGGTGCGCTGCTGGATCTCCGCGAGCAGCCGCAGGTGGCCCACCCAGTGCTTCGGGGTGTCCACGTGCCCGTACATCATCGTGGACGAGGAGCGGATGCCCAGCTCGTGCGCGGTGGTGACGACCTCCACCCAGGTCGCGGCCGGCAGCTTGCCCTTGGTGAGCACCCAGCGGACCTCGTCGTCGAGGATCTCGGCGGCGGTGCCCGGGATGCTGTCCAGGCCGGACTCCCGGGCGCGCTGCAGCCAGTCCCGGATCGACAGCCCGGTCCGGGTGGCGCCGTTGACCACCTCCATCGGCGAGAAGGCGTGCACGTGGATGCCGGGCACCCGCTCCTTCACCGCGCGCGCGATGTCGAAGTAGGCGGTGCCGGGCAGGTCCGGGTGGATGCCGCCCTGCATGCAGACCTCGGTGGCGCCGACCTCCCAGGCCTGCGCGGCCCGGTCGGCGACCTGCTCCAGCGAGAGGCTGTAGGCGTCCGCGTCGGTGCGGCGCTGGGCGAAGGCGCAGAAGCGGCAGCCGGTGTAGCAGACGTTGGTGAAGTTGATGTTCCGGGTGACGCAGTAGGTGACCTCGTCGCCGACCGCGTCCCGGCGCACCGCGTCGGCGATCCCGCAGAGCGCGTCCAGCGCCGGGCCGTCCGCCTGGAACAGCGCCAGCGCCTGCGCGTCGGTCAGCCGGACCGGGTCGTCGGCGGCCACCGCGAGCGCGGCCCGGACCTCGGCGTCCAGCCGCTCCGGCGAGCCGGCCGGGCCGGGGACGGCCGAGGCCGCCTGCTCGCGCAGCACCTCCCAGTCGCCGTAGACGTCCTCGAAGTCGGCCCGCCGGTCGCCGGTCCGGCCCTCGGTGTCGATGGTGCTGTGCAGGTCGGTGCGGCCGTACGAGTCCGGCAGGTCCTCCGGCTCCTGCCAGGGGTGCCCGGTGACCACCGCGTCGGGCCGGGCCAGACCGGTCTGCGGGTCGGCCAGCGCCCGGACGTGCGGCAGCACCCGCGGGTCCAGCCAGGGCTCGCCGTGGCGGACGTACTCGGGGTAGACGGCGAGCCGCTCGCGCAGCTCGAAGCCGGCCGCGGCCGAGTGCTCGGCCAGCTTCTCGATCTGCGGCCAGGGGCGCTCGGGGTTGACGTGGTCGGGGGTCAGCGGGGACACGCCGCCCCAGTCGTCGATGCCGGCCGCGATCAGCCGCTCGTACTCGCCGTCCACCAGGTTCGGCGGCGCCTGGAGGCAGGCGGACGGGCCCATGATGTGCCGGGCCACCGCGACGGTGGCGACCAGCTCGTCCAGCTCCGCGTCCGGCATGCCGCGCATCGCGGTGTCCGGCTTGGCGCGGAAGTTCTGCAGGATCAGCTCCTGGACGCCGTGGTAGGCCCGGGAGACCCGGCGCAGCGCGAAGAGCGACTCGGCGCGCTCCTCGCAGGTCTCGCCGATGCCGATCAGCAGGCCGCTGGTGAACGGCACCGAGCTGCGGCCGGCGTCCTCCAGCACCCGCAGCCGGACGGCCGGCTCCTTGTCGGGCGAGCCGTGGTGCGGGCCGCCGGGCTCGCTCCACAGCCGGGTGGCGGTGGTCTCCAGCATCATGCCCATCGAGGCGGAGACCGGCTTGAGCCGCTGGAAGTCCGTCCAGCTCAGCACCCCGGGGTTGAGGTGCGGGAGCAGCCCGGTCTCCTCCAGGATCCGGATCGACATGGCGCGGACGTACGCGATCGTGTCGTCGTAGCCGTGCGCGTCCAGCCACTCGCGGGCCTCCGGCCAGCGGTCCTCGGGCTTGTCCCCGAGCGTGATGAGCGCTTCCTTGCAGCCGAGCTCCGCGCCCCGGCGGGCGACCTCCAGCACCTCGTCCGGGGACATGAACATCCCCCGGCCCTCGCGGCGCAGCTTGCCGGGGACGGTCACGAAGGTGCAGTAGTGGCACTTGTCCCGGCAGAGCCGGGTGAGCGGGATGAACACGCTCTTGGAGTAGGTGATGACGCCGGGCCGGCCGGCCGCTTCGAGACCGGCGTCACGGACCCGGGCGGCGCTCGCGCAGAGGTCGCGCAGGTCCTCGCCTCTGGCCCGCAGCAGTACCGCCGCCTCGGTCGCGTCCAGCGCGACACCGTCCCGGGCCCGGCGCAGGGCACGCCGCATCGCGTTGGCGGTCGGGGAGTTGGTTGCGTCCATGCCGCGACCCTACGCCAGTTCACGTACGTTCCTCGTGCGTTCGGAGGAGCCGACCCTGAGGAGGCATCAGGGTCGGCTGCGACGCGAGGTCGACCCGGATCCCACCCTGCAGGGCGATGACGGGGGCGCCCCGGGACCGTCTAATGGATACCCAGGGACAGTCGTTGACCGACGGAGGGGTTGGACTGATGACGGACGACAGGGCGACCGGGGGCGGCGGCCCGGCGGACGATTTCCAGGACGGCGGGGCCCCCTACCGGTCGCGCCGGCGCACCCTGGTGCGGGTGGCCGTGCCGCTGGCGATCACGGCCGCGATCGCCGCCGGGGTGGGGCTGGTGCCGGCGCTGGCGGACTCCTCGCCGCCGGAGCTGCCCGCGCTGACGGCGGAGCAGGTGGTGGCGAAGGTGCTCGGTTCGGAGGCGCAGACGCTCTCCGGGACGGTGTCGGTCTCGACCGACCTCGGTGTGCCGAGCCAGCTGCTGGGCGCCGCGGCCGGCGGGTTCGCGGGCGGCGGCGCGGGGCGCGGCGGGGACGGGCCCTCGGGCGCCGCGCCCACCGCGAAGCTCACCGGCCTGCTCGGCGGCGAGCACACCCTGCGGGTCGCGGTGGACGGGCCGGACCGGCAGCGGATCGGCCTGCTGGAGCAGCTGTCCGGGTACGAGCTGATCCGCAACGGCGACCAGGCCTGGGCCTGGGACAGCAGCACCAACGAGGCCGTGCACCTGACCGGGGCCCGGCCGGACGCGGCGGCCGACGGCCACCCGGGCAAGGCACCGCTGACCGGTGTGCCGAGCACCCCGCAGGAGGCGGCCCGGCAGTTCCTGGCGGCGGGCGCGGGCACCACCGCCGTCACCGTGGACGGCACCGCGACGGTGGCCGGGCAGAAGGCCTACCGGCTGAGCGTGAAGCCCACCCAGCCCGGCTCGACGATCGGCGAGGTGCGGATCGCGGTGGCCGCCGACAACGGCGTGCCGCTGTCGGTCGTGGTCAGGGGCACGGACGGCGGCACGGTGCTGGACGTCCACTTCACCCAGGTCTCGTTCGCCCGGCCGGACGCGAAGACCTTCGAGTTCACCCTGCCCAAGGGCGCCAAGGTGACGGAGCAGAAGGCCTCCGGGACGCCGCGCGGCGAGGTGGCGCCGGAGGAGGCGAAGGCGGCCGCCGACGGCCTGAACGTGATCGGCGAGGGCTGGACGGCCGTGCTCTCCGCCGAGCTGCCGTCCGGCGACGTGTTCGTCCCGGCCGAGGGCAAGGGTCCGCGCGGCAAGGGCGGGCACGGTCCGGGCGGGCGCGGCCCGGGTGCCGGCGAGGGCACGGCGCAGAACCCGCTGGCGCTGGCCAAGGCGCTGGGCAAGCCGGTCGCCGGCGGTTCCCTGATCAGCACCAAGGTGCTGAACGTGCTGGTCACCGATGACGGCCGGATCTTCGCGGGCGCGGTCACCCCGTCGGTGCTGCAGAGTGCGGCCGGGGTGAAGTAGTGGCTCAGGCTCCCGTAACGGGGGACGTTACGGAGCCGGCCGGGGGGGCGGGGGCGGGGGGGGGCCCGGCCCCCCGGGGGGGGGGGGCCGCCCCCCCCCGGCCCCCCGCGGGGGGGGCCCCGGGGGGGTACAAGCGGGGGAGCGGGGGCCAGGGCGG
>NZ_JBHJUI010000021.1:39500-50934 GCF_042268405.1 Kitasatospora sp. NPDC056184 | reverse complement strand
GCGGGTGGGGGGGGGGGGCCCCCCCGGGGGGGGGGCGGGTGGGGGGGGGGGTTTTTTTTTTGGGGGGGGGGCGCCGGGGGGGGGGGGGGGCCCGCGGGGGGGGGGGGGGGGGGGGGGGGGGCCCCCCCCCCCCCCCGGTGCCGCTTCGCCCTCCCGCCCGTCCGACGACGTGATCAGGACCAGGGGTCTGACCAAGCGGTTCCGCGGCGGCCAGGTCGCCGTGGACGGGCTGGACCTGAGCGTTCCCCGGGGTTCGGTCTTCGGCTTCCTCGGCCCCAACGGCTCCGGCAAGACCACCACGATCCGGATGCTGATGGGCCTCATCGCCCCCAGCGCCGGGGTGGCGACGGTGCTGGGCGAGCCGATGCCGCAGTCGGTGTCCTCGGTGCTGCCCCGGGTCGGCGCGCTGATCGAGGGGCCGGCGCTGTACGGCTTCCTCTCCGGCCGGGACAACCTGGCCCGGTTCGACGCCGCCGACCCGACGTCCGATCCGCGCACCCGCAAGCACCGGGTCGCCGAGGCGCTGGACCGGGTGGGCCTGGCCGCGGCGGCCGGCAAGAAGGCCCGGGCCTACTCGCTGGGCATGAAGCAGCGGCTCGGCCTGGCCTCGGCGCTGCTCCAGCCGCGCGAGCTGCTCGTCCTGGACGAGCCCACCAACGGTCTGGACCCGCAGGGCATGCGGGAGATCAGGGCGCTGGTCCGGGAGGTCGCGGCCGAGGGCACCACGGTCTTCCTGTCCTCGCACCTGCTGGACGAGATCGAGCAGGTCTGCACCCACGCCGCGGTGATGTCGCGCGGCCGGCTGGTGGTGCAGGGCACCGTCGCCGAGCTGGCCGCCCGCGCCCGGGGCCGGCTGGTGGTGCGGACCCCGGACACCCACCGGGCCGGCGAGGTGCTGCTCGCCCACGAGGTCACCGAGCTCCGGATCGGCGACGACCGGGTGGACGGCGACGTCGGCGCCCTGGCCGAGGACGCGCTGCCGGGGCTCTGCGCGGCGCTGGTCGCGGCCGAGGTCCGGGTCCACGGCTTCGGCGTGGAGCGGGGCACATTGGAGGACGCCTTCGTGGCGCTGACCGGGGAGGGCTTCGATGTCGCGGGCTGAGGCGGTTCCGGCGGTCGCGGCCGCGGCGCCCGGGCGGCGTCCGCAGACGGCGGCCGGGTTCCTGGCGCTGTTCCGCAACGAGTTGCTGCTGACCTTCCGCCGGATGCGGACGATCGTGCTGCTGGGGATCCTGGCGGTGCTGCCGGTGCTGATCGGCGTGGTGGTCCGGATCGAGACGGACGGCGCGCGCGGCGGCGAGGGCCCGGCGTTCATCGCCCAGGTCACCCAGAACGGCCTGTTCCTGGTGTTCACGGCGCTCGCGGTGGCGCTGCCGGTCTTCCTGCCGATGACGGTCGGCGTGGTCGCCGGGGACTCGGTGGCGGGCGAGGCGGCCACCGGCACCCTGCGCTACCTGCTGGTGGCGCCGGCCGGGCGGACCAGGCTGCTGGCCGCCAAGTTCACCGCCGGGCTGGCGTTCTGCCTGGCGGCGACGGCGACCGTCGCGCTGTCGGCGGTGATCGCCGGAACGGCGCTGTTCCCGGTCGGCGACGTCACGCTGATCTCCGGCGAGACCATCGGCCTCGGCTCGGCCCTGGTGCGGGCGGTGCTGGTGGCCGCCGTGGTGGCCGCCTCGCTGGCCGGGCTGGTCGCGATCGGGCTGTTCGTCTCGACGCTCACCGGCAGCGGCATCGCGGCGATGGCGGCCACCGTCGGCCTGGTGATCACGGTGCAGATCCTGGACAGCTTCCCGCAGCTGCACGCGATCCAGCCGTTCCTCTTCACCCACCACTGGCTCAGCTTCGGCGACCTGCTGCGGGAGCCGATGTACTGGGACGGGGTGCTGAAGAACCTCGGGCTGCAGGCCGCCTACGTGGCGGTGTTCGGCTCGGCGGCCTGGTCCCGGTTCACCGCGCGGGACATCACCGCCTGACCGGCACCGCGTCGGCGGGGGCCGCGGCGGTGGTCGGAGCGGCGGCCGTCCGGGCCCGGGCGGCCGCCCGGTCGGCCCGGACCCGGCGCAGCGCGTCCCAGGTGAGCACCGCGAGGGCCGCCCAGACCAGGGCGAAGCCGGCCCAGCGGGCGGGCGGCATCGACTCGTGGAAGACGGCGATGCCGATCAGGAACTGGAACACCGGCGCCAGGTACTGGAGCAGGCCGAGCATGCTCAGCGGCACCCGGACGGCGGCCGCGCCGAAGAACAGCAGCGGGACGGCGGTGATCACGCCGCTGAGCACCAGCAGCCCGGTGTGCCCCCAGCCGTACTCGCCGGCCACGGTGTGCCCGAAGGTGCCGCGCCCGGAGAACTGCAGGTAGACCAGGTAGGCCAGGGCGAAGGGGAACATGAAGGCGCTCTCGGCGGCCAGGCTCTCCAGCCCGCTCAGCCCGACCGTCTTCTTGAGCAGCCCGTAGGTGGCGAAGGAGAGGGCCAGGGTCAGCGCGATCCACGGCAGCCGCCCGTAGCCGACGGTCAGCACCGCCACCGCGAGGGCGCCGATGCCCACCGCCGCCCACTGGGCCCTGCGCAGCCGCTCCTTGAGCACCAGCACGCCGAAGGCGATGGTGACCAGCGGGTTGATGAAGTAGCCGAGGCTGGTCTCCACCACGTGCCCGGTGTTGACGCCCCAGATGTAGACGCCCCAGTTGACCGAGATCACGGTGGCGGCGGCGCCCAGCATGGCGAGCCGGCGGGGCTGGCGCAGCAGGGGGCGGATCCAGCCCCAGTGCCGCTGGACGACCAGCAGCAGCACGACCGCGACCAGCGACCAGACCATCCGGTTGGCCAGGATGTCGTCCGCGGCGCCGGGCTCCAGCAGCGGCCAGAAGAGCGGGAACAGGCCCCATATGCCGTAGGCCGCGAAGCCGTACCAGAGGCCGCGCCCGGCCTCGTGCTGGGTTGTCTCTGGCATGGGCCGTCCGCTCCTCCGCGCGCGTGAGTGTCGAGCCGACGGTAGCGGGCACGGCCGCGCCTGTCATCTCCGTTTTCAGTTTTTGGTCATGACATGGCCGGGGAGCGCGGACGGCGCCGCCCGCGGCGGGTGCCGCGGACGGCGCCGGAGCGCTCCCGGACCGGGGCTCAGGCGCCCAGCGCGGCCCGCACGCTCTGCGCCAGCGGGACGGTCGGGCGGCCGATCAGCCGGGCCAGGTCGCCCGGGGTGCCGGCCAGCTCGCCGCGCGCGATGCCGGCGTCGACGTCGACCAGGATCTCCGCGAAGCCCTCCGGCAGGCCGGCGCCGACCAGGATCCGCAGGTGCTCCTCCGGCGCCACCTCGTGGAACGCGACCGGCTTGCCCGAGGCCAGGGCCAGCTCGGCGGCCAGCTCCGGCAGGTTCCAGGCGGCGTCGCCGCTCAGCTCGTACACGGCGCCCTCGTGGCCCTCGCCGGTGAGCACGGCCACCGCCGCGTCGGCGTAGTCCCGGCGCGGGGCGGTGGCGATCCGGCCGTCCCGGCCGGCGCTGCCGACCACCGCGCCGCGCTCGACCGTGCCGGCCGCGTCGCCCAGGTAGTTCTCGGTGTACCAGCCGTTGCGGAGCAGGGCGAAGGGCAGCCCGGACTCGCGGATGACCGCCTCGGTGGCCTTGTGCTCGTCGGCCAGCTTGAAGGTGGCCACGCCCGGCGCACTGGTGTAGGCGAGCAGCGCGACCCCGGCGGCGCGCGCCGCCTCGACGACGGCGGTGTGCTGCGGCACCCGGCTGCCGATCTCGCTGCCCGAGATGAGCAGCACCCTGTCCCCGGCGGCGAAGGCGCCCGCCAGGCTCTCCGGGCGGCTGTAGTCGGCCACCCGGACGGTCACGCCGCGCTCGGCGAGGTCGGCGGCCTTCCCGGCGGAGCGGACGACCACCGCCACCTCGCTCGCGGGGACCTTGGCCAGCAGGCCGTCGACGACGAGGCGGCCGAGCTGTCCGGTGGCTCCGGTGACGACGTACATGGTGCTGCTCCCTGGGGTGGTTGTCCGTTGAACTTTCGGCTTCGGAACTCACTCTAGGGGTGGCACTAACCTTTCGTAAGTACGCACTTCAAAGTAGGGTACTGACATGCAGGTAATGAACACCGCGCCCGCGGCGGGCCCCGGCGCCCCGGACCGCCCGCTGCCCCCGCCCGACGTCTTCGACCGGATGTGTCCGTCCCGCGGCGTCCTGGAACACGTCACCAGCCGCTGGGGCGTGCTGGTGCTGGGCGCGCTGCACGAGCGCGGCTACCGGTTCAGCGAGCTGCGCCGCCGGATCACCGGGGTGAGCGAGAAGATGCTCGCCCAGACGCTGCAGACGCTGGAGCGCGACGGCTTCGTGCTGCGCGAGGCCCACCCGGTCATCCCGCCCCGGGTCGACTACAGCCTGACCCCGCTCGGCCGGGAGGCCGCCCGGCTGGTCGCCGAGCTGGCGCACTGGACCGAGGCGCGGGTCACCGCGGTGCAGGCCGCGCGCGAGGAGTACGACGCCCGGGGGCGCTAACCCCCGCCGGCTTCGGCCCGGCGCCGCTCGACGAGGGCCGCCAGGCCGTCCAGCACCCGGGCCAGGCCGAAGGCGTACGCGTGGTCCGGATCGTACGCCCCGCCGTGCGCCTCACCGGCGGCGGCGCCGACCCGGGCCGCGACGGGGTGGCGCTCGGCGTCGAAGACCCGGGCGAGCAGCTCGGCGTTGGCGGCCCACCACTGGGCGTCGGTCAGCGCGCTCTCCTGCCGCGCGGCGCGCTCGTCCGCCGCCATCCGGGCGCAGGTCTCCACGAAGCCCAGCAGGTGGGTGAGCGCCGCGTCCAGCTCGACGTCCGGCAGACCGGTGCCCTCCAGGGCGCGCAGCTCGTACTCGTACTTCGCCATCAGGCCCGGCCCGAGCGGCGGGCGGCTGGTGGCGACCGCCACCGTCCACGGGTGGGCGCGGTGCAGCGCGCGGTTGTCGTCGGCGACGGCGGAGGCCCGGGCCCGCCAGCCGTCGCCGCCGGGGGCGGTGCGGGGCATCGCCGCGTAGACCGTGTCCAGCATCAGGTCCAGCAGCTCGGCCTTGCCGGGCACGTAGGTGTAGAGCGCCATCGGCGACACGCCGAGCGCCTGGGCGACCCGCCGCATGGTCACGGCGTCCACCCCCTCGGCGTCCGCGATCGCGATCGCGGCGGCGGCGATCTCCGCCGGGGACTTCGCCTGCCGGGGCCCGCGCCGGCCGGGCTTCTCCTGCGCCGACAGGCCCCAGAGCAGCGCGAGCGTGCGTGCCGGATCCCCTGCGCTGCTGCGGTCACTGGCCATGGCCCCGATCCTTTCACGCCGGGCCCGCCGGTACGGTCGGGGCCATGACCGCCGCCGACCCCGACCCGCTGCCGGGCACCGCCACCCCCGAGGCCGTCCGCCCCCGGGTCACCTGCCGCCGCTGCCACCGCCCGCTGCACGACCCGGAGTCGCGCATCCTGCGGCTCGGCCCCGAGTGCCGCGACCCGTCCGAGCGCGTCCCCCGCCACGACGTCGACCAGGACCCGCTGCCCGGGCTGGACTGAGCACCCCCGACCAGTGTGACCGGGGTCACTGTTCCCACATTCTCCGTACTGCGTATAGTGTACTGCGTACGGGATAAAAGTCGACGAGAGGATCCACCGGGCATGCAGATCACCTCTTCCGCCGTTTCGCTCACCGTCGAGGACGTCGAGGCGTCCGCGGCGTTCCTGCGGGAGCACTTCGGGTTCGCCGAGCAGATGGCGGCCGACGGGTTCGTCTCGCTCGGGCACGACAGCGCCGGGATGAACGTGGTGTTCCTGAGGCGCGGGATCGAGGTCCTGCCGGAGGGCGTCCGCGACCAGGTCGCCGCCGGGCTGATCCTGGCCTTCGTGGTCGGCGACGTGGCCGCCGAGGAGGCGCGGCTGCGCGCCGCCGGCGTGGAGATCACCATGTCGCTGCGCGAGGAGCCGTGGGGCGAGAAGCTCTTCCAGGTCACCGACCCGAACGGGGTCGTGGTCGAGCTGGTGGAGTGGACCGGGCAGCGGTAGCGGCGGGAACGGCGGCGCCCCCGGCCGGGAGGGCCGGGGGCGCCGCCGTGTTCCGCGGACCGGCCGGGCTCAGTCGACCGTCCAGGTGTCGCCACCGGTGAGCAGCGCGGCCAGGTCGCCCTCACCGCGGTCGGCGACGGCGGTGGCCAGCTGGCCGGCCATCAGCTCGTCGTACACCGGGCGGCGGACGGCGCGCAGCACGCCGATCGGGGTGTGGTGCAGGGTGTCCGCGTCGGCGATCCGGGAGAGCGCGAACGCCGCGGCCGGGCCGGCCGCGTGGGCGTCGTGGACCAGCACGGCCGACTCGTTCTCCGCCGTGACGGCGTCGACGAACAGCTCGCCGTCGGCGCCCCGGAAGACACCCCGGGCACGGTCCGCGCCGAAGCGGACCGGCTGCCCGTGCTCCAGCCGGATCAGCGCCTCGTCCCGGGTGCCGGCCTCCTTCAGCACCTCGAAGGCGCCGTCGTTGAAGATGTTGCAGTTCTGGTAGATCTCGACCAGCGCCGTCCCCTCGTGCTCGGCCGCCGCCCGCAGCACCGACTGGAGGTGCTGGCGGTCGGAGTCGATGGTCCGGGCGACGAAGCTCGCCTCCGCGCCGATGGCCAGCGAGAGCGGGTTGAACGGGGCGTCCAGCGAGCCCATCGGCGTGGACTTGGTGATCTTCCCGACCTCACTGGTCGGCGAGTACTGCCCCTTGGTCAGGCCGTAGATACGGTTGTTGAACAGCAGGATCTTCAGATTCACATTGCGGCGCAGCGCGTGGATCAAGTGGTTGCCGCCGATCGACAGCGCGTCGCCGTCGCCGGTCACCACCCAGACGCTGAGGTCGCGCCGGGAGGTCGCCAGCCCGGTGGCGATCGCCGGGGCGCGGCCGTGGATCGAGTGCATCCCGTAGGTGTTCATGTAGTAGGGGAACCGGGACGAGCAGCCGATGCCCGAGACGAAGACGGTGTTCTCCCGTCTGATCCCCAGCTCCGGCATGAAGGCCTGGACCGCGGCCAGGATCGCGTAGTCCCCGCAGCCGGGGCACCAGCGCACCTCCTGGTCCGTCTTGAACTCCTTGGCGCTCTGCGGCGCCTCGGCCTTCGGGACCAGCTGCAACGAGCGGAACGTCTCGCTCACCGGTTGTCCTCCTCGTCCAGGGTGCCGATCGCCGCCCACAGCACATCCGCCAACTGCGCGGCCTTGAAGGGCAGTCCGCGCACCTGGTTGTAGGACTCCGCGTCCACCAGGTACTTGGCGCGCAGCAGCAGCGCCAGCTGGCCGAGGTTCATCTCGGGCACGATGACCTTGTCGTAACTCCGCAGCACCGTCCCGAGATCGGCCGGGAACGGATTGAGGTTGCGCAGGTGCACCTGGGCGATCCGGCCGCCGTCCGCGCGCACCCGGCGGACCGCCGCGGTGATCGGGCCGTACGTCGAGCCCCAGCCGAGCACCAGGACCCGGGCCTCGCCGTCCGGGTCGTCGACCACGGTGTCGGGCACCGTGATGCCGTCCACCTTGGCCTGCCGGATGCGGACCATGAAGTCGTGGTTGGCCGGGTCGTAGGAGATGTTGCCGGTGCCGTCCTGCTTCTCGATGCCGCCGATCCGGTGCTCCAGGCCGGGCGTGCCGGGCAGCGCCCACGGGCGGGCCAGCGTCCGGGGATCGCGCTGGTAGGGCCAGAACCCGCCGTCCTCGCGGTTCGGCGCGGTGGCGAAGTCCGGTTCGATCGCGGGCAGTTCGTCGACCTCGGGGATCCGCCAGGGCTCCGAGCCGTTGGCCAGGTAGCCGTCCGAGAGCAGGAAGACCGGGGTGCGGTAGGTGACCGCGATGCGGGCCGCCTCCAGCGCCGCGTCGAAGCACTCGGCCGGGGTGGCCGGGGCCACGATCGGCACCGGGGCCTCGCCGTTGCGGCCGAACATCGCCTGCAGCAGGTCGGCCTGCTCGGTCTTGGTCGGCAGACCGGTGGACGGGCCGCCGCGCTGGATGTCCACCACCAGCAGCGGGAGTTCGAGCGAGACGGCCAGGCCGATGGTCTCGCTCTTGAGCGCCACGCCGGGGCCGGAGGTGGTGGTCACGCCGAGCGCGCCGCCGAAGGCCGCGCCGAGCGCCGCGCCGATGCCGGCGATCTCGTCCTCGGCCTGGAAGGTCCGCACCCCGAAGTCCTTGTGCCGGCTGAGCTCGTGCAGGATGTCCGAGGCCGGGGTGATCGGGTAGGAGCCCAGGTAGAGCGGCAGCCCGGAGCGCCGGGAGGCGGCGATCAGGCCGTAGGACAGCGCCAGGTTGCCGGAGATGTTGCGGTAGCGGCCCGGCGGCAGCTTGGCCGGCGGCACCTCGTAGGACACCGCGAAGGACTCGGTGGTCTCGCCGAAGTTCCAACCGGCCCGGAAGGCGCTGATGTTGGCCTCGGCGATCTGCGGCTTCCGGGCGAACTTGGTGCGCAGGAAGGACTCGGTGCCGCGGGTCGGGCGGTGGTACATCCAGGACAGCAGGCCCAGCGCGAACATGTTCTTGGCCCGCTCGGCGTCCTTGCGGGCGAGTCCGCTCTCCTTGAGCGCCTCCAGGGTCAGCGTGGTGAGCGGCACCTTGTGCAGGTGGAAGCCCTGCAGCGAGCCGTCCGCCAGCGGGTCCGCGCCGTAGCCGACCTTGGCCAGCGCGCGCTTGGTGAACTCGTCGGTGTTGACGATGATCTCCGCGCCGCGCGGCAGGTCGGGGAGGTTGGCCTTGAGGGCCGCCGGGTTCATCGCCACCAGGACGTTGGGCGCGTCGCCCGGGGTCAGGATGTCGTGGTCGGCGAAGTGGAGTTGGAAGGACGAGACGCCCGGCAGCGTTCCGGCGGGAGCGCGGATCTCGGCCGGGAAGTTGGGCAGGGTGGAGAGGTCGTTGCCGAAGGACGCCGTCTCCGAGGTGAAGCGGTCACCGGTGAGCTGCATGCCGTCGCCGGAGTCCCCGGCGAACCTGATGATCACCCGGTCCAGCCGGCGGATCGGCTTGGCGCCCCGCTGCTGCGGACCGACCGGCGCGGCAGGGCCGGAGCGGCCCCCGCCGGGCCCGGAGCGGCCCTCGTCGCCGTCCGAGCCGTCCACTGCTTCTGACTGATCGACCTGACTGGTCACTGCCGCGGACCTCCTCGTGGGAACCAGCCGCGGGCGTGAGCCGTGTGCCCCGTCCGCCTGGTGCACCTCTCGCATCCTATGCGGGTAAGGATTGCCTTGGACGGAACTCCCCGATGCGGCGGAAAATCACCGCCGCACCCGAGGAAAACGCCGTGGACGACCGGTTTCGGACCCCGGAGCGACCCTGTGGTTCGGACACGAACACGCTCCTCGAACGGCCCGGCGGCGGGCCGGTCAGGAATTCAGATAAGTGAGCACCGCGAGGACCCGGCGGTGGTCCCCCGCGCTCTGCGAGAGCCCCAGCTTCTGGAAGATGTTGCTGACGTGCTTCTCCACCGCGCCCTCCGAGACCACCAGCTGCTTGGCCACCGCGGTGTTGGTCCGGCCCTCCGCCATCAGCCCCAGCACCTCGCGCTCGCGCGGGGTCAGCCCGGCCAGCACATCGCCCTTGCGGCTGCGGCTCAACAGCTGCTGGACGACCTCCGGGTCCAGCGCGGTGCCGCCCTCGGCGACCCGGACCACCGCGTCCACGAACTCGCGGACCTCGGCCACCCGGTCCTTCAGCAGGTAGCCGACACCGCGGGTGGAACCGGCCAGCAGTTCGGAGGCGTAGCGCTCCTCGACGAACTGCGACAGCACCAGCACGCCGAGCCCCGGGTAGAGGCCGCGCAGAGTGACGCAGGCGCGCAGGCCCTCGTCGGTGTGGGTGGGGGGCATCCGCACGTCGGAGACCACCACATCGGGCAGCGCGCCGCCGGCGGCCAGGTCGTGGATCGTCTTGATCAGCGCTTCGCCGTCCCCCACGCCGGCCACGACCTCCAGGCCGCGGTCGGTGAGCAGCCGGGTCAGGCCCTCCCGCAGCAGTACGGAGTCCTCGGCGATGACGACGCGAAGCATGGCGGCCTTCCGGGTGGGCGGTGCGGACACGGTGCTGACGGGTGTCAGTCTCCCCCATCCGCGCAGCCCCCGGGACCACGGACGGCAATTCGCCCGCCCGCTCCGGGCGGGGCCGTCCGGCCGTCACATGGTGCGGATGGCCACCGAGTCGCAGAGCGCCTGGAGCGCCTCCTTGGCCGGGCCGTCCGGGAGCGGGTCCAGCAGCGCGCGGGCCTCCTCGGCGTGCCGCAGGGTCTCCCGGCGGGCGTGCTCCAGCGCCGGGTGGCGGCGCAGCAGCCGCAGCGCCTCGGCGTGCAGTTCGTCGTCGGAGAGGTCCTTGCGGAGCAGCTCGCGCAGCCGGGTGTCCGACGGGTCGGCCGGGTCGGCGGGCATCTGGCGCAGCAGCAGGGTCGGCAGCGTCTCCACGCCCTCGCGCAGGTCGGTGCCGGGGGTCTTGCCGGACTCGTGGCCGTCGCTGGCGATGTCCAGGACGTCGTCGGCCAGCTGGAAGGCGATGCCGATCCGCTCGCCGAAGGAGCTGAGGATGTCGATCACCCACGGCTCGGCGCCGGCCGCCAGCGCTCCTATCCGGCAGGAGACGGCGATCAGCGAGCCGGTCTTGCCGGCCAGCACGTTGAGGTAGTGGTCGAGCGGGTCGTCCTCGGGGCCGGGGCCGGCGGTCTCCAGGATCTGGCCGGTGACCAGCCGCTCGAACGCGTCGGCCTGCAGCCGGACGGCCTCCGGGCCGAGGTCGGCGAGCACCTGGGAGGCGCGGGAGAAGAGGAAGTCGCCGGTCAGGATGGCGACCGAGTTGTCCCAGCGCGAGTTGGCGCTGGGGGCGCCGCGCCTCACCGGGGCCTCGTCCATGACGTCGTCGTGGTAGAGCGTGGCGAGGTGGGTGAGCTCCACGACGACGGCGGCCGGGACCACCCCGGGCGCGTTGGCGTCGCCGAACCGGGCGGCGAGCAGCACCAGCAGCGGGCGGAAGCGCTTGCCGCCGGCCTCGATCAGATGGCTGGCGGTGACGGTGATGAACGGGACGTCGCTCTTCACGGCGTCGGTGAGCGCGATCTCCACCGCGTCCATCCCGGCCTGGACGTCGCGGGTCAGATCGCGGTCCTGCACGCTGAGCCCAAAGGGTCCCACGACGGTCACGAAGACCACTCCTCTGTCCCTGGTCGATCTAGCGGCCCGGTCCCTGAGTGCCGCCGCTGGCCATACAGGCAGGGTATCCGGTCGCGAGTGGATCACTGCACGGGCGTGCGGCTCTGTCATGACCGAGGCGTCCCCGCTGGCCAGCACGGATGCCCCGACGACGGATCCGGGTCGCGCCCGCGGGCGCGACCCGGACGGTCGTGGGGGCGTCGGGCCCGGGCCCCCCCCGGGGGGGGGGCGGGGCCGCGGCGGGGGGGGCGCCCCCCGAAAAAAACGCCGGGGGGGGGGGGTGCCGGAA
>NZ_JBHJUI010000021.1:0-39490 GCF_042268405.1 Kitasatospora sp. NPDC056184 | reverse complement strand
ACCTATATATACACTGCCTTTGTCGTCGGCCGCTCCTGTTTTTAATACCACCCCCCCCGCGCCGCCCCCGGGGCCCCCCCGGCCCCCCCCCCCGCGGGCGGGGGGCCGCCCCGGGGGGCGCCCCCCGGACGGTCGTGGGGGCGTCGGGCCCGGCCACCGCCGGGGCGGTGGCCGGGCCGTCGGCGGGCGGTCAGCCGACGAAGAACACGGCCTTGGAGGCGAGGTCCAGGAAGTACTGCGGCAGCAGTCCGAGGCCCACCGTCACCACGACGCCCACGCCGATCGCGGTCGCCGTGAAGGCGCTCGGGATGGCCACGGTCGGGCCGCCCGGCTGCGGGTCGGAGAAGAACATCAGCACGATGACCCGGATGTAGAAGAAGGCCGCGACCGCCGAGCTGAGCACGCCCACGATCACCAGCGGGGTGGCCCCGCCGGCCGCCGCGGCCTGGAACACCGCGAACTTCCCGGTGAACCCGGAGGTCAGCGGAATGCCCGCGAAGGCCAGCAGGAAGAGCGCGAAGACCGCCGCGACCAGCGGGGAGCGCCGGCCCAGGCCGGCCCAGCTGGACAGGTGGGTGGCCTCCCCCTTGGAGTCGCGCACCAGGGTGACGACGGCGAACGCGCCGAGCGTCACGAAGGAGTACGCCAGCAGGTAGAACAGCACCGAGCCGACGCCCTGCCGGTTGCTGGCGATCACCCCGGTGAGGATGAAGCCGGCGTGCGCGATCGAGGAGTACGCGAGCAGCCGCTTGACGTCCTGCTGGGTGACGGCCAGGACCGCACCGACCACCATGGTGAGGATCGCCACACCCCAGAGCACCGGCCGCCAGTCCAGCCGCAGCGCCGGGAAGGCCACGTAGAACAGCCGCAGCACGGCGCCGAACGCGGCCACCTTGGTCGCGGCCGCCATGAAGCCGGTGACCGGGGTCGGCGCGCCCTGGTAGACGTCCGGGGTCCAGGAGTGGAACGGCACCGCGCCGACCTTGAAGAGCAGGCCGACCGTCAGCATCGCCAGGCCCACCAGCAGCAGGGCGTCGTTCTGGGTCGAGGAGACCAGCGCCGGGGTGAGCAGCGCGTTGCCGGAGATGACGTCGGCGATCTCGCCGAGCCGCACGCTGCCCGCGAAGCCGTACAGCAGCGCGGTGCCGAACAGGAAGAACGCCGAGGCGAAGGCGCCGAGCAGGAAGTACTTGACCGCCGCCTCCTGGGAGAGCAGCCGGCGGCGCCGGGCCAGCGCGCAGAGCAGGTAGAGCGGGAGGGAGAAGACCTCCAGCGCGACGAACATGGTCAGCAGGTCGTTGGCGGCCGGGAACAGCAGCATCCCGCCGACCGCGAACATCGTGAGCGGGAAGACCTCGCTGGTGGTGAAGCCGGCCCGGATCGCGCCGCGCTCCTGCTCGCCGCCGGGAGTGGCGGAGGCCTGGGCGGCGAACGCGTCGGCCGGCGCTCCCCCGGCCTTGGGCTCCAGCCGGCGCTCGGCGTAGGTCAGCACCGCGACCACCGCGACCAGCAGGATGACGCCCTGGAGGAACAGCGTCGGGCCGTCCAGGGCGACCGCGCCCATCGCGACCGCGTCGACCTTGGTGGTGCCGTAGCCCTGGGCGGCGAGCACCAGGACGGCGACGAACGCGCCGGCCAGGCCGGTCAGCGCGGTCACCACCTGGGCCCAGTGCCGGAGCCGCCGGGGCAGGAAGGCCTCCAGCAGGATGCCGGTCACGGCGGCGCCGAACACCACCAGCATCGGCGAGAGTTGGCCGTACTCGATGTGCGGTACGGGGATGCTCTGGGTTCCGCCGCCGGCGGCGGCGAGCCATCCGCTGCTGCTCACTTGTGCTCACCTCCTGAGCGGGCGGTCCCGTCCTGGCCGGTCCCGTGGTCGGCGGCGACCGGGTGGGCCGGCGCCGGGTCGGTCTGGTGGACCTGCGAGAGGGTCGCGTCCACCGAGGGGTTGACGAGGTCGGTGAGCGGCTTCGGGTAGACGCCGAGCAGCACGGTCAGCGCCACCATCGGGGCCACCACGGCGAGTTCGCGGGCCTTGAGGTCCGGGATGCCGCTGACGCCCTCCTTGACCGGGCCGGTCATGGTGCGCTGGTAGAGCAGCAGCGCGTACAGCGCGGCGAGCACGATGCCGAGGGTGGCGACGATGCCGATCGCGGGGTACCGGGTGAAGGTGCCGACCAGGACGAGGAACTCGCTGACGAAGGGCGCCAGTCCGGGCAGCGACAGGGTGGCCAGGCCGCCGATGAGGAAGGTGCCGGCGAGCACCGGGGCGACCTTCTGCACGCCGCCGTAGTCGGCGATCAGCCGGGAGCCGCGGCGGGAGATCAGGAAGCCGGCCACCAGCATCCACACGGCGGTGGAGATGCCGTGGTTGACCATGTAGAGGGTGGCTCCGCTCTGGCCCTGGCTGGTCAGCGCGAAGATGCCCATGATGATGAAGCCGAAGTGCGAGATCGAGGCGTAGGCGACCAGCCGCTTGATGTCCTTCTGGCCGATGGCCACCAGCGCGCCGTAGATGATCCCGATCACCGAGAGGACCAGGATCGCCGGGGCGAAGGTCTTCGAGGCGTCCGGGAACAGCCCGAGGCAGAAGCGGAGCATCGCGAAGGTGCCGACCTTGTCGACCACGGCGGTGATCAGCACCGCGGTGCCGGCGGTCGCCTCGCCCATCGCGTTCGGCAGCCAGGTGTGCAGCGGCCAGAGCGGGGCCTTGACCGCGAAGGCGAAGAAGAAGCCGAGGAACAGCGCCTTCTCGGCGGTGCCGCTGAACTGCAGCCGGCCGTCGGCGACCGCGCCGGTGAGCGTCTGGAGGTCGAAGGTGGCCAGGCCCTGGTCCTGCGCGATCACGTACAGGCCGATCACGGCGGCCAGCATGACCAGGCCGCCGAGCAGGTTGTACAGCAGGAACTTGACCGCCGCGTAGGAGCGCTGGCGGGCCGACTCGGGGCCGCCCGCCCGGTCGCCGAAGCCGCCGATGAGGAAGTACATCGGGATCAGCATGGCTTCGAAGAACACGTAGAAGACGAAGACGTCGGTGGCGTAGAAGGAGACGATCACCATCGCCTCCACCGCCAGGACCAGGGCGAAGAAGCCCTGGGTGCGGCGCCGCGCCTCGAAGGTGTCGGGGTCGGACGCCCCCTCCGGCGCCGGGGCGGCCGGGTCGGCGTCGTGCCAGGAGGCGAGCAGCACCACCGGCACCAGCACGGCGGTGAGCAGGGCGAGGACGGCGCCGATGCCGTCCACGCCGAGCGCGAAGGTGATGCCGAAGGAGCGGATCCAGCTGTGGGACTCGGTCAGCTGGTAGCGCGCGCCGTCCGGGTCGAACCGCACGGCGACCACGGCGGCCAGCACCAGGGCGGCGGCGGAGAAGGCCAGTGCCGCGGTCTTCGCGGCCCGCCGCCGGCCCTCGGTGGTCCCGGCCGGCAGGGCGGCGGTGACCACCGCGCCGGCCGCCGGGACCGCGCAGGTGGCGGTGAGGAGGACACTCATGCCCCGGCCTCCTGACGGTGTGCGTGATGGGGAATCATCAGACGGACCTCATCAGGAGAGTCGTGGCGACCAGCACCAGCGTGCCGCCGAACATGGAGAGCGCGTACGAGCGGACGTAGCCGTTCTGGATCCGCCGCAGCCGGCTGGAGACGCCGCCGATGGTGGCGGCCAGCCCGTTGACGAAGCCGTCCAGGCCGCGGCTGTCGAAGTAGACCAGGGCGGCGGTGAGCGCCGAGCCGGGGCGGACCAGGACGGCGTGGTTGAAGTCGTCCTGGAGGAGGTCGCGGCGGGCGGCCCGGGTGAGCGGGGAGCCGTAGGGCGGCACCACCGGGACGGCGGAGCGGCCGTACACCGCGTAGGAGAGGGCGACGCCGACCACCATGCAGGCGCTGGTGAGCAGGGTGACCACCAGCGGGGTGAGCGGGGAGTTCCCCTCCTCGTGGCCGGTGACCGGCTCCAGCCAGGTGAGGAAGGAGCTGTCGAACACGAACAGCCCGCCCGCGAACACCGAGCCGAACGCCAGCACGATCATCGGGATCGTCATGGTGCGCGGCGACTCGTGCGGGTGCGGGTCGTTGCCCCGGGCGTCCGGCTGCCAGCGCTTCTCGCCGAAGAAGGTCAGGATCATCACCCGGGTCATGTAGAACGCGGTGACCGCGGCGCCGGTCAGGGCGCACAGGCCGAGGATCCAGCCCTCGGTGCCGCCCTTGGCGAAGGCCGCCTCGATGATCTTGTCCTTGGAGAAGAAGCCGGACAGGCCGGGGAAGCCGATGATCGCCAGGTAGCCGAGGCCGAAGGTGACGAAGGTGACCGGCATGTACTTCCGCAGGCCGCCGTAGTGACGCATGTTCACCTCGTCGTTCATGCCGTGCATGACCGACCCGGCGCCGAGGAACAGCCCGGCCTTGAAGAAGCCGTGGGTCACCAGGTGCATGATCGCGAAGGCGTAGCCGATCGGGCCGAGGCCGGCCGCGAGGATCATGTAGCCGATCTGCGACATGGTCGAGCCGGCCAGCGCCTTCTTGATGTCGTCCTTGGCGCAACCGACGATCGCACCGAAGAGCAGGGTGACCGCGCCGACCACCACGACGGCGGTCTGGGCGTCCGGCGCCAGGTTGAAGATCGCCCCGGAGCGGGTGATCAGGTAGACGCCGGCGGTGACCATGGTGGCCGCGTGGATCAGCGCGGAGACCGGGGTCGGGCCCTCCATCGCGTCCCCGAGCCAGGACTGCAGCGGCACCTGCGCCGACTTGCCGCAGGCGGCGAGCAGCAGCATCAGGCCGATCGCGGTCAGCTTGCCCTCGCTCGCACTGTCGGCGGTGGCGAAGACCGGCCCGAAGGTGAAGGAGCCGAACTCGACGAACATCAGCATGATCGCGACGGACAGGCCCATGTCGCCGACGCGGTTGACGATGAACGCCTTCTTGGCGGCCGTCGCGGCGCTCGGCTTGTGCTGCCAGAAGCCGATCAGCAGGTACGAGGCGAGGCCGACGCCCTCCCAGCCGAAGTACAGCAGCAGGTAGTTGTCGGCGACCACCAGCAGCAGCATCGCCGCCAGGAAGAGGTTCAGGTACGCGAAGAAGCGGCGCCGGCGCTCGTCGTGCGCCATGTAGCCCACCGAGTAGAGGTGGATGAGCGTGCCCACGCCGGTGATCAGCAGGACGAAGGTCATCGAGAGCTGGTCGAGCTGGAACGCGATGTCGGCCTGGAAGCCGTTCACCGGGATCCAGCTGAACAGGTGCTGGGTGACGGCGCGGTCCTCGGCGTCCCGGCCCAGCATGGACGAGAACAGCGCGAGGCCGAAGCCGAAGGACAGTGCGGCGAGCGCGGTGGCCAGCCAGTGGCCGAACCGGTCGAAGGCCCGTCCGCCGAGCAGCAGCAGGGCGGCGCCGGCCAGCGGGGCCGCGACCAGCAGCGGAATGAGAGAGTTCACCGAGGTCCTCCGCCTACAGCTTCATCAGGTTGCTGTCGTCGACCGAAGCGGAGTGCCTGGTCCGGAAGATCGAGACGATGATCGCGAGGCCGACCACGACCTCGGCCGCCGCGACCACCATGGTGAAGAACGCGATGATCTGGCCGTCCAGGTTGCCGTGCATCCGGGAGAAGGTGACCAGCGCCAGGTTGGAGGCGTTGAGCATCAGCTCGACACACATGAACAGCACGATCGCGTTCCGCCGGATCAGCACGCCGGAGGCGCCGATGGTGAACAGCAGGGCGGAGAGATAGAGGTAGTTGACCGGATTCACTCCGCCCCCTCCTCGTCGTGGTCGGACGCCGGGCGGTTCGCCGGCGCCTTGTGGTTGGCGGCCACCGGCTCCAGGGCCTGGCGCGGGCCCGCCACCGGCGGGCGCTCGGACGGCGGGCGGCCCAGCCAGTCGGCGGTGGTGGACTCCAGCTCGGCCATCCGGGCCAGCATCTCCTGGCTGACGTCGCGGATCTGGCCGCGCTCGCGCAGGGTCGCCATGACCGAGTCCTCGGCGATCGAGCCGTCCGGCAGCAGGCCCGGGATGTCCACCGCGTTGTGCCGGGCGTAGACGCCGGGCGCGGGCATCGGCGGGACCTGCAGGTTGTCCGCGATCCGCTGGGCGGCCAGCTCCCGCTGGGTCTTCGGGGCCTTCACGTGCTCGCGGTGGGTCAGCACCATGGCGCCGATCGCGGCCGTGATCAGCAGCGCGCCGGTGACCTCGAAGGCCCACACGTACTTGGTGAAGATCAGTCGGGCCAGGCCCTGGACGTTGCCCTCGGCGTTGGCCTCGCCGAGGCCGGCGAAGGTGTCCAGTCCGGCGTTGGCGACCCCGGCGACCAGCAGCACCCCGAAGCCGAGGCCGCAGACCACGGCGGCGAACCGCTGGCCCTTCAGCTGTTCCTTCAGCGAGTCCGCGCTGGTCACGCCGACCAGCATCACCACGAACAGGAAGAGCATCATGATCGCGCCGGTGTAGACGACGATCTGCACCACGCCCAGGAACACCGCGCCCTGGGCCATGTAACAGACCGCCAGGGCGAGCATCGTGGCGGCCAGGCAGAGCGCGCTGTGCACCGCCTTCCTCATCAGCAGCATGCCGAGGGCGCCGCCGACGGCGATCACCGCGAGCACCCAGAACTGGACGGCCTCGCCGGTGGAGGTCGCGCCGGTGACGGCGGCGAGGGTGGCGGGGGCGGCGGTCACGACTGCGCCTCCTTCTCCCGGTCGGTGCGCTCCTGGAGTTCGGTGCCCGGCGCCGCGGCGATGATCTCGCCCCGGTAGTACGCGCCCTCGTCGGCGCCCGGGAAGATCGCGTGCGGGGTGTCGACCATCCCCTCGGAGAGGCCGACCAGCAACTGCTCCTTGGTGAAGATGAGGTCCTGGCGGGAGGAGTCCGCGAGCTCGTACTCGTTGGTCATGGTGAGCGCCCGGGTCGGGCAGGCCTCGATGCACAGCCCGCACAGGATGCAGCGGGCGTAGTTGATCTGGTAGACCGCGCCGTAGCGCTCGCCGGGCGAGTAGCGCTCCTCCTCCCGGTTGTCCGCGCCCTCGACGTAGATGGCGTCGGCCGGGCAGGCCCAGGCGCACAGCTCGCAGCCGACGCACTTCTCCAGGCCGTCCGGGTGCCGGTTGAGCTGGTGGCGGCCGTGGAAGCGCGGAGCGGTGGGCTTCTTCTGCTCCGGGTACTGCTCGGTGAGCCGCTTCTTGAACATGGCCTTGAAGGTCACGCCGAAGCCGGCGGCCGGTCCGAGGATGGACGGCTTCTCGGCCCGCTCGGGCCGGTCGGGCCGGGGGTTCTGGTCGGACGACATCTCGGTTCAGCTCCCTTCGGAATGGTCGGCCCCGTTGAGGGCGTCCTGGAGTTGCTTCGGGGCGCGGCTGCGCCGGCGCGGGACCGGCGGGAGCTGCTGGCCGGGCAGCGGTGGAACGGGGTAGCCGCCGGCCATCGGGTCGAACTCGCCGCTCGGCGCACCGTCCTCGGTCTCCGGCCGGCGCTTCACGGCGTCCCGCAGCAGGCCGAGCAGCAGCAGCGCGCCGACCGGGGCGCCGACGTACAGCACCACCTCGCCGAAGCCGTAGCCCTCGTTGCGCAGCGCCCGGACGGACGCCACCATCACCAGCCAGACCAGCGAGACCGGGATGAGCACCTTCCAGCCGAGCTTCATGAACTGGTCGTAGCGGAACCGGGGCAGGGTGCCGCGCAGCCAGATGAAGAAGAACAGCAGCAGCTGAATCTTGAGGACGATCCAGAGCAGCGGCCACCAGCCGTGGTTGGCGCCCTCCCAGAAGGTGGTGACCGGCCAGGGGGCCCGCCAGCCGCCCAGGAACAGGGTGGAGGCGACGGCCGAGACGGTGACCATGTTGACGTACTCGGCCAGCATGAACATCGCGAACTTCAGCGAGGAGTACTCGGTGTTGAAGCCGCCGACCAGCTCGCCCTCGGCCTCCGGGAGGTCGAACGGCGCGCGGTTGGTCTCGCCGACCATCGCCACGATGTAGACGATGAAGGACACCGGCAGCAGCACCGCGAACCAGGTCGGCTGCTGCGAGGAGACGATCTCCGAGGTGGACATCGAGCCGGAGTAGATGAACACCGCCGCGAAGGACAGGCCCATCGCGATCTCGTAGCTGATCATCTGCGCCGAGGAGCGCAGGCCGCCGAGCAGCGGGTAGGTCGAGCCGGAGGACCAGCCGGCCAGCACGATGCCGTAGATGCCGACCGAGGCGGTGGCCAGGATGTAGAGCAGCGCCACCGGGAAGTCGGTCAGCTGCATCGGCGTCCGGGTGCCGAAGATCGAGATCTCGTTGCCGGCCGGGCCGAACGGGATCACCGCGAAGGCCATGAACGCCGGGATGGCGCAGACGATCGGGGCCAGGATGTAGACCGCCTTGTCGGCGCCCTTGACCACCAGGTCTTCCTTGAGCGCCAGCTTCACGCCGTCGGCCAGCGACTGGAGCAGGCCCCAGGGGCCGTGCCGGTTGGGCCCGATGCGCAGTTGCATCCAGGCCACCACCTTGCGCTCCCAGACGATCGCCACGAGGACCGTGCCGACCAGGAAGGCGAAGCAGAACACCGCCTTGAGCAGGACCAGCCACCAGGGGTCGCGGCCGAAGAAGCCCAGCGTCTCGTACGCGGCGAGGTCGTACCCGGCGAGCGGGTGCGAGGTGGGGTTCACTTCTCCTCCTCGTCGGACTCGACGCCCTGCGCCGGGGCGATGGTGACCAGGTGGCCGGTGGTGGTGCCGAGCGTGCGGTGGGCGCCGCCCGGGGTGGAGTTGAGCGGGATCCAGACCGTGCGGTCCGGCATCTCCTTGCCGATCTCCAGCGGCAGGGTGAGCGAGCCGGCCGGCCCGGACAGCCGCAGCGCGGGGGCGTCCACGGCGCCGATCTCCTCGGCGGTGGTCGGCGAGATCCGGGCGACGGCCGGATGCCGGGTGCCGGCCAGGTGCGGGTCGCCCTGCTGGAGCGAGCCGCGGTCGAGCAGCAGGCGCCAGCCGGCCAGCACCGCCTGGCCGGTGGCCGGGCGGGGCAGCAGGCCGGGGTGGGCGGCCGGGGCGGCCGGGCGCTCGCCGGCCCAGGGCGTGAACCGGTCCAGCTCCAGCCGGGCGGCGCGGACGTCCGGCAGGCCGAGCCGGTGGCCCAGCGCGTCGGCCAGCATGTTCAGCACCCGCAGGTCCGAGTGCAGGTGACGGCCCATCTGCTGGTCCGGCTTGAGCGCGGCCTCGAACATCCGCACCCGGCCCTCCCAGTCCAGGAAGGTGCCGGCCTTCTCGGCGACCGCGGCCACCGGCAGCACCACGTCGGCGTGCGCGGTGACGGCGGACGGGCGCAGCTCCAGCGAGACCACGAACGGGACGGCGGCCAGCGCCAGTTCGGCCTGCGCCGGATCGGCGAGGTCCTCCGGGTCGAGGCCGCCGACCAGCAGCGCGCCGAGTTCGCCGCCGACGGCCGCGCCGAGGATGTCCTCGGTGTCCCGGCCGGGCCGGTCGGGGAGCTCGGGCAGGCCCCAGACGGCGGCGGCCTCGGCCCGGGCGGCCCGGACGTTGACCGGGCGGCCGCCCGGCAGCAGGCCGGGCAGCGCGCCCGCCTCGACCGCGCCGCGCTCGCCGGCCCGCCGGGGGATCCAGGCGAGCCGGGCGCCGGTGGCGTGCGCCAGCCGCAGCACGGCGGTGAGCGCGCCCGGTGCGGCGGCGGCCCGCTCGCCGACCAGGATCACCGCGCCGGGGGTGCGGAGCAGCCCGGCGGCGCGGCCGGCCTCGTCGTTGAGCGGCTCGTCGGCGGCGAGCGCGGCCAGCCACTCGGCCTCGGTGCCGGGGGCGGCGGGCAGCAGCGCCCCGTGCAGCTTGGCCAGACCCCGGGAGGCGTGCGCGGCGATCGAGAAGACCGCGAGCCCGCGGTTGCGGTTGGCCTTGCGCAGCCGCAGGAAGACGATCGGCGACTCCTCCTCGGGCTCCAGGGCCACCAGCAGCGCCACCGGCGCGGCCTCCAGGTCCTGGTAGGTCACGCCCTCGCCGGTGATGTCCACGCCCTGTCCCGCGACCGCGGCGGCCAGGAACTGCGCCTCCTCGCCGCTGTGCGGGCGGGCCCGGAAGTCCACGTCGTTGGTGCCGAGCACCACCCGGGCGAACTTGGCGTAGGCGTAGGCGTCCTCGACGGTGACCCGGCCGCCGGCGAGCACCCCGGTAGGGGCCTCGCGCAGCCCCTCGGCCGCCCGGGCCAGCGCCTCCGGCCAGGAGGCGGCGACGAGTTCGCCGCCCCGGCGGACCAGCGGGGTGGTGAGCCGGTCGCGCTGCTGGGCGTAGCGGAAGGCGAACCGGCCCTTGTCGCAGTTCCACTCCTCGTTGACCGCCGGGTCCTCGCCGGCCAGTCGGCGCAGCACCTTGCCGCGCCGGTGGTCGGTGCGCTGGGCGCAGCCGGACGAGCAGTGCTCGCAGACGCTGGGCGAGGAGACCAGGTCGAACGGGCGGGAGCGGAAGCGGTAGGCGGCCGAGGTGAGGGCGCCGACCGGGCAGATCTGGATGGTGTTGCCGGAGAAGTACGACTCGAAGTCGTCGCCCTCGCCGGTGCCGACCTGCTGCAGGGCGCCGCGCTCGACCAGGTCGATGAACGGGTCGCCGGCGATCTGCTGGGAGAACCGGGTGCAGCGGGCGCAGAGCACGCAGCGCTCCCGGTCCAGCAGCACCTGGCTGCTGATCGGCAGCGGCTTCTCGTAGGTGCGCTTCATCCCCTCGAAGCGGGAGTCCGCGTCCCCGGTGGACATCGCCTGGTTCTGCAGCGGGCACTCGCCGCCCTTGTCGCAGACCGGGCAGTCCAGCGGGTGGTTGATCAGCAGCAGCTCCATCACGCCGCGCTGGGCCTTCTCGGCGACTGGCGAGCTGAGCTGGGTGCGGACCACCATGCCCTCGGCGACCGGGACGGTGCAGGAGGCGACCGGCTTGCGCTGGCCCTCGATCTCGACGATGCACTGCCGGCAGGCGCCGGCCGGGTCGAGCAGCGGGTGGTCGCAGAAGCGCGGGACCTGGGTGCCGATCTGCTCGGCGGCCCGGATCACCAGCGTCCCCTTGGGGACCTGCACTTCGACCCCGTCGATGGTGAGCGTGACCAGCTCGACCGCGGCCTTCCCGCCCTGGGAGGTGGAGGGTTCTGTGATCGTCACGCGTGCACCTCCCTTTCGGTGGCGGACTGGTGGCCGGGGCGGGGGCCGTCGGCCCAGACGGTGGAGGCGGCCGGGTCGAACGGGCAGCGGCGCTCGGCGAGGTGCTGCTCGTACTCGGCCCGGAAGTGCTGGAGCGAGGAGACGATCGGACTGGCCGCGCCGTCGCCCAGGGCGCAGAAGGACTTGCCGTTGATGTTGTCGGCGATGTCGAGGAGCTTCTCCAGGTCGCCCTCGGCGCCCTGCCCGGCCTCGATCCGCTTGAGCAGCTGGACCAGCCAGTAGGTGCCCTCGCGGCAGGGGGTGCACTTGCCGCAGGACTCGTGGGCGTAGAACTCGGTCCAACGGGTCACGGCGCGGACCACGCAGGTGGTCTCGTCGAAGATCTGCAGGGCCTTGGTGCCGAGCATCGAGCCGGCCGCGCCGACGCCCTCGTAGTCGAGCGGGACGTCGAGGTGCTCGTCGGTGAACATCGGGGTGGAGGATCCGCCCGGGGTCCAGAACTTGAGCCGGTGGCCGGGGCGGACGCCGCCGCTGATGTCGAGCAGCTGGCGCAGGGTGATGCCGAGCGGGGCCTCGTACTGGCCGGGGTTGGTGACGTGGCCGGAGAGCGAGTAGAGCGTGAAGCCGGGGGACTTCTCGGTGCCCAGGCCCTTGAACCAGTCCTTGCCCCGGGCCAGGATCGGCGGCACCGAGGCGATCGACTCGACGTTGTTGACCACGGTCGGGCAGGCGTAGAGGCCAGCGATGGCCGGGAAGGGCGGGCGCAGCCTGGGCTGGCCGCGGCGCCCCTCCAGCGAGTCGAGCAGGGCCGTCTCCTCGCCGCAGATGTACGCGCCGGCGCCGGCGTGGACGGTGATGTCCAGGTCGAGGCCGGAGCCGAGGATGTCCTTGCCGAGCAGCCCGGCCGCGTAGGCCTCGGCGACGGCGGCCTGGAGCCGGCGCAGCACCGGCACGACCTCGCCGCGCAGGTAGATGAAGGCGTGGTCGCACCGGATCGCGTAGGACGCGATGACCATGCCCTCGATCAGCGAGTGCGGGTTGGCGAACAGCAGCGGGATGTCCTTGCAGGTGCCCGGCTCGGACTCGTCCGCGTTGACCACCAGGTAGTGCGGCTTGCCGTCGTTCTGCGGGATGAACTGCCACTTCATGCCGGTCGGGAAGCCGGCGCCGCCGCGGCCGCGCAGGCCGGAGTCCTTGACCAGGGCGATCACGTCGTCCGGGGGCATGGCGAGGGCGGCCCGGAGCCCTTCGTACCCGGCGTGGCGGCGGTAGGTGGCCAGGCTCCAGGGGCGGGTGTCGTCCCAGCAGGCGGAGAGGACGGGGGTGAGCAGCTTCTCGGCCGGCTCGGCGGAGGTCATCACGCTTCACTCCCTTCCTGGCCGGTGCCCTCGTGGCGGGGGGAGACGACGCGGGTGCCTCCGGTGCCGGGCAGGGCCTCGCCGCGGGCCAGCCGCAGGCCGGCCAGCGAGGGGGCGCCGCCCGCGCCGGACTCGTCGACGGCGCCGGGGCGCTCGTCGGGGAAGCCGGCCAGGATCCGGGCGGTCTCCTTGAAGGAGCAGAGCCGGGCGCCGCGGGTGGGGACGGCCGCGCGGCCCGCGCGCAGGTCGTCGACCAGCCGCTTGGCGCTCTCCGGCGTCTGGTTGTCGAAGAACTCCCAGTTGACCATCACCACGGGCGCGTAGTCGCAGGCCGCGTTGCACTCGATGTGCTCGATGGAGATCCGGCCGTCCTCGGTGGTCTCGTTGTTCGCGATCCCGAGGTGCTCCTGGAGTTCGGCGAAGATCTGGTCGCCGCCGAGCACCGCGCACAGGGTGTTGGTGCAGACCCCGACGTGGTACTCGCCGGCGGGCCGGCGCCGGTACATCGTGTAGAAGGTGGCGACGGCGGTGACCTCGGCGGTGGTGAGCTCCAGCTGCTCCGCGCAGAACCGGATGCCGGTCGGGCTGACGAAGCCCTCCTCGGCCTGCACCAGGTGCAGCAGCGGCAGCAGGGCGGACCGGGCCACCGGGTAGCGGCCGATCAGCTCCGCGGCGTCGGCGGCCAGCCGGGCGTGCACCTCCTCGGGGTACGGCCTGGCCGGCAGCGCCGGCATCCCCAGTTGGACGTCTGTCACCGGTCCACGCCTCCCATCACCGGGTCGATCCCGGCCACCGCGACGATGACGTCGGCCACCTGGCCGCCCTCGCACATCGCCGCCATCGTCTGCAGATTGGTGAACGACGGGTCCCGGAAGTGGACCCGGTACGGGCGGGTACCGCCGTCGCTGACCACGTGCACGCCCAGCTCGCCCTTGGGCGACTCGACCGCCGCGTAGGCCTGGCCGACCGGGACCCGGAAGCCCTCGGTGACCAGCTTGAAGTGGTGGATCAGGGCCTCCATGGAGGTGCCCATGATCTTCCGGATGTGGTCGAGGGAGTTGCCCATCCCGTCCGGCCCGACGGCGAGTTGGGCCGGCCAGGCGATCTTCTTGTCGGCCACCATGACCGGGCCGGGGCGCAGCCGGTCCAGGCACTGCTCGACGATCCGCAGCGACTGCTTCATCTCCTCCAGGCGGATCAGGAAGCGGCCGTAGGAGTCGGCGCTGTCGGCGATCGCGACCTCGAAGTCGTAGTTCTCGTAGCCGCAGTACGGGTCGGTCTTGCGCAGGTCGTGCGGCAGGCCGGTGGCGCGCAGGATCGGCCCGGTGGCGCCGAGGGCGAGGCAGCCGGGCAGGTCGAGGAAGCCGACGTCGACCAGGCGGGCCTTGAACACCGGGTTGCCGGTGGCGAGTTTGTCGTACTCGTGCATCCGGGAGCGGAAGGTCTTCACGGCCTCCCGGATCTGGTCGACCGCGCCGGGCGGGAGGTCCTGGGCGAGGCCGCCGGGGCGGACGTACGCGTGGTTCATCCGCAGGCCGGTGATCAGTTCGAAGACGTCCAGGATCAGCTCGCGGTCGCGGAAGCCGTAGATCATCAGCGTGGTGGAGCCGATCTCCATGCCGCCGGTGGCCAGGCAGACCAGGTGGGAGGAGATCCGGTTGAGCTCCATCATCAGCACCCGGATGACGTCGGCCCGCTCGGGGACGTCGTCGGTGATGCCGAGCAGCTTCTCGACCGCCAGGCAGTAGGCGGTCTCGTTGAACAGCGGGGTCAGGTAGTCCATGCGGGTCACGAAGGTGGTGCCCTGGACCCAGCTGCGGAACTCCATGTTCTTCTCGATGCCGGTGTGCAGGTAGCCGATGCCGCAGCGGGCCTCCGTCACCGTCTCGCCGTCGATCTCCAGGATCAGCCGCAACACCCCGTGGGTGGAGGGGTGCTGGGGGCCCATGTTGACGATGATGCGCTCGTCGTCGGCCCGGCCGACGGCCTCGACCACCTCGCCCCAGTCGCCGCCGGTGACCGTGAAGACCCGGCCCTCGGTGGTGTCCCGGGCACCCGCCTCGGCGGTGCCGTCCCGGTGCGTCTCCTCGTAGTGCTGGGTGTTCATCAGCTGTACGACCTCCGCTGGTCGGGCGCCGGGATCTGGGCGCCCTTGTACTCGACGGGGATGCCGCCGAGCGGGTAGTCCTTGCGCTGCGGGTGGCCCAGCCAGTCGTCCGGCATCATGATCCGGGTGAGCGCCGGGTGGCCCTCGAAGACCAGGCCGAAGAAGTCGTAGGCCTCGCGCTCGTGCCAGTCGTTGGTCGGGTAGACGCTGACCACGGACGGGACGCGGGGGTCGGAGTCCGGCGCGGTGACCTCCAGCCGGATCAGCCGGCCGTGGGTGATCGAGCGCAGGTGGTAGACCGCGTGCAGTTCGCGGCCCTGGTCGCCCGGGTAGTGCACGCCGCTCACGCCGAGGCAGAGCTCGAAGCGCAGCGCCGGGTCGTCGCGCAGGGTGCGGGCGGTGCGCAGCAGGTGCTCGCGGGCGATGTGGAAGGTGAGCTCGGCGCGGTCGACGACGGTCTTCTCGATCACCTCGGCCGGGTCGAGGCCCTGCTCCTCCAGGGCGCCCTCCAGCTCGTCGGCGACCTCGTCGAACCAGCCGCCGTACGGGCGCTCGCCGGCCGGCGGCAGGGCGATCGGGGCGACCAGCCCGCCGAAGCCGGAGGTGTCGCCGGTGCCCTGGGCGCCGAACATGCCCTGCCGGCGGCCGACCACCTCGACCGGGATCTCGCGGTGCGGCTGCTCGCGGCGGGTCCCGGGTACCTGGTCGTTCATCGCAGCAGCCCCCGCATCTCGCTGACCGGGGTCGCCTGCAGCGCGAGCGCCTCGCCCAGCTCCTCGGCACGGCGCTTGTTCACGCCGAGCGGCTCGTGCTGGATCTTGTCGTGCAGCTTCAGGATCGCGTCCATCAGCATCTCCGGGCGGGGCGGGCAGCCGGGCAGGTAGATGTCCACCGGGACGATGTGGTCGACGCCCTGCACGATCGCGTAGTTGTTGAACATCCCGCCCGAGGAGGCACAGACGCCCATCGAGATGACCCACTTCGGATTGGCCATCTGGTCGTAGACCTGGCGCAGCACCGGCGCCATCTTCTGGCTCACCCGGCCCGCCACGATCATCAGGTCCGCCTGCCGGGGCGAGCCCCGGAACACCTCCATGCCGAACCGGGCCAGGTCGTAGCGGCCCGCGCCGGTGGTCATCATCTCGATCGCGCAGCAGGCCAGCCCGAAGGTGGCCGGGAAGAGCGACGCCTTGCGCACCCAGCCGGCGGCCGTCTCCACGGTCGTGAGCAGAAAGCCGCTCGGCAGCTTCTCCTCGATTCCCATCAGATCCCTCTCAATGCCCTCAAGTCCGTTGGCTTGTCCGCACGTTCACAAAGTCAGCGGTCAGTCCCACTCCAGACCGCCGCGGCGCCAGACGTAGGCGTAGGCGACGAAGACGGTGGCGATGAACAGGAGCATCTCGACCAGCCCGAAGATCCCCAGGGCGTCGAAGCTCACGGCCCACGGGTAGAGGAAGACGATCTCGATGTCGAAGACGATGAAGAGCATCGCCGTCAGGTAGTACTTGATCGGGAACCGACCGCCGCCCACGGGCTGCGGGGTCGGCTCGATGCCGCACTCGTACGCCTCCAACTTGGCCCGGTTGTAGCGCTTGGGGCCGGTCAGTGAGGCCATCACGACGGAGCCGACCGCGAACGCCGCCGCGATGGCACCGAGTACGAGGATCGGCGCGTAGGCATTCATAGCCCCCGCTCCCTCCGTCCAGTCGTCCTTGACTGCAGATCGGAACCGACGGGTCACACTGCGGTGAACCCGGCGCTCCAGTTCCCGAGATCCACCTCATGTGAGGCAGTTCACAAAGCCTGGAACGAGCGCATCCTATGCCCGTCGGCTTGTGATCTGCGACACGCAGTTCAGGACGATCTTTGTGATCTCCGCCACCTCGTGAATCACCACGAAGGTGAGCATGGCGAGATTTGTCAACGCAAAGAAGTCAAATGGTCACAAGCAGTCGCATTTATCTGCGAAGCGGCTGGTCAGAGCCACGCACCTATATCAACTATGCCTCGCCCAGAGCAAATTTCTGGACGCCATGTTGACGTGTTATAGCGGCTCACCCGCAGGGGTGGCGGCTCCGCCGACGTCCGCTTGACCCTTCGTTCACAAGCGCGCGAGCGGTGCTCGGGCCCCGCTCTCCCCCGCCCGGGCGGAGATGCCCACCCGGTTCCGGACGGCGCCGGCGAGCACGCCGCCCCGCCGTCACATCGGCACCGGTTCCCGCTCCGCCGGGGCCTCCTCCACCGACCGCGGCGCGGCGGCGGTCCGCCGGCCCCACTCGGTGCCGACCAGGACGAGGGCACCGCCCAGCAGGGCGAGCGGCCCGAGGTGGTTGCCCGCCAGGGTGATGCCGAACACCGCGGCCCAGAGCGGTTCGGTGCCCAGCAGCAGGCTGACCCGGGAGGGCGAGGTGGTGCGGACGGCCCACATCTGCACGAAGAACGCGAAGAGCGTGCAGAGCAGCGCCAGGTGCAGCAGCCAGCCCCACTGGGCCGGCCCGTAGGCGGCCGCGACCGTCCAGGGCAGCGGACCGGCGAACGGCGCGACGGCGGCGAACACCAGCGTCGCGGCCGCGAGCTGGACCCAGGTGACGGCCAGCGTGTCGCTCTCCCGGATCGACCGGGCCCGGGCGGTGGCCAGCACGTTGACCGTCCGCACCACGGCGGCGCCCAGCACCAGCAGGTCCCCCGGGGCCGGGGCCCGCAGTCCGCCGTCCCCGGTGAGCAGCGCGATGCCCACCACCGCCAGACCGGCCGCCGCGAGGAAGGGGCGCGGCAGCGGCGTCCGGGCCAGCGCGCTCTCCGCCAAGGGGGTGAACACGATCGTGAGGCTGATGATCAGGCCCGCGTTGGTCGCCGAGGTGTGCACCGCGCCGAACGTCTCCAGGAGGAAGATCGCACCGAGCACCAGCCCCAGCCCGGCCCCGCCCAGCCACTCGGCGCGCCGCAGCCGCCGCAGCGACGGCCAAGCCGCGAGGCCCAGGACGGGCAGCACCAGGCCGAACCGCAGCACCAGCATCGCCACCACCGTCCCCGGTTCGGCCACCCGCTGCACCGCCAGGAAGCTCGACCCCCAGACCACCGCCACCAACAGCACCGGCAGATCACGCGACAGGCCGGAGGACGGAGCACGCACGGGCGGAGCCTCTCGAAGGGTTCGAGGCGCGGGGCGCTCGAAGCAGACGGAACCACGGAACCGGCACACGAGAGTCGCGCACGTCGTCGGACGGGATCCCGGAGCAGAGGGGCCGCCATCCTCGCGCACCGCACGGCTCGCGATCAACGGTTTCCGGCCCCCTACCGGATGCCCTGCCCGCCGTGGATGATGTCGCCATGCCAACCCAGCCGTCCCCCACCCACCGGAAGGCCCGTCACGTGAGGCGCATGCACTGGGCGTTGACCGCCGCTGTCACCGTCCTCCCGCTCGTCGCGAGCACCGGCGTCGCCGTCGCGGACACCCCGTCGACCGGCGCCGCGGCCGGCGCCACGTGCACCTACACCCCGGCCGTCCCGGCCGACAACTTCAAGGGCATCCCGGTCTTCGACGCCCGGAAGGCGGCCAAGCCGTACAAGGCGACCCTGAAGACCTCCCAGGGCGCGATCACCTTCCAGGCACTGACCGACAAGGCGCCCTGCACGACCTTCTCGTTCCGGTTCCTCGCCGAGCGCGACTACTTCGACCGCAGCCACTGCCACCGGCTCACCACCCAGCGGATCTACGTCCTGCAGTGCGGCGACCCGACCGGGACCGGCAGCGGCGGCCCGGGCTACTCCTTCCCGGACGAGAACCTGGAGGGCGCCACCTATCCGGCCGGCACCGTCGCCATGGCCAACGCGGGGCCCGACACCAACGGCAGCCAGTTCTTCTTCGTCTGGAAGGACACCAAGCTCTCCCCCGCCTACACCCCGTTCGGCCGGATCACCGAGGGCCTGGACGTGCTGCAGAAGATCGCCGCCGGCGGCGAGGACGACCAGAACAGCCCCGGCGACGGCTTCCCCACCCTGCCGGTGAACATCCGCAACGTGAGGATCTCCGCCCGCTGAGCCACCCGTCGCCCTCCCGTACGGTGGAGCGGGCCGGCCCGGGCCGCCGACAGGCAACAGGCCGGCCGCCGACAGCAGGCCTCCGACAGGCCGCCGACACCGTACGGGAGCAGCGCCGCATGGACAGCAGGATCTGGGAAAGCGTCGACCAACTGGTCGCCTGGCTCGACGCGGAGACCCCGCTCCCCCCGCGGGAGGAGCGGCTCGCCCGGATCCTCAAGCTCTCCGAGGAGGTCGGCGAGGTCAGTGCCGCCGTGATCGGCGCCACCGGCCAGAACCCGCGCAAGGGCGTCACCCACAGCTGGGAGGACGTCCAGCACGAGCTGTGCGACGTGGTCTTCACCGCGCTGGTCGCCCTGCGCACGCTCACCCCGGACGCCGCCCGGGTGTTCGCCGACCGCCTCGCCTACGTCGAGCAGCGCACCGCCGCCGGCCGCAACCCGGGCAGCTGACGGCGGGCCCGGCGCGCCGGTCAGGCGTTCGGCGCGGCCTTGGCCAGGCCGTTGATGATGCGGTCCATGGCGTCGCCGCCCTGCGGGTCGGTGAGGTTGGCGAGGAGCTTGAGGACGAACTTCATCAGCATCGGGTGGGTCAGCCCGCGCTGGGTGGCGAGCTGCATGACCTTCGGGTTGCCGATGAGCTTCACGAAGGCCCGGCCGAGCGTGTAGTAGCCGCCGTAGACGTCCTTGAGGATGCGCGGGTAGGCCTGGAGCGCGCGCTCCCGCCCGCCGTCGGTCACCCGCGCGAGGGCCTGGACGATCACCCCGGCGGCGATCTGGCCGGATTCCATCGCGTAGGCGATGCCCTCGCCGTTGAACGGGTTGACCATGCCGCCCGCGTCGCCGACCAGCAGCAGGCCGCGGGTGTAGTGCGGCTGCCGGTTGAAGGCCATCGGCAGCGCGGCCCCGCGGATCGGGTCGGTCATGTTCTCGGGCGTGTAGCCCCATTCCTCCGGCATGCCGGCGCACCAGGCCTTGAGCACCTCGCGCCAGTCCAGCTCGCCGAAGGCGGGCGAGGAGTTGAGGATGCCGAGGCCGACGTTGGAGGTGCCGTCGCCCATGCCGAAGACCCAGCCGTAGCCGGGCAGCAGCTTGCGCTCCCCGCCGCGGGTGTCCCACAGCTCCAGCCAGGACTCCAGGTAGTCGTCGTCGTGGCGCGGGGAGGTGAAGTAGGTGCGGTAGGCGACGCCCATCGGGCGGTCCTCCCGGCGGTGCAGGCCCATGGCGAGCGAGAGCCGGGTGGAGTTGCCGTCGGCGGCCACCACCAGCGGGGCCCGGAAGGTCACCGGCCGCTTCTCGTCGCCGAGCTTGGCGGTGACCCCGACGATCCGGCCGGTCCGCTCGTCCAGCACCGGGCCGCTGACGTTGCAGCGCTCGTAGAGCCGGGCCCCGGCCTTCTCGGCCTGACGGGCGAGCAGCTCGTCGAAGTCGGCGCGCTTGCGGACCAGGCCGTAGTCGGGGAAGGCCGACAGCTCGGGCCAGTCCAGTTCCAGCCGGATCCCGCCGCCGATGATCCGCAGGCCCTTGTTGTGCAGCCAGCCGTTCTCGGTGGACACGTCGATGCCCATGTCCACCAGCTGCTTGGTGGCCCGCGGGGTGAGGCCGTCGCCGCAGACCTTCTCCCGGGGGAAGCTGGTCTTCTCCAGCAGCAGCACGTCCAGGCCCGCCTGCGCGAGGTGGTACGCGGTGGTGGACCCGGCCGGGCCGGCGCCGACCACGATGACGTCCGCGGTGCTCTCCACAACGCCTGCGCTCAGGTCAACGGCGGTCTCGGACACGGTGGGCACACTCCTGCTGGGGGGGTCGGCCGGCCGGCGGGGGCCGGCCCGGCTGGGGCTTGGACGAGTCTATGAGCTGCGGGCGGGCCGCAGCCGGGCACGGCGGCGCGACCGGCGGGGGAACCGGTCGCGCCGGCCGGTCAGACCTTGTAGGCCCGGTGCAGGGCGACGATCCCGCCGGTCAGGTTGCGCCAGGCCGCCTTGGACCAGCCGGCCTCCTGCAGCCGGGCGGCCAGCGCGGGCTGGTCCGGCCAGTCGCGGATCGACTCGGCGAGGTAGACGTACGCGTCCGGGTTGCTGCTGACCGCGGTGGCGACCGGCGGCAGCGCGCGCATCAGGTACTCGGTGTAGACCGTCCGGAACGGCGTCCAGGTCGGCGTGGAGAACTCGCAGATGATCAGCTTGCCGCCGGGCTTGGTGACCCGCAGCAGTTCGCGCAGCGCCGCCCCGGTGTCATGGACGTTGCGCAGCGCGAAGGAGATCGTCACCGAGTCGAAGGTGTCGTCGGCGAACGGCAGCCTGGTGGCGTCCCCGGCGGTCAGCGGCAGCTCGGGGTGGCGGCGCTTGCCCTCGGCGAGCATGCCGACCGAGAAGTCGCACGGGACGACCCGCGCCCCGGCCTCCGCGAAGGGCAGCGAGGAGGTGCCGGTCCCGGCCCCGAGGTCGAGCACGACGTCCCCCGGCCCGGCGTCCACCGCCTCGGCCACCGCGCGCCGCCAGGCGCGGGCCTGGCCGAGCGAGAGTACGTCGTTGGTGCGGTCGTACTTGGCCGCGACGTCGTCGAACATGGCGGCGACTTCGTGCGGCTGCTTGTCCAGAGAGGCTCGGGTCACGCCCCCCATTGTTCACCCTGGCTCCGACGATCCGGGCAAGGGGGCGCCTTCCGGGCACCCTCGGAACACCACCGGGGCGTGTCCCGGACGTCCGGGGCCGCCTCAGTGCAGGCCGCGCCGCCCGCCCGCACGGCGCCGGCGGCGCGAGCGCTTGCCCTGCGTTATCGCCGGCATGCCGTCGGCCAGCACCCCGGTCGCCAGGGCGACCGTGCTGGCGAACCGGTTCTGCCCGCTCCGGACGGCCACCGCCCGCCGGTGCCGCCGGATCCGCAGCATGCAGAGGGCGAACAGCAGCACCGCCACCGGCACGCTGAACCGGGCCAGCCCGACGCCCACCGGCTGCGGGTAGGTGTCGCCGCAGATCCGCACCGCCTTCGGCTTGTCGGCGGCGTGCTCCAGGCAGACGGTGTCCCCGAGCCTGGTGCCGTCGGCCAGCGGCAGCGCGGTGGCGGTGTGGTGCTGGCCGCCCGCCTGGTAGCTGACAGTGCTGTAGGAGCCGCCGCCGTTCGGCATCTGGGTCACCACGCCGTCGACCCGCACCGGGTGGGCGCCGATCCGGTCGGCCTGCTCGGCCTGACGCCACCCCAGCAGGCACATCCCGACGGCCAGCACGGCGCTGAGCACGGCGGTGAGGTACCAGCCACGGCCCAACCGCGGGGAGCGCTGCGGGGGGACGGTCGCGGATCGCATGGTTCCTGTCCTGGCTTTGCGTTCGGGGCCTGGGACGGGGCCCCGCCGCCCGCGGGCACGGGCGGGAGTGTGGTGAGGATGTGGACTGAGCTGAGCCGGATGCTATCCGCTGGCGGGCCCTCAGGTCACGGCGAAGGGACAATCAGGCCAGGAGGGCGTAGCCGCAGTTCAGTGGCACACGAAGCAAGTCCGGTGTCTCGCACGGGAGTCCGGGCGACCCGGCCCGAACCGCGCGACTACCCGCGAGTAGGACCGGACCGGGCACGATCCGGGAACGGCTCAGCGCCGCCGGAACACCAGCCGCCCGGCCAGCACCGTGGCCCGGCAGCCCCCGGCACGCGGCCCGCCCGGCGCACCGGGCACGGGCGCGAACACCGCGAAGTCCGCCCGGCCCCCGACGGCCACCCGGCCGTGCACGGCCTCGGCGAGCGGCAGCACCGCCAGCGGGTCCAGCGGCCCGGCCCCCGCCTCCTCCCCCACCTCCGCCTCCGGCAGAGACCCCGGCAGCACCCCGGGCAGCACGGCCAGCCCCGACCGGGCCACCGCCGTCCGCACCGAGGCACGCTCGAACGGCCCGGCCACCGCCGTCACACCGGCGCCGAGCATCCGCTGCAGACCGCGCCGGGCGCTCGCCCCGCAGCGCGTCTCGTCCCGCTCCCCCGCCAGCCCCTCCGGCACCGGCTCGTCCCCGACCCCTTCCCGCGGGTCCGGGTGGTACGCCCGCTCCAGCAGCCGGTGCCCGTACGGGTTGCGCAGCCCGGGCGTGAGCAGCGCGTCGCCCCAGTCCCGGACCCGGGCCTCCGGGTGCGCCGCCGCCAGCCCGGCGTACGGGCCGACCGCCTCCACCAGCTCACCGCGCACGAGCACCGCCCCGTCGGTGTGGGACGGGGCGGTGGGATCGGCCGGGTCGGGCAGCACGAGGGCGGCCCGGTGCAGGGTCAGCACGGCGGACGGGACCTCAGCGGTTGTCGAGGATCTTCAGCTCGGGGTGCGCGGTGCCGCCCTCGATCGCGGTGGAGGCGATGTGCGAGGCGACCCGCGGGTCGACCGGGTCGTTGGCCGGGTCGTCCAGCACCCGCAGGTGCTCGTAGGTGGTCGAGCGCTGCGCGGGGACGCGGTCGGCGGCCCGGATCAGGTGGATCAGCTCGGTGAGGTTGGACCGGTGCTTGGCGCCGGCCGCCGAGACCACGTTCTCCTCCAGCATGACCGAGCCCAGGTCGTCCGCGCCGTAGTGCAGCGACAGCTGGCCGGCCTCCTTGCCGGTGGTCAGCCAGGAGCCCTGGATGTGGGCGACGTTGTCGAGGAAGAGGCGGGCGATGGAGATCATCCGCAGGTACTCGAAGACGGTCGCCTGGGTCGAGCCCTGGAGCTTGTTGTTCTGCGGCTGGTAGGTGTACGGGATGAACGCCCGGAAGCCGCCGGTGCGGTCCTGCACGTCGCGGATCATCCGCAGGTGCTCGATCCGCTCGGCGTTGGTCTCGCCGGTGCCCATCAGCATGGTGGAGGTGGACTCCACGCCGAGGCCGTGCGCGGCCTCCATGATCTCCAGCCAGCGCTCGCCGGACTCCTTGAGCGGCGCGATCGCCTTGCGCGGCCGCTCCGGCAGCAGTTCGGCGCCGGCGCCGGCGAAGGAGTCCAGGCCCGCCTTGTGGATCCGGGTGATCGCCTCCTCGACGGAGACGCCGGAGATCCGCGCCATGTGGTCGACCTCGGAGGCGCCCAGCGAGTGGATCACCAGCTGCGGGAACTCCGCCTTGATCGCCGAGAAGGCGCGCTCGTAGTACTCGACGCCGTAGTCCGGGTGGTGGCCGCCCTGGAACATGATCTGGGTGCCGCCCAGCTCGACGGTCTCGGCGCAGCGGCGCAGGATCTCGTCGAGTTCGCGGGACCAGCCCTTGTCGCTCTTCGGCGGCACGTAGAAGGCGCAGAACTTGCACGCCGTCACACAGACGTTGGTGTAGTTGATGTTGCGCTCGATGATGTACGTCGCGATGTGCTCGGTACCCGCGTAGCGGCGGCGGCGCGCCGCGTCGGCCGCCGAGCCGAGCGCGTGCAGCGGGGCGGAGCGGTAGAGCTCCAGCGCTTCCTCCGGGCTGATCCGGCCACCGCCGGCCGCCCGGTCGAGCACGGCCTGCAGGTCGGTGCTGGGCGCATCGAGGGTGGTCGCTGCGAGCTCGGACACCTGGCGGCCTTCTCTCTCTCGGTACTTCACGTGCTTCTGGTGCGACGAGTGCGACACCGTGCCGGGGCACCGGGGCGCATCCGGTTCAGCCTACGCCAGCGCTCTCCGGCCCCCGCGTCAGCCCGCCCGCCGCAGCCGGCGGGCGCCCGCCTGGCGCGGGTCGTCCGATCCCGGTGCCATCGGCGGGCGGGACCGCTCAGGCCACCTGCTCAGGCCACCGGCTCGGGTGCCGGCTCCAGCAGCCGGACGGCCACGTCGGGGGCGAACCCGCTGTCGTGGGCGACCCGCCGGGCGAACTCGGCGACGCCGGCCAGCTGCCGCTCGCCGAGCGAGAAGTCCAGTGCCTCGCTGAAGTACCGCTCCAGCACGCCCGCGTCGAAGGCCTCCCAGCGGGCCGCCTGCTCGGCCACCTCGCGGGCCTCGACCAGCGAGAGGTCCCGGGACTCCAGGAAGGCCCGGTGGACGGCCGCGGTCAGCTCGGGGCTCCGCTCGGCGAAGTCGCGGCGGGCGGCCCAGACGGCGAAGACGAACGGCAGCCCGGTCCACTCCTTCCACATCGCGCCCAGATCGTGCACGGCCAGGCCCTGGTCGGCCGCCTGCCCCAGGTAGGCGCGCAGCGCCGGGTCGCCGATCAGCACGGCCGCGTCGGCCTCGGCGAGCATCGCGTCCAGGTCGGGCGGGCAGCTGAAGTACTCCGGCCGCACCCCTTCGCGCTCCTCCAGCAGCAGCCGGGCGAGCCGGACGGAGGTGCGGCTGGTGGAGCCGAGCGCGACCCGTCGGCCGTCCAGCCGGGACAGCGGCAGCTTGCTGACGATCACGCAGGACATCACCGGGCCGTCGCTGCCCACGGCGATGTCCGGGAGCACCAGCAGGTCGTCCGCGTGCCGCAGGTACTCCACGCAGGTGATCGGACCGATGTCCAGGGCACCGCCGACCAGCTGGTCGCTCAGCTTCTCCGGGGTGTCCTTGGTGAGGTCCAGATCGAGCAGATTGCCGGTCCTGGCCAGCCCCCAGTAGAGGGGGACGCAGTTGAGGAACTGAATATGCCCGACCCGGGGCCGGACCGGGGTGTTCTCCTGGGGCTCCCGCGTTTCCGCATCCGGTACTGCCACTGCGCCGCTCCCTTGCTGTTCGTGCGCCTCCCCGCAGCGTATGCCCGCCGCCCCGTGAGCCCCGCACCGCCCTTCCGGGACACCCCGTCGAGCCCCGCACCGAGCGTCACAACGGCCTTACGACACGCGCCGTCCAGCCCGCAAGTTACCCCTGGTCGTCACAGCAGCCGCATGCTAGCGTTGCCCTCAGTTGCAGTTTGATTCCCCTTGCAGTACTTGAAGCCTGCGGAGCATGTAACCGCAGGCTTTTTGTAGTTTTTCAGCAATATCGAAAAACTCCGGACCCATCCGGAGGCAGGGCGATCAGCGCAGCGGACCGGGTGCCACACGGTGTGGCCCCGACACGTCCCTCGCAAGGAGAACGGCATGGCTCAGGGAACCGTCAAGTGGTTCAACGCTGAGAAGGGCTTCGGCTTCATCGCCCAGGATGGCGGCGGCCCCGACGTCTTCGTCCACTACTCCGCCATCAACGCGAGCGGTTTCCGCTCGCTGGAGGAGAACCAGGCGGTCAGCTTCGACGTCACCCAGGGTCCGAAGGGCCCGCAGGCGGAGAACGTCACCATCGTCTGACCATCCTCGATGAGGATCTGATCGCTCGGGACCCCGCCGGGTCCGCCGACGGCCTCCGGTCGTCACCGTGAGCACAAGAGCTGCAGTACCCAAGGGGGCCCGCCGTCCGGTGGGCCCCCTGCCTTGTGCCCCGCACCGAACGCCGAAGGGCCCTCCTCCCGTCCCGGGGAGGAGGGCCCTTCGCGGTACCCGTTCGAAGGGGTGTCAGGCCGTCGCGGGGGCCTGGTTCGGCCCCTTGGCCTGGGGCGGGATCACGGCCGGGGCCTCGTCGTAGAGGTCACCGGTGGGGTTGTTGTAGGCGACCAGGTCGAGGGTCTTCTCCCGGGCCGCGACCAGGATCGGCACCAGGGCCTGGCCCGCGACGTTGGTCGCGGTGCGCATCATGTCGAGGATCGGGTCGATGGCCAGCAGCAGGCCGACGCCCTCCAGCGGCAGACCCAGGGTGGAGAGGGTCAGCGTCAGCATGACGATCGCACCGGTGAGACCGGCGGTGGCCGCCGAGCCGATCACCGAGACGAAGGCGATCAGCAGGTAGTCCTTGATGCCGAGGTCGATGCCGTACACCTGGGCGACGAAGATCGCGGCCAGCGACGGGTAGATCGCGGCGCAGCCGTCCATCTTGGTGGTGGCGCCGAACGGGACGGCGAACGAGGCGTACTCGCTCGGGACGCCGAGGCGCTCGGTGACCCGGCGGGTGACCGGCAGGGTGCCGACCGAGGAGCGCGAGACGAAGGCCAGCTGGATGGCGGGCCAGGCGCCCTTGAAGAAGTTGACCGGGTTGAGGCCGGCGGCGAACTTCAGCAGCAGCGAGTAGACGACGAACATCACCAGCGCGCAACCGACGTAGATGTCGACGGTCAGCGTCGCGAAGGGCTCCAGCAGGTCCCAGCCGTACTTGGCGACCGACTTGCCGATGAGGCCGAGGGTGCCGAGCGGCGACAGGCGGATGACCCACCAGAGGGCGGTCTGGACCAGTTCCAGCACCGACTCGCTGAGCTTGAGGATCGGCTCGGCCTTCGCGCCGAGCTTGATCACGGCGGCGCCGGCCACGATCGCCAGGAAGACGATCTGCAGGACCTCGACCTCGGTGAACGCGGTGACGATGTTGGTCGGGAAGATCCCGGTCAGGAAGTCGATCCAGCTGCCGGTGGACTTCGGCGCCTTGAGGCCCTCGGTCTTGAGGTCGGTGCCCGAGCCCGGGTTGGTCAGCAGGCCGAGGCCGAGGCCGATGGCCACCGCGATCAGCGAGGTGATCGCGAACCAGAGCAGGGTGCGGACGGCCAGCCGGGCCGCGTTGGTGACGTTCCGCAGGTTCGCCACGCTCACCAGGATCGCGGTGAACACCAGCGGCGGGACGGCGAGCTTCAGCAGCTGGACGAAGATCCGGCCGATCGTCTCCAGGGTGGTGGCCAGCCAGGAGATGTCGGCCGCGCGGGCCAGGTAGCCGAGGCCGACGCCGAGCACGAGGCCGGCGACGATCTGGACCCAGAAGGGGGTCTTGCGGATTCTGGCGAGCACGGACGGCGACGAAGTCGCCTCGGGCGCTGTGGACATGACGGTGCGGCTCCGGGGGAGGCGTTGCTGGTGGTGAGGCGAGGGGGGAGGACGGCGGCACGGCACGCGGGCCGGACGGGAAGGGAACCGGCCCCGGTCAGGGGCGTGCCGCCTGAATACAGCTCATGGCGCGACAACGGCGCGGGCTGTCCACAGCACCGGCCAGACGGCACGCGCGGGCGGCACCGGGCAACGGGCCCGGGCCGAGCGGCGAACGTGCGTCTGAGGTGGTCACGGCCGACACAGTAGCAGCAAAGCTTTGAGATCTTCAAAGTAGTTGTTTGAGTTCCGGACACCGACTCGATTGACCGACGAGCAGTTATACGTATAACTTGGGTCGCACCCCCGTCCGCCACCCTGCCCAGACCGGAGAATCCCGCCCATGGGCTACCTCGCCCTGCTCCGCGCCCCCCACGTCGGCCGCCTCCTCTTCGGCACCCTGCTCGGCCGCCTCCCGGCCGGCATGACCGCCCTGGTGATCGCCCTGGCGCTGCGCGAGGTCAACGCCCCGTTCAGCCGGATCGGCCTGGCCACCGCCGCGTACGCGATCGCGGCGGCCGTCGGCGGACCGGTGCTCGGCCGGATCGTGGACCGCACCGGGCAGCCGCGCGTGCTGCTGCTCTCCGCGGTGGTCGCCGGCGGCGGGTACGCCCTGCTGGCCCTGGCCCCCGACTCGGCGATCGCCGCCCCGCTCGGCGCCGCGATCGCCGGACTGGCCATGCCCCCGCTCGAACCCTGCCTGCGCTCGCTCTGGCCGGACGTCGTCGAGGAGGAGCAGCTCGACACCGCCTACGCCTTCGACTCCGCCTCCCAGCAGATCCTCTACGTCGCCGGCCCGCTCGCGGTGGCCGGCATCGCGGGCGCGGTGAGCGCGGTCGCCGCGCTCTGGGTGGCGGCCGCGCTCGGCCTGGCCGGGGCGATCGTCGTCGCGACCGCTGCACCGGCCCGGGCCTGGCAGGCCCCGCCGCGCACGCACTCGTCCGGTCTGCTCGGCCCGCTCCGCTCCCCCGGCCTGGTCCTGCTGCTGCTCGGCCTGGCCGGCGCCGGCTGGGCGGTCGGCGCGCAGAACGTGCTGTTCATCGCCTACGCCGAGGCGCCCGCCGCGGACGGCCTGCCCGGCGGCGCGGGCACCCTGCTGGCGCTGGCGGCGCTCGGCGGACTGCTCGGCGCGCTCGCCTACGGCGCGGTGGCGTGGCGCAGTTCGACGGCCACCCGCACCTGGCTGATGGCGCTCGCCATGGCCGTCAGCTACCTGCCGCTGGTGCTGCTCCCCGGACCGGCCGCGATGGCCGGGCTCGCCTTCCTGTCCGGAATCGCGCTGGCCCCGCTGTTGGCGGCGGCGTTCGTCCTGGTCGCCGAGCTGGCCCCGACCGGCACCGTGACCGAGGCCTTCGCCTGGCTGATCACCCTCTTCGCGACCGGCAACTCGCTCGGCTACGCCGTCTCGGGCCACCTCGCGGAGGGCTCGCTGCGCCCGGTGGCGCTGTGCGCGGCGGGCGGGATCGGCCTGGGCGGGCTGCTGCTGTTCGGCGCCCGCCGCTGGTTCCGGCCGGTCGCCTCCCCCGCCGGGGCGCAGCCGCTGCCCGCCGAACCGGTGCCGGTGGGCTGACGCCCGCCGCATCCCCTGGACGTGGCCGCGCCCGTCGGACCGGGTGGTCCGGCCGACGGGCGCAGTCACGGTGTCATCCCTTCACTCAGCTGTGGCGGCCGCGGCCTCCCCAGGCGATCAGGGCGAGCAGCAGACCGGCTCCGAGCGTCGCGGCGCCGATGACGCCGATCAGCGCGCCCGGTCCGGCGCCGGTCCCCGGCAGCTCACCGCCGTGGCTCGGCGCGTGGGTCGGCTCGGGGTGGTGCGTCGACGGGTGGTGCGTCGGCGTGTGCGAGTGACTCGGCGTCACCGTCGGGCTCGGGGTGGTGGTCTGAGTGGGCGTCGGAGTCACCGTGGGCGAAGGGGTCGGCGACGGGGTCGGCGACGGCGTCACCGTCGGCGAGGGCGAGGCCGTCGGAGACGGGGACGGGGACGGCGAGGGGGACGGCGACGGCGAGGGGCTCACCGTCGGCAGCACCAGCCCCATGTCCAGCCCCAGGTCCTCCACCCCGCCGGCGAGCGTGACCGTCTGCGTCACACCGGTCGCCGGATCGGCGTCCGAGTCCAGCGACCGGTCCGACCCGGCCGCCCGCACGGTCACGGTGGCGCCCTCGGGCAGCGTGGTGAGGTCGAACCGCACCGCGTACACCCCGTCCGGCAGCCGCTCGAACCGGTAGTGCCCGCTCGCGTCGGTCACCGTCGTGACCGGGTTGCCGTCCTTGTCCCGGACCACCCGGCCCTCGCCGTCCAGCAGTTCGACCCGGACGCCGGGCACCCCGGGCTCGCCGGGCTGCTGGATGCCGTCCTTGTTGAGGTCGTTCCAGACGAAGTCGCCGAGCACGTTGGCCGGCGGAACGGCCTGCTCGATGCCCACGCCGACCTTGGCCGGCTCGGCGGGCAGCAGCGGCTGGCCGGCGGCATCGGTCGCGGTGTAGCTGAAGCTGTTCCAGGCGAACTCGTCCGGCCCCGCGTCGAACGAGGCGACCATCGGCCAGGTGAGCGTGAACGACTCCCCGGGGGCGAGCGTGCCGGGGCGGTGCACCCGGAACCAGGTCGCGGTGCCCGGGCCGGGGAACGTCGTGCTCCACTGCGCGGCCGCGTCGCACGGGCCGGGCACGGCGAACTCGCCGGGCAGGCAGGGGTCGGGCGAGGTGGTGTACTCGATCACCACGGTCGGGTCGCTGGAGGTCAGCGGCTCGACCAGCGAGGGCGTCCAGGCCGAGTTGCGCGGGACGTCCGGCCGCAGCACGTAGGAGTCGCCCGGGGTGGGCAGCTTGTCGTACGCGAGGAACTCGGTGACCGGGTCGGCGGAGTCGTTGCGGACGGTCATCCGGTAGGAGATCCCGCCGCCGGGGCGGGTGGTGCCGGTGGCGGCGTAGTCGGGGTCGAGGTCGCCCTTGACCTCCTTGTACGACCGCAGCACGGCCGGCACCTGCACCTCGACCACCGAGGAGGCGCGGCACATGGTCTCGGCGGTGTCGCCGTCCTTGTCGATGTCCCGGGTGTCCGGCTCCCCGCTGTCGCTGCCGAAGTAGAAGCAGGAGACCGGGGGTCCGGCTCCCTCGGCGGTGACGAACACGTCATTGGTGAGCGTGCCGGGCCGGGCGCTGCCGGCCACCTGGACGTCGATCAGGGTGCGGTAGGCCAGGTGGTCGTTCAGGTACATCATGTCCGGGGCGCCGGCCGGCCAGGTCATCTTGAGCAGCTGGCGGCCGTCGGGGCCGGGGAGCACGGTGACCGACTGCGGGGCGACCGACTCGGGGTAGGAGGGGTCCCGGCGGGCGCTGCCGTCGACGTAGACCATGCCGGGCGGCAGCAGGTCGTAGAGGACCAGCGGCCGGTCGAGGGTGCGGCCGGTGCGGTTGTAGGGGACGACCTGGAAGGTCGCCACCCCGCCCGGGGAGAGCACGGCGCCGGAGACGGTGGTCTTGGCGGCGCCCAGGTTGGTGGCGGCGGTGACGGTGCTGTCGGCGCAGGCGCTCGCCGCCGCGGTGTCGCCGCCGGCGTCGGTGCCGACCGCGTCGAGGCAGTTGTGCAGCGGCGCCGGCGCCGTGCGCCCGTCGTGGCCGGGGGTGACCACCTGGGCGAGCAGCTGGACGGCGTTGCCGGGGCTCCAGCCGCCGGGGATCGGGCCGGTCCAGCTGAACCGCAGGCCGTCCAGGCGGCGGCCGGCCGGGATGCCGAGCACGTCGTTGGCCGGGTCCCCGGCGCCCTCGGCGAAGGTGATCCGCCGGGTGGTCGAGCCGTTCAGCGGCTGACCGGGGGTGAAGGCCCGCCAGGTCGGGTCGCCGTCCAGCCGGTACTCCAGCGCGAGGGTGATCGAGGTCGGGTTCCACGCCTCCAGCTGGATGGACTGCGGGATCAGCCAGTTGTACAGGTCGGGGGTGGTGCCGGCGCCCGGGTCGGTCATCACCAGGCTGGTGACCGGGTCGGCGTTGTTGGAGACGCGCAGGCTCAACGTGGTCAGGTCACCGGAGACGGTGTCCTCCTGCCACACCTTGGAGGCGCCGATCTGCACGCCGGTGACCGGCGGCTGGAAGGTCGGGGTCTCGGCGGTGGCGGTGGACAGGTCGCGCTGCGGGTCCGGACCGAGCGGATCGCCCTGGAGGATCACGGTGTTGGTGGCGCTGGTGCCGCTCGGGAAGGTCGGGTCGGGGTAGTTCACCACCAGGACGCCGGGGATCCGGCAGCCGGCCTGGCCGTTGCCGGCCACGAAGGCGCCGATGTCGTAGACCCAGGTGGTGGAGCCGGCCGGGTCGTTGACCCAGCCCGGCGAACGGCTGGTGTCGACCACGGCGCCGGGCGGCAGGGTGTCGACCAGCCGGCTGCTGTCCAGGTCGACGTTGGGCACGTTGGCGGTGGAGCAGGCGCTGAACTGGTAGGTGACCGAGCGGCCGTCCTGGCTGCTGGTCTGCACGCCCTTGGTGGTGGTGTAGCTGGGCTGGACCACGGCGGTGGTGGTGGCGCTACCGGTCTGCGGCGGCTCGCCGTCGGCCGTGAGGGTGGCCGCGTTGGTGCTCTGCGTCCCGTTGGGGGTGGCGAAGTTGGGGTACCGCAGCACCACGTTGATGGTGGCGGTGGTGCCCGGGGTGAGGGTCTGCAGCTTGGCGGTGAGGGTGCCGCCCTTGCTGCCGGCCGGCGGGACGGTGGAGTTGGGGACGTCGACCGTGGAGGCGTCCGGGGTCCAGCCGACGAACTCCATGTCGGCCGGGAGCACGTCGGTGATCTGCCCGTTGACGCAGTCGGTCACCGAGCAGGTGTACCGCAGGGTGAAGGTGACGTTCTCGCCGGGCCCCACCGTGGGCTTGTCCACCGTCTTGGTGAAGGTGACGGCGGCCTCGGCGGGCGGGGCGGTCAGGGTGCCGGTGAGCAGGGTGCCGCCGATCAGGCCGAGCGCGGCGGCCAGGCGCGGCAGGCGGGACGGCCGGGAGGGGCGTGGGGGCCGTGGGGGTCTTGATCGTGACGTCCGCATGGCGGAATCTCATCGTCCGTTAATCCTCCGACGACCGCGCCGCGAGGCGATAGGACGATCTTTCACCCGTTCGGATCAACCCGAACGGCGGAGCGCACGATCCGGACGGACGATCAGTCGAGGCCCGCCGCGCCGGTGGTGGAGGAGCGCCGCACCAGCGAGGTGGCGAGCGGCGGCACCGGCGCGACCGCCTCCCCCCTCAGCAACCCGGCGAGCGCCGCCGCCCCGGCCCGGCCCAGCTCCTCGCCGGGCAGGTCGACCGTGGTCAGCGGCGGGGCAAGCAGCGCGGCCACCGGGACGTTGTCGATGCCGATCACCGAGAGGTCGGCGGGCACCCGCAGGCCGCGCTCGGCGGCGGCCTGGTAGACGCCGGAGGCGACCACGTCGTCGTCGCAGATCACCGCGTGCGGCCGGTCCGGGGAGGCGAGCAGCCGGTGGGCGACCTCGCGCGCGGCCGGCTGGCCCTCGTTCAGGCTGACGCCGAGTTCGACCACGTCCAGGCCGAGCGTCCGGACCGTCTCCTCGAAGGCGGCCTGGCGGACCCGGAAGGTGTACGCGGCGTGGGTGGAGCGCAGCCGGCCGATCCGGCGGTGGCCGAGCGCGGCGAGGTGTTCGACCGCGGCCCGCATGCCCCCGGCCACGTCCAGCTCGATGGTCGGCCGGGCCCGGTCGGTGCCCGGGTCGGCGTCCAGGAAGACGACGGGGGTGTCGGCGGGCAGCTCGCCGAGCTGGCTGTCGTCCGGGGAGCAGATCAGCAGGCCGTCGAAGCGGCTGGTGGTGGCGGCGTCGGCGAGCGTCGCGCTCCCCCAGCCCGAGCTGACCACCACGGCCAGGCCGTGCTTGCCGGCCTCCTCGTGGACGCCCTCCAGGACCCGTCCGAAGAACGGGCCGAGGATGTTCGGCACGGCGAGCAGGATCATGCCGCTGCGACCGAGCCGCAGCTGCCGGCCGGCCGCCTGCGGGCGGTAGCCGAGGCTGCGGGCGGCCTCCCGGACCCGCTCGCGGGTGGCGTCGGAGACCCGGCGGCCGGCCTCGGAGCCGGAGAACACCAGCGAGACGGTGGCCTGCGAGACCCCGGCGAGCCGGGCGACGTCCCGGCCGGTGGGCCGGCGGACCGGGGCCGGCCAGGTCCCGGCGGCGGGCCGCTCCCCCGGGGCGGCGTTCTCCGGCACGGCGGCGCGGGTCAGTTCTGCGGGGCCGAGGCGGCGGGACCGGAGCCGGCGGCCTTGGCGGCCGCGGCGCGGGCGGCCTCGTCCGCGGCGTCCTCCTCGGCGTTCTGCGCGGCGATCCTGGAGGCGGTCCTGGTCCGGATGCCGTCCACCCTGCCGGAGATCTCGGCCGACATCTCGTCGCGCTGCCGGCTGAGCAGCACGTAGCTGAGCGGGGCCGAGGCGATCGCGGCCAGCAGGAAGAGGAAGACCACGCCCGCCTCGCCGGAGACCGGGATGACCTGGAAGTGCCCGAGGAGCAGCGCGACCAGCAGGCAGCCGAGGAAGACGGAGACCCGCATGGAGGTGTAGCGGAGCGTGGCGTGCGGCTTCTTGCTCACATTGCTGCTCACCGGGGGGACACATCCTTCACTGCGCTGGGGACCGGACCGGTCTCCCAGTGAAGCATGCCCGACGCGCCCGGCGGGGAACGGGTCCCGCCGGGCACCGCCCCGGCGGCGCGCGATCAGCGCAGGTCGAGCCACATGACGACGTCGTCGCGGTCGTCGCCGGGCGCGACCCGGATGGCGCCGGGCATCCGGCCGACCTCGACGTAGCCGCTGCGGGCGTAGAAGGACTCCAGGCCGAGTCCGCCCCGCACCTGGAGCTTCAGCCCCTCCAGGCCCCACCCGCGGGCGATCCGCTCGGCCTCGGCCAGCAGCGCGGCGCCGTACCCGCGCCCCTGGAGTTCCGGGTGGACCATGACCTTCACCAGCAGTCGCCAGTGGTCCATCGGTCCGAACCGCATCGACTCGAAGACCAGCAGCGCGGCGAGCCGGCCCGTCCCGGCCTCCCGGGCGATCAGCAGCCGGTCCGGCCCCGCCGGCGCCGTCCCGGCGAACTGCCGCTCCCCGGCGGCCGCGACCTCCTCCTCGGTCACCCGGTGGACGAAGCCGACCGCCCCGCCGGCGTTGCTGGCGGCGGTCCACAGGCTGGTGATCTCGGCGCGCAGCGCCGGGTCGAGTTCCGGGTCGAGGGTGAAGCTCAGCGTCATGGTCCTGGAGCCTAACCGCCCCTTACGACAGGACGGGGTCGGTCCGCTCCCGGCCGCCCGCCCGCAGCGCCAGGCAGAGCGGCACCGCGACCGCGCAGAGCCCGCCGGCCGCGTACCAGGCGAGGTCGTAGTCACCGAGCGCGTCCCGGGCGAACCCGGCCAGGCCGGCCACCGCGGCGGCGCCGAGCTGGTGGCAGGCCAGCGCCCAGCCGAAGACGATCGGCGCGTCCTCCCCGAAGTACCGGCGGCAGAGCGCGACGGTCGGCGGCACGGTGGCCACCCAGTCCAGCCCGTAGAAGACGACGAACGCCAGGATCGGCGGCTCCAGCGAGCCCGTGAACAGCTGCGGCAGCACCAGCAGGGACAGCCCGCGCAGCGCGTAGTAGACGACCAGCAGCGTCCCGGCGTCGAAGCGGTCGGTGAACCAGCCGCTCGCCACGGTGCCGATCACGTCGAACACGCCGATCAGCGCGAGCAGGCTCGCCGCCGTGGTGACCGGCAGGCCGTGGTCGTGGGCGGCCGGGATGAAGTGGGTGCCGACCAGCCCGGCGGTGGTCGCGCCGCAGATCGCGAAGGAGCCGGCCAGCAGCCAGAACGCCCGGATCCGGGCGGCCTCGCGGAGCACCCGCAGCGAGCGGGCCAGCGCCCGGCCGCCGCCGACGGGGGCGGGCGGCGGCTCGCTCGCGCCGTACGGGAGCATCCCCAGGTCGGCGGGCCGTTCGCGCATCAGCAGCAGCACCGGGACGGCCACCGCGCCGGCCGCCAGCGAGACGACCACGACCGCCGAGCGCCAGCCGTGCTCCTCGACCAGCCAGGCGCCGACCGGCAGGAAGACCAGGTTGCCCGCCGCGCCGGCGGCCGTCAGCACACCGGTGACCAGCCCCTGCCGGGCCCGGAACCAGCGCCCGGTGACGGTGGTGGCGAACGCGCCGGCCATCGAACCGCTGCCGAGGCCGACCAGGACGCCCCAGCAGAGCACCAGTTGCCAGGGCTCGCGCATCAGCATGGTGAGGCCGGCGCCGACCGAGATCGTCAGCAGCGCGCAGACCACCACCAGCCGCACGCCGAACCGGTCCATCAGGGCGGCGGCGAACGGCGCGGTGAGGCCGTAGAGGGCGAGGTTGACCGAACCGGCGCTGGATATGGTGCCCATCGACCAGCCGAACTCGGTGTGCAGCGCGTCCATCATCAGCCCGGGCGTGGAACGGAATCCGGCCGAGCCGAGCAGCACCAGCAGGGCGACGCCGGCCACCACCCAGGCGTAGTGCACCCGGGGCGCGCGGGCGGGTGCGGGGAGCGCGGCGGTGGGGGCCGCGGGTCCGGTGGGGGCGTCGGTCTCGTTCACCCGCCGAGTCTCCCGACGGCGCGGGCGGGCGACGAGGGGCGGGACTGCCGACTTTCGTCGGGATCGGGCCAACCGGCGGCGGGAACCGGCCGACCGGGGATCCGCGGTCCGGTGGGCGGGCCGGGTGGCCGAAAAGGACCGCCCGCGACGGGCGGATCGGATGGCGGCGGGCCGCACGCACCCCGAGCACGGCACGGCCGGCCGCCATCCAACCTCGACACACGGGCCCTGACCCGTGTCGCGCTCTCCGCACTCGCCAAGGAGCCAGCGCACGACCGGTCCACGGTCCCCCTGCTGATGCGGTCCCCCTGGACAGCAGCACCGCAGTGGCGTTCGGGTGTTCCCTCGGCGTCCCCTCGCGACGGAGAGCTGCACCCAAGCGTGATCAGTCGGATACGTCACGTCAATGGGTTGTCGGAAATTCGGAATGGTTGCGTCAGCTTTCGGCCCGTCGGCCCCACCGGCCGTCAGAACCCTCAGGGCTGCGCGAGGGCCGCCCAGTCGACGGAGGCGAGCGGGTCGGCGGGGCGGGCGTCCGGGCTGATCTCGCACCAGACCCGCTTGCCCGTGCCGTCGGGGTACCAGCCCCAGCGGTCGCACAGCAGTTCCACCAGCTCCAGGCCGCGCCCGTTGGTGGCGTCGACGTCCGCACCGGCGTGCCGGGGGGAGGGGGCGACCTCGCTGGCGTCGGCGACCTCGACCCGCAGCGGGCCGACCGTCGCCGACTCCCGCACCGCGCCCGGCCCGACGCCGCCCGGGGAGGCGTCCGGCACGGCGCCCGGGAGGTCGCCCAGCGGGAAGCAGAGCCGCAGCACCGCCGGACGACCGGTGTGCACCACGGCGTTGGTGACCAGCTCGGAGACCACCAGGACCACCGTCTCGGCGATCGGCGCGTCCGGGTCCACCCCGTGGTTGAGCAGCCGCGAGCGGACCCACCGGCGGGCCCGGCCGACCTCGGCGGGGTCCGCCTGCACCGCAAGCTGTACCTGTAGAACCTGCACCGCTCCACCACCCGCACTCGCAGTTCGGCCACCGTCTCGGCCGGGCCCCGGTCGACCGGCCGGCCCGGGCACGCACCGGGCCCGCCGTCCGTCGGGCCGCCGTCCGGCGGGTGACCGTACGTCGCACCCGCCGCGGCACACCCGCGCCACCTCGTCCGTCGCGCACCGGCCGCGACACGAATACGCCTCAGGATGATTCGGCGGGCGGACCGCAGCAAGCGCTTCGGGCATATTCCAGCGATCGGGGGACGGGGCAGGGCATACTGTCCCGTTCACTCTGGCGAGCCCCGGACCGGCGATCGCCCGGCCCGGGCCGACCGGCCCACGACGCAGAGGCGAACCTACCGCCGTCCGCCCCCCGCGCCGCACCCGCCACTCGCGAACCACCCGTGCGACATATGTCCAGACCACTTCGAACAGCGCGGCCGCGGGACGGCCGGCGGATCCCGCGATCCGACGATCCGAAGCCACGCCGTCCGTTCTTCACCGAATCCACTCCGCCGCCCGAACCGCGCGGGTTACCGTGGACCGCGTCAGCGGTCGGTCCGGCAGAGGGGTGGTGACCGGTGGCCACCACCGACGGCGCCCCGCGCCGGGACGAACAGCTGCAGCGGCGACTGGCCCGCGGCGAGGAGACCGCGCTCGGCGAGCTGTACGACCAACTCGCCCCGATGGTGCACGGGTTGGCGGGCCGGATACTGGCCGACCAGAGCGCCGCGGCACAACTCACCCGGGAGATATTCGCCCACGTCTGGGAGCACCCCGAGGCCTTCGACCCGGCCCGCGGCTCGCTCCGCGCCTGGCTCGGCGCGCTGACCCACCGCCGCGCGGTGGACCGGCTGCGGGCCCGCCGCGCCGCGGAGGCGGGCTTCGCCGACGAGGCGGAGGACGAGATCCGCGCGGTGGCCACCGCCGCCCGGGTCCAGTACGCGGTCGCCGCCCTGCCGCAGCCGCTGCGTGAGACCATCACGGAGTCCTACTACGACGGCCGCACCTACCAGGAGGCGGCCCGTCGGCTGGGGATCAGCGAGCAGGACGCCAAGCAGCGGATGCGGCACGGCCTGGAGCTGCTCGCCGGCGAGCTGGAGCAGGAGCGCGCCCGGCACCGGGGCCCTGCGGACGCGGACCCGTCCGGCGGAGAGCGGTCCGGCGGAGAACGGACCGCCGGGCAACGGGTGGGCGAGAGCGGGAGCGGGATCCGGAAGGAGGGCGGGGGGACGTGACGATCACCGACGAGCAGCACGAGGCCCTGCGCTCGCTGCTCGGTGCCTGGGCGCTCGGCGCCGTCCCGCCCCGCGAGTCCGCCGGGCTCGAATCCCATCTGGCCGACTGCCCGGAGTGCGCCGAGGAGGCCGAGCGGCTGCGCGAGGCGGCCGGCTGGCTCTCCGTCGAGGAGCCGCTGGACCAGCCCGCCGCCCTGCGCCAGCAGGTGCTCGACTGGTGCCTGTCCCGCCGCCCGGCCGACCTGCCGGTCCCCGCCTGGGGCGTGCCGTACACCGCCGAGACCGCCAAGCTCGACGCCCTGCTGCGCGACCTCGGCCCGGAGGAGTGGCAGGAGGTCGCCGAACTGCCCTGGCACGGCGGCACCGAGTACCTGCGCCCGGCCGAGGTGCTCTGCCACCTCGCCGCGGTGGACGGCTACCTGGCCGTCGCCCTCGGCCTGCCCGACCCCGTCCCGGGCGGCCCCGGCGCGGCCGCGGGCGCCACCGGCCCGGCGGCCGGGCGCCGGGTCCCGCCGCAGGAGGCCGTCCTCCCGGCCCTCCCCCGGGTGCCGCAGCAGGGCGGCCCGCACTGGGAGCGGATCACCGAGCGCACCGCGCGGCTCACCGCCGAGCAGGCCGGCCAGCCCCCGCAGCGGATCCGCGCCCGGTGGCGCCGGCACTGCCACCAGCTGGTCCGCTCGGCCGCGCTCGCCCCGCAGGGCAACACCCCGGTGGACTTCGGCTTCGTGACCGTCCCGCTCCGGGACGCCTTCGTCGACCGGGCCTTCGAGTGCTACGTGCACGGCGAGGACGTCGCCCGCGCGGTCGCCTACCCGTACGACCCGCCGGCCCCTCAGCACCTGCGCCAGATGATCGACCTGGCCGTCCGGATGCTGCCGCTGGCCCTGGCCGGGCGGCGCGCGGCGCACCCCGAGCTCACCGGGGCACCGGTCGGCACCCCCGACGGCGCCCCCGGGCGCGCGGACGGGCGCCGGGCCGGCCGCCGGGTCCGGCTGGTGATCGACGGCCCGGCGTCCGGCGAGTGGCTGATACCGCTGGACGGGCCGGACGCCGGCCCGTCCGACGGCGAGCCGGTGGCCGCGATGGTGCTGGACGGGCTGGAGTTCTGCCAGCTGGCCGCCGCGCACCGCGACCCGGACCGGCTGCCGGTCGGCGAGCACGGCGACCGGGCCGCGATCCGCGAGGTGCTGCGCGCGGCGCCGCTGCTCTCCCGCCCCTGACACGCCCCGGCCGGATGCTCCTATAGGCGTCAAGCCGCGGGAGCGAGTTCGGTTTGAGTGATGTGTGTGGTTGGTGTGCTGGTCAGGGTGCGGTAGACCTCGCG
>NZ_JBHJUI010000020.1:0-145849 GCF_042268405.1 Kitasatospora sp. NPDC056184 | reverse complement strand
GCCGCAACGCCGTCGGCGCCCCGCCGCCCCCGCCGCCGGCGGGTCTGCGGCCCGGCGACGCCCCGGCCGCCCCGCCCGCACCGCCCGCGGCACCCGCTCCGGGCGGGGTGGCGTACGAGCGCACCCAGCTGGCGGGCGCGATCGACCCGGCGCTGCTCGGCGGCGTCCCCGCCGACCCGGGCACCCCGCCGTCCGGCGGCCCCGCCGTCCCGCCGCCGCCCGGCGCGGGCGCGCCCGGGTCCGGTTACGGCTACCCGGGCGGCCCCGCTCCCGCCGGCGCCCCGGCGCCCGCCCCGGCCCCCGTGCCGGCCGCCCCGCCGGCGCCCGTCCCCGGACCGCCGCCGGGCGCCCCGGTGCCGCCCGGCGTGCCCGCCGTCGGCCCGGGCTACTTCGCCGCGCTCAGCTACCGGGGCCCGGACGGCTCGGAGCAGAAGCTGCTGCACCGCAGCGAGCCCGGCACCCCGCACCCGGAGTGGAAGATCCTCCAGGACCTGCGGCGGCTCAACGTGCCGCCGGAGCAGGTGCTGGAGCTCTACACCGAGCTGGAGTCGTGCGACCTGCCCGGCGGCTACTGCAACCGGATGATCGCCGCCTCCTGGCCGAACGTCCGGCTCACCCACACCGCCGACTACGGCCGCGACCACCACTCCCGGCAGACCGGCATGGCCCAGCTGCTGGACCACCTGGACGAGCTGCACCAGCTGGCCTCCGGTCCGCAGCGGGTCCGGCCGTTCCGGGTGCCGCTGCCCGCGCCGGGCACCGTCGCGGCGCTGCCGCAGCTCGCGCCGCAGCAGCTCGCCCAGGAGACCGGCCAGGCCTTCGGGCCGAACGTGTTCCGCTTCGAGCAGCGCGCGGTGGCCCGCCAGGGCGTGCCCGAGCCGGTGGCGCAGACGCTGATGTGGTCGGGCCTGCCGCGCGAGTTCGGACCGTTCTTCTGGGCGCAGGCCCAGGAGGGCCGGCCGATCCCGACGCTCGCCGAGCTGGCCGCCGAGCGCGGCCTGCCGGGCGGCCCGGACTTCGGCGGCTACCTGGTGCTCGGCAACGACTACGGCCGCCAGCTCTGTGTGCAGTACGGCACGGCGCACGTGGTCGCGGTGGATCTGGAAGGAACCGGTGAGCCCCCCCGGTTCGTCAACACGGGTGTACCGGAGTTCGTCCGCGCGCTGGCCCTGCTGGGCCGGATGTGGCGGCTGCGGTACGGGCTGACCCCGGACCAGGCCGGTCGCTGGACGACCGACTTCCAGGCCCAGCTGGCCGCGATCGACCCGGCTGCGCTGCAGTCCGCGGACACCTGGTGGGCCGTGCTGCTGGAGCAGTTCTGGGACGGCCTGCTCTAGGCAGGCCGTGCCGGATCCGCGCAGGTGGCGGGGGTCGTTCCAGCGCCCCGGAACGGCCCCTTCGGCGTACCGGCGCGGCGGTGCCTCATTGGGGTTTCGTCCACATCCACGCAAAATAGGTCAAGAGGATGGTCGCAAACGTCCATCCTCGGCATATTCCGATCCGCCTGACGTCCGAATCCCGACCGGGTTCCCCGACCCGGTTCCCGAGCGGACCGATCCGTCCGATCATGGGCTCCGCAGCCCGCGACACGAGGGGAAGAGCCCATGAGCGACGCCGTCCCCCAGTACGGCTTCACCGTTGCCCGGCGCGGTTACGCGCCCGAGCAGGTCGACCGCACCCTGACCGCGCTCACCGCGCAGCGCGACGAGGGGTGGGAGCGGTTGAGCGTGCTCGGCGCCGGGCTCCGCGAGATGGAGCGCCGGCTGGCCGAGATCCAGCAGACCGCCGCCGACGCCCCCGAGCCCGACTACCAGGTGCTCAGCGACGAGGCCGCCGGCCTGGCCAGGATGGCGGAGAACGAGGCCCGCGCCGTCCGCGACAAGGCCGAGCGGTTCGCCGAGGACCTCCGCGACGAGGTGTACGAGGCCGGCCAGGTGCTCGACCGCACCGCCAAGGAGTACGCGACCACCACCCGCACCGAGGCCGACGCCGCCGCCCGCCGGACCGACGAGCGCACCAGGGCCGAGGCGGAGGCCATCCGGGCCGAGACCGACCGCGAGGTCCGGGCCGTCCGGGACGCCGCCACGGCGCACGCCGCCAAGGTCCGGGTCGCGGCCGCCGAGGCCTCCGAGCGGGCCGAGGCCAAGCTGGCCGAGCTGCGCCGCAAGGCCGACGAGATGTTCGTCGAGGCGCAGACCGAGGCCGACGCCGAGGACGCGGCGGTCTCCGCCACCGCCGAGCGGCGGGTCAAGGAGGCCGAGCAGTTCCGCGAGACGGTGCTCGGCCAGATCAAGCAGAGCGACGCCGAGGCGCAGGCCCGGGCGGACCAGCTGATCGAGCAGGCCCGGCGCGAGGCCGAGCGGATCAACGCGGCGACCGAGCGCGAGCAGCGCGAGTACGCGACCAGGCTGGAGACGGTGCAGCAGCACCTCGACCACATCAAGGCGACGCTGGCCTCGCTGACCGGCGCGGCGGTCGGCGCGATCGAGCCCGCGGCGCTGGAGGCGGCGGCGGCCCCGCTCCCGGTCCCCGTCCCGGCCCTGCCGCCGGGCTCCGGCGCCGGGCCGGTGGACGGCGCTCCGGTGGACGGCGCCCCGGCGGGCCGGGTTCCGGCCGACCGGGCCCCGGTGGACTCGGAGGCGGACACCGGGGAGATCCCGCTGCCCGTCCTCGCGGACCCGCGGGCCGACCTCCGCAAGGAGCCGGTCCCGGTGCCCGCCGCGGAGGCGGCCACGGCGGTGCTGCGGGTCACCCCGGGGCGGGTCACCCCGCCCGCGGCCGCGGCGGTCGCCACCGGACCGGTGCCGCCGAGGCCGGCCACCCCGCCGTCGGCGGCGGGGGCCGTTGAGGGCGCGGGCGCCGCGGCCGAGCGGCCGGCCGAGGAGGAGACCCGGATCATCCCGAAGATCGTGATCGTCGACGACGGCAGCGACTACGCGACCCCGAACACGGTCGGCTACCACCGCCGCTGACCGGTCCGGCCTCCGTCGGGCCCCGGGTGCCGTCCGGCGCCCGGGGCCCGACGCGTTCGGCGGCCCGGCCGCCGAACGCCGTTCTCCGCCCGGCTCACGGGGTCGGCGCGGTTCACGGGGTCGGCACGGTGTCCCCTTCGGCGAGGAGCCGGGCGAGCTTGGCGTCCTGGGCGCGGACGGCCTCGCGGTGGGCGTTCAGAGCCGCGGCGTTGCGGTCGATCTGCTGGCGCTGGTAGCCCGCCAGGACGGTGAACCAGATCGCGGCGAGGTTGCTGCGGGTGGTGCAGTCGGCGTCGGCCCGGGCGGTGGCCAGTTCGGCCGGGGTGGCCTCCGCCGCGGTCCGGAAGCGCTCCGGGAGGGTCGCCGGATCGTCGGCCCCGAACCCGGCGGCGGCCATGCAGGCGGACCACTGCCCGGTCGCCGCCACCACCCGCTCGTCCTTCCCGGTGACGGCCATGGACTCGGAGAAGAGCCGCCCGATCAGGTCGGCCCCCGGCCCCGGCGGGGCGCCGATCCGGTCGGAGGCCTGCCGGTGGCAGTCGACCCGGGCGGCGTCGTAGGCCTCGCCGGCCGCCGGCGCGGCGCCCGCCTCGGGCACGGCCCGCCGGTGGGCGTGGAACCCCTGGACGCCCGCCACCTCCGCCCCGAGGTACCCCCAGGCGCCGGCGGGCAGGGCGGTGGCGTTGTCCGGCGGCCGGGCCTCCTGCAGGCCGTCCCCGCTGAAACCCGTGTAGCCGGCCCGGCGCATGCACGAGACGACCAGCGCATTGCGCACCTGAATCTCTCTCAGGGCGGCCAGGTCGTCGGACTGATAAGCGGAAAGCGGAAGTCCGGTCATTCCGGCCCGGCCGGATTCCGGGGCTTTCGGCGCGTCGATCGCCGGCGGTGTCAGGGCGGAATGTGCGGAACCTCCTCCGGATGTCCCGGAGCAGCCCGCGAGAAAGGCCGATAAAAAGACCGCTGCGGTGGCGGCGGTGAATCGCCCGAAATGCTCGGGGAGGGCCATCCGGAAGCTCCGATTCTCAAGAACGGCGGGACTGTTCGGACCCTAGCGCATGCCTGTGCGAGGCGGCCTCCGGGGTGTCGGGGCGGTGCGGCTTGGCCGGAAAAGAACTGTTCGGCCGTGCGGCGCCATGTCAACCTCTGGAGTCGCAGCCGATACCCCTTCGGAGGGTTCAGATGATTCGCCGCACAAATCTTCGGGAACGTTCTCCCGGGAATCGTTCCGGAAATGCCCGGAGCCGCCGGATCGGCGTACTCGCCGTGCTCACCGCGGCGGCCGCCACGTTACTGCCGGCCGCGAATGCCGGGGCGGTCAACCGCATCGACTGCGGAAACCGCAACGATTTCGCGAAGGTCTACAACTACGGCTACGGCGGCACGCTCTGTTTCGCGAACGACGGCTGGATGGCCGTGCGCATCTACAACGTCGACCGGATCGACGCCGGGAACAACAAGGTCACCACGTACCTGGGCGGCGGCATGGGCTCGTGGACCGTCTTCAACTGGGAGCAGTACGACTTCAACGGCCACGTGGGCCACGAGGTGATGATGTACGACATCAACCTCTCCCGCTGGTAGGCCGCGGGGGACGGGCCCCGCGGGGCCGGGCGGGCGAGGACGCCCGCTGACCCGCGGTGCCGGGCGGGTGCGGACGCCCGGCACCGCTTCCGAAGGGTCAGAGCACCTCGACCGCGGCGCCCCGGGGCAGCCGGCGCCGGCAGTCCAGCACGTACCGGGCGTGCGCGGCGACCGCCTCGTAGTCGAAGTCGTCGTGGTCGGCGAGCAGCACCACCGCGTCCGCCGCCGCCAGCTCCTCCGGGCTCGCCTCCACCCGGCGGACCGCGCCGAACGGGTCCCCGTGCGGGTCGTGCTCGGCGGCCCGCTGGCCGGGGATCACCGGCTCCGGCGCGTGCACCCCGACCACCACGTGCGGATCGGCGGCCCGGACCTCGGCGCCCATCCGGACCAGCAGCTCGGCGACCCGGGCGGCCGGCGTCTCCCGGGCGTCGCCGGTGTTCTTCTTGTACGCCAGCCCGAGCAGCAGCACCCGCGAGCCCTTGACCGAGCGCTGCCGCTCGTTCAGCGCCTCGGCGAGCCGGCGGACCACGTAGTCGGGCATGTGGCTGTTGACGTCGTTGGCCAGCTCGACGAACCGGAACGACTGGCCGAGCGCCCGCTCGACCCGCCAGGACAGGTAGGACGGGTCGATCGGCAGGCAGTGCCCGCCCACCCCGGGACCGGGGGTGAACCGCAGGTAGCCGAAGGGCTTGGTGGAGGCCGCGTCGATGGCCTCCCAGACGTCGATGCCGAGGTCGTGCGCGAACATCGCGAGCTCGTTGACCAGCGCGATGTTGACGTGCCGGAAGGTGTTCTCCAGCAGCTTGGTCAGTTCGGCCTCCTTGCAGGAGGAGACCGGCACGGTCCGATCGACCAGCCCGCCGTAGAAGCCGTCGACCGCCGCCAGCGAGGCCGGGTTGATCCCGGAGACCACCTTCGGGGTGTTCTCCAGCCGCCAGGCCGGGTTGCCCGGGTCGATCCGCTCGGGGCTGTAGCCGAGGTGGAAGTCCCGCCCGGCGGTCAGCCCGGACCCCTCCTCCAGCAGCGGCGCGAGCAGCTCCTCGGTGGTGCCGGGGTAGGTGGTCGACTCCAGGACGACGCACGCCCCCGGCCGCAGGTGCTGGGCGAGCAGGGCGGCCGAGGCCTCGATGAACGACAGGTCGGGCACGCCCTCGCGCAGCGGCGTCGGCACGGTGATCACCGCGACGTCGAAACCCGCCACGTCGGACGGCTCGGCGGACGGCAGGTAGCTCCCGTTCTCCAGCAGCGGCCGCAGCCGCTCGGCCGGGATGTCCTCGACGTACGACTCGCCGACGGCCAGCCGTTTGATCCGGCGCTCGTCCACGTCGTAGCCGACCACCCGGTGCCCGACCTCGGCCGCGCGGACCGCGAGCGGCAGCCCCACGTAGCCCTGGCCTGCGATGACAACGCGCATGACGAAGAACCCCCTCCATCGCGACGCCCCCTGGCCCCTCCGGGCGTCCCCCACACGGTCTTCACATCAGGGTAGGGAGCGGGGCCTGCCCGCGCGGGTTTTCCCGGGATTGCGCCGGAAGGGGCCGGAAAAGGGGTGTCCGGGCCGGCCGGTGGCGGGACGCCGGAGGTCCGGCCGCGGGGCTGCGGCCGGTCGGTCGTGGGCCGGTCGCGGTCCGGTCGCGGTCCGGTGCGTCGAGGGGCCCGGGCCGGGGAAGGGCCGGGGAAAGAGTGAGGCCGAGACCCGTGGCGTCCTCCAGGAAAGGACGCCACGGTTCCCGGCGCGTGGGCGGGCGCCCCCACCCAGGGTCGCCCGGCCTCGCACCCCCGACCCCCATCGGGTGTGCGACCGTGCCCCCGCAGCCATCCCCCACGGTTGGGTGCGGCGGGCACATTCACCATGGTGCGCGATCTCCATGGACGGCCAGTGACAGGAGTATGTCCAGTTCGTGGCAGATCGCGACAGCGGGGAAACGGTCCGGCAAAACGGCCGGAGCGGCAGCGTGCGGCCGATGGTTCGTCCGCGCCGCACCGCGCCCGGTTCCGCCCCCGGCCGTGCGCCGGGTGCGGGTCAGCCGCGCGGCGTAGGCTGGAGACCCCCGGCCGCTCGGCGTGCCGGGCCGTTCGCGTTGCCCGGACAGGCCCCCGGCCCCCAGGGCAGCACCAGCCACGGGACGAAGAAGAGACTCCAGATGAGCCTGACCGGACTGCTCGATGTCGTCGCGCGGGACGCGGCCCTCGCCGAGGCGATCGGGGCCGCGACCGCCACCGGTGCCGCGGCCGGCGGCCGCCGGCACCTCGACCTGGTCGGGCCGCCCGCCGCCCGGCCGTTCGCGATCGCCGCGCTCGCCCGCGCGCTCGCCGGGCAGGCGGCCGGGGAACGGGGCCGTCCGGTGCTGGCCGTCACCGCCACCGGCCGGGAGGCCGAGGACCTCGCCGCCTCGCTGCGCTCGCTGCTGCCGCCGGACGCGGTCGCCGAGTTCCCGGCCTGGGAGACGCTGCCGCACGAGCGGCTCTCGCCGCGCTCCGACACGGTCGGCCGCCGGCTCGCGGTGCTGCGCCGGATCGTCCACCCGCGCGCCGAGGACCCGGCCGCCGGGCCGGTGCAGGTGATCGTGGCGCCGGTCCGCTCGGTGCTCCAGCCGCAGGTGAAGGGGCTGGCCGAGCTGGAGCCGGTGGCCGTCCAGCGCGGCGAGTCGCACGATCTGGAGGAGATCGCCCGGCGGCTCGCCGCGGCCGCCTACTCCAGGGTCGAACTGGTCGAGAAGCGCGGCGAGTTCGCGGTTCGCGGCGGCATCCTGGACGTCTTCCCGCCGACCGAGGAACACCCGCTGCGGGTGGAGTTCTGGGGCGACGACGTCGAGGAGATCCGGTACTTCAAGGTGGCCGACCAGCGGTCGCTGGAGATCGCCGAGCACGGCCTGTGGGCGCCGCCCTGTCGCGAGCTGCTGCTGACCGACGAGGTGCGGGCCCGGGCCGCCGAGCTGTCCGCCGAGCACCCGGGGCTGGCCGAGATCCTGGACAGGATCGCCGAGGGCATCGCGGTCGAGGGCATGGAGTCGCTGGCGCCCGTCCTGGTCGACGACATGGAGCTGCTGCTGGACGTGCTGCCGCTCGGCTCGGTCGCGGTGGTCTGCGACCCCGAGCGGGTCCGCACCCGCGCCGCCGACCTGGTGGCGACCAGTCAGGAGTTCCTGCACGCCTCCTGGGTGGCGGCCGCGGCCGGCGGCGACCGGCCGATCGACCTGGAGGCGATCGACGTCTCGGCCGCCTCGCTGCGCTCGCTCGCCGAGGTGCGCGAGCACGCCGCCGAGATCGGCCTGCCGTGGTGGTCGGTCAGCCCGTTCGCGACCAGCGACGCCTCGGTCGACGGCCTGCTGGAGTTCGACGCCAACACCCTGACCCTCGGCATGCACGCGGTCGAGGCGTACCGGGGCGACACCGCGCGGGCGATCGCCGACGCCAAGGAGCGGCTGGCCGCCGACTGGCGGGTCGTCATGGTGACCGAGGGGCACGGCCCGGCCTCGCGCCTCGCCGAGGTGCTCGGCAACGAGGGCATCCCGGCCCGGCTGGTCGCCGACCTGTCCGAGGCACCGACCCGGGACGTCGTGCACGTCTCCTGCGGCTCGATCGAGTACGGCTTCGTCGACGAGGCCCTCAAGCTGACGGTCATCACCGAGACCGACCTGTCCGGGCAGAAGTCCTCGACCAAGGACATGCGGCGGATGCCGTCCCGGCGCCGCAACGCGATCGATCCGCTGGCGCTGGCGGCCGGCGACTACGTGGTGCACGAGGCGCACGGCGTCGGCCGGTACGTGGAGATGGTGCAGCGCACCGTGCAGGGCGCCACCCGCGAGTACCTGGTGCTGGAGTACGCGCCGGCCAAGCGGGGGCACCCCGGCGACCGGCTGTTCGTGCCGACCGACCAGCTCGACCAGGTCACCAAGTACGTCGGCGGGGAGGCCCCGACGCTGCACCGGCTCGGCGGCGCGGACTGGGCGAAGACCAAGCAGCGGGCCAAGAAGGCGGTCAAGGAGATCGCCGCCGACCTCATCAAGCTGTACTCGGCCCGGATGGCCGCTCCCGGCCACACCTTCGGGCCGGACACCCCGTGGCAGCGGGAGCTGGAGGACGCCTTCCCGTACGCGGAGACGCCGGACCAGCTGACCACCATCGCCGAGGTCAAGTCGGACATGGAGAAGTCCGTTCCGATGGACCGGCTGATCTGCGGCGACGTCGGCTACGGCAAGACCGAGATCGCGGTGCGCGCGGCCTTCAAGGCGGTGCAGGACGGCAAGCAGGTGGCGGTGCTGGTGCCGACCACGCTGCTGGTGCAGCAGCACTTCTCGACCTTCGCCGAGCGGTACGCCAACTTCCCGGTCACCGTGAAGGCGCTGTCCCGGTTCCAGACCGACAGCGAGGCCAAGGCCGTGCTGGAGGGGCTGTTCGAGGGCTCGGTGGACGTCGTCATCGGCACCCACCGGCTGTTCTCCTCGGAGACCCGCTTCAAGGACCTCGGGCTGGTCATCGTCGACGAGGAGCAGCGGTTCGGCGTCGAGCACAAGGAGCAGCTGAAGAAGCTGCGGGCCAACGTGGACGTGCTCACCATGTCCGCGACCCCGATCCCGCGCACCCTGGAGATGGCGGTCACCGGCATCCGCGAGATGTCCACCATCACCACCCCGCCGGAGGAGCGGCACCCGGTGCTGACCTTCGTCGGACCGTACGACGAGAAGCAGATCTCGGCGGCGGTCCGGCGCGAACTCCTGCGCGAGGGCCAGGTGTTCTACATCCACAACCGGGTCGAGTCGATCGACAAGGCGGCCGCCCGGCTGAAGGACCTGGTGCCCGAGGCGCGGATCGCCACCGCGCACGGGCAGATGGGCGAGACCCAGCTGGAGAAGGTGGTCGTCGACTTCTGGGAGAAGGAGTTCGACGTCCTGGTGTCGACCACGATCGTGGAGTCCGGCATCGACATCTCCAACGCCAACACGCTCATCGTCGAGCGCGGCGACACCTTCGGCCTCTCCCAGCTGCACCAGCTGCGCGGCCGGGTGGGCCGCGGGCGGGAGCGCGGGTACGCGTACATGCTGTACCCGCCGGAGAAGCCGCTGACCGAGACCGCGCACGAGCGGCTGGCCACCATCGCCCAGCACACCGAGATGGGCGCCGGCATGTACGTGGCGATGAAGGACCTGGAGATCCGCGGCGCGGGCAACCTGCTCGGCGGCGAGCAGTCCGGGCACATCGCGGGCGTCGGCTTCGACCTCTACATGCGGATGGTCGGCGAGGCGGTGGCCGAGTTCCGGGAGTCGCTGGCGGGCGGCGGCGAGCCGGAGGAGGAGCCGCTGGAGGTGAAGATCGAGCTGCCGGTCGACGCCCATGTGCCGCACGACTACGCGCCGGGGGAGCGGCTGCGGCTCCAGGCCTACCGCTCGATCGCGGCGGTCAACTCGGAGGAGGACATCCGGCAGGTCCGGGACGAGCTGGTCGACCGGTACGGCAAGCTGCCCGAGCCGGTGGAGAACCTGCTGCTGGTGGCCGCGCTGCGGCTGTACGCGCGGCGGTGCGGCATCGCCGACATCACCCTGCAGGGTTCCCATGTGCGGTTCGGGCCGGTCGAGCTGCGGGAGTCGCAGCAGCTGCGGCTGAACCGGCTCTACCCGCGCAGCCAGGTGAAGGCGGCGACCCAGCAGCTGCTGGTGCCGCGGCCGTCCACCGGGCGGATCGGCGGCAAGCCGCTGGTCGGGCGGGAGCTGCTGACGTGGTGCCGGGAGTTCCTGTCGACGATGTTCGACGACCTGGCGGGGGCCAAGAAGTAGGGCGGGCGGCAGGCCGGGCCGGGACGGCTCCCGGCACCCGGCTCCCGGCTCCAGGTGAGGGGAACGGCAGGGGGGACGGCGGTCCCGGGCGACGGCGCCCGGGGCCGCCGTTCGGGCGGAGGGGTTGCTGCTTGTGGTCGGCCGGGGGCTGCGCCGACCCGCGTGGGTCGGGGAGTCGGGCCGCCACGAGCCGTGAGGGCGGCGGCGGGGCCGGTTTCTCTGCGCGGGCATGACTTTCGACAGATCCGCCCGGCGGCCCGGGTCCGTAGGGTCGGGCGGGTGTGGAGAGAGCGGTGGGTGGAGTGGGCGCTGCTGGTGGTGGCGGCCGGGGGGCTCGGGTTGAGTCCGGTGTCCCTCTGGTGGGTGCTGCCGGGGGTCGGGGCGGCCTTCGCGGCCGGAGTGCGGACGGAGCGGGTCCGGTCGGCGGCCGTGCTGCTGGCGGTCCTGGTGACGGCGGGGACGCTGGTGGCCGTCGTCCGGCCGGCCTGGTCGGAGCAGGCGACGTCGGTGGTCTCGGTCCTGGTCTGCGCCGGGATGGGCCCGTGGATGGTGGGCCGGTTCTGGCGGCTGTCGCAGGAGCTGGTGCGGGCCGGCTGGGAACGCGCGGAGCGGGCCGAGCGCGAGCAGCGGCTGGTGGCGGAGCAGGCGCGGCTGCGTGAGCGGGCCCGGATCGCCCAGGACATGCACGACGCCCTCGGCCACGACCTGAGCCTGATCGCGCTGCGCGCCGGCGCGCTGAAGCTGGCGCCCGACCTGGCCCCGCCGCACCGGGAGGCGGCCCAGGAGATCCGGGCGGGTGCGGCGGCGGCCGTCGAGCGTCTCGGCGAGGTGATCGGCGTGCTGCGGGACGAGACGGACGCGCACGCCGCCCGGGGCCCGGCCGACGCGGACGTTCCGCAGCTGGTCGCGGAGGCGGCCGCGGCGGGCCTGGACGTCCGGCTGGCCGTCACCGGTGAGCCGGACGGGCTGCCGCGGGCGGCCGAGCACGCCGCGTGGCGGGTGGTCCAGGAGGCGCTGACCAATGCCGCCAAGCACGCCCCGGGCGCGCCGGTCGAGGTGCGGGTCGGGTACTCCCCGGACGGTGCCCGGGTCCGGGTGGTCAACGGGCCGCCCCGGGGAGGATCGCCCGGTCCGGTGACGGGCGGCCGCGGCCTGATCGGCCTGGCCGAGCGGGTCCGGCTGGCCGGCGGCGCCTTCCGGTACGGGCCCCGCGACGACGGGGGCTTCGAGGTCCACGCCCGCCTGCCGCGCGTCGGCGCCCCGGCGGGCGGCCCGGCGCCGCGGCCGGTCGCGGTCTCGCCCACCCGCGAACTGCGCCGGGCCCGCCGCCGGGTGGGCCGGATGATGGCGGCGGTGGTGCTGGCGCCGCTGTCCGTGGCCCTGGCCCTGACGGCGGTGCTGCGCGGCTGGACGATCCAGGCGGCCGGACGCTCCGTCCTCGACCCCGCCGACTACGCCTCGCTGCGCGTCGGCCAGGACCGGGCCTCGGTGGAGCCGTTCCTGCCGGAACGCCAGTTTCCGTACCATCCGTCCGTGGGCGACCCGCCGCCCGGCGGAGAGGGAGTGACGTGCGAGTACTACGCGATGACGGGCAAGGCCTTCCACGACGACCGCTCCGGGGACGCGTACCGGCTCTGCTTCCGGGACGGCGTGCTGGTCTCCCTGGACGCCCTGGTCCAGTGAGCGCCCGGTGACGGGCGCGGGGCAGGAGGCCGGGGCCCGCCCGCCGATCCGGGTGGTGATCGCGGACGACGAGCCGATGGTGCGGGCCGGCGTGCGCGCCGTGCTCGCCACCGATCCGGGGATCGAGATCGTCGCCGAGACCGGGAACGGCCGGGAGGCGGTCGACCTGGTCCGGCGCCACCGCCCGGACGTCGCCGTGCTGGACATCCGGATGCCGGGAACGGACGGCATCGCCGCCGCCGCCGAGATCCGCCGGGGCGCCGTCACCACCCGGACCGGGGCGGCGACCGGGATCGTCATGCTGACCACCTTCGGTGAGGACGACTACATCCTGCGCGCCCTCGGAGGGGGCGCCAACGGGTTCCTGATCAAGTCCGGCGAGCCGGAGGAGCTGATCGCCGGCGTCCGGTCGGTGGCGGACGGCGCGGCCTACCTCTCACCCCGGGTGGCCGCCCGGGTGGTGGCCCACCTCGCCGCCACCGGGGCCGGCGGTCCGGCCGACCGCAGGTCCGCCGCCCAGCGCCGGGTGGCCGGACTGACCGCCCGCGAACGCGATGTGCTGGCGCTGGTCGCCGCCGGGCTGTCCAACGGCCAGATCGCCCGCCGGATCGGGGTGGTGGAGGGCACGGTGAAGGCGCACGTCAGCAACGTCCTGGCCCGGCTGGGGGTGGCCAATCGGGCGGCCGCCGCCGTCCTCGCCCACGAGGCCGGCCTGGCCGCGGGCCCGCCGCCCGCCTGATCCCGGTCCGCCGCCACCCGGCCTCAGCGGACCGACCGCCAACGGACCGACCGCCAACGGATCGACCGGCAGCGGACGGAGCAGCAGCGGACCGAGCAGCCGCACGCCGCCCAGCGCGCCGACCGCGGCCGTCGCGGAGGGCAGCAGCGCGACGACCACCGCCGCCGTGACCGCCCCGCCCAGGGCCGCCCCGGCGAGCACGTCGTGCGGGTAGTGCACCCCGGCGGCGACCCGCAGGGCGGCGGTCCCCAGGCCGACCGGGACGGCCGCCCACGCCCAGCGCGGCCGGAGCAGCACCAGGCCGGTGGCCAGCGCGACGGCCAGGGTCGCGTGGTTGCTGGGGAACGACCAGTCGCCCGGCGGAGGGCAGTCGGCGAGCGCGGTGGACGGCAGGGCGGGCAGGGCCCGGCAGGGCCGCTCCTCGTCGAGCACCGGCTTCAGCACCTCGCTCGCCCCGTACGCGAGCACCGTGCCGAGGCCGGTGAGCGCGACGCCCGCGACCGCTCCGGCGGCCCGCCGCCCGCGGGCCGTCCACCAGCAGAGCGCCAGCAGCAGGCCCAGTACCAGCAGCCCGGCCTCGGTGGCGGGCTCCAGCAGGGCGGCGAGCCGGGGCGGGGCGTCGGCGACGGCGTCGGCCACCCGCCGGTAGCCGGCGGCGGACCAGCCGGTGGCCACCCGGACCGGTCCGCCCCCGCCCGCGCGCCCCGGCGCCAGCCACCCGACCGCGCCGGTGCCCGCACCCAGCAGCACCACCGCGAGGGCCGTTCTGTTCCTGAGCGTGTTCGTCATGACACGGACGGTAGGAGCCGGAGGCGGGCGCCGACCCGACCCGAAAGACAGGGTCCGACCTGGACGATCGTCAGGGTTGACGCGCCACCCGCCCCGTGCGGGCGCGCCCGGTGCGGGGCGCGCCCGGGCCCCGGAACCCGGCGGCGGGGGTGCGGACCGGACGGGTAGGTTCGGAGGGTGACGACGAATCCTCCGGGCCCGAAGCTGATCCTCCTCATCACCACCCACCGGGTGGCCCCCGGCCTGCTGTCCTGGCCCGCCTGGGAGGCGCTGCGCTCGGCCGGGCGGGTGCTCGCCGCCGACCCCGCCCACCCGCAGCTGCCCGCCCTGGCACAGGCCGGCGTCGAGGTCCGGACCGTGGCGCCGGGCTCCGCCCCCGCGCTGGCCCGGCTGCTCACCGAGGCCCCGGCGGACCCGTCGGCCGGGGCCGGCCCGACGGTCTGGCTGGGCAGCCCGGACGGCGACCCGGGGCTGACCGACGCGCTGGCCCGCCTCGCGGTCGAGCACGCCGGCGAGGTGCCGGAGATCGAGGTGCTGCCCGGCTCCTACGACCTGCCGGGCGCGCGGCTGCTGGACCTGGTCTCGGTGATGGACCGGCTCCGCTCGCCCGGCGGCTGCCCCTGGGACGCCGAGCAGACCCACGCCAGCCTGGTGAAGTACCTGGTCGAGGAGGCCTACGAGCTGGTCGAGGCGATCGAGGAGGGGGACCGCGACATGCTCCGCGAGGAGCTGGGCGACGTCCTGCTCCAGGTCTTCTTCCACTCCCGGATCGCCGAGGAGCACCCCACCGGCGCCTTCTCGATCGACGACGTCGCGGGCGACATCGTCGACAAGCTGATGTACCGCCACCCGCACGTGTTCGGCGACGCCGAGGCGGACGGCGCGGCCGAGGTGGAGGCCAACTGGGAGGCGCTCAAGGCGGCCGAGAAGTCGGAGCGCGAGTCGGTGCTGGACGGCGTGCCGGCCGGGCTGCCCTCGCTGGCGTACGCGGCGAAGCTGGTGTCGCGGGTGCGCCGGGCCGCCTTCACGGGCGTGCCGGACGAGCCGTACGAGCTGCCCGCCGGGCTCACCGCGGAGTCGGCGGGCCGGCTGCTGCTCGCGGTGGCGCAGCGCGCGCACGACGCCGGGATCGACGTGGACGCCGCGCTGCGGGCCGCGGCGCGCGACTACCGGGACGCGGTGCGCGCCGCGGAGGGCCTGAAGCCCGCCCGCTAGCGGGCGAGCGGCCACACCTCACGCGGACGCCGCCGCACGCGGACATCGCCGTACGCGGACGCCGCCCGGACGCCGCCTCAGACGGCGGTGACGTGCTCCACCGGGCGGCGCCGCGCCGGGACGACGACCTCGCCGATCGCCTCGCCGACCAGGGCGACGAGTTCGGCGAGCCGCTCCAGGTCGAGGTGGTCGGGCAGGTCGGAGAGCGAGACGATCCGCTCGCCGTCCGGCCCGGCCACGCAGAACAGGTCGATCGGGCCCAGGTGCTTCTCGGCGGTGTCGACCAGCGCGGCGACGTCGCTGGGGCGGCGGACGTCGCCGCCGACGCCGACGACCCGGCAGCCCGGCCGGTCGAGTTCGGTCGCGAGGTCCTCGGCGACCCCGGCCTGCTGGTCGGCGATCAGCATCCCGGCGGCTCCCGCCGCGGTGAGCCGGCGGGCGAGGCCCGCCCCCGACCCGCCGTCGAGTACGGCGATCACGACGACCGCACCGGTGACCCGCATGGCCTTGCTCCTCCCTGTGGGCGGCTCCGCACCGACGCCCACGGACATCTTGCGGAGGATCGTAGGCAGGTCCCGACCCCCCGCAACAGGAATTACCCCTCAGGTGACCAGGCTCACGCCTGCCGCGCGGAACGGACCCGCCCGGGCGCCGCGCACGCCGTGCGCCGGCCCGGATCCGCCCGGGATACCGTCGACCCATGCCAGCTCAGCCCGACGCCGCCCGTCCGCCCCTGTTCACCTGGGAGTTCGCCGCCGATCCGTACCCCGCGTACGCGTGGCTGCGCGAGCACGAGCCGGTGCACCGGACCACCCTGCCGAGCGGGGTGGAGGCCTGGCTGGTCACCCGGTACGCGGACGCCCGGCAGGCGCTGGCGGACGGTCGGCTCTCCAAGAACCCGGTCCACCACAGCGAGCAGGCCCACCGCACCGGCCGCGTCGGCATCCCGGGCGAGCGCCAGGCCGACCTGATGACCCATCTGCTGAACATCGACCCGCCGGACCACACCCGGCTGCGCCGCCTGGTGTCCAAGGCGTTCACCCCGCGCCGGGTGGCGGCCTTCGAGCCGCGGGTGCAGCAGCTGACCGACCGGCTGATCGACGGCTTCGCGGCGCGCGGCTCCGCCGACCTCATCCACGAGTTCGCGTTCCCGCTCCCCATCTACGCGATCTGCGACCTGCTCGGGGTGCCGGCCGAGGACCAGGACGACCTGCGGGACTGGGCGGGCGCGATGATCCGCCACCACGGCGGGCAGCGCGGCGGCGTGGGCCGCGCGGTGAAGAAGATCCGCGCCTACCTGCTGGAGCTGATCCACCGCAAGCGGGCTGACCTCGGCGACGACCTGATCTCGGGGCTGATCCGGGCCGGCGACCACGGCGAGCACCTGACCGAGAACGAGGCGGCGGCGATGGCCTTCATCCTGCTGTTCGCCGGCTTCGAAACCACCATCAACCTGATCGGCAACGGGTGCTTCGCCCTGTTCCGGCACCTGGAGCAGCGCCGGCTGCTCCAGGAGTCCGTCGGGCGCGGCGAGAGCGCGCTGCTGGAGACCGGGATCGAGGAACTCCTGCGCTACGACGGGCCGGTGGAGCTGGCCACCTGGCGGTTCGCGACCAGCCCGCTGACCATCGGCGGGGTGCGGATCCCGGTCGGCGACCCGGTGCTGGTGGTGCTCGCGGCGGCGGACCGGGACCCGGCGCGGTTCGCCGCCGAGAACACCCTGGACCTGGCCCGGGCCGACAATCCGCACCTGGGGTTCGGCCACGGCATCCACTACTGCATCGGCGCGCCGCTGGCGCGGCTGGAGGGACGGGCCGCGCTGGCCACCCTGCTGACCCGGCTGCCGGACCTGCGGCTCGCCGCGGACCCCGGGGACCTGCGCTGGCGCGGTGGTCTGATCATGCGGGGACTCCGTGAACTTCCGGTGGAATTCACGCCGGAGAAAGCGTCCGTCGAGGAGGCTCCGAACACCCGTTCCGAGGGCTGACGGACCGGCACAACACGCTGACGGGCACTCTCCGTTGCGCGTTTACCGGGGGTCTGAACCACCCTCAATCCGGACATACCTCCTCGGTTGGTAGGCAATCCATCACATGACGTGATGTCCATGTGATATCTGCGATATGAGCTTGTGATTGCTCTGAAGATCTGTCTAGTCTCCGTGGAGTTCGCAGCTGCGAACCTCGTCCGCGGAACGCCGAGTCCTGCCCGCCGCGACACGGGACACCGACCAGAACCCTGGGCAGGGGCGGGGGACCCAGGTTTTGCGCCGTCTCCCACGGCTAGGGGTGAAGCCGCCTCCGCGCGGCCGGGCCACCTCCCGGTCCGAACCCGACAGCTCACCTCGCAGGCGTGCGGAGAGGGACCCCTTCATGCTGTTCGTTGGAACCGGTCGTCACCGTCGCCGTACCCAGGCCGAGAAGGCCATCGCCGTCGCCGGTGTCGCCGGCGTCGGACTGGCGATGCCGATCCTGAGCGCCACCGGCGCCTCCGCCGCCCCGGTCTCCACCTGGGACGCGGTCGCCCAGTGCGAGGCCGGCGGCAACTGGAGCATCAACACCGGCAACGGCTTCTACGGCGGCCTCCAGTTCACCTCCAGCACCTGGAAGGCGTACGGCGGCACCGCCTACGCGCCGCAGGCCAACCAGGCCTCGAAGGCCCAGCAGATCTCGGTCGCCGAGAAGGTCCTCGCCTCGCAGGGCCCGGGCGCCTGGCCGGTCTGCTCCAAGAAGGCCGGCCTGAGCAAGGGCGGCGCCCCGGCGGCGGTCGACACCGCGGCGGCCGCCGAGCCGGCCGCCCCGAAGCCGCAGGCCCAGCCGCAGCAGCAGACCCCGAAGCCCGCCGCCCCGAAGCCGGCCGCCGCCCCGAAGCCGCAGGCCCAGCCGCAGCAGCAGGCCGCCAAGCCGCAGGCCCGGCAGTACGCGCCGCAGAGCGCCCAGCAGGCTCCGCAGGCCCAGCAGCAGGTCCAGCAGCAGGCCCCGCAGTCCCCGGCCTTCTCCGGCAAGGCCGGCTGGGACGCCGACGCCAAGGTCTTCTGGTACCAGAACAACGGCGCCTGGTACTGGACCAGCCACCAGAGCGTCTACCAGCAGTACGCCGGCCAGCCGGCCGCCCAGGCCGCCCCCGCCGCGCAGCAGCAGTCGGCCGGCCACGGCTACACCGTCCGCTCCGGCGACACCCTCGCCGGGATCGCCACCGCCCAGGGCGTCTCCGGCGGCTGGCAGGCGCTCTACGACGGCAACCGCGGCACCGTCGGCGCCGACCCGAACCTGATCGTCCCGGGCCAGGTCCTGACCCTCGGCTGACGACCGCTCCGACCGGACGGACGAAGGGGGGCCGATCGGCCCCCCTTCGTCCGCATCCGGACCCCTCCGGTCGGGCAACCAGGTGAACTACCGGTGGGTAGCGAGGCCACACGCTGAGACGGAACCGAGGTCGACGTGGCCCGGACAGCCCGTGCGGTTAGGCTCTGGTCGTAACGACTCCGCAATCGTCCGGCCGACCGCACCCCACCGTCGGCCGAACCTGCTTCCGCTAGGAGATGCCTCGTGCCGTCCATCGATGTCGTCGTCGCCCGTGAGATTCTCGACTCGCGCGGCAACCCCACGGTCGAGGTCGAGGTCGGCCTCGACGACGGCAGCACCGGCCGTGCCGCCGTCCCGTCGGGTGCCTCCACCGGTGCCTTCGAGGCGCTGGAGCTCCGCGACGGTGACAAGAACCGCTACTTCGGCAAGGGCGTGGAGAAGGCCGTCCTGGCCGTCATCGAGCAGATCGGCCCCGAGCTGGTCGGCTACGACGCCACCGAGCAGCGCCTGATCGACCAGGCCATGCTCGACCTGGACGCCACCCCGGACAAGTCCTCGCTCGGCGCCAACGCCATCCTGGGCGTCTCGCTGGCCGTCGCGCACGCCGCCTCCGAGGCCAGCGACCTGCCGCTGTTCCGCTACCTGGGCGGCCCGAACGCGCACGTCCTGCCGGTCCCGATGATGAACATCCTCAACGGCGGCTCGCACGCGGACTCCAACGTCGACATCCAGGAGTTCATGATCGCCCCGATCGGCGCGGAGTCCTTCTCCGAGGCCGTCCGCTGGGGCGTCGAGGTCTACCACACCCTCAAGGGCGTGCTGAAGGAGCGCGGTCTGTCGACCGGCCTGGGCGACGAGGGCGGCTTCGCCCCGAACCTGGACTCCAACCGCGAGGCCCTGGACCTCATCGTCGAGGCCATCCAGAAGGCCGGCTACGTGCCGGGCAAGGACGTCGCGCTCGCCCTGGACGTCGCCTCCTCCGAGTTCTACGAGGACGGCGCCTACCAGTTCGAGGGCAAGGCGCTCACCGCCGCCGAGCTCATCGAGTACTACGCCGGCCTGGTCGCCGCCTACCCGCTGGTCTCCATCGAGGACCCGCTGGACGAGTCGGACTGGGACGGCTGGAAGGCCATGACCGAGAAGCTGGGCGACAAGGTCCAGCTGGTCGGCGACGACCTGTTCGTCACCAACCCGGCCCGCCTGGCCCGCGGCATCGAGACCGGCACCGCCAACGCGCTGCTGGTGAAGGTCAACCAGATCGGCTCGCTGACCGAGACCCTGGACGCCGTCGAGCTGGCCCAGCGCAACGGCTACCGCTGCATGATGTCGCACCGCTCCGGCGAGACCGAGGACGTCACCATCGCCGACCTGGCCGTCGCCACCAACTGCGGCCAGATCAAGACCGGCGCCCCGGCCCGCTCCGAGCGCGTCGCCAAGTACAACCAGCTGCTGCGCATCGAGGAGATCCTCGACGACGCCGCCGAGTACGCCGGCCGCGGCGCCTTCCCGCGGTTCAAGCACGAGGGCTGAGCCCGACCGGCGGCGCCCGGCCGGTATCGCCCGGACGCCCGGTAGCGCACGCCTGACCGGTGCCCCGCCGTTCACCCCGTAGGGTGGACGGCGGGGCACCGTCGCGACCAGGAGGGGACACCGGAGATGGCAGGCTGGAGGATCCCGGGCTTGGCGGCCCGGCCTCGGTTCACGAGCCGGGCGACCGTCCTCGTGCTGGTGCTCTGCTCCCTGGTGGCGATCCTGGCCTATCCGACGCGGCAGTTCATCTCGCAGCGCTCGGAGATCTCGGCCCAGCGCGCCCGGGCCGAGCACGCCCGGCAGCAGGTCGAGCAGCTGCGCCGGGAGAAGGCCCGCTGGCAGGACCCGGAGTACGTCAAGGCCCAGGCCCGCACCCGGCTGCACTACGCGATGCCGGGGGAGACCCCGTACATCGCGGTGGACCCGGCGGGCCAGGACGCGGCGAAGTCCGCGCTGGGCGCTCCGCCGCCCGCGGCGGGCCCGGCGGCCGGTCCGGCCGAGCCGGCCCGGCCCTGGTACGCCAGCGTCTGGGACTCCGTCGACGCCGCCGCCGCGCCGGTGGCCGCCGCGCCCCCGGCCCCCGCCGCCCCGGGGCAGCCCGCCCCTCCCTCACCACCCGCCCCCGCCCCCGCTGGAGACAGCTCCTCCCATGACCACTGAGAACCACCCCACCGTCTCCGACGAGGACGTCGCGGCGATCGCCGCACAGCTCGGCCGGGTCCCGCGCGGCCTGCGCGGTGTGGCCCACCGCTGCCCGTGCGGCAACCCGGACGTCGTGGAGACGGCCCCCCGGCTGCCGGACGGCACGCCGTTCCCGACGCTCTACTACCTGACCTGCCCCAAGGCCGCCTCGCTGATCGGCACCCTGGAGGCGGACGGCGTGATGAAGGACCAGAGCGCCCGGCTCGCCGAGGACCCCGAGCTGGCCGCGGCGTACCAGAAGGCGCACGAGGACTACATCGCCCGCCGCGACGCCATCGAGGTGCTGGAGGGCTTCCCGAGCGCCGGCGGCATGCCGGACCGGGTCAAGTGCCTGCACGTGCTGGTCGGCCACTCGCTGGCGGCCGGCGAGGGCGTCAACCCGCTCGGCGACGAGGCGCTCGGCATGCTGGAGGACTGGTGGGCCAAGGGCCCGTGCGTCTCCGCCGAGGAGGTCGCGGCCGCCGGCGAGCGGGTGGCCCGCAACCGGGCCAAGGAGCAGGACCACGAGGCCGTGATCGCGGCCAAGGAGCAGAAGACCGCCGACCGCGCCGCCAAGCGGGCCGCGCAGGAGGCGGACGAGGCGGGGGAGGACGGCGCATGAGCACCACCCGGGTGGCCGCGATCGACTGCGGGACCAACTCGATCCGGCTGCTGGTCGCCGACCTCGACCCGGAGACCGGCGCGATCACCGACCTCGACCGGCGGATGATCATCAACCGGCTCGGCCAGGGCGTGGACCGCACCGGCCGGCTGCACCCGGACGCGCTGGCGCGCACCTTCGCCGCCTGCCGGGAGTACGCCGAGGTGATCGCCGGCTTCGGGGTGGGGCCGGAGCGGATCCGCTTCGTCGCCACCAGCGCCTCCCGGGACGCCGAGAACAGCGCCGAGTACGTCGACGGCGTGCGGGCGGCCCTGGGCGTCGAGCCCGAGGTGGTCAGCGGCGAGGAGGAGGCGCACCTGTCCTTCACCGGCGCCACCAAGGAGCTCACCGGCGGTCAGTTCCCGGCCCCGTACCTGGTCTTCGACCTGGGCGGCGGTTCGACCGAGTTCGTGCTCGGTGCCGAGGACGTGCGGGCGGCGCGCTCGGTGGACATCGGCTGCGTCCGGCTGACCGAGCGGCACTTCGGCGGCGCCGAACTGCCCTCGGACGAGCAGATCGCGGAGGCCCGGGCGCACGTGCGGGCGGAGCTGGACCGGGCCGAGGAGGCCGTCCCGCTGACCGGCGCGGCCACCCTGGTCGGCCTGGCCGGCACGGTCACCACGATCTCGGCGATCGCCCAGGACCTGCCCCGGTACGACTCGGCGGCGATCCACCACTCGCGGATCTCCCGCGAGCGGGTCGCCGAGATCGCCGACCGGCTGCTGCACGCCACCCACGCGGAGCGGGCGGCGATCCCGTCGATGCACCCGGGCCGGGTGGACGTGATCGCGGCCGGCGCGCTGGAGCTGCTGGAGATCATGGCGCGGACGGGCGCCGCCGAGGTGGTCGTCAGCGAGCACGACATCCTGGACGGCATCGCCTGGAGTATCGCCCGCTGACCTGGCGCGGGACTTACCGGACCGGCCCCGGACGCCCCCCCCGGGGCTCCGGGGCCGGGGCGCGCCGGGGGCGCTGCGGGAATGTTCGTGAATTTCTTCACATGAGGATCCAGCCTTTCGCGGGGCCGGGGGGCCCGCTCCGTCCGATATGTGGGACCGAAGGCTCGCTGGGCGTGATGGCCGTTGGATCGCAGGTTCCGGGCCGCCGGAGGTTTGAAAATCGAAATCCCGTGCGGGAACCGGGCCGGGTCATGGATCGTTGCTGCTCAGCGGCGCCGTCCCCGCGGGCACGCCCACCGGGGGGCCGGGTGGGCCGTGAGGGGTGGGGCGGGGGGTCGAAACGGGGGCGCGCAGTGTAGCAGAAGGGTCCCATAAGCTTGTGAGCGGGCTCACGAAGGCTGCTCCGACCGGTGCTGGATACTTTCGGATATGAGCACCACGGAGCGTCCTCGCATCCTCATTGTCGGCGGTGGTTACGTCGGCCTGTATGCCGCGATGCGCATCCTCAAGAAGATGCGCTACGGCGAAGCGACCGTCACGGTCGTGGACCCGCGGTCGTACATGACGTACCTGCCCTTCCTCCCCGAGGCGGCCGGCGGCAACGTCGCGCCCCGCAACCTCGTCGCGCCCCTGCGCACCGCGCTGAAGAACGCGGAGGTGCTCACCGGTGCGGTCACCGGTGTGGACCACGAGCGCAAGGTCGCGACCATCCAGCCGTCGGCGGGCGACTCGTACGAGCTGCCCTTCGACTACCTGGTCGTCGCGACCGGTTCGGTCTCCCGGACCTTCCCGATCCCGGGTCTGGCCGAGCACGGCATCGGCATGAAGACCGTGGAGGAGGCCATCGCCCTCCGCAACCACGTCATGGCGCAGCTGGACAAGGCCGAGTCCACCACGGACGAGGCGATCCGCCGCAAGGCGCTGACCTTCGTCATCATCGGCGGCGGCTTCGCCGGCGTCGAGACGATCGCCGAGATCGAGGACATGGCGCGCGACGCCTCCAAGATCTACAAGACGGTCAGCCGCGACGACATGCGCTTCGTCGTCGTCGAGGCCGCCAACCGGATCCTCCCGGAGATGGGCCCGGACCTCGGTCTGTGGACCAAGGAGAAGCTCGAAGAGCGCAACATCGAGGTCTACATCGAGACCTCGATGGACTCCTGCGTCGACGGCCACGTCGTGCTGAAGAACGGCCTGGAGATGGACGCCTCCACCATCGTGTGGACGGCCGGCGTGAAGCCGAACCCGGTGCTGTCCCGGTTCGGCCTGCCGCTGGGCCCGCGCGGCCACGTCGACACCGCGCCGACCCTCCAGGTCCAGGGCTTCGACTACGTCTGGGCCGCCGGCGACAACGCCCAGGTGCCGGACCTCGCCGCCGGCGAGGGCGCCTGGTGCCCGCCGAACGCGCAGCACGCCGTGCGCCAGGCCGCCGTCCTCGGCGACAACGTGATCTCCGGCATGCGCGGCTTCCCGCAGCAGGAGTACAAGCACAAGAACCTGGGTGCGGTGGCCGGCCTCGGCCTGCACAAGGGTGTCGCGATCCTCTTCGGCAAGTACAAGCTGAAGGGCCGTCCGGCCTGGTGGTTCCACCGCCTGTACCACGGCGCCATGGTCCCCACCGTCAACCGGAAGGTCCGCGTCTTCACCGACTGGACCCTCGCCGTCTTCCTGAAGCGCGAGATGGTCGGCCTGTCGCAGATGGAGAACCCGTACCAGCCGATCCAGGAGGTCACGGCCCCCACCAAGCCCGCCGTCGAGGCCGCCAAGCCGGCCGCCGACAAGGAGCTCGCCAGCAAGTAAGCGACTGCGGACCCCGGTGTGGGAGCACCGGGGTATGAGTCGGAGGCCCTCCGCCCGGCAGTGCTGCCGGACCACGACCTCCGTGGTGCTCAGCCGGCTGTGCGAGTCGGGCGGAGTACAGAAGTGCGAAGAAGGCCCCTGCCGAAACCCTCCGGCAGGGGCCTTCTCGCGTGTCCGTCCGCCGACGGTCAGTCGGTCTTGATGCTGGCCAGGATGTCCAGCTTGGAGGCCCGGCGGGCGGGCCAGAAGGCGGCCACCAGGCCGACCAGGCCGGCCAGGGCCAGGAAGAGCAGCAGCTGGCCGAAGGGGACCACCGTGGTCAGGCCCTGCAGGCTGGACTTCAGGGTGCCGTTGATCGCCCAGGCCATGAAGGACCCGAGCAGGATCCCGATCCCGGCGCCGAACACCGAGATCACCACGGACTCCAGACGGACCATCCGCTTGATGCCGGAGCGGTCCAGGCCGATCGCCCGCAGCATGCCGATCTCGCGCTTGCGCTCGAAGACCGACATCGCCAGGGTGTTGATGACGCCGAGGATCGCGACGATCACGGACATCGCCAGCAGGCCGTACATCAGGTTCAGCGCGAAGGTGATGGTCTGGCTGAAGTCGTTCCGGACGTCCTGGCGCGACTTGACCTCGATCACCGGGTTGGCGCCGGTGGCGTCCTTCAGCGCCTTCTTGAGCGTGTCGGTCTCCCCGTCGGTGCCCTTGATCAGGACGTTCTTCAGGTACGGCTGCGGCTCGTGCTTGAGGACCTCGCTGTTGGCCAGCAGGGCCCCGCCGAGCAGGCCGCTCTTCTCGTAGACGCCGCCGACGGTCAGGGAGCCCTTGGTCTCGTCGCCGAAGGTGACGTCGACGTTCGAGCCGGTGGTGACGCCCAGCTTCTTCGCGAGCTCGTCGTCGATCAGCAGCTGCCCCTGGCCGGCGGCGGCCGGCGAGCCGGTCTTCATCGTCACCGAGAGCAGCTTGGAGAGGCTGTCCGCGTTCACGCCGGTGATCTCCCGGCCGGTGCCGTTGAGCTCCCAGAAGACGCTGGTCAGCGGTGAGGAGGCGGCGACCCCGGGGGCCTTGGCGATCTCGGCCGGGACCTTGTCGGACAGGCTCATCCCGTTGGCCGCGGCGACCAGGTAGTCGGCCTTCATCGAGCTGGTGACGGCCCGGTCGATGGTGTCGGCGACCGAGGCGCCGATCACCGTCAGACCGCTGACCAGGGTCAGGCCGATGGTGAGCGCGGCGGCGGTGGCGGCGGTGCGGCGCGGGTTGCGCACGGCGTTCTGCCGGGCCAGCTTGCCGGGCATGCCGAACAGCTTGCCGATGGCCGGGCCGACCAGGGCGATCACCGGGCGCGACAGCAGCGGCAGCAGGACGAAGACGCCCAGGACCGCCAGCAGCGCGCCGAACGCGACCGGCATCCGGCCGTCGGAGTTGCCCTTCGAGGCGCCGAAGGCGACCAGGGCGATGCCGGCGGCGGCCAGCAGCGAACCGATCACGTTCCGGATCATCAGGGACTTCTGGCTGGTGGGCTGGTCGCCGCTGCTCATCGCGGCGACCGGGGCGATCCGCGCGGCGCGGACGGCCGGCAGCAGGGCGGAGAGCACCGTCACCAGGACACCGACGACCAGGGTGGCCACCACGGTCAGCGGCTTGATCACGAGCGAGGCCGTCGGCATGCCGTCGTCCAGCGAGGCGACCACGGACTGCAGCCCGGCGCCGATGCCGACACCGGCGACCAGGCCGGCCGCGGCGGAGACGGTGCCGATGGCGAGCGCCTCGACCAGCACCGAGGCGGTGACCTGCTTGCGGCTCGCGCCGACGGCGCGCAGCAGGGCCAGCTCCTTGGTGCGCTGGGCGATCAGCATGGTGAAGGTGTTGGCGATGATGAAGATGCCGACGAAGAGCGAGATCGCGGCGAACGCGAGCAGCATGGTGCGCAGGCTCTCGCTGCTCCTGGTGACCAGCCGCTCGTCCTCCGCCTTCAGGTCGGCGCCGGTGCGGACCTCGATCTGCTGCTCGGGCCTGAGCTTCTGGTTCACCTCGCCGAGCAGGGCCGTCTCGCTGGTGCCGGACTTGGCGGCGAGCACGATGCTGCTGTAGCGGCCGGGCTCCAGCAGGAGCTGCTGCGCGGTCGTACGGTCGAACAGGGTGAGCGTGCCGCCGCTGTTCGCCACCGGGTCGTCGGTGGTGAAGATGCCGGTGAGCTTCGCCTCCAGGACCGGGCCGTTGGAGCCGACCCGGACGGTGTCGCCGACCTTGTAGCCGCCCTTGTCGGCGGTCTTCCGGTCGAGGGCGATCTCCTTGCCGTTCTTCGGGCCCTGGCCCTCGGCCATCGGGTAGCGGGCGTCCTTGCCGTCCGGACCGGGCGCGAAGTTGGCGCCCCTGGCGGTCCAGGGCTGGCCGATCAGGGTGCCGCTCTTGTCGGCGACACCGGTGAAGCCGCTGACCACGCCGCGGGCGCTCGCGGTGCCGGGCAGCGCGGCGAGCTGCTGCACGGTGGCGTCGGTCAGGGTGACCGGGCTCTTCTCGCTCTTCTCCTTGGCGGTCGCGGTGGCGCCGGCGGCGGTGTCGACGACCTGCACCGACACGTCGGAGTAGCTCTTGGAGTTGTTCTCCCGCATGGCCTTGCCGAAGGTGTCGGAGAAGACCATGGTGCCGGCCACGAAGGCGGTGCCGAGCATGACGGCGAGCGCCGTCATCAGCAGTCGGCCCTTGTGGGCCAGCACATTGCGCAGTGCGGTGCGATACATGGGGTGTCCTGGGGTCCTGGGGTCTGCGAAGGAGCGGTCGGCCGGCGCGGGGCGTCAGCTGGTGCGGCCCTTGGCGTCGAAGCGGCGCATGCGGTCCAGGACGGCGTCGGCGGTCGGCTGGGCCAGTTCGTCGACGATGCGGCCGTCGGCGAGGAAGACGACGCGGTCGGCGTAGGAGGCGGCGACGGGGTCGTGGGTGACCATGACGACGGTCTGGCCGAGTTCGCGCACGGAGTTGCGCAGGAAGGAGAGGATCTCGGCTCCGGAGCGGGAGTCCAGATTTCCGGTCGGTTCGTCGGCGAAGACGATGTCGGGCTTGCTCGCGAGGGCGCGGGCGCAGGCGACGCGCTGCTGCTGGCCGCCGGAGAGCTGGCTGGGGCGGTGGGAGAGCCGGCCGGAGAGGCCGACGGTCTCGACCACCTTGTCGAGCCACTGCTTGTCGGCCTTGCGGCCGGCGATGTCCATCGGGAGGGTGATGTTCTCCAGGGCCGTGAGCGTGGGCAGCAGGTTGAAGGCCTGGAAGATGAAGCCGATGTGGTCGCGGCGCAGCTGGGTGAGCTGCTTGTCCTTGAGGCCGACGAGCTCGGTCTCGCCGATGGTGGAGGAGCCGGAGGTGACGGTGTCCAGGCCGGCCATGCAGTGCATGAGGGTGGACTTGCCGGAGCCGGAGGGGCCCATGATGGCGGTGAACTCGCCCTGCGGGAAGGTGACGCTGACGTTGTCGAGGGCGACGACGCGGGTCTCGCCCTCCCCGTAGACCTTGTTCAGGCCGGTGGCGCGGGCCGCCGCCCGGCCGGTACGGACGGCGGTTGCGGTCGACGTGCTCACGGGGGTGCTCCTCGGGTCTCGGCAGAGAGGGCCGCGCGGTGGTGCGGCGCGGGAAAAGAGTGGTGGGCCGGCCGGGCCCTTCCAGGGGTGTCCGGCCGTACCTCCATGCTCCGCCGGGTGATCATGGTTTCTCGTCGCTCCGCCGGACGGTTGGCCTGACCACCGCTGGGCGTACGCCCAGGTGGCGCCCTCCTCCTGCGGTATGACACCGACCCTGAACGGGAAACGGTGGCCGGATCGGGCGGGTCCGGTGGCCAAATCACGAACTGTTCGTCAGATGGCAAGGAAACATGACAACTTCCCCGCCTCGGAACATGCGAAAGGGGAGGCCGGGAGACTAGGCTCAGGGGTGGTCCGCACGGGCGGCGGAGCGATGCTCTCCGCTCCGTCGGCGGGGCCGGGTCCGCAGGACGCCCAGATGGTGGAACGCAGACACGGGCAGCTTAAAACTGCTTGGCCGAAAGGCCGTGCCGGTTCGAGTCCGGCTCTGGGCACACGTGCTTGCTCGCGGGGACGCCGACCGGCGTCCCCGTCGGGCATCGGTGATGCGAATCCTTCTCGCGGCGGATGCCGATTCCTTTGCCAAGCCATTACCCTTGTGGTTCGGGCGGTGCAGTGCCGCCACGGAGGGAATGAGCAATGAGAAGCAGCAACCCGGTCTTCTCGCGGGAGGGGTCCTTCACCCGCGAGTCCGGCTACGCGGGTTTCGGGACCACCCAGACCCCGCCGGCCGGGGGCCCGACCGCCACCAATCCGTACGGCAACAACCCGTACGGCAACAACCCGTACGCGAACAGCCCCTACGCCCAGCAGTCGCAGGGCCAGGCCCCGCTGACCGACGAGCAGCTCGCCGAGATGTACGCCGCCCCGTCCGCCGGTCCGCTGGCGACGGGCCGGATGACGCTCGACGACGTGGTCGCGCGCACCGCGATGACGCTGCTGACCCTGGTCGCGGCCGGCGGCCTGGCCTGGTTCGCCCTGCCGGAGCGCAACTTCGGCCTGGCCGGCGGCGCCTCGCTGATCGCCTTCGTGGTCGGCATGGTGATCTCCTTCAAGCGGAGCGTCAGCCCGCCGCTGATCCTGGTCTACGCGGGCCTGCAGGGCTTCGCGCTCGGCGCGATCACCAAGGTGTTCAACACCATCTGGCCGGGCATCGCGATCCAGGCGGTGCTGGGTACCGCGGCGGTCTTCGCGGCGATGCTGATCGCCTACAAGACCGGCCGGATCCGGGTCACCCCGCGGTACACCCGGATCGGCATCGCGATCGCCATGGGCTTCGTGCTGCTGCTGCTGATCAACATGGTGGCCTCGCTCTTCGGCGCCGACATGGGGCTGCGTTCCGGTCCGCTCGGCATCGTGGTCGGCCTGGTCGGCATCGGCCTCGGCGCGTTCTTCCTCTCGCTGGACTTCGCGGCCGTCGAGGAGGCGATCGCGCACGGCGCCCCGCAGAAGGAGGCCTGGCGGGCCGCCTTCGGGCTCACCCTGTCGCTGGTCTGGATCTACGTCGAGATGCTGCGGCTGATCGCGATCCTGCGCGGCGACGACTGATCCTCCGTCGCACCACCACTGCCGCCGGGCCCCGGAGCCACCCGCTCCGGGGCCCGGCGGCTTTCCGCGCCGGTGCGCCGTATGCTCGCGGCATGTCCGAGACGTCCGATGAGAAGACCCTGGCCGAAGCCGTCGACGCGCTGGCGGACCGGTTCCGCGCGATGCCGCAGAGCCGGCTGCTGGGCGCCGTCCCCGGGCACCCCTCCCGGGCGGCGGCCGGGCTGGCGCTGGCCCGCCGGCTGGCGGCCGCGGCGCAGGCGGCCGAGGCGGCGCGGGCGGACGGCGGGGCGAGCGGCGGCGCGATCGGCGGCGCGGAGGGCGTCCGGCCGCGCGAGCTGCCGGACGCCGGGGCCTTCGCCGTCGGCGACCAGCTCGCGGTGGTCGGGCACGACCTGGCGGCGGCGCTGGCCGCCCTGCCCGGGGACGCCGTGGTGCCGCTGCCGGACGGAGCGGCGACGGCGGAGGCGGTGCGGGCGGACGCCCTGCGCCGGCTCGCGGAGACCGCCGCGATCGTCTGACCGCCGGGGAGCACGGGAGCGGGGGCCGACCGGATCGGTAACCCCGTGATCCGGTCGGCCCCCGGGCCGTGTCGCGCGTCGGCTCAGATGCTGGCCACCACCCGGTCGGCGAGCACGTAGACGGCGTCCTCGTCGGTGGAGAAGGTCAGCGAGTAGGAGCCGGAGAACCGGGAGCCGCCGAGCAGCCGGACGTCCTCGCCGGCCCGGACGGCGTCGATCAGCCGGTACGCGGCCTCGCGGTCGCCCGGGGCCACGCAGAGCGTGGTGCCGTCGGCGAAGGCGTAGACGTCCAGGGTGCCGAGCGGGCCGGGGCGGACGTCGACCAGGGCGGTGCCCTCCTCGGCGAGCTCGGTCAGCCGGGTGTCGGTCCACTCGCGGGACGGCGCCTGGCTGGGGACGAAGTCGGGGTGCGACGGGTGGCGGCGCGGGTCGGGGGCAGCCACCGGGGCGTCCTCGACGGCCGGCTCGGCGTCCAGCAGCCCGGCCTCCAGGCCGGTGGCCAGCAGGTCGGCCTCGCGGCGGGCCCGGGCCTCCCCGGCGCTCTCGGCGGCCGGGGCGCCGGCCGGGTGGCCGGGGCGCAGCGGGGCGCCGCCCTCGGTGTCGGCCTCGGCCGGGCGGACGCCGCCCTCGCTGATGAGGTCCTCCAGCGCGGAGCGCAGCGCCTCGCCGAACTCCGGGTCCATGGTGCCCGCGTTGTCGGCCGCCTCGCCCGGCCCGGTCGGGCGGGGGAAGAACAGGGGCCACTCGTCGGTGGTGTTGAAGACCCCGGCGAAGGGGGAGTCGAACAGTGGCGCGTCCTCGGCCGCGCGGGCCTCCTGCTCGGCCCAGAATGCCCGGGCCTCGGTGATCTCCCGCTCGCGGTCGGCGGCCAGCGCGTCGGCCACGGCCCGGCGTATCGCCGCCTCGTCGACGGCCGGGGCGACCGCGGCCCGCGCGTCCAGCCGGCGGGAGATTCCCCGGAGGTGGAGCAGCACGGCGGTCGACACGGCGATCAGGATCAGCAGCAGGATGGTGTAGACGGCGCTCACGGAACGTACTCCTAGCGAGGAGCGGAACGGGGTTACGCCTCCACACTGCCGCATCCGGCCCTGTTACCGCAGTGGCGAATGTCCACTTTGTCAGTGACTTTCGCTCTTGTCCCCAAATTGTTAGAGAGTACCGCTCTACGCTGCGGAGTTGATCCGCTCCGCACCGTCGATTTCCGGTCCGGAAAAGAGCGAAAAGAGGGCCGGATCGACCTCTCGGTGTGATCCGGCCCTCAATTACGCTGCGTCACTCCAAACGGGTGGTCTGGACCCTTCGGGGTTGACGGGCGAGGGGGTGTCGGGGGTCAGCTGAGCCGCTCGACGACCATCGCCATGCCCTGGCCGCCGCCGACGCACATGGTCTCCAGGCCGAACTGCTTGTCGTGCCACTGCAGGGAGTTGATCAGGGTGGTGGTGATCCGGGCACCGGTCATGCCGAAGGGGTGGCCGACGGCGATCGCGCCGCCGTTGACGTTCAGTCGGTCCAGGTCGACGCCGAGGTCGCGGTAGGACGGGATCACCTGGGCGGCGAAGGCCTCGTTGATCTCGACCAGGTCGATGTCGCCGATGGTCAGGCCGGCCCGCTTCAGCGCCTGCTTCGAGGCCTCGACCGGGCCGTAGCCCATGATCTCGGGGGAGAGCGCGCTGACGCCGGTGGAGACCACCCGGGCGAGCGGGGTGATGCCCAGCTCGCGGGCCTTGGTGTCGGACATGATGACCAGCGCCGCGGCGCCGTCGTTCAGCGGGCAGCAGTTACCGGCGGTCACCGTGCCGTCCGGGCGGAACACCGGCTTCAGGCCGGAGACGCCCTCCAGCGTGACGCCCGCGCGCGGGCCGTCGTCCTTGCTGACGACGGTGCCGTCCGGCAGCGTGACCGGGGTGATCTCGCGCTCCCAGAAGCCGGCCTCGATGGCGGCCTCGGCGAGGTTCTGCGAGCGCACGCCGAACTCGTCCTGCTCGGCCCGGGTGATGCCCTTGAGGGCGGCCAGGTTCTCGGCGGTCTGCCCCATCGCGATGTAGGCGTCCGGCAGCAGCCCGTCCTCGCGCGGGTCGTGCCACTCCCCGCCGCCTTCCTCCGCCCGCTTCGCCGTCCGGGCCCGGGCCTCGTCGAAGAGCGGGTTCATGGTGCCCGGCATGCCGTCCGAGGTGCCGTGGACGCTGCGCGAGACGGTCTCCACGCCGGCCGAGACGAAGACGTCGCCCTCGCCGGCCCTGATCGCGTGCAGCGCCATCCGCGTGGTCTGCAGCGAGGACGAGCAGTAGCGGGTGATGGTCGCGCCGGGCAGGTAGTCCATGCCCATCTGCACGGCCACGACGCGGGCCAGGTTGTGGCCCTGCTCGCCGCCGGGCAGGCCGCAGCCGAGCATCAGGTCGTCGATCTCGCGCGGGTCGAGCTGCGGCACCTTGGCCAGGGCGGCCCGGATGACGTGCGCGGTCAGGTCGTCCGGGCGGACGTCCTTCAGCGAGCCCTTGAAGGCCCGGCCGATCGGCGAACGGGTGGCGCTGACGATGACGGCTTCGGGCATGGCGGGCTCCTCGCTGAGTGGCGGCGGACAGGCGTCCGGGAGGAAAGTTACCGTCTGGTAGGTCAGTCGTCACCCGCCCCGGTGTGTGAGCTGGCCGACGTGTTCCCGGGGTCCGGGGAGCCCCCTGCGGAGGGCTCCCCGGGGGCTCCGGAGCCCGGCAGGCCGACCCGCAGCCGGTGGCGCAGCAGCGCCCAGCGCCCGGCCGCGCCGCCCTCGCCGCCGACCGCCGCCACCTCGGAGCCGGACCGTCCGGCCGCGGCCGCCGCGGCCACCGCCACCGGCAGCACGGCCCCGCCCGGGACCGTCCCGCCCGGCCGTTCCTCCTGCGGCCAGAGGTCCAGCGTGGCGCAGACCGAGGGCAGCACGGCCATCGCGGCCGTCGCGTAGCCCTGGGCCGAGGGGTGGTAGCGGTCGGCGGCGAACATCTCCGGACGGGCCGCGAACTCGGGGCCGAGCAGCGAGCCGAGCGAGACCGTCCGGCCGCCCGCCTCCACCACCGCGATGGTCTGCGCGGCCGCCAGCTGGCGGCTCAGCCGACGGGCCACCCAGCGCAGCGGCGGGCGGACCGGCTTGATCGTCCCGAGGTCCGGGCAGGTGCCGACCACCACCTGGCAGCCGGCGGCGCGCAGCGCGGCGACCGTCTCGCCGAGCTGGCGCACCGCGAGCTCGGCCGGGCTGTGCCGGGTCACGTCATTGGCCCCGACCATGATCACGGCGACGTCGGGGCGGTGCGCCAGGGCCTGGTCCAGCTGCCCGGCCAGGTCGGCGGAGCGGCCGCCGGTGAACGCCACGTTGACCAGCCGGACCGGTCGCTCGGCGACCGAGGCGAGCCCGGCGGCGAGCAGCGCGCCCGGTGTCTCGCGGGACCGCAGCACCCCCAGGCCGGCCGCCGTGGAGTCGCCGAGGAAGGCCATCACCAGCGGCGGCTGCGGCGCGGCGGAGGTGTCGGCGAAGGCCTCCCCGTAGACGCCGTCGGCCTTCGGCGGAGTGCCCTCCAGGATGCCGATGGCCTGGACGGCCAGCCTGCTCTCGGTCAGCAGCAGGCCCACCAGGCCGACGCCCAGCACGCCGAGCCCGCCCCCGCCGTACGCCGCCGCGGTGGCGATCCGGCGGGCCACCCGGGCCCGCGACCCCTGTGCCGTTGACATCCGGTGCCCCCTTCGCGTCCTCGTGCCACCCGGTGACGGGCCGCTCCCGATGCGTGTACACCCCTAGTACCCGCGATCGGCCCGGCCTACGACGGGGGTGGTCCGTTCGTGGGGCGTACGGGCCGGACGGGGCCCCTGGTACGGCCTAGGCTTTGCAGTACCGAAAGCGCCACGTGCATGCCCACAGCCACTGCATGCCCACAGACCGGGAGGACCCCCCGTGCGGTACCACGACTCGATCATCGACCTGGTCGGCAACACCCCGCTGGTCAAGCTGAACAAGGTCACCGAGGGAATCAGCGCGACCGTGCTCGCCAAGGTCGAGTACTTCAACCCGGGTGGTTCGGTGAAGGACCGCATCGCGATGCGCATGATCGAGGCCGCCGAGGCCTCCGGCGCCCTCAAGCCCGGCGGCACCATCGTCGAGCCGACCTCCGGCAACACCGGTGTCGGCCTGGCGATCGTGGCCCAGCAGAAGGGCTACAAGTGCATCTTCGTCTGCCCCGACAAGGTCTCCACCGACAAGATCAACACGCTGCGCGCCTACGGCGCCGAGGTGGTCGTCTGTCCGACCGCCGTCGCCCCCGAGCACCCGGACTCGTACTACAACGTCTCCGACCGCCTGGTCCGTGAGACCCCGAACGCCTGGAAGCCGGACCAGTACTCCAACCCGGACAACCCGGCCTCGCACTTCCACTCCACCGGTCCGGAGCTGTGGGAGCAGACCGAGGGCCGGATCACCCACTTCGTGGCGGGCGTCGGCACCGGCGGCACCATCTCCGGCACCGGCAACTACCTGAAGGAGGTCTCCGGCGGCAAGGTCCAGGTGATCGGCGCCGACCCGGAGGGCTCGGTCTACTCGGGCGGCACCGGCCGGCCGTACCTGGTCGAGGGCGTCGGCGAGGACTTCTGGCCGACCGCCTACGACCGCACCGTCGCGGACGGGATCGTCGCCGTCTCCGACAAGGACTCCTTCCAGATGACCCGCCGCCTGGCCAAGGAGGAGGGCCTGCTGGTCGGCGGCTCCTGCGGCATGGCGGTCGTCGCCGCGCTGGAGGTCGCCCGCGGGCTCGGCCCGGACGACGTCGTCGTGGTGCTGCTGCCGGACGGCGGCCGCGGCTACCTGTCGAAGATCTTCAACGACGACTGGATGGCCGACTACGGCTTCCTGCCGTCCGCCACCGACGAGGCGCACATCGGCGAGGTGCTGGCCCGCAAGGACGCCATCGAGCACGAGGGCATCCCGCAGTTCGTCCACATGCACCCCAACGAGACGGTCTCCGAGGCGGTCCGGGTGCTGCGCGAGTACGGCGTCTCGCAGATGCCGGTGGTCTCGCCGGGCGCCGGCCACCCGGACATCATGGCCGGCGAGGTGATCGGCTCGGTGGTGGAGAAGCTGCTGCTGGAGGGCGTCTTCGCGGGCGACATCCAGCTGACCGACACCCTGGACAAGGTGATGTCCAAGCCGCTGCCGGTGGTCGGCTCGGGCGAGACCGTCACCAACCTGATGACGGTGCTGGAGAAGGCCGACGCCGCGGTGGTGCTGGTGGAGGGCAAGCCGCAGGGCATCGTCACCCGCCAGGACCTGCTGGGCTTCCTGACCGGCAGCCGCGCCGGGCACTGAGGCCAGGTCAGCCGCCGACCCCGACCCGGCGGCTGGGGACTCCCGGGGCGAGGACCTGCGGGGCGGAGGTTCCGTTTCCGGGCGAACTGGTACACCGGCGTCATCTCCGTGCAGCACGGGCTTAACACGGCTGCGCCATCGTTGTGCTCACGGCAAGACGCCGAGCGAGACGGGCGGTGACCGACCGGGAGCGGCTCCCCGGTGGCGCGGACCGTCTCGGGCACGACGGTCGGTCCTGATCCGACCGGTGGTGTCCCTGCCCGTGGAGACGCCGTCGTCCCGCCCCTGCCCGGCTCCGGCCGGAGGCCAGGGTGAGGCGGCTCCCCGGGCGACCGCGCCGCTTGGCGCGTCTCCGCGGCTCCCGGGTGGGGGAGTCCGGCGGAGGCGGCGGGGCCGGCCCTCCACACGGAGGGCCGGCCCCTTCCGTGCCCGTGCTCCCCCGCCGGCGCGTTCCCGTAGTCTCACTGGCATGACCAGCACTGACACGACCGGCCAGGACAGCCCGCGCTACGTCCGGCTCAACATCGAGCTCATCGCGGAGATCACCGACGAGGGCGCCCTCAAGGCGGCGGCCCTCCAGCAGGTGGCCGAGGACGCTTACCTCGACGACGACGAGCGCGCCCAGTCCGTCGAGGCCATCGAGGTGGACCCGTCCGGCTCGCTCGCCCACTTCATCGACCCGGTGGCGCTGCTCGGCGACGTCCCGGGGATCGAGCTCGCCTCGGCGACCTGGGAGTCGGCGAAGACCGACTTCGACCCGGAGAGCGACGAGTGGGACGAGTACGTGGTGGAGGAGTCCGCCGAGTAGGCGCTTCCGTCACGGCCCGTGAAGGCCCGGTCTGCTGTCCGCAGGCCGGGCATTTGTCCATATTTGGCGCGCAGTTTCGGATTCTCGTACCATCGCAAGCCGTTGGTGATGGAACCGTGAACGCACGGATTGCGTTTCTGTATCCGTAATGCCCGGATGATGAGCAGGGAGTGGGCGACGTGACGGCACGGGAAGGCCAGGGCCGAGCGGCCGGCAGCAACTGGAGCCGGCGCGGCGTGCTGGCGGGTCTGATCGGTGCCCCGGTCCTGCTGCTGGCGGCCTGCAACGACAGCAAGAGCGCCGACACCGGCGCCGGCACCGGTGGCAGCGGCGGGTCGGGCGGCACCGGCACCCCCGCGGGCACCGGCACCGCGGCGGGCACCGGCGGTACGGCCACCGGCGGCGCCCAGCCCACGCCCAGCGCCACCAGCACCCCGACCCCGAAGACCTCGGCCGCCGTGATCACCGTCACCCCGGCCGACGGCGCCACCGCCGCCAGCTTCAGCGACCCGGTCCGGGTCGCCGTCGCGGGCGGCGCCCTGACCACGGTCAAGGTCACCGACTCCACCGGCAAGGCGCTGGCCGGCGAGCTGTCCGCCGACGCCACCGTCTGGACCTCCTCCGCGGCCCCGGCCAGCGGCACCAAGTACACGGTGGCCGCGGCCGCCCTCGACAAGGAGAAGCTGGAGGCCGACGCCAACGCCGTCTTCACCACGGCGACCCCGGCCAACACCTTCGTCGGCTACTTCACCCCCGAGGACGGCTCGGTCGTCGGCGTCGGCATGCCCGTCTCGATCAACTTCAGCAAGCCGGTCACCGACCGCAAGACCGTCCAGCAGGCGATCACCGTGATAGCCGAGCCGGGCGTCGAGATCGTCGGGCACTGGTTCTCCAGCACCCGCCTCGACTTCCGGCCGCAGCAGTACTGGGCCAAGGGCACCAAGGTGACCGTCAAGCTCCGGCTGAAGGACGTCCAGGGTGCCAAGGGCGTCTACGGCACCCAGTCCAAGGACGTCCGCTTCACGATCGGCCGCGCGCAGACCAGCGTCGCCGACCTCGCCGCCAAGAAGCTCACCGTCACCACGGACGGCCAGGTCAGCGCCGTCTACGCGATCTCCGGCGGCTCGCCCGAGTACCGCACCTGGGGCGGCAAGATGGTGATCACCGAGCAGTACCAGCAGACCCGGATGAACTCGCAGACGGTCGGCCTCGGCAGCGAGTACGACATCCCGGACGTGCCGCACGCCCAGCGGCTCAGCACCTCCGGCACCTTCATCCACGGCAACTACTGGTCCCCGGCCTCGACCTTCGGCGGCCAGAACACCAGCCACGGCTGCGTCGGCCTGCGCGACGTCAAGGGCGGCCAGGACGCGAGCGCGGACGGCTACAAGTTCTTCAAGAGCTCGATGGTCGGCGACGTCGTCGAGGTCGTGAACTCCGGCGACAAGACCGTCGCGCCGTCCAACGGCCTCAACGGCTGGAACATGGGCTGGGCCGACTGGAAGGCCGGCAGCGCGGTCTGACGCCCCCGGCGGGCGCCGGAACCCCGCCGGGCCCCCACCGGAACCCCGCGGGACTCGGCCGGGACTCGGCCGGAACCCCGCCGGGATTCCTCCGGGGAGGACAGAACCCCGCCCGCCCCCCGAGGAGTCAGGGGGGTGTGAAACGCGAGCAGAGAGAGCGCCTGGACGCCGAGTTCAGCGCGTTCGTCGTCGGCAACGGACCCCGGCTGGCCAGGCTGGCCGAGCTGCTGACCGGTGACCCGCACCGGGCCGGGGACATCGTGCAGTCCGCGCTGGAACGCGCCTACCTGCACTGGCCCAGGATCACCGCGAACGCCGACGACCCGGCCGCCTACGTCCGGCGGATCGTGGTCAACCAGCACCGCGACTGGTGGCGGCGGCTGCGCAACCGCGAGCTGCCCACCGACCGCGCGCCCGACCGGCCCGGGCCGGCCGACTTCGCCGAGCAGCAGGCCCAGCGGGCGCTGCTGCACCAGGCGCTGGCCGCGCTCACCCGGCGCGAGCGGGCGGTCGTGGTGCTGCGGTACTACGCGGACCTGAGCGAGGCCGAGACCGCCGCCGAGCTGGGGATCGCGCCGGGCACGGTCAAGTCCACCCTGCACCGGGCGCTGTCGAAGCTGCGCGCACGGCCCGAGCTCGCCGACCGCACCGGCGGTCCGGCGGGCCACGACCCGAGCGACATCGAGGTGGCGGTATGAGCGACGACAGGAGTTTCGAGCAGCGGCTCGACGGGCTGCTCAAGCAGGGGGAACGGGCCCCGGGGGCGGCCGGGCCCGACCCGGCGGCGGTGATCGCCGGGGCCCGGCGGCGCAGGGCCCGGCGGCGGATCGGCACGGGGGCGGCCGCGCTCGCCGTCGCGCTGCTCTGCGGCGGGACGGCGCTGACCGTGCGGGACGGCCGGCCGCCGGGCGGGGCGACGGCGGCGGGGGCGCCGACGGCCGTCGTGCTCCCCGGCGGGGGCGGCGGGACGGCCCCGGGCGCGGGCGCCACCGGGACGGCGCCACCGGCGGTTCCGGCGGCGCCCGCGGCGGAGCCGCCCTCCGGCACGCCGAAGCCGAGGCCGACGCCGGAGTCGCCGGTCAGGCGGGTGGCGCCCGGCGAGCAGGTCACGATCGCCGACGGCCTCCGGATGAGCGTCACCGCGACCGGGTCCTGCGTCGAGGCGTGGGAGAGCGCCACCGGCGGATGGGAGAAGCCGTTCGGCTGCCGCGACGCCACCAGCGACAACCTCGACCACAGCCGGCCCACCGTCGGCGCGCAGAGCCTGGGCCACCGGGGCGGCACCGCGGTGACCGGGATGTACCTGGGCCCGGCGCCCGCCCGGATCGTGGTCGAGCTCAAGGGCACGCAGGCCGTCGCGACCCTGGTCACCACCGCCGGGATGAACGGCTGGACCGCCTACTACGCGGTGCTCCCCGATGCCGTCTCCGATCCCGTCGGCCCGAACGGGGGCGGCGGCTCCCCGGCCGTCGCGGCCTGGGCCGCCGACGGGACGCGGCTCGCGGACCTGATCGACCCGCGCCGGCCCGACCCGTGGGCCACCGCCGGCGGCGGGACGGCCACGCCGTCCGCGCCCTGACGGCGGGCGGGCGCCCGAACGCGACGGCCGAAAACCGCCGGACGCCGGGCCGGGCCGGGGACAGGGTGGAGCCATGACGACGACCACCGCCCCCACCCCGTCCGTGCTCACCGTCCGGGCGATCGACCCGGCCGTCCACCGCGAGCTGCTGGAACGCGACGACGCCGGCCGTCCGCCCGTGCGCTCCGTCGACGGGACCGGCGGTGCCCCGCTGCGCTGCTGCCTCACCAGGGCGCGGGCCGGGGAGCGGATCGCCCTGGTCTCCTACGCGCCGCTGCGGCGCTGGGCCGCCGTGACCGGGGCCGAGCCCGGCCCGTACGACGAGCGCGGCCCGGTCTTCGTGCACGACGGGCCGTGCGCCGGTCCGGCCGGACCGGGCTGGCCGGGCGGCTTCCACAGCGGTCGGCGGGTGCTGCGCGCCTACGACCGGCGCGGGCACATCCTCGGCGGCGAGCTGGTGGAGCCGGAGACCGCGGAGGAGGTCGCGGCGGGGGTGCTGGCCGACCCGGAGGTGGCCGTGCTGCACGTCCGGGCGGTGGAGTTCGGCTGCTTCATGCACGAGGTCCGGCGGGGCTGACCCCCGCCGGCCGGGTGCTCAGGCCCGCTTGGCGTAGTCGACGTAGCCCTGCCAGTCCAGGACGACCGCCGGCTCGTCGCCGACCACCCAGGCGTCGTGGCCGGGCGCGCAGAGCATGAAGTCGCCGGGGCCGAACTCGTCCTCCTCGCCGTCGTCCATGACGACCTTCAACCGTCCGGAGAGGACGTAGCCGGCGTGGGAGGCCTGGCAGCTGTCCGTCCCGGCGATCGGCTTGACGTGCTGGGACCACTGCCAGCCGGGCTGGAACACCGCCCGTCCGACGCCCCCGCCGTCCAGGTGAACCAGGCGCATCTCGCCCTTGTCCGCCTCGAACGGGCGGACCTCGTCGGGATCGGTGTCGAAGTTCCTGCGGATGAGACCGGCCATGAGGTGCTCCTCGGGACAGGGGCGGCCCCGTCACCAGGGACGGTGACGCGGCCGCCCTACCGGTCCTTCCAGTCTGCGCCCGCGGGGCCCGGCTCGGGAACCTTGCGTGACGAAGGGCCTCGGACACCCTCCGTGACGCCCGGCCTCAGGCCTCCGTGCGGGCCACCCCGATCGGGCAGCTGGCGCCGGTGCCGCCGAGGCCGCAGTAGCCGTTCGGGTTCTTGGCGTCCGAGAGGTACTGCTGGTGGTACGGCTCGGCCGGGTAGAACGGGCCGGCCGGGGCGATCTCGGTGGTGATCGCGCCGAGGCCGAGCGCGGTGAGGGCCGGCTGGAAGGCGTCCCGGGTGGCGGTCGCGGCGGCGGCCTGGGCGGGGGAGTGGGTGTAGAGCGCGGAGCGGTACTGGGTGCCCACGTCGTTGCCCTGGCGGTTGCCCTGGGTCGGGTCGTGCGCCTCCCAGAAGGTCTTCAGCAGCCGCTCGTAGGAGACCACCGCGGGGTCGTACACCACCCGGACCGCCTCGGTGTGCCCGGTCAGGCCGCTGCACACCTCCTCGTACGTCGGGTTCGGGGTGTGGCCGCCCTGGTAGCCGACCAGCGTGGTCCAGACGCCGGGCAGCCGCCAGAACGTCCGCTCGGCGCCCCAGAAGCAGCCCAGCCCGAAGTCCGCGACCTCAAGACCGTCGGGGTACGGGCCGGTCAGCGGGTGGCCGAGCACGGTGTGCGGCTCGCGCAGCGTGAACGCCGGGGCCTCCCGGCCGGGCAGCGCCTGGGCGGCGGGGACGAGCGAGGTCTTGTGGCGGTTGAACAGCACGGCCTGCTCCAACGGTTCGGGGAGGGTTGCGGACGTTCCAACACGGCCGGACACCGGGGGATTCCTGGCGCGCGGCGGCGACCCGGCGGCGACCCGGCGGCTTCCGTCCGTCGGCCGACTACGCTCGGAGCATGACCGAGCACCAGCTTCCCCAGGGCTTCGAGACCCTCGCCATCCACGCGGGTCAGGAAGCAGACCCCCAGACCGGGGCCGTCGTCACGCCGATCTACCAGGTGTCCACCTACAAGCAGGACGGGGTGGGCGGCCTGCGGGGCGGCTACGAGTACAGCCGCAGCGCCAACCCGACCCGCACCGCGCTGGAGGAGTGCCTCGCCGCGCTGGAGGGCGGTGCCCGCGGCCTCGCCTTCGCCTCCGGCCTCGCCGCCGAGGACACCCTGCTGCGCACGATCCTCAAGCCGGGCGACCACATCGTGATCCCCAACGACGCCTACGGCGGCACCTTCCGGCTATTCGCCAAGGTGCTGACCCGCTGGGGCGTCGAGTTCTCCGTGGCCAACACCCAGGACCTCGCCACCGTCCGCGAGGCGCTGCGCCCCAACACCCGCGCGGTGTGGGTGGAGACCCCGTCCAACCCGCTGCTGGGCATCACCGACCTGGCCGCGCTGGCCGAGATCGCGCACGGCGCCGGCGCGCTGCTGGTGGTCGACAACACCTTCGCCAGCCCGTACCTGCAGCAGCCGATCGCGCTCGGCGCCGACGTGGTCGTGCACTCGACCACCAAGTACATGGGCGGCCACTCGGACGTGGTCGGCGGCGCCCTGGTGATCGCCGAGGCGGGCCTCGGCGAGGAGGTCGCCTACCACCAGAACGCGATGGGCGCGGTCTCCGGCCCGTTCGACGCCTGGCTGGTGCTGCGCGGCATCAAGACCCTCGGCGTGCGGATGGACCGGCACAGCTCCAACGCCGAGAAGGTCGCCGAACTGCTCGCGGGCCACCCGGCGGTCAGCCAGGTGCTGTACCCGGGTCTGCCCGAGCACCCCGGCCACGACATCGCCGCCAAGCAGATGAAGGCCTTCGGCGGCATGGTGTCGTTCCGGGTGAACGGCGGCGAGGAGGCGGCGGTCGAGGTCTGCAACCGGGCGCAGCTGTTCACCCTCGGCGAGTCGCTGGGCGGCGTGGAGTCGCTGATCGAGCACCCGGGCCGGATGACCCACGCCTCGGTGGCCGGCTCGGCGCTGGAGGTGCCGTCCGACCTGGTGCGCGTCTCCGTCGGCATCGAGTCGATCGACGACCTGCTGGCCGACCTCAAGCAGGCGCTGGGCTGAGGCCCTACGCGCCGCCGGCGCCCTGCCGGCCCGCCGTGTACTCCTCCATGGAGTGGTTGAAGCGGGCCAGCAGGGCGCAGAACGCCCGCTGCTCCTCGTGCGGCCAGTCGGCGACCAGCCGGCGGGTCAACTCGGTTCTCCCGGCCCGGACTTCGGCCAGCCGGCCGGCGCCGAGCGGGGTCAGCGCGAGCCGGACGGCGCGCCGGTCGGCCGGGTCCTGCACCCGGCCGACCAGGCCGGCCGCGACCAGCGGCGCGACCTGCCGGGTGACGGTGGAGGAGTCGACGCCCAGCGCGTCGGCCAGGGCCTTGACGTTGGCCGGGCCGAGGCGCTCCAGCCGTTCGAGCAGCAGGTAGGCGGCCCGGACCAGGGCGGCCACCCCGTCGGATCCGCGGACCTGTTCCATGCGGCGGGCGAACAGGGCCAGCTGGTACTGGAGTTGGGTGTGCACGGGGTCGGTGAGGTCGGTGGCCTGGGGCGAGGTCGTCGTCATCGCGGCTCACGATCGTCGTGCGGTGAGGAAGGCTCAGGACCAGCAGAGTACGCGGGCCGGGCGGGCCCGGGAACAGGGCCGACGTCCCCGAACCACGTGTCGCGACGGCCTAGGCTGCTGTCATGCACAGCTGGCCGATCACCCTCGACGACGTCCGCGGCGCCCAGAAGATGCTCGCCGGGGTCGCCCGGGTGACGCCGATGGAGGGCAGCCGCCACCTCTCCGCGCTGGTCGGCGCGCCGGTGCACCTGAAGTGCGAGAACCTCCAGCGCACCGGCTCGTTCAAGCTGCGCGGGGCGTATGTGCGGATCGCGGGCCTCTCCCCGGTGCAGCGGGCCGGCGGGGTGGTCGCGGCGAGTGCCGGGAACCACGCCCAGGGGGTGGCGCTGGCGGCCGCGCTGCTCGGGGTGCGCTCGACGGTCTTCATGCCGGTGTCCGCGCCGCTGCCGAAGATCGCGGCGACCCGGGAGTACGGCGCCGAGGTGCGGCTGCACGGGGCGACCGTCGACGAGGCGCTGCAGGCGGCGCAGCGGTACGCGGAGGCCGGCGGCGCGGTGTTCATCCACCCGTTCGACCACCGGGACGTGGTGATCGGGCAGGCCACCGTCGGCCTGGAGATCCTGGAGCAGTGCCCCGAGGTGCGGACCGTGCTGGTCGGGGTGGGCGGCGGCGGCCTGCTGGCCGGGATCGCGGCGGCGGTCAAGCCGCTGCGGCCGGACGTGCGGGTGATCGGGGTGCAGGCGGCGGCCGCGGCCGCGTACCCGCCCTCGCTGGCGGCGGGGCACCCGGTCTCGCTGGAGCGGTTCGCCACGATGGCGGACGGGATCATGGTCGGCCGGCCGGGGGACGTCCCGTTCGAGATCGTCAACACCCTGGCGGACGGTGTCCGGACGGTCTCCGAGGACTCGCTGTCCCGGGCCCTGCTGCTCGGCCTCGAACGGCTGAAGCTGGTGGTGGAGCCGGCCGGGGCGGCCCCCGTCGCGGCGCTGCTGGAGCGGCCGGACTCCTTCGAGGGGCCGGTGGTGGCGGTGCTGTCCGGCGGCAACATCGACCCGCAGCTGATGCAGCGGGTGCTGCGGCACGGTCTGGCGGCGGCCGGCCGGTACCTCTCGCTGCGGGTGCGGCTGGCCGACCGGCCGGGCGCGCTGGCGGGCCTGCTCGGGGTGCTGACCAGGGTGGACGCCAATGTCCTGGACGTCGCGCACGTACGGGTCGATCCACAGCTGGGGCTGACCGAGGTGGAGGTGGACCTGCACCTGGAGACCAAGGGGCCGGAGCACTGCGCGGTGGTGCTCGGCGAGCTGCGGGGCGCGGGGTACGTGGTCACCCGGTAGGGGCCGGCCGGGGGAGCGGCGGCCGCTCCTTGACGCGATATATCGCGGCTGCCAGACTCGCGATACATCGCGTTCTGTCCCCGTGGCGGCGGGAACGAGTCGCTCGCCTGCCCGCATTGGGGGCACAGTGGGACAGACCGCGCAGTTCCGCCCGTTCCTCCGAGGAGATGAGGCAGGCCCATGGCGCCAGCCATCCAAGCCGAGAACCTGGTCAAGACCTTCGGTGACGTACGAGCCCTGGACGGCGTCAGCCTCGACGTCCCCGAGGGCACGGTGCTCGGGCTGCTCGGCCCGAACGGCGCCGGCAAGACCACCACCGTGCGCGTCCTCACCACCCTGCTCCAGCCCGACTCCGGCCACGCGACGGTGGCCGGCGTCGACGTCCTCAAGCACCCGAACCGGGTCCGCAGCCTGATCGGCCTCTCCGGCCAGTACGCCGCGGTCGACGAGTACCTCACCGGCTTCGAGAACCTCCAGATGGTCGGCGAGCTCTACCAGATGCCCGCCCGCGCGGCGAAGGCCAGGGCGCTCGAACTGCTGGAGTGGTTCAACCTCACCGAGGCCAAGGACCGCACCGCCAAGACCTACTCGGGCGGCATGCGCCGGCGCCTCGACCTCGCCGCCGCCCTGGTCGTCCGGCCGCCGGTGATGTTCCTGGACGAGCCCACCACCGGCCTCGACCCGCGCAACCGGCTCGCCCTGTGGGAGGTCATCGAGACCCTGGTCGAACAGGGCACCACGCTGCTGCTCACCACCCAGTACCTGGAGGAGGCGGACCGCCTCGCCCACGACATCGCCGTGGTCGACCACGGCAGGGTGATCGCGCGCGGCACCGCCGACCAGCTCAAGGCGCAGATCGGCGGCGAGCGGATCGAGGTCGTGGTGCAGCGGCCCGACCTGGTCGGCGAGGCGGTCGAGGCGCTCTCCTCCTACGCGATCGGCGAGCCGGCGGTGGAGAAGAACACCCGGCGGATCACCGTCCCGGTCAGCGGCGGCGCGCGGGTGCTGGCCGACGTGATCCGCGAGCTGGACTCCCGCTCGATCGAGATCGCCGACATCGGCCTGCGCAGGCCGACCCTGGACGACGTCTTCCTCTCGCTCACCGGCCACCACACCGAGGCCGAGGCCGAGGAGGGCGCCGGGGGCAAGGGGCGCGGGCGGGGCGACGGCTCCGGCGCCGGCAAGCAGGCCGTTCCGGCCGGGAAGGAACTCTGAGATGGCCACCGCGACCGAGCACGCCATCGGCGGGGCGGTACCCAAGCAGCGCCGGGGCGTGGACGCCGTCCTGCACGACTCCTGGGTGGTCGCCAGGCGCAACCTGCGCCGGATGACCCGGATACCCGAGATCGTGGTGTTCGGCCTCATGCAGCCGGTCATGTTCGTGCTGCTGTTCTCGTACGTCATGGGCGGCGCGATCAAGATCCCCGGGACGCAGTCCAGCTCCTCGGCGTACATCCAGTTCCTGATGGCGGGCATCTTCGCCCAGACCGTCACCTTCGCGGTGGCCGGCGCCTCGGCGGGCATCGCCGAGGACATGTCCAAGGGCCTGGTCGACCGGTTCCGCTCGCTGCCGATGGCCCGCTCGGCGGTGCTGGTCGGCCGGACCCTGGCCGACCTGTGCCAGACCGCGTTCACCCTGGTGGTGCTGGCCCTGGTGGCGCTGCTGGTCGGCTGGCGGATCCACGAGGGGCTGCTGTCCGCGCTGGGCGCGTTCGGGCTGCTGCTCCTGCTCGGCTACGCCTTCTCCTGGATCGGCGCGCTGATCGGCCTCTCGGTGCGCAGTCCGGAGGCGGCCACCTCCGCCGGGCTGATCTGGCTCTTCCCGCTGACCTTCATCTCCAACGCCTTCGTGCCGGTCAGCTCGATGCCGGGCTGGCTGCAGGGGATCGCCTACTGGAACCCGTTCAGCGCCACCGTGCAGGCCTGCCGCAACCTGTTCGGCAACCAGGTGGGCCCGGTGGACGACGTGTGGCCGATGCAGCACGCCGAGCTGGTGTCGGTGCTCTGGTCGGTGGTGATCACCGCGGTGTTCTCCTGGCTGTCGGTGCGCAAGTACCGCTCCTCCACCCGCTGAGCCGGTCCCGGGCGCGCGAAAGGGCGGCCGCGGCGCGACGCCGCGGCCGCCCTTCGCACGGGCGGGGGTGGGATCAGCCGGAGTAGGGCTTGACCTCGACGATCTTCACCATGGCCTGCTTGCCGTTCGGCAGCTCGTAGGTCGCCTCGTCGCCGATCGTCTTGCCGTCGATCGCGCGGCCGAGCGGCGACTGCGGCGAGTAGATGTCCAGGTCGTCGTCGCCGACCTCGCGCGAGCCCAGCAGGAACTTCATGGTGTCGTCCTCGTCGCCGTCGAAGGCGACCGTGACGACCATGCCCGGAGCCACCACGCCGGAGTCCGCGGGAGCCTCGCCGACCTTGGCGCGCTCCAGGATCTGGGTGAGCTGGCGGATCCGCAGCTCGTACTTGCCCTGCTCCTCCTTGGCGGCGTGATAGCCGGCGTTCTCCTTGAGGTCACCCTCCTCACGCGCGGCCTCGATCTTCTGCGCGATCTCGATCCGCCAGGGGCCGGTCAGGTGATCCAGCTCGGCCTTGAGCTGGTCGTAGCCGGACTGAGTGAGCCAGGTCACGTTCTCGCTGGTCTGGGTCACGGGTGCTCCTCGTAGGTGCTGGGGCTGTGCTGAGGGTGTGAGTCGTCAGCGTGTTGAGTGGTGCTGATATCGGTCTTAACTACAAAGCAACGCCCGCTCCCGTACCAGCTGGTGCGGAAGGGGCGAAACCACGAGCCTAACAACTCCCGCCGACAATCGGGAGGGTCGTTGGCGCGCCATTGACGACAGCGTTGCGCCAAGGTGTACAGGATCGGCGGGCCGGACTCCTCTACGGATGCCCGTTCTCCTGAGCGGATATGCCTGGCGCTCCGCTACTCGGGAGTACAGCCCAGCAGCTCGGCGGTGGTGCCGCGGGCGGTGGTCCGCAGGCTCACCACGGCGTCGTACGCGGAGCCGGCCGCCGGGACGGGGAAGTCGGCCACCCCGACCACCGCGCCGTCCTCGCCCTGCGAGCGGACGGTGCAGCTGCCGGCCGTGCCGTCGCTCTTGCGCACCGCCAGGTGCAGCTGGAGTTCGGTGTCGGAGAGCGCCTGGAAGGTCGGCACGGTGCCGTTGATCTTCGTCTCGCGGATCAGGTAGGAACCGCCCAGCCAGGCGATCAGGCCCAGCATCACCACCCCGCAGACCGCGCCGACCACCTTGAGCCGGCGGTCGTTCTCGCGGTCGCCGCGCCGCCCGTAGCGGTCCTCGGGCAGCTGCGGGGGCCGGGTGCCAGCGCTCATCGGGCTCAGTCCTCTCGTGGGGAGGGGGCCGCGCGGGTGGTGCGGGGGGAATGCGGTGCTCCTCCAGTCCGTCACTATAGGAGGGGCGCGCCCGCGGCCGTTCCGGCGGGGGCGGGCTCGGCCGTGTCGGCGCCCCGCGCGGCGGCCGGCCCTGCGGTGACGCGGCCCCGAGAGCGGCTCAGACGGTGGGCAGACCGGCTTGCGCGGTACGCCCGACATTTGTGGAAGGAACGCACGCGTTGAGTGAGCAGTTGCGACTGATGGCGGTGCACGCCCACCCGGACGACGAGTCCAGCAAGGGCGCGGCGACCATGGCCATGTACGTCGACCAGGGGGTGGACGTGCTGGTGGCCACCTGCACCGGGGGAGAACGCGGTTCGGTCCTCAACCCGAAGCTGCAGGGCAAGCCGGAGATCGAGGAGAACATCCACGAGGTCCGGCGCAAGGAGATGGACGAGGCCCGCGCGATCCTCGGGATCAAGCAGGCCTGGCTGGGCTACGTGGACTCCGGCCTGCCGGAGGGCGACCCGCTGCCCCCGCTGCCCGAGGGCTGCTTCGCCCTGCAGGACGTCAAGGAGGCGGCCGAACCGCTGGTCCGCCTGATCCGGGAGTTCAAGCCGCAGGTCATCACGACCTACGACGAGAACGGCGGCTACCCGCACCCCGACCACATCATGACCCACAAGATCACCATGGTGGCCTTCGACGCGGCCGGCGACCCCGACGCGTACCCGGGGGCCGGCGACCCCTGGCAGCCGCTGAAGCTGTACTACAACCACGGCTTCCCGATGGGCCGGATCCGCGCCCTGCACAAGTACCTCTCCGAGAACGGCCACGAGTCCCCCTACGGCGAGTGGATCGCCGGCTGGGAGAAGAGCGGCCGCGTGGAGCGCGAGATCACCACCCGGGTCCGCTGCGACGACTGGTTCGAGACCCGGGACCGCGCGCTGATCGCGCACGCCACCCAGATCGACCCGGACGGCCCGTGGTTCCGCGTCCCGCTGGAGGTCCAGCGCGAGGTGTGGCCCACCGAGGACTACGAGCTCGCCCGTACCCTGGTCGACGTGGACCTGCCGGAGGACGACCTGTTCGCCGGCCTGCGGACCCCCAGCCTGACGGCCGAGTCGGCCGACACGCGGGACTGAAGTACCCCCCGACGGCCCGGCTCCCCGTGAGCCGGGCCACCATAGAGATATGAGTGCCCCCGTGAACCTCACCCACCTCGCCGTCCAGCTCGCCGTCGACGACGCCAAGGTCACCCCCGGCCTGCTGGGCTTCCTCGTCTTCGCCGCCCTCGGCGTGGCCACCTGGTTCCTGGCCAAGTCGATGAACAAGCAGTTCAAGCGGGTGAACTTCGCCGAGGAGCCGGAGACCCCGAAGGAGTGAGGCCGGGCCCCCTCCGACGCGCGGATGCGCAAGGATGGGGGGCATGCCGAACCGCCTCGCCGACGCGACGTCGCCGTACCTGCAGCAGCACGCCGAGAACCCGGTCGACTGGTGGCCCTGGGGGCCGGAGGCGTTCGAGGAGGCGGCGCGCCGCGGCGTCCCCGTGCTGCTCTCGGTCGGCTACGCGGCCTGCCACTGGTGTCACGTGATGGCGCACGAGTCCTTCGAGGACGCGGGGACGGCGGAGTACCTCAACGAGCGGTTCGTCGCGGTCAAGGTCGACCGGGAGGAACGGCCGGACGTCGACGCCGTGTACATGGAGGCCGTGCAGGCGGCGACCGGGCAGGGCGGCTGGCCGATGACCGTCTTCCTGACCCCCGGCAAGGAGCCGTTCTACTTCGGCACCTACTTCCCGTCCGAGCCCCGGCACGGCATGCCGTCGTTCCGGCAGGTGCTGGAGGGCGTCCACGCCGCCTGGCGGGACCGGCGGGACGAGGTCGGCGAGGTGGCCGCCCGGATCCGGGCCGACCTGGCCGAGCGGGCCTCCGTCTACGCGGTCGGCAGCGGGGTGCACCAGCCGCCGGGGGAGGCCGATCTGCACCAGGCGCTGGTCGCGCTCAGCCGGGACTTCGACCCGCGGCACGGCGGCTTCGGCGGGGCGCCCAAGTTCCCGCCGGCCATGGCGATCGAGTTCCTGCTGCGCCACCACGCCCGGACCGGCTCGCAGGCCGCGCTGGAGATGGCCGTCCGCACCGGTGAGGCGATGGCCCGCGGCGGCATCCACGACCAGCTCGGCGGCGGCTTCGCCCGGTACGCGGTGGACGCCGGCTGGGTGGTCCCGCACTTCGAGAAGATGCTGTACGACAACGCGCTGCTGCTGCGCGCGTACCTGCACCTGTGGCGGGCGACCGGCTCCCCGCTGGCCCGCCGGGTCGCGCTCTCCACCGCGGACTTCCTGCTGCGCGAACTGCGCACCCCCGAGGGCGCGTTCGCCTCCGCGCTGGACGCCGACAGCCTCGACGAGGAGACCGGGGCCACCGCCGAGGGCGCCTACTACGTCTGGGAGCCGGGCCAGTTGGTCGACCTGCTCGGACCCGCCGACGCCGCCACCGCCGCCCGGCTGTTCTCGGTCACCGCCGGCGGCACCTTCGAGCACGGCACCTCCGTCCTCCAGCTGCTCGCCGACCCCGAGGACGCCGCCGAGTACGAGGCGATCCGCGCGCGCCTGCTGGCGGCCCGCGCGGACCGCCCGGCGCCAGCCCGGGACGACAAGGTGGTCGCCGCCTGGAACGGACTCGCGATCGCCGCCCTCGCCGAGACCGGCGCCCTGCTGGAGCGCCCCGACCTCGTCCGGGCCGCCGAACGCGCCGCCGACCTGCTGCTCGCCGTCCACCTCACCCCCGAGGGCCGGCTGCTGCGCACCTCCCGGGACGGCCGCCCCGGCGCCAACGCGGGGGTGCTGGAGGACTACGCCGACACCGCCGAGGGTTTCCTCGCGCTGTTCGCCGTCACCGGCGAGGCCGAGTGGCTCCAGCTCGCCGGCGGTCTGCTCGACACCGTGCTCAAGCACTTCGCCGACGAGGCGACCGGCGCGCTGTTCGACACCGCCGACGACGCCGAGGAACTGATCCGGCGCCCGCAGGACCCGACCGACAACGCGACCCCGTCCGGCTGGACCGCCGCCGCGGCCGCCCTGCTCACGTACGCCGCGTACACCGGCTCGGACCGCCACCGGACCGCCGCGGAGCGCGCGCTGGGCATCGTCGGGGCACTCGCCGCGCGCGCACCGCGGTTCGTCGGCTGGGGCCTGGCCGCCGCCGAGGCGCTGGCCGACGGCCCCCGCGAGGTCGCGGTGATCGGCCCGGCCGGCGACCCCGGGACGGCCGCGCTGCACCGCACGGCGCTGCTGGGCACCGCGCCCGGCGCCGTGGTCGCGTTCGGCGAGCCGGGCGCCGGCAGCGACGAGGTCCCGCTGCTCGCCGGGCGGCCGCTGGTCGACGGCGCGCCCGCCGCCTACGTCTGCCGGCACTTCACCTGCGACGCGCCGACCACCGACCCGGCGGCCCTCGCCGAGCGGCTGGGAGCGGCCGAGGCCGGGTAAACCGGTGGGCACCGGCGGAGCGGCGGGGGAGGATGGGGCATGCCCTGGACCCTCAGCACCTCCCTCGACGACTTCCGCGGCCGGGCCGGCGGCTTCCTCGCCGCGAACCCGGCCGAGAACACCGTGCTGCTCACGATCACCGACCGGCTGACGGCGCGCGGCCCGCGGTACTACGGCGACGGCGCGCCGGTGTTCGGCTGGTGGAGCCCGGAGCCGGACGGGCCGGTCGCGGGGGCGTTCCTGCAGACCCCGCCGTTCGCCCCGCGGCTCGGGCTGATGCCCGAGCGGGCGGCGGCCGAACTGGCCGTCGAACTCGCCGGCACCCGGGACGGGGCCACCCCGCTCGCCGGGGTCGGCGGCGGGGCGGCGGTGGTGCGGGCGTTCGGCGACGCGTGGGCCGGGGCCACGGGGGCCACCGCCACCGTCAGGACCAATGAGCGGCTCTACCGGCTCGGTGAGCTGACCGGCCCGCCGCGCCCGCCGGCCGGCCGCCCCCGGCTCGCCGGGGCGGCCGACCGCGAGCTGCTGATCCGCTGGTTCGACGCCTTCGCGGCCGAGGTGGACATCCGGATCCCCGACACCGCGATGGTGGTCGACGACCGGACCGCCGGCGGCCAGCTGCACCTGTGGGAGGACGGGGCCGGGCGTCCGGTCGCGGTGGCCGGGGCCAGCGCGGTCGTCGCCGGGATGTCCCGCATCGGCCCGGTGTACACCCCGCACGAGGCCCGCGGCCGCGGCTACGCCAGCGGCGTCACGGCCGCCGCCTCGGCCGCCGCCCTCGCCGGCGGGGCCCAGGAGGTGCTGCTGTACACGGACCTCGCCAATCCGACCAGCAACGCGATCTACCAGCAGATCGGCTACCGGCCGGTGGCGGACTGCCTGGAGCTGGCCTTCGGCGCCTGACGCCTGACGCCTGACACTTGACGCCCGGCGCCCGGCGCCCGGCGTCCTGAGGCCGCCGTCCGCGGCCCGGCTCTGCGGGGAACCGCCCCGGGCGGGGCGGCGTCGCACCGGAGGGGTGGACCGGCGGCCGGGGGGAGCCCGAGGGTGGACGCGGTACTCGGATGGGTGGGGCGGCTGAGCCCGGCGCAGGCGGCGGCGGGTGCGCTGGGCGGGAACCTGGCGCTGTTCGCGCTGGCCCTGCTGGCCGGCGCTCTGCTGGTGCACCGCTTCGGCGACCGGCGGGTGACCCCGCCGCCCGCGCCGCCCGACCACCGGGAGCGGCTGCTCACGGTGGTCGCGGTGCTGCTCAACTCGGCCGTGGGCCTGGTCGGCTGGCAGCTCTGGCGGGCCGGCTGGATCCGGCTCACGGCCGACGCGGGACCGCGCGCGGTGGCCGACCTGCTGCTGTTCTCGCTGGTGATGGACGCGCTGATGTACGGCGGGCACTGGCTGGCCCACCGCCGCCGGCTCTACCGGCTGGCCCACGAGCTGCACCACGCCTATCCGGACCCGCGCCCCGCCACGCTCTTCGTGCTGCACCCGCTGGAGGTGCTGGGATTCGGCGGCGCGTGGATCGCGGTGCTCTGCCTCTGGCCGGGAATGTCCGCCCTCGCGCTGGCCGGCTACATCGGCGTCAACCTGGTCTTCGGCCTGCTCGGACACCTCGGGGTGGAGCCCTTCCCGGTTCGGATCCGGCGGCTCGCGGTGTTCCGCTGGGTGGCGCTGCCGATGTTCCACGCCGGCCACCACGCCGATCCGGCGGTCAACCTGGGCTTCTACACCACGGTCTGGGACCGGCTGTTCGGCACCGTCGACCCCCGGTACGACACACGCCGCGCCGCCCCGGACGTGACGCTCGGGTGATCCGGCGGTCCGGTGACGCGACGCCCGGGAGGGCCGGCGCGGCGCGGTCACTCCCAGTCCCAGCCGATGCCCAGGATGCAGGGCCCGACGGCGGTGGCGACCAGGTGGACGCAGTGGTGGCCGTCGAGGGTCAACTCCTCGCTCTCGTAGGGCCTCTCCTCGGGTGAGCGGCGGGCGAAGCGGTGGCAGCGGACGGGCAGCGCGGCCGGGTCGAAGGTGATCTGGAGGACGTACTGCCCGGCGCCCGAGTGGAAGCCGCGGAGGTACTCGCAGCTGGGCTCGGGCGCCGGGGCGTCGTCGAAGCCGTAGCCGAGCAGGTGGGTGTCGCCCGCGCGCAGCCGCCGGTCCAGCAGGAGTTCGGCGATCAGCAGGTCGTGGGCCTGGTCGCGGCGGACGCGGCCGGGGCGGCAGTTCTCCTCGGCGCGGACGCCGACCCGGGTGATGTCGCTGCCGGGGTCGCCCTGGTGGATGGCGAGGTAGCGGTCGACGCCGTCGCGGTGGGCGCGCAGCGCGTGCTGGGAGTCGCGGCGCCGGAGCCGGCGGTCGGCGCCGATCCGGATCCGCTCGATGTGGGTGATGGTGTGCAGCCCGCTGTCGCGCGGGCCGGCCAGCTCGGCGAGCAGGTCGTCGACCGCGGTGGGCGGGGTGATGAGGTCGCGGTAGGGGCGGACGGGCGGACCGGCCGGCGTGGCGGGGGCGGCGCGCCGGGGGCCGAGCAGTCGGGTGAGGGAGTGCGCGGGCAGCTCCAGGACCCGCTCCAACTCGCGGACGGCGCGCAGTGATTCGGCCCGCTCGGGGCGGCGGTGGCCCTGCTGCCAGTAGCTGAGGCTGGTGACCCCGATGTGGACGCCGCGCAGCGCCAGGTGGTCGCGGATGCGGTGCAGGGCGAGGCCGCGGACGGTGATGGCGGTGCGCAGGGCGAGGTCGAACGGGCCGGTGCGCAGCGCGGTGGCGAGGTCGGCGTGCTCGGTCCGCTGCATGCGGCCTCCTCGGGGGCGGGGCCGGGCGGCCCGGCGCGGGCCGGCGCGGTGGGCCCGGCTGGTCGTGAATATTCACACGGGGAGGGGGGTTTGTCACCGGTCCTGACGTTCCGGGCGGGGGTTCCGCGGCCGGCGTTCACAGCGGGGCGGGCCCGTTCACACCCGCGCGGGCGGGGTCCGAAGGGCGTTGACCAGCCATGTCAACGGCGCGATGCTCGGTGGCGCGATCCGGACCGCACCCCCACACCTCTCGACTCCTCTGCCTGCCGCAAGGAGGCCATCCCCCATGTCCGTTCCCCGGATACGCCTGCGTCGCGCCGTCTCGGTGCTCGCCCTCGGCGTCCTCGGCCCGGCGCTCAGCGTCGCGGCCGTCACCCCGGCCCAGGCCGCCCCCACGGCCGCCGGTCCCCAGGCGCGGGTGCGGCCCGCTGCCGCCGCCGGCGCCACGACCGACCTGGCCGGCACGTCCAAGAAGCTCAACATCACCATGCAGCAGCAACAGCAGACCAACTGGTGCTGGGCGGCGAGCGGCAACACCATCGCCACCTGGTACGGCTACGACTACAGCCAGAACCAGTTCTGCAACGCCGCGTTCGGCCGCTCGACCAACTCCGGCTGCCCCAACAGCCAGGCCACGCTGGGCGATGTGCAGAACGCCCTGAGCTGGATCGGCATCAACCCGGGCTCCTACGTCACCGGCTACCTGCGCTACGGCACGGTGCAGACCGAGGTGAACGCCGACCGGCCGGTCGAGACCCGGATCCAGTGGAGCTCCGGCGGCGGCCACATGCACGTCCTGTACGGCTACGACACCGCCAACAACTGGGTCTACTGGGGCGATCCGTGGCCGTCCAACTACCGCTACAACTGGGCGGACTACACCTACTACGTGTCGAACGGCACGTTCTCCTGGACCCACTCCCTGTACCGGATCGGCGCGTGAGGGGCGACATGAGCAGCAGCATGCGCAAGGCCGCGGCGGTCCGCGGCGCGGCGGTCGTCCTGCTCGCCGCCGGTCTGGGGCTGGCGCTCGCGCCGGCCGCCTCCGCCGCGGGTCCGTCCGGTCCGTCCGGCGCGTCCGGCGCGTCGGGGGTGCCCGAGCCGGTGCCGGTCGCGGAGCTGGCCCGGGCGCGTAGCGCGGTGCAGAGCCCGGCGGTGCTCGACCAGGTCGGCCGCTTCTTCGCCCGCAACGGCCTCCCGCCGACCGGGCGGCTCGCCCCGGGGGCGGCCGACGGGGCGGTGACCGCCGCCCCCGCGCCCCGGCTGGCCGGGGACACCGTGCCGGTGTACACGCTGAACGCCGCCTTCGTGTCCGGCACGCCGGGCGCCCCGGTGGCCCGGGCCGAGTTCGCCGCGAGCCGGGTGGTGGCGGCCGACGGGCGGGTCGCCTCGGTCTGGACGGTGAAGCAGGGCGACGGCTGGCGGGTCGTCAACATCGCCACCGGCGGCGACGAGGGCGACTACGCCGCGCGGGCGGCGGACGGCGGCGGGACGGCGTTCCGCGAGCCGCAGATCAACGCCTGGTACGTGCTGCGGGACGGCCGGGTGCTGCCGCTGGACGAGGAGGCGCGCCGCTCGGTGGGCGAGGCCGGGGTGAGCCTGGCCGCGTACCAGGGCCTGGTCCGGCAGCGGTACGGCGACAAGCTGCCCGGCTCGGCGTACGACCGGGCGGGCCGGGGCGGCGGCTACGAGCAGGCCGCCGCACCCGGCGCGGGCGGTACCGCGCTGCCCGCCGTGACGGCGGCCGCGGCCCTGGGCGCCACCGCGCTCGCGGGCGCGGGCGTCGCCCTGCGGCGGCGGACGGCCCTGCGGCACGGGTAGCCCGCGGGGACGCGCCCGGGCGGAGCGTGGCGGCGGTGACCCCGCCGTCGCGCTCCTCCCGGCTGCGCGCGCTCCTCCCGGCTACAGACCGGTGAAGCCGTCCTCCAGGATCGCGAAGGTGCGGTCCACCAGATCGGCGATGTCCTCGGTGCCGTTGCTCTCGGCCCACCGCAGCACCGCCTCCGTGGTGGCGGCGCCGATCGCGGCGGCGGTGATCCGCATCGCGAAGGTGGGCTCCTGGACGCCGGCCCGCCGGGTCAGCGCGGTGAGGTAGAGCCGCTGCGGCTCGTTGCCGGTGTCGAGCAGCCGGGCCCGCAGCGAGGGGACGTCCTTGGTCAGCCGCATCCGGACGAGCACTTCCTCGCGCTCGTGCTCCATCAACTGCCGGGTCAGCCCGATGAGGGCCTCCCGGCAGGAGCGCAGAAACGGTTCGTCGGCGGGCCTGGCGAGCAGGGCCTCGATCATCGCCGGGTCGTACTCGTCGGTGAGGACGAGGTCCTCCTTGGTGGCGAAGTAGCGGAAGAAGGTGGACGGGGACACCTCGGCGGCGGCCGCGATCTGGTCCACCGTGGTGTTCTCGTACCCCTGTTCGGCGATCAGCCGGTACGCCTCGCGCCGGATGGTCTGGCGGGTCTTCAGCTTCTTGCGCTCGCGCAGCGACAGCGGCGCCTCCAGCATCGCCTGGATCGGGTTGCCCGGTCCTGTCGGAGGTGCCGTCGCCGGCCGCGTTGCGTTCATGTCTTCGATTATCCGTGATCGGCCGCGGGGACGGCGGTGGACCCGGTGGCCCCGGCGGCCGGCCCGGCCGGTTCGACGGCGGGCATCCGCAGCGCGACCAGGAACGCCGACAGCACGGCGATCGCCCCGGAGACCAGCAGGACGACCGTCATCCCGTGCACGTAGGCGCTGTGCGCGGAGGCGGCCAGCGCCGGGTCGCCGGCCGCGGCGGCGACCGCGTCGGCGGCGACCACCGACCGCCCGGCCTGCTCGGCCGTGCCCGCCGCCAGCCCGCCGGTGTCCAGCGCGCCCCGGTAGGCGTTGGCGAGCAGGCTGCCGAAGACCGCCACCCCGATGGCCCCGCCGACCTGGCGGAAGGTCTGCAGCAGGCCCGAGCCGACGCCGGCCCGGGCGGGCGGCAGCGTGAGCAGGGCGGTGGCCTGTGCGGTGATGAGGGACAGGCCCATGCCGACCCCGAGCAGGGTGAGCCAGACGGCGGCCAGGCCGTAGCCGTCCGAGACCTCCGTCCGGCTGCCGACGAGCAGGGCGGCGGCCAGCAGGGCCAGCCCGAGGGCGATCACCGTCCGGGGACTGGTCCGGGCGACCAGCTTGTCGCTGAGCCGGGCGGCCACCATCAGGCCGAGCATCATCGGCATCAGCCGCAGACCGGTGCCGAAGGCGTCCGCGCCGAGGACGCTCTGGAAGTACAGCGGGAGCACGAAGAACGCGCCGAACAGGACCAGGGACACCAGCGTCGCGGCCACCGTCGACCAGCGGAAGGCGGCGTCGGCGAGCAGCGACAGGTCGAGCATCGGAGCGGTCTGCCGCCGGCTGCGCAGGACCAGCAGGGTGAGCGCGACCAGCGCGCCGCCCACGGTGCCGAGCACCAGCGGGTCGCCCCAGCCGCGCTCGGGGCTCTCGATGATGCCGTAGGTGAGCGCGGCCAGCCCGCCGGCGCCGAGCAGGGTGGCGGGCACGTCGATCGGGGGCGCGGCGGGGTTACGGGTCTCCGGCAGCAGGACGGCGCAGGCGGTGATGCCGATCGCCACCAGCGGCAGGTTGATCGCGAAGATCGCGCCCCACCAGTAGTGCTGGAGGACGAAGCCGCCGATCAGCGGGCCGAGCGGGGTGCCGACGGCCAGCGAGGCGGCCAGGATCGCGGTGGCGCGCCGCTGCTCGCCGGGCGGGAAGAGGCCGGGGATCACCGCCATGGACATCGGCATCACCAGCGCGCCGGCCAGGCCCATCGCGGCGCGCGCGGCGATCAGCGTGGCGGGGCTGTCGGCCAGCATGCCGATCGCCGAGGCGAGGCCGAACAGGGTGAGTCCGAGGGTGAGCGTGAAGCGGCGGCCGAAGCGGTCGCCGATGAGCCCGGCCGGGAGCATCACGGCGGCGAAGACCACGGTGTAGGAGTCGACGATCCACTGCTGCTGCCCGGTGGTGGCCCCGAGCTGCGAGGCCAGCGTGGGCAGGGCGACGTTCAGGACCGTCATGTCGAGGCTGATCACCAGGACGCTCAGCGCGACCGCGACGAGCGCGAGCCAGCGCCGTGGGTCCGGGCCGGGCGGGGCCGCCCGGTCCTCGGTGGGCGGGGTGGGCGCAGTGGGCACGGGAAACCTCCGGAGACCGGTGACGGTAGTCGGTGTCAAATGACAGTAACTCCCAAAAGAAGGTCGCCGTCAATGCGGGAGGATGCGGAAAGATCGTCACTCTCCGTGATGTGTCCTGGAAGTGCGCGTTCCGCACGGGGAATTGACGCAACGTTGATCTGTCGTTCGCCGCTTTCGGGGCGTTGCGGGTGACTGTCGGTAGATACGATGTGGCCGTCGGTCAGTGCGGGCCGGTGCGTGCCGAGAGCGGAGAAGGGGTGGGGCGGCACGGGCCGACCACGAGCCCGGCGCAGGAAGGAGAAGCCGTCATGGCCGTTCGGGAGTCGGGTGCCCAGATCTGGGGTGCCGCAGTGGTGGTGGGCTCGGCGCTGGCCGTGGTCGCGGCCTATCTGATCCATGGCGCCGCGCTGGTGCTGGTGGTCGCCGGGGTCGAGACGCTGCTGCTGATGGTCTATGTGGGCCGTCGCTGGCGGCTGCTCCATCAGGCGTCCGAGCCGGACCGCCGGTCGGCGCCGGGCGGGCACCGGGCGGCCGGGGCCGTGGTGGACGCCGCGCACTGCGAGCGCTGCCGCCGGGCCCGGGAGGCGATCGACGCGCGGCAGGCCGGGCGGGTGGTCCGCGGCCGGCACACCCATGAGCGCTTCGACCGGCTGCACGAGCACCGGCCCGACGGGGCGCACGAGCGGGCGCCGCACGACCGGGTGTACGAGCACCCGGTCCGGGAGTGGACGGCGGAACGGGCGGCCGTCCGGTCGCACGACCGGTCGACCGCCCGTCACGGGGCGCCGGGCTCAGCCGGCCGCGCTGTAGGCCACCAGTGAGACCCCGACGTACTGCGTGATGAACGCCCCGAGGGTGAAGGCGTGGAACACCTCGTGGAAGCCGAACCACTGCGGTGACGGGTTCGGCCGCTTGAGCCCGTACACCACGCCGCCGATGCTGTAGAGCACGCCGCCGACGATCATCAGCACCAGGACGGCGACGCCGCCGGCGCGCAGGAAGTCCGGCAGGAAGAACGCGGCGGCCCAGCCCAGCGCGAGGTACACCGGCGTGTAGAGCCAGCGCGGCGCGCCGACCCAGAAGACCCGGAACGCTATCCCCGCCAGCGCGCCGCCCCAGACCGCCCAGAGCAGCACCTGCCGGGCGGTGCCGTCCAGCAGCAGGATGGTGAACGGGGTGTAGGTCCCCGCGATGATCAGGAAGATGTTCGCGTGGTCCAGCCGGCGCAGGATCGCGTCGCCGCGCGGCCCCCAGTGGAAGCGGTGGTAGACCGCGCTGACCCCGAAGAGCAGCCAGGCGCTGGCGGAGTAGATCGCGCACGCGATCCTCGCGGGCCCCGGTTCGGCCAGGCAGATCAGCACGATCCCGGCGGCCACCGTGGCGGGGAACATTCCTGCGTGCAGCCAGCCGCGCCACTTCGGCCTGCTCTCGGCACGCTCCGTGCTCTCCAGGAGCTCAGCAGTCATGAGCCGCATGCTACCCGCTACCTACGGATCCGTAGGTTACTGATTCGTAGGAAGTGGCGCTCATCACGACTTGGACGTTTTGGAGTATTCGAAGGGGGGTCGGCAGGCCCTGCCAGGTGTCGAAGGTCCGGTCCTACTAACCAGTAATCATCCGTACTGTAGTAAAAGATGCGTCAATTCCGCCGTTCTGCCGCGTTGAGGTCGGGGGTCCGGAGCTACGCTGCAAGCACCCTCAACCCCCGCTACGCCGTCTCCCCGCCGGGATGGCGTGAAACGGAGCGATCGTGTCGAACGAGAACTCGGCTGCTCTCAGCGCCGCGCCCACCCGCCACCAGCGCCTGCTGGCGTGGGTGAGCGAGATCGCGGAGCTCACCCAGCCGGACCGCGTCGAATGGTGCGACGGTTCCGAGGAGGAGTACCAGCGCCTCGCGGACCTGCTCGTCGCCCAGGGCACTTTCAAGAAGCTCAACGAGGAGAAGCGCCCCAACTCCTACTACGCCGCCTCGGACCCCTCGGACGTGGCGCGCGTGGAGGACCGCACCTTCATCTGCTCCGAGCAGGAGAAGGACGCCGGCCCGACCAACCACTGGAAGGCTCCCGCCGAGATGCGCGAGATCTTCCAGGGCGAGCAGGGCCTGTTCCGCGGCGCCATGAAGGGCCGCACCATGTACGTCGTGCCGTTCTCGATGGGCCCGGTCGGCTCCCCGCTGGCCGCCTACGGCGTCGAGATCACCGACTCCGCCTACGTCGCCGTGTCGATGCGCGTGATGACCCGCATGGGCCGGGCCGTGCTCGACCAGCTCGGCGAGGACGGCGACTTCGTCAAGGCCGTGCACACCGTCGGCGCCCCGCTCGCCGAGGGCCAGGCGGACGTGCCGTGGCCGTGCAGCAGCACCAAGTACATCTCGCACTTCCCGGAGACCCGGGAGATCTGGTCCTTCGGCTCCGGCTACGGCGGCAACGCCCTGCTCGGCAAGAAGTGCTACGCGCTGCGCATCGCCTCGACCATGGCCCGCGACGAGGGCTGGCTGGCCGAGCACATGCTCATCCTGAAGCTCACCCCGCCGGCGGGCCCGGCGGGCGAGGCGGAGCCCACGTACGTCGCGGCCGCTTTCCCGTCCGCCTGCGGCAAGACCAACCTGGCGATGCTCCAGCCCACCATCCCGGGCTGGAAGGTCGAGACGATCGGCGACGACATCGCCTGGATGCGCTTCGGCGCCGACGGCCGCCTGTACGCCATCAACCCCGAGGCGGGCTTCTTCGGCGTCGCCCCCGGCACCGGCGTGGACACCAACGCCAACGCGATCGACACCCTCTGGGGCAACACCGTCTTCACCAACGTCGCGCTCACCGACGACGGCGACGTCTGGTGGGAGGGCCTCACCGACGAGAAGCCGGCCCACCTGACCGACTGGCGCGGCAACGACTGGACGCCGGAGTCCGGGACCCCGGCCGCCCACCCGAACGCCCGCTTCGCCGTCCCGGCCGCGCAGTGCCCGACCATCGCCCCCGAGTGGGAGGACCCGGCGGGTGTGCCGATCTCGGCCATCCTGTTCGGCGGCCGCCGGGCCACCGCCGTCCCGCTGGTGACGGAGTCCTTCGACTGGCAGCACGGCGTCTTCCTCGGCGCCAACATCGCCTCCGAGAAGACCGCCGCCGCCGAGGGCACCGTCGGCGAGCTGCGCCGCGACCCGTTCGCGATGCTGCCGTTCTGCGGCTACAACATGGGCGACTACTTCGCCCACTGGCTGAAGGTCGGCGCCGAGGCGGACGCCGAGAAGCTGCCGAAGATCTACTACGTCAACTGGTTCCGCAAGAACGCCGACGGCCAGTTCGTCTGGCCGGGCTACGGCGAGAACAGCCGCGTGCTGAAGTGGGTCGTCGAGCGCCTGGAGGGCACCGGCGAGGGCGTCGAGACCCCGATCGGCGTGCTGCCGACCGTCGAGGGCTTCGACCTGAACGGGCTGGAGCTGTCGAAGGAGGACCTCGACCTGCTCTTCACCGTCGACGCCGACATCTGGCGTCAGGAGGCCGCGCTCGTCCCGGCCCACCTGGAGATGTTCGGTGAGCACACGCCCGCCGCGCTGTGGGACGAGTACCGAGACCTGGTCGCCCGCCTCGGCTGAGCCTGAGCCTCAGCAGGAGCGGTAGAGAGGCCGGTGCGCGGCACGAACCGCGCACCGGCAAGCGACAGGACGGCCGGAGCCCCGACGGACGATCTTTCCCCGACCAAGGAGATCGCCCGACCGGGACTCCGGCCGTAGCGCTTTTCGCGCGTCCCTCAGGGCTGGGTGTAGCCGCTCAGGAACATCCCGATCCGGGTGACCGCGTCGGTGATCTCCTCCGCGCGCGGCAGGGTGACCAGCCGGAAGTGGTCCGGCTCGGGCCAGTTGAAGCCGGTGCCCTGGACCAGCAGGATCCGCTCGGCACGCAGCAGGTCGAGCACCATCCGGGCGTCGTCCTTGATCTTGAAGACCTTCGGGTCCAGCCGGGGGAAGGCGTACAGGGCCCCCTTCGGCTTCACGCAGCTGACCCCGGGGATGTCGTTGAGCAGCCGGTACGCCGCGTCCCGGGACTCCAGCAGCCGGCCGCCGGGCAGGATCAGGTCCTTGATCGACTGGCGTCCGCCGAGTGCCGCGGCCACCGCGTGCTGGGCCGGCATGTTGGCGCACAGCCGCATCGAGGCGAGCACGGTCAGACCCTCGACGTAGCTGCGGGCCCGGGTGCGGTCGCCGGAGAGCACCATCCAGCCGGAGCGGAAGCCCGCCACCCGGTAGGACTTGGACATGCCGTTGAAGGTGACGCAGAAGAGGTCGGGCGCCAGGCTTGCCAGCGGGACGTGCTCGGCGTCGTCGTAGAGGATCTTGTCGTAGATCTCGTCCGCGTAGATCACCAGCTGGTGGCGGCGGGCGATCCCGACCAGCCCCTCCAGCACCTCGCGCGGGTAGACCGCGCCGGTCGGGTTGTTGGGGTTGATCACCACCAGCGCCCTGGTCCGGTCGGTGACCTTGGCCTCGACGTCGGCGAGGTCCGGGTACCACTCGGACTGCTCGTCGCAGCGGTAGTGGACGGCGGTGCCGCCGGCCAGCGAGACGGAGGCCGTCCACAGCGGGTAGTCCGGGGCCGGGACGAGCACCTCGTCGCCGTCGTCCAGCAGGGCGGTCATCGCCAGCTGGATCAGTTCGGAGACGCCGTTGCCGAGGAAGACGTCCTCGGTCGTCAGACCCTCCAGGCCGCGCTCCTCGTAGTGCATCACCACGGCGCGGCGCGCGGAGAGCAGGCCCTTGGAGTCGCCGTAGCCGTGCGCGGTGGAGAGGTTGCGCAGGATGTCCTGGAGGATCTCCGGCGGCGCGTCGAAGCCGAACAGTGCGGGATTGCCGGTGTTGAGCTTCAGGATGCGGTGGCCCTGTTCCTCCAGCCGCATCGCCTCGTCGAGCACCGGACCGCGGATGTCGTAGCAGACATTGGCGAGCTTGCTGGACTGGATGACCTGCATGCCTGCCTACTTTAGGGGCACGAACGGGCGGTCCGGCGCGTGTCGTGGGACACCCGCCGGAGCGCCCGGACGCCACCGTTCCGCTCCGCCTTCGATCAGGAGGCGGACGCCTCGGCCCGCCTTCCGGATCAGCGGCCGGGTGCCCGGAACAGTGCCGAAGGCGAGGAACTCCGGCGGGGTGCCGTCGGGAACGAGACGGACGGCACACTGCCGCCGGGTCCGGCCGTCGGCCAGGGTGCCCGGCTTCCTGCCGGAGTCGCACCGCGGGACCGGCTTCAGGACGGTCGGGGCGGCCAGGACCGCCGCGCGCAGAGTGCCCGGAAGCTTCGTCAAGGTGTCTCTGCCCCGTGGATGATGTGGTCGTGCGGCACCCGGGCTCCGCGGTGCCGTCAGGGGTCGGACGCGGACGGTGTCCGGCCGGTTCCGGAGCGGAGCCCGCCGGATCGCGGGTCCCGGGCGAGGAGGGGGCGAGCCGTGATCGCGAGCGCGCTGGGAGCGGTACTGGCCGGGGTACTGGTGGCACCGGCGCTGCGCGGCCTGGTGGTGCGCTACGCCGTGCCGGAGGGCGAGGCGTGGTGCCGGGCCTGCCCGTCCTGCGGGCGGGAGCTGCGCGGGCTGCCGCCCACCGGGCGGTGTCCGGGCTGCCGGACCGGGCTCGGCCCCGGCCCCTGGCGGGTGGAGGCGGTCACCGCGGCCGCGGCCGCCGCCGCGCTCGCCGCCGCGCACCCGGCGGACGCGCTGCTGCTGCTCTGGCTGGCCGGGCCCGGTGTGGTGCTCGGCTTCACCGACGCCCGGGTGCACCGGCTGCCCTACCCGCTCACCTGGACGCTGGCGGCGGGCCTCGCGGTGCTGCTGACCGGGGTGCAGCTGGCCGGGGACGCCCCGGGGGTGCTGCTGCGCTGCCTGCTGGTGGCGCTGGCCGCCGGGGTGCTGTTCGAGGTCCCGGTCCAGCTGGGGCTGGTGGGCGCGGGGGACACCGTGCTGGCGCTCGGCCTCGGTGCGCTGCTCGGCCGGTACGGCTGGTCGGCCGCCTTCGCCGCGCTGGTGGCCTTCGTGCTGCTGGCCGGGCTCTGGTCGGTCGGCGTGCTGCTGACCGCGCTGGCGCGCCGCCGCCCGGTGCGCGGTCGGGAGGTGCCGCTGGGCCCGTTCCTGCTGCTCGGCACCCTGCTGGCGGTGCTCGGCCACGCCTGAGCCGGCCCCGGAAAGCGGACGGGCCCGGAAAGCGGACGGGCCCGCCGTACCGGTCAGGTACGGCGGGCCCGGCGCCGACGCGCAGGCTCCACCCTCAAGGAGCGGCGCGCCGGGGGGAGTTACGGCATCTGGTGGACGAACGGGCCGACCGTGTTGGAGAAGGCGTTCCCGTTGACGGAGTCCCAGTTGGTGGACCAGGTCATCGCGCCCCGGATGGTCGGCCACTTGGCCGGCGGGACGAAGCTGCCGCAGTTCTTGCCGGTGGCGAGGCAGTCCAGCGCGTTGTTGACGACGCTCGGCGCGACGTAGCCGCCGCCGGCCGCCTTGGTGGAGGCGGGGACGCCGATGCCGACCTGGTCGGGCCGCAGGCCGCCCTGGATCTGGGTGCAGACCTGCGAGGTGATGAAGTCGATGGTGCCCTGGGTGTAGACCTTGCCGTCGCAGCCGTTCATGCCGCCCGAGTTGTAGAACTGGGTGTTGACGACGGTCAGGATGTCCTTGGTGTTCAGCGCCAGCTGGAAGTAGGCGCCGGCGGTGGAGTACATCCCGATGGTCTCCGGGGCCATCGTCAGGACGAAGCCGGAGCCGACCTTGGCCTGGAGGCTGTGCAGGGCGTTGCCCATGTGCGTCGGGTTGACGCCGTTCTCCAGGTCGATGTCGATGCCGTCGAAGCCGTAGTCCTTGATGACGGCGTAGGCGCTGTCCACGAAGGCCTGGGCGGCGGCGGCGTCATTGACCGAGATGGCGCCGTTCTGGCCGCCGACGGAGATGATGACCTTCTTGCCGGCCGCCTGCTTGGCCTTCACGTCGGCGCGGAACTGGGCGTCGGTGTAGCCGCCGAGGCCGGCCGACAGCTCCGGGTCCAGCTTGAAGGTGATGGCGCCGGCGCGGGTGGGAACGGCGTCCGCGAAGGAGACCGCGATGATGTCGTACGCGCTCTGGACGTCGCTCAGCTTCTGGAGGTTGTTGCCCTTGTTGTCGAAGTTGTGCCAGTAGCCGGTGACGGCGTGCTTCGGGACGCCGGTGTTCGGGTTGCCGGTGCTGGTCGCCGTGGGGGTCGGGGTGACCGTCTGGGTGGGGGTGGGGGTCACCGTCTGGGTCGGCGTGGGGGTGGCCGTCGGCGAGGCGGTCGTGGTCGGCGTCACGGTGGGGGTGGCGGTCGGCGTGGGGGTGGCCGTCGCGGTCGGGCTCGGGGTGGAGGGGCCGGCCGGGCCGCTCAGCACGACGTCGTCGGCGAGGTAGGCGCTCTGGCCGTACCAGCCGTGCAGGTAGACGGTGACGCTCTTGGCGCTCGCGCCGGTGGTGAAGGTGGTGGAGAGCTGGTTCCAGCTGTTCTGGTTGGACCAGACGCTCGGGTCGGTGCCGCCGGTGCCGCGCGCCCCGAGGTAGGCGTACGGGCCCTGGACCCAGGCGCTCAGGGTGTAGCTGGTGTTGGGCAGCACGCTGATGGTCTGGGTGCACTCGGCGGTGTCCGCCGCACCCGGGGTGGCCTGCAGTGCGCCCGTGCCGGAGTGGACCGGCGTGGTGACGGCGCTCGCGGCGCCGGTGCAGACCCAGCCGCCGAGCGAGCCGTCGAAGCCGCCGTTGGCGACCAGGTTCCCGGCCGCGGCGTTGGCCCCGCCGGCGAAGAGGGCGAGGCCGGTGCCGGCCAGGGCGAGGGCGGTGGCGCCCGCGGCGAGAGCCGGGACGGGGCCGCGGCGGCGCTTGTGCGACACGGGCCGGTTCAGCGTACGGGCCATGGAGGTGCGCTCCTGTGGGGGAGGAGCGGCCGCCGCGGTGGGGGGCGCGGCGGCCGCGTGTGGGGGAGGGCATTGCGTCCGAAGTACTGCCTTGACGAGGGCGGGTCCGGTGTTCTGTTCCGCCCTGGGAACAAAAGCTGGACTAGACCATTGGGGGTCGTCAAGCATTGAACCGTCGGCTTACGGATTCCTTAAGGAATCGGAGACCGTTCCGTATCCGGCCCCCGGCCGTTCCCCGGCGCGTCCCCGGGGCGCCGTCCCGGTACGTTCCGGCCACCTCCGGCGCGCCCGCCGCGACAGACTCAGCACAGGACTGTGACCCTCCCGCGACCTGCGGCTTTCCCTGCCGCCACGGCGCGGGAGTAGGCTGCGCCGGGGGTTCTGAAGCACCCGGTGAAGTGAGTACGGAGGGGCCGAAAACCATGGGTCTGCGCGATGTCGTCGAACGCACGCCGGGTCTGCGCGTCCTGCTGGACGGGATGTACGGCCTCTACGGTCGCCGGGTCGAGGTGCACCTGGCCCGCACCCCGCACCACATCGGCGTGATCCTCGACGGCAACCGCCGCTGGGCCCGGGCGACCGGGGGCTCCACCGCGTACGGCCACCAGCGCGGCGCCGACAAGATCAGCGAGTTCCTCGGCTGGTGCGACGAGACCCACGTCAAGGTCGTCACGCTGTGGATGCTCTCCACCGACAACCTCGACCGCCCGGCCGACGAGCTGGTCCCGCTGCTCGGCATCATCGAGGACGCGGTCACCAACCTGGCCGCCGCCCGCCGCTGGCGGATCCACCCGGTGGGCGCGCTGGACCTGCTGCCGCAGCACACCGCCGACGTCCTGAAGCAGGCCGCCGACGAGACCGCGGGCATCGACGGCATCACCGTGAACGTGGCCGTCGGCTACGGCGGCCGGCACGAGATCGCCGACGCCGTCCGCTCGCTGCTCCAGGAGCACGCCGGCCGGGGCACCTCGATCGAGGAGCTGGCCGAGATCCTGGACGTCGAGCACATCGCCGAGCACCTGTACACCAAGGGCCAGCCCGATCCCGACCTGGTCATCCGCACCTCGGGCGAGCAGCGGCTCTCCGGCTTCCTGCTCTGGCAGAGCGCGCACAGCGAGTTCTACTTCTGCGAGGCGTACTGGCCGGCCTTCCGCAAGGTCGACTTCCTGCGGGCGCTGCGCGCCTTCGAGCAGCGCAACCGGCGGATGGGCCTCTGACGGGGGCCGCGCCGCCCCCGGGGGACCGGGCCCGGCGGCCGGGCGCACCGGATTGACCGCCGTAGGAGCTGGCCTACCCGGAGGCCGGGCGAGGCCAAACGTTCATCCGCAATGATCCGTCAGTTCTCCGAGGGCGCGAATGCACCGCCCCCCGCCTGGGAATACTCCGATCAGACCGGCCCCGAGGCCACCGGGGCAGCGGGGGCCGGCTTGCCGCGGATGACGCAGGGTCATCCGCCCTGGAGGCCTAGTGGTCAGTTCCAAGAGCCGCCGGACACCAGACCGGCGCACGTACGTTCTCGACACCAGTGTGCTCCTGGCGGACCCGCTCGCCATGACCCGTTTCGAGGAGCACGAGGTCGTCCTCCCGGTGGTCGTGGTGACGGAGCTGGAGGCCAAGCGGCACCATCCCGAGCTGGGGTACTTCGCCCGCCAGGCGCTGCGACTGCTCGACGACTACCGGATCCGGTACGGCCGCCTCGACGAGCCCATCCCGGTCGGCGAGCTCGGCGGCACCATCCGGGTGGAGCTCAACCACTCCGACACGTCGATACTGCCGGCCGGCTACCGGGCCGGCGGCGGCGAGGCCGACACCCGGATCCTGGCGGTGGCCCGGAACCTGCAGGCCGAGGGGTACGACGTCACCGTCGTCTCCAAGGACCTCCCGCTGCGGATCAAGGCGTCCTCGGTCGGCCTGCTCGCCGAGGAGTACCGGGCCGAGCTGGCGATCACCTCCGGCTGGACGGGCATGGCCGAGCTGCACGTGCCCGCCGACGACGTGGACGCGCTGTTCGCGGCCGGCCACGACGCCGGGGTGGACGTCGACGGCGCCGCCGAGCTGCCGGTGCACACCGGACTCATGCTCACCTCCGAGCGCGGCAAGGCGCTCGGCCGGGTCACCGGGGACGGCCGGGTGCGGCTGGTGCGCGGGGAGCGCGAGGCGTTCGGCCTGCGCGGGCGCAGCGCCGAGCAGCGGGTGGCGCTGGACCTGCTGCTCGACCCGGAGGTCGGGATCGTCTCGCTGGGCGGCCGGGCCGGTACCGGCAAGTCCGCGCTGGCGCTCTGCGCCGGCCTGGAGGCGGTCCTGGAGCGGCAGCAGCACCGCAAGGTGATGGTCTTCCGGCCGCTGTACGCGGTCGGCGGGCAGGAGCTCGGCTACCTGCCGGGCAGTGAGACCGAGAAGATGAGCCCCTGGGCCCAGGCGGTCTTCGACACCCTCTCGGCGGTCACCACCCCGGACGTGATCGAGGAGGTCATCTCCCGGGGCATGCTGGAGGTCCTGCCGCTCACCCACATCCGCGGGCGTTCCCTGCACGACGCCTTCGTGATCGTGGACGAGGCGCAGTCGCTGGAGCGCAACGTCCTGCTGACGGTGCTGTCCCGGATCGGCCAGGGCTCGCGGGTGGTGCTCACCCACGACGTGGCGCAGCGGGACAACCTCAGGGTCGGCCGGTACGACGGCGTGGTGGCGGTGGTGGAGAAGCTGAAGGGGCATCCGCTCTTCGCGCACATCACGCTGACCCGCTCGGAGCGCTCGCCGATCGCGGCGCTGGTGACGGAGATGCTGGAGGACGTCAGCCCGTGATCCGGTGATCTCCGGCGATCCGGGCATTCACGGACAAAACCGTCAATTCCCGGCATGGGGCCCGTTCCTGGCGGAGCGGGCCCTGCCCTTTTCATCACATCGAGTGCTTTGTGTCCGGCGAACGCCGGTTCGGTGAATGTGACATCCGCCACGCAACAGGGAATTGCGTCGACACGTCCCCGTGCGGCATGGTGAGGGTTCTGTCAGGCCCCGCGTACGGCATGGCAGGGCTTCCGGAAGGCCGGGAGTCCGGCCCGGACGGTCCACCAACTCCGGTCGGTGGACGCACAATTGAAGACCGTGAGCCGTACGCCGCCCGAATGAAACGCCCGGTCGCCTCACCTCGGCCGGACGCCGGGTCAGTACCTCCCGTGACCAGCACCGTACGGAGGGCAGAGCCAAGGGGCAGGTTGCGCCCGTACGGTCACGCGTGGGCGATGCTGGAAGGAATCCATGTGACTCGGATCTCGGTCCGGGGAGTTGCTGTCGCCTCCGCCACCGCCGTCACCGCTGTCGGTGCCGTCGTGGGCATGGCGTCGGGCAGCGAGGGCAAGACGACGCAGACGGTCGACGTCGCCGGCGCGACCCTGCTTGCCGAAGTCCCCTCTGGCGCCCAGGCGCAGACCATCAGCGACAACATCGGCACGCAGGCATCCGCCCAGCAGGCCGCCGCCGACGCGGCCGCCAAGGCCGCCGCCGAGCAGAAGGCCGCCGAGGAAGCGGCCCGCCAGCAGGCCGCCGCCGAGGCCCAGGCCAAGGCGGACGCCGCGGCCAAGGAGGCCGCTGCCAAGGCCGAGGCGGAGAAGGCCGCGAAGGCCGCCGAGGAGAAGCGCAAGGCCGACGAGGCCGCCGCCAACCGCTCCAAGGCCCGCTCGGCGATGTCCGCCACGGACAACTCCGCCCCGCCGGTCTCGGTCAGCCCCGGTTCGGTGCAGGAGCTGGCCCAGCAGATCGTCGGCAACGACGCCCAGTTCCAGTGCTTCAGCCAGATCGTGAAGCGCGAGAGCGGCTGGAACTACACCGCCACCAACAAGAGCTCCGGCGCGTACGGCCTGGTCCAGGCGCTGCCCGGCTCCAAGATGGCCTCGGCCGGCGCCGACTGGCGCACCAACCCGGCCACCCAGATCAAGTGGGGCCTGAACTACATGAACAGCCGCTACGGCAGCCCCTGCGGCGCCTGGTCGTTCTGGCAGTCGCACCACTGGTACTAGGAACGCCGCCGCGGCCCCCGGTCACCCACCCGGTGACCGGGGGCCGCGGTGTTTCGCGGTGCGGGGACGGGCCGCGCCGCCCGGGTCGCGCGGTGCGCCCTCGGGCGGTGCGGGCCCGGGTGCGGACGCGGGGACGGGGAGGGGTCCTGGTAGCTCCCCGCGCCGGCCGGTCCGCCGACAGTCGGCTCCGGGTTCCCGCCCGACTCCTCCCCGTTGCCGGGCGCCTGAAACCACCCGGGACGTGCTGTTTTGTCCTGGAATCGGCTCCGAAGAACCCGTGCGGATCCTTCCGGCCGGCGGACTCACCGCCCCCCGGCCGGGTAGCGTCTTCCTGACGGCCGTGGCGGGACCCACGGCGTGCCGCCGCACCGGGCGGCTCCGGCGGGGAGAAGTGGTAGTGAGCATGGCGCGGGGCGGACAGGCCTTCAAGGCCGTGGCCAAGGGGATGGCCGTGGTGGCGAGCGCCGCCGCCGTGATCGAACGGCGCCGGCGGGCCGCGATGGCGGCCGACTTCCACGAACCGCCGCTCGCCCCGCTGTCCCCGTCGCCGGCCGATCCGCCGCCCGCCGGCCCGCTGCCGGGTCCGCGGGCCGAGGCCGCCGCGCCGGCCGCCGCCGTTCCCGCGCCCGCTCCGGCGCCCCCGCCCGTCCCCGCCCCCGCTCCGGTTTCCACGCCCTCGCACGGCCACTTCGGCCGGCCCGCGACCCCCGCCGAGGCGGTGCCGTGGGGCCTGCGGGTCGCCGCCGAGTCCACCTGGCGGCTGCTGCTGCTCGGCGCCGCGCTGTACGTCGTCTTCTCCATCGTCGACATGCTGCGGCTGGTCGCCTTCGCGGTGCTCGCCTCGCTGCTGATCTCCGCCCTGCTGGAGCCCACCGTCTCCTGGCTGCGCCGCCACGGCGTGCCGCGCTCGCTGGCCGCCGGCGGGGTGTTCATGAGCGGACTGGCCGGCATCGGGCTGGTCGGCTGGTTCGTGGTCTGGCAGGTGACCACCAACCTGGAGACCGTCACCAGCAAGGTCAAGGCCGGTGTCGACCAGCTGCGGGACTGGCTGATCACGGGGCCGCTGCACCTGACCGAGCAGCAGATCACCGACTTCGCCAACCAGATCACCAAGGCGATCAGCACCAACACCGAGCAGCTCACCTCGGCCGGCATCACCGGCGCGCAGATCGCCGTGGAGGTGCTGACCGCCGTCCTGCTCGCCTTCTTCACCACCTTCTTCCTGCTCTACGACGGCGAGCGGATCTGGAACTGGGCGCTGCGCGGCCTGCCCCGGCACTCCCGCTACGCGATGGCCGGTGCCGGCCCGAAGGCCTGGGCCACGCTCACCGCCTACGTCCGCGGCACCGTCTGCGTGGCCTTCATCGACGCGGTCTGCATCGGCACCGGCATCCAGCTGCTCGGCGTGCCGATGGCCCTGCCGCTCGCCGTGATCATCTTCCTGGGCGCCTTCGTCCCGCTGGTCGGCGCACTGGTCACCGGGACGGTCGCGGTGCTGATCGCACTGGTCACCACCACGCCCTGGACGGCGCTGATGGTGCTGGTGGTGCTGATCGCCGTCCAGCAGATCGAGGGCCATGTGCTCCAGCCGCTGATCCTCGGCCGCGCCGTCCGCGTCCATCCGCTCGGCGTCGTCCTCGGCGTGGCCGCCGGCTCCATCATCGGCGGCATCGGCGGCGCCATCGTCGCCGTCCCCCTGATCGCCGTCACCAACACCGTGGTCACCCACCTCCGCCGCCGCAACGAGGCCGGCCAGGCCGTCTTCACCGCCCTCGAAGCCGCCCGCGAAGCCGCCACCCGCCCCCCGACCCCGGGTAACGGCTAGGGCCACAGCCCTGGGGCGCCGAGGGCCAGCCAGACGAACGAGACCGCGCACCCGGTCAAGGCGGCGAGGCCGGTCAACGCGGTTCTGGCCGCCATCGGCTCGTGCCGCGCGGCGGTCCTCCGGATCAGCAGGGGCGTCAGGGCGGTCGCCGCCGCCGGCGGGGCCAGCGGCAGCAGCAGGGTCCGGACGGCTTCGCCCGCGGTGGTGGTTCCCCCGTCGGCGGCGACCGACAGGAGCAAGCCCGTGATCAGGACCCAGCCCGAGCAGGCCAGGGCCACCACGGCCCAGAGGGCGTAGGCCACCGGCACCCACCCGCCCGCCGATGCGCGCGCCCGGTCGATCCCCGCCATCGCAAACTCCCCCCGGAGACGGTTTCACCCGCTGGGACGTCCGCTCCGGCTCCCCGGTTCCCGGGCGGACGGGCGTTCCGGGTACGCGAACGGGCCCCTCCGCCGGGACTCGGGGGGAGTCCGGGGGAGGGGCCCGTTCGGGGTGGTGCGAGTCAGGCGGTGACGGTCGCGAGGGCGGCCTCGGAGTCGAGGACGCCGGCGACGGCCTGGAGGACGGCGGCGATCTTCATCGAGGCCTGGACGACCTCGCGGTCGACGCCGGCCTTGCGCAGCACGGCCTCGTGGGAGTCGAGGCACTGGCCGCAGCCGTTGATCGCGGAGACCGCGAAGCACCAGAGCTCGAAGTCGACCTTCTCGACGCCCGGAGTGCCGATGATGTTCATCCGCAGACCGGCCCGCATGCTGCTGTACTCCTTGTCGGAGAGCAGGTGCAGCGTCCGGTAGTAGACGTTGTTCATCCCCATGATCGCGGCCGCGCCCTTGGCGGCGTTGTACGCCGCCGGGGAGAGGTTGGCCTTGGCCTCGGGCTCCAGCTCGCGCAGGACGGCGGGGCTGCGGGTGGCCATCGCGCAGGAGAGGACGGTGCCCCACAGCTGCTGGGCGGGGAGGTCGGAGTTGCCGATGACCGAGCCCAGGTTGAGCTTGAGGTCCTTGGCGTAGTCCGGGAGGGCGGACTTCAGGTCGTCGAGGGCCATGGGTCAGCCCGCCAGGAGGGCCTGGGCGTCGAGGGTGTCCTCGCCCTTGTTCCAGTTGCAGGGGCACAGCTCGTCGGTCTGCAGGGCGTCCAGCACCCGCAGGACCTCCTTGGGGTTACGGCCGACGGAGCCGGCGGTCACCATGGCGAACTGGATCTCGTTGTTCGGGTCCACGATGAAGACGGCGCGCTGGGCGGTGCCGTCCGCGTTCTCGACGCCGCAGGCGCGCATCAGGTCGTGCTTGATGTCGGCCAGCATCGGGAACGGCAGGTCGTTGAGGTCCTTGTGGTCCTTGCGCCAGGCGTGGTGCACGAACTCCGAGTCGCCGGAGACGCCGAGGATCTGGGCGTCGCGGTCGGCGAACTCCTCGTTCAGCTTGCCGAACGCGGCGATCTCGGTCGGACACACGAAGGTGAAGTCCATGGGCCAGAAGAAGACGACCTTCCAGCCGTTCTGGTCCTCCGAGGTGTAGTCCTTGAACTCCAGCTTGTCGGCGGACGGGCCTTCCACGCCCTTGAGGTTGTAGGCCGGGAACTGGTCACCGATCGTCAGCACGTTCGCTTCTCCTGTGAGGGGTGGGGAGTTTGTCCGGTTTGCGGAACGGCTTCCACCATTCCACATCGTGGACTGATCAGGGAAATAGCTACACTCGATGTGTCTGATCGGAGAGAGTTATCAACAGCCCCGCACCCCCCTCCCGCCCCGCCCGTCGCAGGGCTCCCGCCCGCAAACCCGACGCGACTGTGGCGAACGCCACCTCGCGCAGCCCCCGCACCCCCACGGTCGCCCAGCTCAGGGCCTTCGTGGCGGTGGCCGAGCACCGGCACTTCCGGGAGGCCGCGGCGGCCACCGGGACGAGCCAGCCGGCGCTCTCCGGGGCGGTCGCGGCGCTGGAGGAGTCGCTGGGCGCGCAGCTCGTCGAGCGTACGACGCGCCGGGTCATGATCACTCCACTGGGGGAGCGCGTGCTGGAGCACTCGCGCCGGGTGCTCGCCTCGCTGCAGGCGCTCACCGAGGAGGTGGAGGCCGCCCGCCGACCGTTCACCGGGCCGCTGCACCTGGGCGTCATCCCGACCGTCGCGCCGTACCTGCTGCCGACGGTGCTGCGGCTGGTCCGCGACCGCTACCCGGACCTGGAGCTGCACGTCCACGAGGAGCGGACGCCCTCGCTGCTGGAGGGGCTGGCCGCCGGGCGGCTGGACCTGCTGCTGCTGGCGCTGCCGGCCGGCGGCAGCGCGCCGACCCGGGACATCCCGCTGTTCGACGAGGACTTCGTCCTGGTCGCCCCGCCCGACCACGAGCTGGCCGGCCGGGTCGACGTGCCGCGCGACGTGCTGCTCGACCTGGACGTGCTGCTGCTGGAGGAGGGCCACTGCCTGCGCGACCAGGCCCTCGACATCTGCCGGGAGGTCGGCGCCGACCCGGCCGGCTCCACCACCCGGGCGGCCGGCCTGTCCACCCTGGTGCAGCTGGTGGCCGGCGGCCTCGGGGTGACCCTGCTCCCCGCCACGGCGCTGGACGTCGAGGCGGGCCGCACCGACCGGCTGGCCGCCGTCCGCTTCGCCGCGCCGGCGCCGGGGCGCCGGATCGGCCTCGCGGCCCGGCCGGGTTCGGCCCGCAGCTCCGAGTACGACCGCTTCGCCGCCACGCTGCGCGAGGTGCTGGCCGAGCTGCCGGTCCGGATCGTCGAGCCGTAGGGCCGGCCGTCAGGCCTGCGCGGGCGCGCCGAGGCAGAGGCCGACCGTGGTGGCGACCAGCAGGTCGAGCGCCCGGCGGGACTCCTCCTCGGGGTCCTCGCCGGCGGCCTTGAGGACCAGGTAGCGGTCGGTCAGCCCGTTGAAGCCGGCCAGGAAGTACACCGAGATCTCCTGCGCGGGCAGCGGCAGCGGCTGCCCGTGGGCGTCGGCGAGGCCGGTGAGGAGTTCGGCGGCGGTGGCCTCGATCTCGTGCTGCACCGCCCGCATGATCTCCTGCAGGTCCGGGTCGCGCAGCGCCAGCGCGGAGAACTCGGTGATCAGCGCGCACTTGCCGCGCTCGCCGACGGCGCTGTCCCACAGGGCGTGGACCATCGTGCGGACCTGCTCGCCGAACGGGCCCTCGGCCGGCGCGGACGCCCGTACCTGGCCGATGAATTCGGCGGTCAGCTGCTCGACGACGGCCCGGTAGAGGTCCTTCTTGGTGCCGAAGGTGTAGTGCACCGTCGCCTGCGCCACGCCCAGCTCGGCCGCGATGGCGCGGGTGCTGCCGGCGGCCACGCCCTCGCGGGCCATCAGGTCGATGGCGGCCTGGATGAGTTGGGGGCGCCGTTCGGCGGCCGGGACATGAGCCATTGGGCCAGGGTATCGCCATGTTCACACAACTGGATCGATCGATTGCATCACACACTCTCGTCGGTCGACTTTGTCACATGAACAAGTTGCGCGTACGGTGGTGCGGACGACTGGGCGACCAGCCCCGACGACCCGACCCGAAGGTGTACGCATGGCCACGTACCTGTACCGCCTGGGCCGCCTCTGCTTCCGCCGCAGGCGTACCGTGCTCGCCGTCTGGCTGGCCCTGCTGATCGCCGTCGGCGGTGCGGCGGCGGCCTTCGGCGGCACGACCTCCGAGGAGTTCAAGGTCCCCGGCACCGAGGCCCAGGCCACCCTGGACCGGATCAAGGGCACCTTCCCCGAACAGGGCCGCGGCTCCGCCCAGGTGGTCTTCGCCACCGAGGCGCCCGGCGGCATCGCCGCCCCCGAGAACGCCAGGGCGGTCGGCGAGGCGGTCGCCCGGATCGCCGCCGTCCCGGGCGTCGCGGGCGTCCCCGACCCGTACACCACCGGCGCGCTCTCCCCGGACGGCAAGGTCGCACTGGGCCTGGTCTCCTTCGACGGCGCGCTCGGCGACATCACCGACCAGCAGCGCGACGCCGTCCGGGCGGCGGCGGACCCGGCCCGCGCGGCCGGGGTCACGGTCGCCTTCGGCGGCGACGCCTACAACGAGATGGCCCAGGTCGACGGCGGCGAGGTGATCGGCCTGATCGTGGCCGGGCTGGTCCTGGTGGTCACCCTGGGCTCGCTGGTCGCGGCCGGGCTCCCGCTGGTCACCGCCCTGATCGGGGTCGGTGTCGCGATGGCCGGGGTGTTCACGGTGGCGGGCTCGTTCGAGATCATCTCCACCGCGCCCGTGCTGGCGCTGATGGTGGGCCTGGCGGTCGGCATCGACTACGCCCTGTTCATCCTCTCCCGGCACCGCCGCCACCTCACCGAGGGGCTGGAGCCGGAGGAGGCCGCGGCCCGCGCCAACGCGACCGCCGGCAGCGCGGTGGTCTTCGCCGGCCTCACCGTCGTCGCCGCGCTGGCCGGCCTGGCCGTCGCCGGGGTGCCGTTCCTGACCGTGATGGGCCTGGCCGCCTCCGGCGCCGTCGTGATCGCGGTGCTCGTCGCGATCACCCTGCTGCCCGCCCTGCTCGGCTTCGCCGGCCGCGGCATCGACCGGCTGCCGGTCTGGCGGCGCGCGCTGCGGACCACCGGGCGCACCACGCTCGGCGAGCGCTGGGCGGGCTTCGTGGTCCGCCGCCCGCTCGCCGTCCTGCTGGCCGGCCTCACCGCGCTGATCGCGCTGGCCGTGCCCGCCGCGAGCCTCACCCTCGGTCTGCCCGGCGGCGGCTCCCAGGCCAAGGGCACCGACGCCCGCACCGCGTACGACCTGGTGGACCACAGCTTCGGCCCCGGCTTCAACGCCCCGCTGGTGGTCGTCGTCGACGCCGCCGGCACCGCGCAGCCGGAGCAGGCCGTGCAGGGCGTGGCGGGCCGGCTCGCCACGCTGCCCGGCGTGCAGACCCTGCTCCCGCCGCAGCTCGACGGGCCGAGCGGCACCGCGCTCGTCCCGGTCATCCCGAAGACCGGCCCGGACCACGCCGACACCCGGCAGCTGGTCACCGACATCCGCGACCAGCGCGACGCGATCCAGGACGGGACGGGCGCGCGGATCGACGTCACCGGCACCACCGCGGCCAACATCGACGTCTCCGCCAAGCTCGCCGACGCGCTGCCGCCGTTCGTCGCGGTGATCGTGGGCATCGCGCTGGTGCTGCTGGCGCTGGCCTTCCGCTCGGTGCTGGTGCCGCTGAAGGCGGTGGCGGGCTTCCTGCTCTCCATCACGGCCTCGCTCGGCGCCGTCGTCGCGGTCTACCAGTGGGGCTGGCTGGACGGCCTGATCGACGTGCCGAAGGTCGGCCCGGTGGTCAGCTTCGTGCCGATCCTGCTGATCGGCGTGCTGTTCGGGCTGGCGATGGACTACGAGCTGTTCCTGGTCTCCGGGATGAAGGAGCACCATGTGCACGGCATGGCGCCGCGCGAGGCGGTGGTGGCCGGGGTGCGCAACGGCGCCCGGGTGGTCACCGCGGCCGCGCTGATCATGATCGCGGTCTTCGGTTCGTTCGTCTTCGGCCACGACCCGATCGTCCAGCCGATCGGCTTCGCCCTCGCGGTGGGCGTGTTCGTGGACGCCTTCGTGGTGCGGATGGCCCTGGTGCCGGCCGCGATGGCGCTGTTCGGCGGGGCCGCCTGGTGGTTCCCGAAGAGCCTGGACAAGGTGGTGCCGCGGGTGGACATGGAGGGCGAGCAGCTGATGGCCCGGCTGGAGCCCGCCGGGAGCGACACCGCGCAGGACGCCAAGGTGTCCGAGCGGGTCTGACGGACCCGGGCCCGACCGAGGGCCGCCCCCGGCGCACCGCGCCCGGGGCGGCCCCGCGCGTCACGGCAGCCGCTGCTCGAACCAGACCACCTTGCCGGTGCCCAGCCGGGTCGCGCCCCAGCGCTCGGCGCACCGGGCCACGATCTGCAGGCCCCGCCCGCGCTCGTCCTCCGGCCCGGTCCGGCGCGGCCGGGGCAGCAGCGGGCTGTCGTCGCCGACCTCGCAGCGCAGCCGGGTGGTGCGGACCAGACTCAGCGTCACCGGGCGGGTGGCGTGCTGGACGGCGTTGGTGACCAGCTCGCTGACCATCAGCTCGGTCGCCTCGGTCAGCTCCTCCAGACCCCAGCGGCGCAGCGTGTGCGCGGCCAGCCGGCGCGCCCGGCCCGGCGTCTCGTGGCGCGGCTGGAGGTACCAGTGCGCGACGTCCCCGGCCGGGATGCCGTCGAAGCAGGCGGCCAGCAGCGCGATGTCGTCGCCCCGGTCGCCGGGCGGCAGGATCCGCAGCGCCTCCTGGCAGAGGTGCTCGGGCGCGTGCCGGTGGGCGCCGGCGAGCCGGGCGCGGAGCAGTTCGAGGCCGTCGCTGAGCGGCCGGTTGCGGGTCTCCACCAGGCCGTCGGTGAACAGCAGCAGGGCCGAGCCGGGCGGCGCGGGCAGTTCGACGGAGGAGAAGTCGACCCCGCCGACGCCGATCGGCGCGCCCGCCTCCAGGTCGAGCAACTCGGCCGCGCCGTCCGGCTGGACGAGCACCGGCGGCACGTGGCCGGCGTTGGCGAGCACCACCCGGTTGGCGATCGGGTCGTAGACGGCGTAGACGCAGGTCGCCAGGTGCTGTTCGCGGCCGAGCCGCTGGGCCTGTTCGTCCAGGTGGTAGAGCACCTCGTGCGGCGGGAGGTCGAGCGCGGCCAGGGTCTGCGCGCTGGTGCGCAGCTGGCCCATGATGGCGGCCGAGGTGAGCGAGTGGCCCATCACGTCGCCGACGATCAGGGCGACCCGGTTGCCGGGCAGCGGGACGGCGTCGTACCAGTCGCCGCCGACCTGGGCGCCGCGCTCGCCGGGCAGGTAGCGCTGGGCGAGCCGGACGCCGTGCGGCTGGGGCAGCCGCAGCGGCAGCATGCTGCGCTGGAGCTCGTTGGCTATCTCCCACTCGCGGGCGTAGCGCAGCGCGGTGTCGACGGCGAGCCCGGCCTGGGTGGCGAGGTGGGCGGCGGTGGCGGTGTCGGTGGCGTCGAAGGAGGGCCGGCCGCTCTTCGCGGGCGGGCGCCGGATCAGCACCAGCAGCCCCAGGACGGTCTTGCGCCCGCGCAGCGGCAGGGCGAGCACCGACGTCCCCGGGCTGAGCCGGGCCAGGCCGCGGGAGCCGTACAGCTCGCGCAGCAGCTCGGTGGTGCGGGCGCGGCCGCCGTCCTCGCCGGTGCCGAGCACGACCGCCTCGGCGGGGCGGCGGCTGAGCAGGGTGTGGGCGAGCGCGCCGCCGCGGGTGACCGGGGTGGCCGGGCCGGGGTCGGCGGTGGAGCGGGCGCCGTAGCGGCTCCCGTAGCGGTCGCGGCGGTCGTCGCCGGCCGGGCGGCCGCGCCGGCCCAGCCGGGTGCCCTGGCTGTGGTGGATCCGGAGCTGTTCGGGGAAGCCGGGCTCGCGCTCGACGTTGGGCAGCGGGTCGCGCAGGTGGACGACGGCGGCGTCGGCGAGGGCGGGGACGAGTACCCGGCCGACGTTGCGCAGGGTGGCGGCCAGGTCGAGCGCGCTGTTGATCCGCCGGGTCGCGGAGTCGAGGTAGGCGAGGCGCTCGGGGACGTGCTCCGGGGGCGACGACGGACGGCGCGGGGTCGGCAGGGCAGGCGGCTCTCCGGCCTCGGGATTGAGCTGGTCGCGCACGGGTGCCTGTCCTGGGGATCGGTACGGTCTGTGGTCTGTCGGGGGACTGCCTGGTCTGCCTGGTCTGCTCGGTCTGCCTGCGGTCCGCGGTCCGGCCGGTCAGCCGACCCGCCGACAACGGAGGAAGAGCTGCTCCTCCGGCGGCAGCGAGGTGCTGGCGGGCGCGTACGGACGCCCCTCCCGCTCCTCGACCGTGAACCCGGCGGCCAGCAGGACCCGTTCGAGATCCTCCCGCAGGTATCCGCTGATCCGCAGCTCCCGGCCGAGGAACGGCAGGGGAACGTGGTCGAGGTCCGCCTCGACCATACCGAGCGCCAGGAGCCCGTCGGGCCGCAGCAGGTCGCGCAGCCGCCCCAGCACGGTGGGGATCTCGTCCTGGGGGAGCAGGATCAGCGAGAAGAAGGCGGTGACCGCGTCGAAGGTGCCGCGCCCGGCGGGGCCGAGCTCCGGCATGTTCCAGGCGGAGCGGGCGCGTTCGGTGGCGAGGTCGTACATGTCCATGCGGTGCAGGACGGGCGGGTGCGGGCCCGGGTGGCGGGCCTGCCGGGCCAGGGTCAGCATGACGTCCGAGAGGTCCACCCCGGTGACCCGCATCCCGGCCGCGGTGAGCTGGCGGACGGTCGGGTCGCCGTTGCCGCAGCCGACGTCCAGCACCGCGGCGCCCGGCTCCAGCGCGGCCAGCAGCCGGCGTCCGCAGGCCAGCTGTCCGTCCTTCGAGGGGAACGCCTCCGCGTAGCCGGTGCCGATGGTGTCGAAGGCCACCGCCTGCAGGGCGCGCGCGGCGCGGCGGCGCAGGACGTCGGACCCGTCGTCGCCACCCGCGTCCTCGTCGACGGGGAACGGATCCGATATCTGTCCGGTCGTCACGATTGAGAGGCACCTTTCCGGCCGGGCCTCCGGTCGGCTGGACGAGGCGCGGGGCCGGACCGCCGTCTGCTCCCGGCGCCGCGCTGCCCCGCCGGCCCGCTGCCGGTGGCGGTACGTCACGCTCCCCGCGTCACAATGACTGCATTGCCACGCTGACTGCACGCTGACACTCTGCACAGACTCTTTGCACAGAGACACTCTGCACCGCGGGAGCGCCGCCGCGCTGCCTTTTCCGGATTGCTTCACCGGAGAAGGGCACCCGTGTGTGTACTGGCATCCGAGAATATGCGCGATCACTCCGCGATGGGGTCCGTTTCCGGCCAACTCGCGGCGGTTGGCCGACATCGCCCCTCCCCGGAAGCGCGGGGCGCGTGCCGGGGCGGTGCGGCCGGGCGCCGCGCACCGTACGGTCGGCCGCCGTACCCGCGCCGACCTGCGGTTTCGTCGGCCGTCGGGTCGGCAAGCAGGCGTTTATTGAACGTCAATCGGGCCGGTGCACAGTGGAGTCCAGCGCCGGGGAAGCGTTGAAGGCGCTCCCGCAGCCGGGGGGCTGCGGGAGCGCCGGACGCTCACGGGGGAAGGCCTCCAGGGGGGACACGGGGGAGCGGAGGCCTTACGGCGCGGGGGGAGAGAGGGGCTCGGTGTGCTGCTGGGAGATGAGGTCCGCCACGGGGGAGGCCTCGGGCACACCGAGCCGCGTGAAGATGGCGTGGGCCTCGCGCAGGCACGCCAGGCCACGTGCGGGCTGGGCGAGGGAGAGCAGAGCCTCGCCCAGCGCCGCGTCGGCCAGGCCCTGGCAGTAGGCGGAGTCCATCTCCAGTCCGATCGCCAGGGACTCCTCCGCCGCCTCGGCGGCCTCGGCCTGCTGGCCGGCGGCGAGCAGCGAGGAGGAGAGCCGGGCGAGCGTGTAGCCCTCGCGCAGCCGGTTCTGCTGCGACCGGTAGAGCCGGTGCGCCTCGCGCAGGTGCTCGGCGGCGGTCGCGGGATCGTCGGCGGAGGAGAGGACCACGCCGAGCTGGTAGAGCGTGTCGGCCAGGCACGGGCCGTTCTTCGAGGCGCGCGCGGTGGCGACCGCCTCGGTGACCGAGCGGACGGCCCGCTCGACCTGTCCGAGCCCGAGCTGGGCCCGGGCGAGGTTGGCGAGCAGCCGCGCCTCGCCGATCGGGGTGCCGACGACGCGGCTGATGACCAGGGCCTGCTCGAAGAACGGCGCCGCCTCGGCCGGGCGGTTGCCCAGGCTGAGGATGATGCCGAGGGTGTTGGCCGCCGCCGACCGCATGACGGTCATGTCCGCCGGGCCCAGCAGGTCCAGGCTCTTGCGCAGCGACTGTTCGGAGCTCTGGAAGTCGCCGGTGACGGACTGCAGGGTGCCGAAGGCGAAGTGCACCCGGGCGAGCGCCGCCGCGTCCCCGTGCTCCTCCGCGCTCCGTTCGGCCGTCTCCAGCATCCGGCGCACCCGGGGCCCGTGCGTCGGGTCCTCCACCAGGCTGTCCAGGATGATCAGCAGGTCGACGGCGGGCCGCAGCAGTCCGCTCGGCCCCTGGACGGCCGCCTCGACCGAGCTGAGCAGCAGGCCGATCTCGGCCCGGATCCACTCCTGCGCGTACTCGCTGGTGATCAGCGGGATGCCGGTGGAGCCCGGCGCGTTCAGCGGCTCGGGCAGCTGGTCGTCGGGCTCGATGGCCTGGGCGGCGTTGCGGACGGTGGCGAGCAGCAGGTCGAGCACCCGCAGGACGGCGGCCTGCTGCTCCTCGACGTCCCCGACCCGCTCGTTCTGCCGCTGCGCGTAGAGCCGGAGCAGGTCGTGGTACCGGTAGCGGCCCGCGGAGAAGGTCTCCAGCATGTTGGCCTCGACGAGCGCCTCGGCAAGGTCCTCGGCCTCGGTCTCGTCCACCCCGAGCAGCGCCGACACCGCCGGCAGCGGCAGGTCCGGCGAGTCGACCACCGAGAGCAGCCGGAAGGCGCGGGCCTCGGCGGGGGAGAGCTGGCCGTAGCCGAGCCCGATGGTGGTCTCCACGGCGAGGTTGCCGAGCTGGAGCTCGTCCAGGCGCCGGCGCTGATCGGCTAAGCGGCGGGCGAGGTCCGAGACGCTCCACCGCGGACGGCTGGCGAGCCGGGCCGCGGCGATCCGGACGGCGAGCGGCAGGAAGCCGCAGGCGGTCACCACCGCCATGGCCGCCTCCGGTTCGGCGGCGACGCGCTGCTCGCCGACGATCGCGGAGAACAGCGCCAGCGCCTCCTCCGGCGTCAGCTCCTCGACGTCCACCAGGTGCGCGCCGGGGATGCCGGCCAGCCGGGAGCGGCTGGTGGCGAGCACCGCGCAGCTGGAGACCCCCGGGATCAGCGGCCGGATCTGCTCGGCGTCCTGGGCGTTGTCGAGCAGGATCAGCATCCGCCGGCTGGCGAGCAGCGAGCGGTAGAGGGCGGCGCGCTGCTCCAGCGAGTCCGGGTTCTCGGTGACGCCCAGGGAGTGCAGGAAGTCGCCGAGCACCACCGCCGGGTCGGAGGGCGAGGCGCCCGCGCCGCGCAGGTCGACGTAGAGCTGCCCGTCCGGGAACTCCGCGCGCACCCGGTGGGCGACGTGCACCGCGAGCGTGGTCTTCCCGACGCCGCCGATGCCGGCCAGCGAGGTGACCACGACGGCCTGGCCGGTGGCGTTCATCAGCACGGCCGACAGATCGGCCACCATCTCCGAGCGGCCGCTGAAGTCCGACACGTCGGCGGGCAGTTGGGCCGGGGCCGGCGGGGCGGCGGGGCCCTCCTCGCGGGCGGCGGCGGGCGCCGCGGGCGCGGCGGGAAGGGTCAGCGCGGGGTCCGCGGCGAGGATCCGGGAGTGCATGGCGGAGAGTCCGGCCCCCGGTTCGACGCCCAGCTCGTCGATCAGCAGCTTGCGGGTGTCGGTGTAGACGCCGAGCGCCTCGGCCTGCCGGCCGCAGCGGTACAGCGCGAGCATCAGCAGCTCGCGCAGCCGCTCGCGCAGCGGGTGCTCGGCGGTGAGCGAGTTCAACTCGCCGACGACCTCGGCGTGCAGGCCGATGTCGAGGGCGAGCGCGCACCGCTCCTCGGCGACCGAGACCTGCCGCTCGCCCAGCCGCAGCCGCTGGGCGTCCGCGTACGGGCCGGGGACGCCGGTGAGCGGGCGGCCGGCGAACAGGGCGAGCGAGCGGACCAGCAGCCGGTGGGCGTTGTCGAGGTCCCCGGCGTTGCGGGCGGTCGCGGCCTCGGCGGAGAGGTGCTCGAAGACCGTCATGTCGAGGGCCTCGCCCGGGATGTGCAGGGCGTAGCCGTCGGCGACGGAGACGAGGAACTCGGCGGGCCGCCGCACCTCGCGGCGGGGCTCGATGACCGAGCGCAGCCGGGAGACGTAGGTGCGCAGCGCCGCGACGGCCTGGGCGGGCGGCCGGTCGCCCCAGAGGCCGTCGACGAGGTCCTGGGTGGTCACCGGGCGTCCGGCGTGCAGCAGAAGCATCGTCAGGACGGCCTGCTGCTGCGGTGAACCGAGGGCGAGCTGCCTGCCGTCGAGCCAGGCCTGGACCGGACCGAGTACCTGGAAGCGCAGCGCCGGTGCAGGCGGCGTTTCCCGCAACTCCATGTGGTCCCCCGATGGCCTGGTGTCGATTTCCCGGTAGGGCGCTCGGCGGTTCCGCCCTTGTGGTGGCCTCAGCTTAGGCGGGGGGCCGACTCTGCCGGACGGCACGGTCAGCCGCACGATGTTTATCGGACATTTAATCAACCCTACGATACTGAGCCCGCGCTCGCGCCGATCCGGTGGGGCGGAAGACAGTTCGATGACCGAAAGGCGGCCGACGCATGGCCAACGACCAGAGTGAATCCCCCGTGGCGACGGTGCCGGCCGGCGAGGCCGTCGCCGCGCAGGCCGGCGAGGTCGTCGAGGGCGCGGTCACCGCGACCTCGGCCCCGGCCGAGTACGCCGAGCCCTCCGCCGACCGCAAGGCCGACCTGGAGGACGACTTCTTCGGCGACGAGGCCCAGTACATCGCGGAGACCGAGACGGCGGGCGACGGCGAGGCGGCCACCGAGCGCGAGCCGCAGGGCATCATCGCCAGCCACCCGTAAGCGCACCGGCAGTTCCTGGGGGGAACGCTTGAACACGCTCCGTCGCCTCGCGGTCGTCGCCGTCTCGACGATCGTGGTGACCACCGGCTACCTCGTGACGGCCACCGGCGCCTCCGCCGGCATCATCGCCGGTCACCCGTAGCCCACACATCGCCCGAGTGCCCCGCACCCCGCCGTCCCGGCGGTGCGGGGCACTCGCACGTCCGGCGGAGGGTCCGGTGGCCGGAATCCGCCGGTGGGGTTGCCCGGAGGCGCGGGCGTCAGGCCGCGTGGGCGGGGGCGGCGGTCGCGGGGCCGGCGCGTCCGGCGGGCCCGTCGCGCCCCGCCGGATCGGTGTCGGCGCCCCCGCCGCCGGCCGGGGCCGCGGGGGCGACGTGCTCGGGGCGGGCGGTCCACTCGCAGCCGCCCTCGGGCGGCCGGAGGTAGTGCTCCCCACCGATGGTGTCCATGTAGATGCCGGTGCGTCCGGTCCTGGTGTCGAGGACGGATTCCCCCACGCGCGGCCGGTAGGCCGCGGCGGCGCGCTTCCGAATGCTCACCGCGCTGCTCCTTGCTGCTCGGGCGCGGCGACGGTGGTGGCCGGCCCTGGTCGCTGTCGTGGCTTGGCTTGGTTCGGCTCTGCTCGGCGACTACCCAGCATCTCTAGAGAAGCTAATATCTCTAGAGATGTCAACGGTCGAACCGGTCCTATCGGCTGACCGCAGACCGAAGGCGCGCCTACCATTTCTGGCGGAGGACGAGGGAGAAGGCGATGGTCGGCAGCAGTGGCGGCGAGAAGCAGCCCAAGTACCAACGGATCGCCGACACGCTGAAGGCGGCCATCGACGCCGGCGAGTACCGCCCGGGCGACCGGCTCCCCGGCGAGAACGACCTGATGGACGCGTACGGCGTGGCCCGGATGACCGCCCGCCAGGCGCTCGGCGTCCTGCAGAGCGAGGGCATCGCCGAGGCCCGCCGCGGGGCGGGCGTCTTCGTCCGGGACTTCCGGCCGCTGCGCCGGCGCGGGATCCAGCGGCTCGCCCAGGGGCAGTGGGGCTCCGGCCGCTCGATATGGTCGGCCGACATCGACAGCCGCAGCCTCGTCGTCGACCAGGTCTCGGTCACCGAGCAGGGCGCACCGGAGCACGTGGCCCGGGTGCTCGGCGTCGACCCGGGCGAGCCGATGTGCGTGCGGCACCGGCGCTTCGTGCTGGACGGCAAGCCGGTCCTGCTCTCGACCTCCTACCTACCGGCGGGCCTGGTCGCGGGCACCGCGATCACCCGCGAGGACACCGGCCCGGGCGGCACCTACGCCCGGCTGGCCGAGATCGGCGCCAAGCCGGTGCACTTCCGCGAGGAGGTCCGCTCCCGCATGCCGAACGCCGAGGAGACGGCCCGCCTGGGGCTCTCCGCCGGCACCCCCGTCATCCTCATCTGCCGCACCGCCTTCGCCGACGAGGGCCAGGTCGTCGAGCTGAACGAGATGACCCTCGACGCGGCCTCCTACGTCCTTGAGTACGACTTCGACGCCTGACCGCCGCCGCCCGCCTCACTGGTAGTGGTAGCGGGCCTTCAGGATCTTCACTTCCTTCTCGTCGGCGCGGTAGACGAGGCGGTGCTCGTCGTCGATCCGGCGCGACCAGTAGCCGGCGAGGTCGCCCTTCAGGGTTCCGGCTTGCCGGTCCCGCTGAACGGGTCGCCGGCCTTGTCGCGGGCGATGGCCGCCATGCGGCGCTGGGCGTTCGCGGGGGAGCGCAGCAGGTAGATCGTCTCCTGCCAGGAGTCGTAGTCCTCGGCGGACATCAGGACGGCGTCGCCGGAACGCGAGGCCGAATCGCCGGCCGGAGACGCCACCGCCCCGGGCGCGGGGCGCGGCCGGGGCGGTGGCGGAAGCGGGGGAGCGCTACTCCTTGGAGCGGACCCGGAGGTTGGTGATGAGCGGGCCCTCGGTGGTCTCGCGGAAGAAGTCGTTGCCCTTGTCGTCGACGACGACGAAGGCCGGGAAGTCCTCGACCTCGATGCGCCAGACGGCCTCCATGCCGAGCTCGGCGTACTCCAGGACCTCGACCTTCTTGATGCAGTCCTGGGCGAGGCGGGCGGCGGGGCCGCCGATGGAGCCGAGGTAGAAGCCGCCGTGCTGGGCGCAGGCGTCGGTGACCTGCTTGGAGCGGTTGCCCTTGGCGAGCATGACCATCGAGCCGCCGGCGGCCTGGAACTGGTCGACGTAGGAGTCCATCCGGCCGGCGGTGGTCGGGCCGAAGGAGCCGGACGCGTAGCCCTCGGGGGTCTTGGCCGGGCCGGCGTAGTAGACCGGGTGGTCCTGCAGGTACTTGGGCATGCCCTCGCCGGCGTCCAGGCGCTCCTTGATCTTGGCGTGCGCGATGTCGCGGGCGACGACCAGGGTGCCGGTGAGCGAGAGGCGGGTCTTCACCGGGTACTTGGAGAGCTCGGCGCGGATCGCGGCCATCGGCTGGTCGAGGTCGATGCGCACGACGTCGTCGTCGAGGTGTTCGTCGGTGGTGTCCGGCAGGTACTTCGCCGGGTCGGTCTCCAGCTGCTCCAGGAAGACGCCCTCGGCGGTGATCTTGCCGAGCGCCTGGCGGTCCGCCGAGCAGGAGACGGCCATCGCGACGGGCAGCGAGGCGCCGTGGCGCGGCAGGCGGACGACCCGCACGTCGTGGCAGAAGTACTTGCCGCCGAACTGGGCGCCGATGCCGATCTTCTGGGTCAGCTCGGTGACCTTGGCCTCCAGCTCCAGGTCGCGGAAGCCGTGGCCGGTCTTCGCGTCGCCGGAGGTCGGCAGGTTGTCCAGGTAGTGCGCGGAGGCGTACTTGGCGGTCTTCAGCGCGAACTCGGCGCTGGTGCCGCCGATCACGATCGCCAGGTGGTACGGCGGGCAGGCCGCGGTGCCCAGCGAGCGGATCTTCTGCTCCAGGAACGAGAGCATGCCGGCCTCGTTCAGGATCGCCTTGGTCTCCTGGTACAGGTACGACTTGTTGGCCGAGCCGCCGCCCTTGGCCATGAAGAGGAACTTGTAGGCGTCGCCGTCGGTCGCGTACAGCTCGATCTGCGCCGGCAGGTTGTTGCCGGTGTTCTTCTCGTCCCACATGGTGACCGGGGCCATCTGGGAGTAGCGCAGGTTCAGCTTGGTGTACGCGTCGTAGACGCCGCGCGCGACGGCGGCCTCGTCGCCGCCCGCGGTGAGCACGTTCTGGCCGCGCTTGCCCATGACGATGGCGGTGCCGGTGTCCTGGCACATCGGCAGGATGCCGCCGGCCGAGATGTTGACGTTCTTCAGCAGGTCCAGCGCGACGAAGCGGTCGTTCGGGCTGGCCTCCGGGTCGTCCAGGATGCGGCGCAGCTGGGCGAGGTGGGCCGGGCGCAGGTAGTGCGAGATGTCGTGCATCGCCTCGGCGGTGAGCAGCCGCAGGGCCTCGGGCTCGACCTGGAGGAAGGTGCGTCCGCCGGCCTCGAAGGTGGAGACGCCTTCGGAGGTGAGCTTGCGGTAGGGGGTCGGGTCAGCGCCCAGGGGGAGCAGGTCGCTGTACTCGAAGTCCGGCGTGGGAGCCATGGGGGCGGTCCTTAGGTGTCCAGTGTTGCCGGTGTTCCGGCTGCGTCGGCGAAGCACCCTGGAGGGGCGAAACCACCCTCAAGGGTAGGACCCGCCGATATCCCGCACGCGGGAAGGTCCGCCTGCGTGACCAGGGTCACCCGGGGGTGGGTCCGGGGCGGGCCCGTTGACTAGGCTTGCCCCCGTGGACAACTCGCCGTCGAAGGACCCGCAGGACCAGCAGATGGACGATCAGGGGCAGGGGCCCGTACCGATGACCAAGCCCGCGGCGACGCCGCCCGCGCGGCCCGCGCACGCCCCGGTGGCGCAGGCCGAGATGCGGGCCTCGGACGCGGACCGCGAACGGGTGGCCGAGCTGCTGCGCGACGCCTACGCCGAGGGGCGGCTGGACGTCGACGAGCACGCCGAGCGGATCGAGGCGGCCTACGGCGCCAAGACCCTGGGCGACCTCGTGCCGCTGACCCGGGACCTCCCGGCGCACCGCGAGATCTCCTTCGAGAAGCCGCCGCTGGGTGCCCCGGAGCCGGCCGCCGGTTCGCGGCCGCAGGGCCCGGTGCGGCTGCCGGCCCGCAACGAGGCGCCGACCATGCTGGCGGTCTTCGGCGGCTCGTCCCGCAAGGGGCGGTGGCGGGTGGGGTCCAACCTGCGGGCCGTGGCGATCTTCGGCGGGGTCGAGATCGACCTCACCGACGCCGTGTTCGAGTCGCCCGAGGTGGTGATCGACGTGGTCGCGATCTTCGGCGGGGTGGAGATCAAGGTGCCGGAGAACGTCAGCCTGCACGGCGGCGGCGTCGGCATCTTCGGCGGTTTCGACGTCAAGGAGCAGACCGCGGCGGACCCGTACGCGCCGGTGGTGCGGGTGAAGGGCACCGCGGTGTTCGGCGGGTGCGAGGCCAAGCCGCGCCGGGGCAAGAAGCTCAAGGAGTGGGTGCGCAAGCAGCTCGGCGCCGACTGATCCGGGTACGGACGGCGGGTCCGGTGCCCGGTTCGGGGCAACTCCCGACCGGGCACTCGCCGTTGCGGCGGGTGCAGGCTGTAGTCGGTTGCGTGCAGTGTGCATGAATCGCGCGGGCGTGGGGTAGTTCCTCTGGCACATCGCTTCTTGTACGGCTGCGTAGCGGAGGCGGCCTGAGGCCGGCCCGGGGGTGCGAACGGGGGCCCGCAGCTGGGCAGGGGAGCGAGCTTCCCCGTGTCCGAGAGCCTCGTCAGGAGTACGGCCGTGCTGCATCCGATCGAGTCCCGCACCACCTCGTCCGCCGACCCTGCGCCGGCCGCCCCGTCGCCGGTCGCGCGGCCGTCGGCCGCCGCCTCGCCGGTGGTCGCGGCCCAGTTGCTGGACCGGCCCCCGGCTCCCCAGCCGGCGGGCGAGGACAACCCGTGGCACACCGCCGCGGCCTGTCGGCGGGACGAGGTGGGCCTGTTCTTCGCGCCGTCCAAGGAACCGACCGCGGCCCGGCTGTCGCGTGAGGAGCAGGCGAAGCAGGTGTGTGCCAGGTGCCCGGTGCTGCTGGACTGCCGGGAGCACGCGCTGGCGCAGCCGGAGCCGTACGGGGTCTGGGGCGGGTTGACGGCGGCCGAGCGCCGGGTGGTGCTGGCGCGGCGTCGGCGCCGGGACGCCGAGCTGCGCGAGGCGGCCCGGGTCCCGGGGGCGCGCGGCCGGATCGCGGGCTGATCCCCGGGGCGGGCGCGGGCGCCGGGTGGCGCCGGACGGCAGCCCGCGTCCCGGCGAAGGGGGATTTCGCCGGGACGCGGGCCGCTTCGTGCTGCCGGGGTCAGTTGGCGCGGTCGAAGTCGATCGCGCTGTAGGCCCGCAGCTTGGACAGCTTGTGGGTGGAGTCGATCTCCCGGATGGTGCCGCTCTTGGAGCGCATCACCAGCGAGCTGGTGGTGGCGGTCTCCTGGCGGTAGTGCACGCCGCGCAGCAGCTCGCCGTCGGTGATGCCGGTGGCGACGAAGAACACGTTCTCGCCGCTGACCAGGTCGTCGGTGGAGAGCACCCGGTCGAGGTCGTGCCCGGCGTCCAGGGCCTTCTGGCGCTCGGCCTCGTCCTTGGGCCAGAGCCGGCCCTGGATCACGCCGCCCATGCACTTCATCGCGCAGGCGGCGATGATGCCCTCGGGGGTGCCGCCGATGCCCATCAGCAGGTCGACGCCGGTGCCCTCGCGGGCGGCCATGATGGCGCCGGCGACATCGCCGTCGGAGATGTACTTGATCCGGGCGCCGGCCTCGCGGATCTCCCGGACCAGGCCCTCGTGGCGGGGGCGGTCGAGGACGACGACGGTGACGTCCTCGACGGCGATGCCCTTGGCCTTGGCGACCCGGCGGATGTTGACGGCCGGCGGCGCGGTGATGTCGACGAAGTCGGCGGCCTCCGGGCCGGTGACCAGCTTGTCCATGTAGAAGACCGCGCTCGGGTCGAACATGGTGCCGCGGTCGGCGACGGCCAGGACGGCGACCGCGTTGTTCATGCCCTTGGCGGTGAGGGTGGTGCCGTCGACCGGGTCCACCGCGACGTCGCACTCGGCGCCGGTGCCGTCGCCGACCCGCTCGCCGTTGTAGAGCATCGGTGCCTCGTCCTTCTCGCCCTCGCCGATGACGACGATGCCGTTCATCGAGACGGTGGAGACGAGGGTGCGCATGGCCCGGACGGCCGCGCCGTCGGCGCCGTTCTTGTCGCCACGGCCGACCCAGCGGCCGGCGGCGAGCGCCGCGGCCTCGGTGACCCGGACGAGTTCGAGCGCGAGGTTCCGGTCGGGAGCCTCCGGCGCGACCTCCAGGGCGCTGGGCAAGTGGTGCGGGTACTGCGTGGTCATCGTCGTTACCTCTCTGTACGCGACGGCCAGTGAGCGCCCGACTACTGCCAGGTCGAACGCCGTGGTGAGGGTGTTGCGATCGTATCTGCCCCCGGGACGGGTGTCTGTGGCGCGGTCCCCCGCCGAGGGTGGGACGGGCGGGATCCGCCCCCCTTCACCCGGACGTGGAGACCCCGGGTGCGGGGGCGGGCGTCGGCATGGGTCACCATGTGGGGGTGGCTGGAGAGAGCAAGGGCATGAGGGGCCGGCAGACCGTACGGGACATGATCCTGTCGATGCTGGCCGTCGGCGTCGTGGTGTGGGTCGGGTACCTGTTCCTGCCGCACGACGCGGACGGTGACGGGGTCCGCACGGTCGAGTACTCGGTGGCCGCGGCCTCGGCGAAGCGCGCCGCGCCGTATCCGCTGCTCTCCCCCGAGGGCCTGCCCGCGCAGTGGCGGGCCACCTCGGTGACGTACAACCCGGCGTCGCTGGGCGGTGGCAGGGGCAACGCCTGGCACCTCGGCTTCGTCACCCCCGCCGGGCAGTACGCGGCCCTGGAGCAGAGCGACGCCAAGCCCGAGGACCTGGTCAGGGCCGCGGTGGCGGACGGCAAGCCGGACGGCACCGTCGAGGTCGCCGGGCAGACCTGGGAGAAGGTGCAGGGCCCCAAGGCGCGGGCGCTCACCGTGCAGTCCGGCGGCGCGACGACCCTGCTGACCGGCACCGCCTCCTACGAGGAGCTGGCCGAGCTGGCGCGGGCGCTGAAGTAGTCCGGTTTCCGCCCCGGGAGCGGAGCTCTCCGCTCCCGGGGCCGGGCCGGCCGGGCGGCGCCCGCCGGCGGAGGACGAACGCGAAGGGCCCCGCACACGGTGTGTGCGGGGCCCTCGCGGTGTCCGTCGGCCGTCAGGCTCAGACGGTGGTGACGACCTCGTCGTAGGCGAGGCGCGGGGAGCGCGGGTACCAGGCGTTCTCGCCCGGCTTGCCGATGTTCACCACGGCCAGCACCGAGTGCTCGCCGTCGGCGAAGAACTCCTTGTTGATGCCCTCGGCGTCGTAGCCGGTCATCGGGCCGGCGGCCAGGCCGGCGGCGCGGACGCCGATGATGAAGTAGCCGGCCTGCAGGGCGCCGTTCATCGCGGCCGAGGTCTCGCGGACCGGGCGCTCGGTGAAGTAGTCCTTGGCACCGGGGAAGTGCGGGAAGACGGTCGGCAGCTCCTCGTGGAACTCGTTGTCCACGGCCAGGATGGCGGTCAGCGGGGCGGTGGTGGTCTTGGCCTTGTTGCCCTCGCCGAGGTGCTGGACGAGGCGCTCGCGGGCCTCGGCCGAGCGGACCAGGACGACGCGCAGCGGCTGCTGGTTCATCGCCGTCGGGCCGAACTTGACCAGCTCGTAGATGGCCTGGACCTGCTCGTCGGAGACCGGCTCGTCGGTGAAGGTGTTGGCGGTGCGGGCCTCGCGGAACAGCAGGTCCTGGGCGGCGGTGTCGAGAACCAGGGCGTCGGTGGTCATTGTGTGCACCTCGGGGAGGAAGAAACGGTGGAGAACAGCTGTTGCTGGTGACCGGTGGTGGCCGATCATTGAGTCCCAACATAAATGAAGATTCAACTGTTCCGCTCCCGAGTGTGACCTGCGTCACCTCGGCCCGGCGCCCCGGATCACCCCTGCGGAGGGGCCCCCTCCTCGGCCGCCAGCGCGGCGTCCAGCCGGGCCCGCGCGCCGTCCAGCCAGCGCTGGCAGACCTTCGCCAGCTGCTCGCCGCGCTCCCACAGCGCCAGCGACTCCTCCAGCGAGGTGCCGCCGTTCTCCAGCTGCCGGACCACCTCCAGCAGCGCGTCCCGCGCGTGCTCGTAGCCCAGCGCGTCGTCCGCGGTCGGGGTCTGCGCGGTGGTCGCCGCCGGGTCCTGCTCCTGATCTGCCATGCCAGCCAGCGTAGGGGCCCGCACCGACAGCACGGACCGCCCCGCCCGCCGCTCAGCCGGCCTGCCGACCGCCCGCCACCGTGACGTCGAAGCCGCCGCCCGCCACCCGGGCGTGCAGTTCCTCGCCCGCCGCGGCCTGCGCCGGATCGGTCACCACCGTGCCGTCGCCCCGCTGCAGCACCGCGTAGCCGCGCTCCAGGGTGGCCGCCGGGGAGAGCGCCACCACCCGGGCCAGGGTGTGCCCGAGGTCGCTCTGCGCGTGGTCCAGCCGGTGGCGCAGCGTGCGCCGGGCCCGCTCCAGCAGCCCGTCCACCTCCTGCCCGCGCCCGTCCAGCATCCGCTGCGGCGCGGCCAGCACCGGGCGGCTGCGCACGCCGTCCAGCCCGTGCTGCTCGCGCTCCACCTGGGCCAGTACGTGCCGCCGGGCCCGGTCGCGCAGCTGGCGGATCTTGGCCAGCTCCTCGCCGACGTCCGGAACCACCCGTTTGGCGGCGTCGGTCGGCGTGGAGGCGCGCAGGTCGGCGACGAAGTCCAGCAGCGGCTGGTCCGGCTCGTGCCCGATCGCGCTCACCACCGGCGTCCGGGCGGCCGCGACCAGCCGCACCAGGCCCTCGTCGGAGAACGGCAGCAGGTCCTCGACGCTGCCGCCGCCCCGGGCCACGACGATCACGTCCACCTCGGGGTGCTCGTCCAGCTCCCGGACGGCCTCGCTCACCCGCTCCACCGCGCTGACGCCCTGCACCGGCACGTTGCGGACCTCGAAGCGGACGGCCGGCCAGCGCCGCCGGGCGTTCTCCAGGACGTCCCGCTCGGCCGCCGAACCCCGGCCGGTGACCAGCCCGACGCACTGCGGCAGGAACGGCAGCGGCTTCTTGCGCTCCGCGGCGAACAGGCCCTCGCCGGCCAGCCGCCGCTTCAGCTGCTCCAGCCGGGCCAGCAGCTCGCCCAGCCCGACCAGCCGGATCTCGGAGGCCCGCAGCGAGAGCTGGCCGCGCGCCGCGTACCACTCGGGCTTGGCGTGCACGATCACCCGCGAGCCCTCCTGCACCGCGTCCGCGACCTGGTCGAAGACGGAGCGGAAGCACGTCACGGTCAGCGAGACGTCGGCCTGCGGGTCGCGCAGCGTCAGGAACACCACCCCCGCGCCCGGCCGCCGGCTGAGCTGGGTGATCTGCCCCTCCACCCAGACCGCGCCGAGCCGGTCGACCCAGCCCCCGATCAGCGCGGAGACCTTGCCGACCGGGAGCGGCGCTTCGGGGGAGCTGGGGTTGGCCATGGGTACGAGGCTAGCGGCGTCCGCCGACAGCGGAAGCCCGCCGGCCGAGCAGCACCAGCAGCCCGACGGCCAGCCAGACCAGCCCCACCACCTGCGCGGCGCCCGAGGCCTCGGCCACCACCGCGCCGATCACCGCCACGCCCAGCACCGGCACCACCACGTCCGCCCAGCGGTTCCGGGAGCGGTGCCGCACCGCGTACCAGCCCACCACCGAGGCGTGCAGCAGGGTGAACGCGGTGAGCGCGCCGATGTTCACCACCGAGGTCAGCCGGTCCAGGCCGTCGTCCCGGTCCGCCGCCCAGACGGCCGCGGCCAGGGTGATCGCCGCCGACACCAGCAGCGCCCGGCGGGGCACCGCCGAGCCCGGGTCGACGGCGCCCAGGAAGCGCGGCAGCCGCCCGTCCCGGCCCATCGCGAACAGCAGCCGCCCGGCCGCCGCCTGCCCGGCCAGCGCCGCGAACGCCGCGCCGATCGCCTTGCTGGACGCGACCAGCACGTGCAGCCAGTGCCCGACCGAGCCCTCCACCGTGTCGTAGAACGCCGACCCCTGCGCCGCCGGGTCCGCCGCCAGCTGCTGCGGGGCGAGCGGCTCCAGCAGCGCCGCCAGGTAGGTCTGCGCCACGAACAGCGCGCCGGACAGCACCAGGCACCACAGCACCGCCCGGGCCACCGCCGCCGAGGCGCCGACCGCCTCCTCCACGAAGGTCGCGATCGCGTCGAAGCCCAGGTAGGACAGCACCGCCACGGAGACCGCCGAGAGCACCGCCGTCGTCGAGAAGCCGCCGACCGCCGTGAACGGGCTCGCCCAGTCGCGCTGCGCGCCGTCCCGGGCCAGCACCACCACCGCCGCGACCACGAACACCGCCAGCACCGCGAGCTCCATCGCCAGCACCGCGAAGCCGACCACGGCCGCCGTCCGCACCCCGGCCAGGTTCAGCCCGGTGGTCAGCACCACCGCGAGCGCCGTCCACACCCAGCGCGAGACGTCCGGCACCAGCGAGTTGAGCGCGATGCCGCTGAACAGGTACGCGACCGCCGGGATCAGCAGGTAGTCGAGCATCGCCATCCAGCCGGCGACGAAGCCGGCCCCGTCGCCCAGCCCGGCCCGCGCGTAGGCGTACACCGAACCGGTCTGCGGCACCGCCCGCACCATCCGGGCGTACGAGACGGCGGTGAACCCCATCGCCACGGTGGCCACCAGGTAGACCGCGGCGACCGCCCCGTGGCTCTTGGCGTCGAGCACCCCGAACACCCCCACCGGGGCCATCGGGGCGATGAACAGCAGCCCGTACACCACCAGGTCGCGCACACCCAGGGTGCGCCGCAGCCCACCGTGCGACCCGTCCGGCACCGCGGGGCCGTCCGGCCCGACTCGCTCGCTCATAGCTTCCACATTTGAGCACCCGCGACCGCTTCCGACGGGAACGCGGCTCCCGTCGGCGCGGCCGCGTCCCGCCCGTACGATGGAGCCATGTCCTCCAACACCGCGCAGCGCCGTGTCCTGCTCGCCGCCCCCCGGGGCTACTGCGCGGGCGTCGACCGCGCCGTGATCGCCGTGGAGAAGGCCCTGGAGCAGTACGGGGCCCCCATCTACGTCCGCAAGCAGATCGTCCACAACAAGTACGTGGTGCAGACCCTGGAGAAGAAGGGCGCGATCTTCGTCGACGAGACGGAGGAGGTGCCCGAGGGCTCGATCGTGGTCTTCTCGGCCCACGGCGTGGCGCCCTCGGTGCACGACGAGGCCCGGGCCGGCAAGCTCGCCACCGTCGACGCCACCTGCCCGCTGGTGACCAAGGTCCACAAGGAGGCCGTGCGCTTCGCCGACGAGGACTACGACATCCTGCTGGTCGGCCACGAGGGCCACGAGGAGGTCATCGGCACGATGGGCGAGGCCCCGGACCGGATCCACCTGGTGGACGGCGCCGAGGACGTCGCCAACGTGCGGGTCCGCGACGAGTCCAAGGTCGTCTGGCTCTCCCAGACCACGCTCTCGGTGGACGAGACCATGGCCACCGTCGGCGAGCTGAAGAAGCGCTTCCCGCTGCTGGTCAGCCCGCCCAGCGACGACATCTGCTACGCCACCCAGAACCGCCAGGTCGCGGTCAAGCAGATGGCCCCGGAGACCGACCTGCTGATCGTGGTCGGCTCGAAGAACTCCTCCAACTCGGTGCGCCTGGTCGAGGTCGGCCTGGAGTACGGCGCCAAGGCCGCCCACCTGGTGGACTTCGCCGAGGAGATCCGCGAGGAGTGGCTGGAGGGCGTCAACACGGTCGGCCTGACCAGCGGCGCCTCGGTGCCGGAGATCCTGGTCGAGGGCGTGCTGGAGTGGCTGGCCGCGCGCGGCTACGACGAGGTCTCCACCGTCAAGACCGCCGAGGAGCACCTCGTCTTCTCGCTGCCCAAGGAGCTCCGCCGCGACCTGCGCGCCGAGGCCGCGGGCAAGCTGTAGGACGTCCCGCCGGGCGCTCCGGCGGACGTTCCGGCGCAGGACCCGGTGGCCCGTTCGGGTGCCGGGTCCTCCGCTGTGCGGGGCCAGGCGGGTTCTCGTAGGTTTTGTGCACGGGCAGGTCCTGTGCACAGGCCTGTGGACAACTTCGGCGGAGGGCGGTCGTCATGACGGCGGTATTCGGTGTGGACATCGGCGGGTCGGGCATCAAGGGCGCCCCCGTCGACCTCGCCCGGGGCGTGCTCGCCCAGGAGCGGCACAAGGTCCTCACCCCGCAGCCCTCCACCCCGGAGGCCGTGGTCGCCGCCGTCCGCGAGGTGGTCCGCCACTTCGGCCACCAGGGCCCGGTGGGCCTGACCTTCCCCGGCGTGGTCGTCGACGGCCGCACCGTGACCGCCGCCAACGTGGACAAGGGCTGGATCGGCCTGGACGCCGCCGGCCTGTTCCGCGAGGCGCTCGACCTGCCGGCCGTGGTGCTCAACGACGCCGACGCGGCCGGCCTCGCCGAGACCGCCCACGGCGCCGGCCGCGGGCAGGCGGGCGTGGTCCTCGTCCTCACCTTCGGCACCGGCATCGGCAGCGCCCTGTTCGTGGACGGCGTCCTGGTGCCCAACACCGAGCTCGGCCACCTGGAGCTGCGCGGCAAGGACGCCGAACGGCGGGCCTCCTCGGCGGCGAAGGAGCGGCACGGGCTGAACTGGGCGCAGTGGGCCGGCCGGGTGGACGAGTACCTGGACCTGGTGGAGATGCTGTTCTCGCCGCAGCTGATCGTGATCGGCGGCGGGGTGAGCCGCAAGCACGAGAAGTTCATGCCGCTGCTGCGCGAACGCGGCGCGCGGATCGTCCCGGCGGAGCTGCGCAACGACGCCGGCATCGTCGGCGCGGCCATGGCGGCGGCCCGCGCCACCGCCTGACCCCCCGGTCCGACCGGTCCGCCCCCGGCCGCTCAGCGCGCGCGGTGGATGCGGCGCTGGGCGACGAACCGGGCCAGCGCGATCACGGCGGCCAGCCCGGTACCGGTGAACAGCCAGCCGGAACGGGTGGCCAGGTTCGTCGCCAGCGCCACCACCTGCGCGGTCACCCCGGTGGAGGTGACCGGCCCGAACAGCAGCAGCGCCACGGCGAAGGCGATCGGCCCGCTGATCGGCGCGGCCAGCAGGTCGGCGTACCGGACCCGGACCGCCAGCTGGAAGCAGACCAGCAGGTAGCCGATGCCGAACAGCACCCCGAGCCCGCCGAAGGCCAGCCGGTCCAGGCCGGCCACCGCCACCGTCGCCACCAGGGCGACCACCCCGGTGCCGACCGCGGTCAGCCGGGCCGGCCGGCCGGTGCGCCGGCGCCCGTACAGCCGCCCGGCGATCCGGGGCCGTTCCGGGGGACCGGACACGGGGCGTAGCCGGGAGCCCGGGCCGCCGGCCCGCGCCCCGGCCCTGCCCGGAGCCTTCCCGGCGGTCCTGCCCCGGGCCCTCCCGGGCGGAACGGCCGACTCCCCGGCGCTCTCGCGGGCGCGGCCAGGCCCGGGGACGGCGGCCCCGGCCGCGCCGTTCGGCGATCGGCGTCTGGGCCCTGGCGGCTGGGTACGGATGCTCTGCTCCACCCACCCAACGTACGGTCCGATCATCGCCACACTGTGTAATGGGCCGTCGGGGCTTGGTCCGTGTCTCCGGACGGAGTATTGGTGTGACCGTCGCTCAACTGCCCGGGGGATGCGGATGACCAGTGCTTTCCCGTTCGAACGGGCCGCCCCGGCCTCCCGGCGGACGACCTGCCCGGGCACCGCCCGGAGTTCCTGATCCCGCCGCCGGGGGCGGCGGAGGCCTGACCCGCTGCCCGTAGACTGGGGGATCGGTCCGGTGGACGGGCCGGCCCAACTCCTCCAAGCCCACAGGACTGCGCTTCATGTCGCTCACGATCGGAATCGTCGGCCTGCCGAACGTCGGCAAGTCGACCCTGTTCAACGCCCTGACCAAGAACGACGTGCTGGCGGCCAACTACCCGTTCGCCACCATCGAGCCCAACGTCGGCGTCGTCGGCGTCCCGGACGAGCGGCTGAACAAGCTCGCCGAGATCTTCGGCTCGCAGCGCATCCTCCCGGCCACCGTCGACTTCGTCGACATCGCGGGCATCGTCCGCGGCGCCAGCGAGGGCGAGGGCCTGGGCAACAAGTTCCTCGCCAACATCCGCGAGTCGGACGCCATCTGCCAGGTCGTGCGCGCCTTCACCGACCCCGACGTGGTCCACGTGGACGGCAAGGTGTCCCCCAAGGACGACATCGAGACCATCCACACCGAGCTGATCCTGGCCGACCTGCAGACCATCGAGAAGGTCCTGCCCCGGCTCCAGAAGGAGGCGCGCCTCAAGAAGGACACCGCCCCCGTGCTGGCCGCCGCCGAGGCCGCCCAGGCGATCCTGGAGACCGGCAAGACCCTCTTCGAGGCCGGCTTCGACACCGCCCCGATCCGCGAGCTGCACCTGCTGACCGCCAAGCCCTTCCTCTACGTCTTCAACGTCGACGAGGACGAGCTGTCCGACGAGGCCTTCAAGCAGGCCCAGCGCGAGCTGGTCGCCCCCGCCGAGGCGATCTTCCTCAACGCCAAGATCGAGTCCGAGCTGATCGAGCTGGACGACGCCGAGGCCCTGGAGCTCCTCCAGTCGATGGGCCAGGACGAGCCCGGCCTCGCCACCCTCGCCCGCGTCGGCTTCGACACCCTCGGCCTGCAGACCTACCTCACCGCCGGTCCCAAGGAAGCCCGCGCCTGGACCATCAAGAAGGGCGCCACCGCCCCCGAGGCCGCCGGTGTGATCCACACCGACTTCCAGAAGGGCTTCATCAAGGCCGAGGTCATCTCCTTCGCCGACCTCGTCGAGACCGGATCCCTCCCCGAGGCCCGCGCCAAGGGCAAGGCCCGCATCGAGGGCAAGGACTACACCATGCAGGACGGCGACGTCGTGGAGTTCCGCTTCAACGTTTGACGGTCGGCTGCCTCGCGTCGAGCGGGCCGGGCTCCTTGGGAGCCCGGCCCGCCTTCGTTTCCGCGCGGGGTGCTGGTGGTCAGCCGGAGCTCAGGTTGGCCTTGACCTGGGCCACCAGATCGCGGCACTTCGTGGTGTTCTTGAAGAGGGGCGCGAGGTAGTTGTTGGAGTAGGTGCTCTCGATGGCGTCGGTCAGCTGCCTCAGGATGGTGCCGGTGACCTTGGGAACCCGCTTGATCTCCTTGTCCCAGTCGTAGTTCGCATCGTTGATCTTGTCCAGCTCAAGCTGGCTGAAGACCAAGTGCAGCACGAGCCGGTTCCCATGCGCGGCCACGGCGAACTCCCGGTCGACGAGGTACCGTCGGCGATGTGCCAGGTCGGCTTCGACCGCGCGCATCACCTGAACACAGCGCCACACCTGGTGGGCGCTGGTCCCTCCGTTGAAGAGATTGGTATAGGGCGCCCGTTCGGTGTTTTCTGAAAGGCGCCCGACCGCGCTTTTTGCGAGAACTGTGTAGTAGGAGTTCGCGTGGGCGCAGGCGAGGGCCACGATCGCGTCCTCGACGGTGCAGCCGTCGCTCTCGGCGGGGGCGTTCTCTCCACGCTTGACGGAGTACTGCTTGTGCAGCGAGAGAAGCATGTCCCGGCGAATGCGTTCCTGCTGTTTGTCGAGCGCGACGAAGTCGCGGCTCTCGACGCTGTTCTGGGTGTTGGTTGCTCGCGTCACATCTGTGGCGAAGTCGGACGGGCATCCTTCGAGGGAGATGAATCGGACCCATACCCGGGCCTCTTCAAGGGACTTCTCGTCCTTTTTCGCGGCCCGGTGGATGCTCGCCACCGTCTGTGCGCCGTTGACCACGCTCACGCCCTCGATCTCGAAGTCGCCGTACGTGTGGGTGGAGCCGCCGCGAGGCGTTTTCTTGATCGATTCGCAGAGTGCGGTGATGCCGTTGTTGAAGTACCAGAAATTCTCGCCCTGGGTGAGCAGCGTGTGGGTCAGCCCCTCGTTCACCTCCGTGCTGCCGAGCGACTTGCGAAGGTTCTGCGAGAAGAGCCGGTCGCCGTGCTGTTCGAACCAGGAGGCGATTTCCGTCGCCTGGACAAGGCCGTAGTACGCCTGGTATGGGAGGTCGACCTTGCCCCATTGCTCGATCGGAACGGTCAGTTCGATTCGAGGCCCTGCTGTTCCTTCGACGACCATGGAGTGAAACTCTCGCAGGCCGAGTATCTCCAGAGTGACCACCGGGTCGTTCTCGTTGGCTTCGTCCAGGAAGTCGTCGAACACGTGCTGGGCTTCTGGGGGCAGGGTGCTTTGGCCTGTGGTGGCGACGACCACGATGAAGGTGACGGAGGCGTCGCTCAGGGCCGCGGTGATCTCCTCGCGGCGTGCTTGCAGTTTGGGCGAGAAGCGGTCGAACCTCATGTTGAAGAGGTCGCCGCAGCCGTTCTTGATCTTGAGCGCGTCGGCCTGGGAGAGGCCGGCGTTTCCCGACCCGTCCAGCTTCGACTGGACGATGACGATCCGGCGGTTCTCGTCGTCAATGGCCAGGGCGTCGATGCCGTTGTCGTGGAATCCGTCGGTCACGGCGGCGGCGGCGTCCTCGGGGGTGCAGCCTGTGAAGCGCTGGACGGCGCGAGCCGCCAGGGCCCTACTGAGGAAGGGTGCCTCCGATTGGGCCGGCTGATTGCGGGGCAGATCGCTCAAATCGATCAGGCCGGTGTAGTCCTGCCGGAGTGAATCCTTGACATGGTGAACGTGCAGCGCGCGCACGGAGGTCCCGCCCCTCGTTGTTCCGTGGATCAGGTGGCCCAGCCTAGTCCCCGCGAATGGTCCGGCCCTGGGCCTTTCGGCGAAGGGGCGGCGGGCTGCTGCGGAGTGGGGCGACGCGGACTTCGAGCTTCGACACCGCCCCTTGACTCTGCTGAGGTGTCGACATCAGGGGGCACGACTCTTTCGAGTTCTTCCTTGTGATCACCGGCATCACAGGGTTCGAGGCCGACGGATGGACTCATGATCGGGCGACCGATGTTGTCCTGACGGGTCGCGAGGCCCGGCTTTCCGATCCGGGCCACCGGATCTCCTTCGCCTGCCGGGAGATCCGTGCCACCCTGCCCCGGGGGCATCGCGCCGGCACCTCGCGACGGTGGCCAGGCTGTCGGGGGCGACGGACGGAGTGCGTGGCCGGTCGACGTGGGTCGCGCGGCAGGGATGGGCACATCCGGGCCGCTGGAGTGCCAGCGGCCCGGCGCGTCCGACCAGGTGGCCGCCCGACCCGCGCGGCGGCGGGGCAGGCGGCCACCTGGTGTGCGGTGGTCAGCAGGCGAAGCCCGGGGAGTTGGCGAAGAAGGTGAGGAAGGACCAGGTCTGGGCGCCGATGATGCCGTCCACGGTGATCTTGGCGCACGCCTGGAAGCGTCTCGTCGCGGCGTCCGTGACGGGGCCGAACACGCCGTCGACGAGGAGCGGTTCGCCGGTCAGGGAGGAATTGAGGTAGCACTGGGCCTGCTTCACGGCGTCGCCCGAGGAGCCCTGCTTGAGCGTCGGGCGGGCGGTGGTGAAGTTGCAGTTCTGGGTGGGTGGGGTGGTCACCTCGGGACTCCTTTGCGATCACACCCGATCGGGGGCGAACGGCTGGTCCGCGCCCTTCCAGCGAAGCACAGGGCTCCCGTGGTCGCAGCTCGTGGCGGCGGAGTCAGCCGACGGTGACGGTGAGGGTGCCGGCGGGGCCCGGGGTGACGGTGAGGGCTTCGAGGGTGAGGGCGTGGGCGGTGGGGCGGTGGGCGGCGGCGCGGGGGCCGATGCCGATGACCGGGACGCCGGCGGCGCGGGCGGCGGCTATGCCGGCCTCGGAGTCCTCGAAGGCGAGGCAGTCGGCGGGGGCGAAGCCGAGGGCGGCGGCGCCCTTGAGGAAGCCCTCCGGATCGGGCTTGCTGGCGCCGACGGACTCGGCGGTGACCAGGACCGGCGGCAGCGGGAGGCCGGCGGCGGCCATCCGGACGCGGGCGAGCGGGGCGTCGGCGGAGGTGACCAGGGCGTGCGGGAGGTCGGCCAGGGCGGCGAGGAAGGCGGGGGCGCCGGGGACCGGGACGACGCCCTCGGTGTCGGCCTTCTCCTCGTCCAGCATCCGCTCGTTCTCGGCGAGGTTGACCTCCACCGGGCGGTCCGGCAGCAGGACGGCCATGGTGGCGTGGCCCTGGCGGCCGTGGGCGACGCGCAGCACCTCGGCCGGGTCGAGGCCGTGCCGCTCGGCCCAGCGGCGCCAGCAGCGCTCCACCACGGCGTCGGAGTTGACCAGGGTGCCGTCCATGTCGAGCAGGAGGGCGCGGGGGGTGAAGGTCGTCGCGGGCATCGGGCGGCTCCAGGGGCGTGGGGGCGAAGGAGATTGTTTATTCATGATACAAAAGATCGCCCCGTGCTTCGAGCGCCTCAGCCCAGCAGGTGCGCGTTGACCGCGCGGGCCTCCTCGGCCAGTTCGGGCAGCTCCACCAGCTCGACGCCGGCCGCCTCCAGCCGGGCGGCGCCCCGGGTCTCGGCGACGAAGGTGGACGGCTCGCGCCAGGCCACCACCACCCGGGGGACGCCGGCCGCGATCAGCAGCTCGGCGCACGGCACCGGGCGGGAGGCGCGCTGTCCGCAGGGCTCCAGTGAGCTGTAGACGGTCGCGCCGCGCAGCCGGGGGTCGCCGGCCGGGAGCTTGCCGAGCGCCGCCTCCTCGGCGTGGTCGTGGCCGTCCGCCTCGCGGCTGAACCCCTCGGCCAGCACGGTGCCGTCGGCGGCGACGACCACCGCGCCGACCGAGAACGCGGTCTCCGAGGGCGGGCAGCGGCGGGAGAGTTCGACGGCCCGGCGGAGGAAGGCCGGGTCGGCGGGGTGCGGGTCGGTCACGGGGCGGGCTCCTTCGGGGCGTACCTGAGCAGGACGACGTCACCCACCGTACGGGCCTCCAGCAGCCGCATCCGCCGGGCGGGGCCGCCGGGGAAGTCCGCCGGGCCGACGAACCGCGGCGCCCCCGCCTGGCCGACCAGCAGTGGCGCCACCACGAGCTGGAGCTCGTCCGCGAGCCCCTGGGCCAGGAACTGGGTGTGCACCCCGCTGCCGCCCTCGACCATCAGCCGCCGCACCCCGCGCGCGCCGAGGTCGTCCAGCACCGCGCCCAGCTCCACCGCCGCGCCGAGCGCCACCACCTCGGCCAGCCCGTCCAGCGCCGGGCGCAGGACGGCGGCCCCGTCGTCCGTGGTGTAGGCGAGCCGCTCGCCGCCGGTGTGCCAGAACCGCAGTGAGCGGTCCAGCCGGCCGCTCGCGCTGAGCGTCACCTTCAGCGGGTACTCCGGGCGGCCCGCCGCGCGCCGGGCGGCCCGCCGCCCGGGGTCGTTGACCAGCAGCCGGGGGTTGTCCGTGCGCAGGGTGTTGCCGCCGACCAGGACCGCGTCGCTCGCGGCCCGTTCGGCGTCCACCCGGTCGAAGTCGGCCGGCCCGGAGAGCAGCAGCCGCTCGGGTGAGGCGTCGTCGAGGTGCCCGTCGAGCGACATCGCGGCGCTCAGCAGGACGAAGGGGCGCGGCGCGGGCATGGTGGGGGGACCGTTCTGTGAGGCGGCTGCCCGTCCACGGTACGGCGCCCGCGGGCGAGGGGGCCGGGCGAGGGCCGGTGTTCGCCGAACGGCCCGCTGCCGTCGGGGCGGCGTTCGCCGGCAGGCCCCACCCTGGTGCGGACCTCGCACCGCCCCCCACGTCGAAGGGCAGTCACCGTGTCCCGTCCCTCCCGCCGCCTGCTGCCGCTGGCCGTCGCCACCGCCGCCCTGCCGCTGCTCGCCCTCCCGGCCGGGCCCGCCGCCGCCGTGACCTACGGCACCCCGACGATCACGTTCTCCGCCGCCTACCTGTCCGGCGCGGTCGGCGCCACCGGCGACCCGACGGTCACCGTCACGGTCGCCCAGAGCGGCGCCCCGGTCTCCTCGCTCACCGTGGCCGCCACCGCCAGCACCCGCACGGCCGTGGCCCGGACCGGCGACGTCACCGTGACCGGCACCGGCTCCGCGCGCACCCTCGCGGTCGCCGCGCAGGGCGTCGGCTACACCGACCTGACCGTCAAGGTCACCGGGCTCGGCGGCAAGACCGCGTCGAAGACGCTGCACTACGCGGCCTCGCCGGCGGTGGGGTTCTCGGCGGACAGCCGCTACCTGACCGGCTCCAGCGACGCCTCGGCGGCGGTGGACGCGGGCGGCGGCTACATCCTGGTGGCCGACGACGAGTCCAACGTGCTGCGGCTGTACGACCGCAACGCCTCCGGGGCGCCCGTCCGCACCTGGGACTTCTCCTCCGCGCTCGGCGTCAGCAAGGAGATCGACATCGAGGGCGCCACCCGGGTCGGCAACACCGTCTACTGGACCGGCTCGCTGGGCAACAACAAGAGCGGCGAGATCAAGACGTCCCGGCACACCGTGTTCGCCACCACCGTCACCGGCTCGGGCGCCGCCACCCAGCTGTCGCTCGCCGGCTCCTCCACCGTCCTGCGCGACGACCTGATCGCCTGGGACCGCGCGCACGGCAACCGCTACGGCTTCGCGGCCGGCGCGGCGGCCGGGCAGGTGCCCAAGCAGATCGACGGCTTCAACGTCGAGGGCCTGGAGTTCGCGCCGGGCAGCACCACCACCGCGTACGTGGGCTTCCGGGCGCCGCTCACCCCGGCGGTCACCGGCGGCCGGGCGCTGATCGTGCCGGTCACCAACTTTCCGTCGCTGTTCAGTGGTTCGCACGCCTCCTTCGGCGAGCCGATCGAGTTGGACCTCGGCGGGCTCTCGGTGCGCGACCTGCGGCGCAACGCGCTCGGCCAGTACCTGATCGTGGCCGGCTCCTGGGCGGCCGACGACAACTCCGACCCGTACGCGCTCTACCGCTGGGACGGGCAGCCCGGCTCGCAGCCGGTCAAGGTGCTCGACCTGCCGACCGCCGACGCGGGCGGCTGGGAGGCCGTGGCGGACATCCCCGACCTCACCGCTCCCGGTGCCCGGGTGCAGCTGATCACCGACGACGGCTCGGCCGTGCTGTACAACGACGGCGTCGAGGCGAAGGACCTCGCCCAGCCGGAGTTCAAGAAGTCGCGGACCACCTGGTTCACCCTCAACTAGGTGGTACGGCAGGGCTGTCGGCCCCCGTTCGGACGGTTCGCCGCCCGGGCGGGGGCCGTTCCGTTCCCGGCGTCGAACGGTCGGAATGTGAGACGAATCTTCTTGAAATGCGGGACGGGGAGTAGCGTCGGAGCCGTCGAGGAGCCGGCCGATCCCGAGGGGGACGTCACCATGACCGCACCGAAGCCCGCCGTCTACACCCATGGCCACCAGGAGTCCGTGCTGCGCTCGCACCGCTCCCGGACGGTCGAGAACTCCGCGGCCTACCTGCGCGACCGGATACGGCCCGGGCAGTCCGTGCTGGACATCGGCTGCGGCCCTGGCACGATCACCGCCGACCTGGCCGAACTGGTCGGGCCGGACGGCCGGGTGGTGGCCGCGGACACCTCCGCCGAGGTGCTGGAGGCGGCCGCCGGGTACGTCGCCGGGCGGGGCCTGTCCAACGTCGTGTTCGAGGCCGCCGACGTGCACCGGCTGCCGTACGCGGACGGGGAGTTCGACGTGGTGCACGCCCACCAGGTGCTGCAGCACGTGACCGACCCGGTCGGCGCGCTGCGCGAGCTGCGCCGGGTCACCGCCGAGGGCGGCGTGGTCGCCGTCCGGGACGTCGACTTCGCGACCACGGCCTGGTACCCGGAGGTGCCCGCGCTGGACCGCTGGCTGGAGCTGTACCGGCGGATCGCCCGGCACAACGGCGGCGAGCCGGACGCCGGGCGGCGGCTGCTGTCCTGGGCCCGGGCGGCCGGCTTCACCGACGTCACCGCCACGTCGAGCACCTGGACGTACGCGACGCCCGAGCAGCGCGCGTGGTGGGGCGGGCTGTGGGCGGACCGGATCACGGACTCCGCGATCGCGCGGACGGCGGTGGCCGAGGGGTACGCGGACGAGGCCGAGCTGGACCGGATCGCGGCCGGGTGGCGGGCGTGGGCGGCCGCCGGTGACGGGTGGTTCGCGATGCTGCACGGGGAGGTGCTGGCCCGGCGCTGAGCCGGGGGTGGCCGTGCGGTGACGGGATGGTTCGTGGGGCGGGGAAAAGGTGCGCGGGTGTTTCACAAGATCGGGTAAAGTCGCGCGCCTGTTCCCGTACCCGGCGGCCCGACGGGGCGATCCGCCCGTGGGCTCCCCGGGTCGTCGTCCTGCCGAGCTGTCGCCCGCCATCCGCGGGCCGGGGGAGATCGCACGTGTCCACGCCCGAGTCCGACGCCGCCGCCCCAGAGCCGGTCGAGCGGGTCGAGCTGACCAAGCCGACGGCCGCGCCCGTGCCCGCGCCCGCCGCGGAGCCGACGCCTGCGCCCGCAGCGCCCGGGCCCGCAGCGCCCGCGGCCCCCGAGCACCCGGCGCCCGCGCCCGACCCGTGGGCGGCGCCCGCCCCCGGCCCGGGCCCCGTCGCGCCGCCCGCGCCCGACCCCTGGGCCGCTCCCGTCGGCGCGCCGCCGCCGCCCTTCGACCCCGACGGCCCGCGCCCCACCGGTTGGGCGGCCGTCGTCCCCGCCGCCCAGGCCGGCTTCCAGGCCGGCTTCCCCTACCCGGCGGCCCCGACGGTCACCAACGGCTTCGCGGTCGCCGCCCTGGTCACCGGCCTGCTCTGCATGTGGCCGCTGGCGCTCGCCTTCGCGATCGTCGCGCTGATCCAGATCCCCAAGCGGAACGAGAAGGGCCGCGGCATGGCGGTCACCGGCCTGGTCACCGGTGTCCTCGGGGCGATCGTCACCCTGGTCGGGTTCATCGGCCTCGCCGCGGCCGGCTTCGAGGAGGAGGAGCGGTACGGGGACACCCGGTACGGCCCGAAGGGCTCGGTGGCCATCAACGACCTGGCGACCGGCGACTGCTTCGACCAGCCGCCGCTCAGCTCCGGCCAGACCGCCGAGACCGCGAGCGTCTACTGGGTGCGCCGGGTGCCCTGCTCCTCGCCGCACCACGGCGAGGTCGCCGGGTTCTCCAACCTCGCGGGCCGCGGCCCCGCCGAGTACCCCACCCTGACCGAGATCGAGAAGGCCGCCGCGCGGCTCTGCAACCCGGTGCGCGACGACTACGCCCTGGACTCCTGGCTCGTCCCCGACGGCATGGAGGAGTCCTACTACTACCCGAGCCGCACCGGCTGGGCCTCCGGCGACCGCCGGGTGACCTGCACCTTCCAGGACGAGACCAGGACGCACACGGGCAGCGTCCGCACCGACCGGACCAAGCTCAGCCAGGCCCAGCGCACCTACCTGGACGCCGTCCAGGCCTACAACGGCGCGTTCGCCGTCCAGCCGGAGGGCGAGGCCGACGAGGAGCCGGCCGAGTACCGGACCTGGGCGAAGACGATGGCCGGGGCCTGCCGCAAGGAGGTCGCGGACCTGTCGGCCAACGGGATCGACTGGCCGGCCGGGGCCCGGGCCAAGCTGATCGAGCTGGGCGCCGTCGAGCTGGACGCGGCCAACGCCTGGGACGCCGCCGCCAAGTCCACGGACGACGAGACGCTCGTCCGCGAGGTCCGGAAGGCGCAGGCGCTGTCCGTCAAGAGCAACAAGCTCGCGGTGGACATCCGGAGCGAGCTGGGGCTGTCGACGGGCGAGCAGGCCTCCGAGGTCCGGGCCTGAGGGTCCCGCCGGGGCGTGGCCGACCGTTCCCGCCGGGCGTGCGACGCCGGCGCACGCCCTAACCTGGGCGGCATGGACACCTACCGGGTGATGCGGCAGGACGACAACGGCAACCGGTTCCGGGTCGTCGGGGGGATCGGGCGGGAGGCGGCCGAGCGGCTCGCGGCCGAGTTCGAGGCGCGCGGCCACAAGCAGCTGTACTGGGTCGAGGCCGAGCCCGCCGGGGCCTCGGAGGCGCGCGGCCCGCGCGACTGACGGGCAGGCCGTAGGGTCGGCGTCCATGGACAGGACCACGGACCGGCCGGAGCCCGCCGGCGGCGCAGGGGAGAACCGGATCGTCGTCGGCGGCGCGCTGATCCACCGGGGGCGGGTGCTCGCCGCCCGGCGCAGCGCGCCCGCCGAGGTGGCGGGGCGCTGGGAGTTCCCGGGCGGCAAGGCCGAGCCGGGGGAGACCGAGACCGAGGCGCTGGAGCGCGAGCTCATGGAGGAGCTGGGCGTCCGGGCCCGGGCGCTCGCCCGGCTGCCCGGCGCGTGGCTGGTGCGCCCGGGCCTGGAGCTGCGGCTCTGGGCGGCCGAACTGCTCTCCGGGGAGCCGCGCCCCCTGCAGGACCACGACGAGCTGCGCTGGCTCGGCCCGGCCGAGCTGGCCGGCGTCGAGTGGCTGGAGCACGACCGGGAGGTCCTCCCCGAGGTCGCCCGCCTGCTGACCGCCCGCTGAGCCGCGGGCGGAACCCCGGGCCCCGGTGCGGGCCGGATGGTACCGGCCCGCACCGGCGAACCGCCGTGCCGCGCCCGGGAACGACGCGTGGGGGCGACGGATCGGGCAAATCGGAAAAGCCGGTGCGACCGGCGGGATAGCCTTGGTCCTGCTGGGTATGTCACTTTTCGGCACTATTCGTCACCATCGGTGAGCCGCCCCAGCCGGCGCCGCCGATCCGAGCAGAGCCGGAGGCCCCGTCGGTGTCGAGTAGCGGGTACGGCGGCGGGGGAGCGAGACGGTCGGGCGCCGGGGGAGGCGCCGCCGCCCGCGCCCGGCTGCGCCGCGGCGCGGACCGGGCGGTCGGCGGCCGGGAGCGGCCGACGCTCCGCCGACGGGGCGAGGGCGCCCCCGAGGGGGCGTCGTCCGCCCAGCCGGCGCAGCCCGCCCCGTCGCTCACGGTGCCCGACGCGGCGGCGCCGACCGGCGTGCGCAGCCGCCCGGGACGACCGTTCCCCGGCGGCCCGCGCGCCGTTCCGGGGCCCCTCGGCGGGGGTGTCGGCGCACGCGTCGGCGGCAGCCTCTTCGACGTGGTCAGGGTGGCCATCGCGATCCTGGACACGGCCGGCCGCGTGGTGCTCTGGAGCCCGGCCGCCGAGGAACTGCTCGGCTGGCCGAACGAGCTGCTGGTCGGCCGCCGGATCGACACGCTCGTCCCCGACGAGGACCAGGTGGCCCGGATCCGGACCGCGATCCAGGACACCCTGCGGCACGGCCACTGGTCCGGGCCGGCCGAGCTGCGCGACCGCGAGGGCGCCCCGGTGCTGGTGGACGCCCGGATCTCGCTCCTGGTGGACGGCGACGGCACCCCGTTCCTGCAGGTCAACCTGGCCGAGGCGGCGGCCGTCCGGGCGGTCGATCGGGACCTCGCGGTGCGGGACGCGCTGTTCGAGCAGTCCCCGCTGGGCATCGCGATCATGGACACCGAGCTGCGCTACACCGCCGTCAACCGGACCCTCGCCGAGATGAACGGCGTCGCGCCGGAGGACCACGTCGGCCGCACCACCGGCGAGACCCTGCCCGAGCGGGCGGCGGACGAGATCACCGCGATCCAGCGCCAGGTGCTGGCCACCGGCGAGCCGGTCATCGACGTCACCCTCGCCTCGCCGATCACCGCCCGTTCCGGCTACCGCTCGGTCTCCTACAGCCGGATGACCGACCGCTCCGGCCGGGTGCTCGGCATCTCCGGCACCGTCATGGACGTCACCGAGCGCTACCGGGCGGTGGCCAAGGTCGAGCACGCCCGCCGCCGCCTCTCACTGCTCAACGAGTTCGGCTCCCGGGTCGGTGACCTGCTGGACGCCTCGCGGATCGCGCAGGAGCTGGCCAGCGCCGTGGTGCCCCGGCTGACCGACCACGCCGCCGTCATCCTGCTGCAGGCCGTCGCGCACGGTGACGATCTGCCCCGGCACGGCCACGACCGCCGCACCTCGCTGCTGCAGCTCGGCACCGCCTCCGTCCAGGACGGCCCGGAGGTGGAGGTGATGCTGCGGCGCGGCGCCCGGATCACCTTCGCCGAGGACTCCGCCTGCGGCCGGGTGCTGCGCACCGGCGTGCCCGAGCTGCTCTCCGGCGCCGACCAGCTGAGCGACGTCACCTACGCCGGCGACCCGAAGATGCGGGCGGCGCACGACCTGGGCGTGCACTCGATGCTGGTGGTGCCGCTGCGGGCCCGGGGCATCGTGATCGGCCTGCTGCTGGTCAGCCGGGCGGGCTACCGCGAGGGCTTCGACCGGGACGACCTGGCGTTCACCGTCGAGCTGGCGGACCGGGCCGGCTCCTCGCTGGACAACGCCCGGCTGTACGCCCGCGAGCGCACCGCCGCGCTCACCCTCCAGCGCACCCTGCTGCCGCAGCAGGTGCCGCAGCCCACCGGCGTCGAGGTCGCCTACCGGTACGTGCCGGGCAGCAGCGGCACCGAGGTCGGCGGCGACTGGTTCGACGTCATCCCGCTGCCCGGCGACCGGACCGCGCTGGTGGTCGGCGACGTGATGGGCCACGGTCTGCGGGCCGCCGCGACGATGGGCCGGCTGCGCACCGCCGTCCGGGTGCTGGCCGCCCTCGACCTGCCGCCGGACGTGCTGCTGCGGCACGTCCACGAACTGGCCGACGACCTCGCCCAGGGCCCGGACGAGGCGCTGCTCGCCACCTGCGTGTACGCGGTGTTCGACCCGGCCACCGCGACCCTCACCGCCGCCAAGGCCGGCCACATCCCGCCGGTGCTGGTGGTGCCGGGGGACGAGGCGGACGGTCCGACCCGCAACGGCGGCCCGCTGCCCGGCGGCGCCGGCCGGATCCTGGAGCTGCCCTCGGGCGCCCCGCTCGGGGTCGGCGGCGTCCCGTTCGAGGCCGTCGAGCTGAAGATCCCCGAGGGCAGCCTGCTGGCGCTGTGCACGGACGGCCTGGTGGAGTCCCGGGACAAGGACCTGGACGTCGGCCTGGACCGGCTGATCACGGTGCTCCAGCGGCCCTACGCCTCGATCCAGGCGGCCTGCGAGGCGGTGCTGGACACCATGGAGCAGGGCCGCGAGCCGGACGACGTGGCGCTGCTGCTGGCCCGGCTGGGCCACGGGCAGGCCGGCACCCCGACGGCGGGCTGGACGCTGCCCGCCGAGCCGACCGCCGTCTCCCGGGCCCGTCGGCTGGTCCGCGCGACGCTGGCCGAGTGGGGCGTCGAGGAGCTGACCGACACCGCGGAGCTGCTGGTCAGCGAGCTGGTCACGAACGCCGTCCGGTACGCGAGCGCGCCGATCGGGGTGCGGCTGACGCTGGGCGAGACGCTGCTGGTGGAGATCTCCGACCCGCTGCCGGACCCGCCGCGCGAGCGGCACGCGGCCGAGGCGGACGAGGGCGGCCGCGGACTGGAGCTGGTGGCCCTGCTGGCCCTGCACTGGGGGGCCAGGGCGGAGGGGATGGGCAAGGTGGTCTGGTTCGAGCAGGCGCTGCCGGGCACCCCCGAGGCGGAGGCGGCCGGCGGCTGAGCGGTGGCCGGAGGGCGGCGGGGCGGTGACCGGGCGGTGACCGGAGGGCCGTGCCGGCCGTCCGGGAGAACGCCGCTGCCCGGGCCCTCGGGAGGCCCCGGGGGAGCGCGCGCTCCGGCAGGGGGCGCGAGCGTGGCATTGTGGTTGCGCGGGCGGTAGGACAAAAACCTTCGCCCGATCTGATGTTGTGATGTTGAGGGCGTGTGAACGTACCCCTCGATGATGAATACTCGGTCTTCTCGACATCCGGACGGTCGCGGGTTTGGAGGGGTCGGTCCGTGAACAGCACCCCGGCGCGCAATGCGCCGAGCAGCAGCGGTCATGCCGCTGTACCCGGGCAGGCCGGCGCTCAACACGTGCCCGGTCCTGCCCACCGCCTGCCCGCACCCGCCCGCGCCCCGCGGCCGGCGGCCGAGGAGCAGCGGTGGGGTGCGGGGGATCCGGGCTCGATCTACGACTACATCCGGGTCGCCACCTTCGCGATCGGCCCGGACGGCCGGATCAGCCAGTGGAGCGACCGCGCGGCCGAGTTCTTCGGCGTGCCCGCCGCCGAGGCGGTCGGCGCCGACCCGGTGACCACCTTCGTCCCGCGCGAGCTCTGGCGGCGCGGCCGCGCCCGGCTGGAGCGCACCCTGGCGGGCGAGGAGTGGGTCGGCACCACCCCGTACCGGCACGCCGACGGCGGCGAGGGCCTCGCCGAGCTCTACCTCATGCCGGGCAGCGGGCTGCCCGCCGCCGGTGCCACCTGTCTCGCGGTCGACCTCGGCCGGCTCCGCCGGATCGAGACCGATCTGGCCGCTTCGGAGGCGGTTTTCGGACAGACCCCGACCGGCTTCGTCCTCTTCGACGACCGGCTCCGGCTGCAGCGCGTCAACGACGCCTTCGCCTCCGGGATGGGCCTGGCCCCCACCGACCTGGAGGGCCTCACCCCGCACGACATCTTCCCCGGCTCCGAGGCCGACCGGCTCACCGCCGCCCTGCGCAAGGTGCTCGCCAGCGGCGAGCCCGTCTACGACCTGCGCTTCCACGCCGCCGTCCCGACCCGCGAGGGCAACCGGCTCTGGGCCGTCTCGCTCTACCGCCTCAACGGCCCGGCCGGCCAGCCGATGGGCGTCGCCGGCCAGGTCTCCGACGTCACCAGCCGGCACGTCGCCGAACGCGAGGCCGACGGCGTGCGCCGCAACCTCGCGCTGCTCAACGAGGCCAGCGCCCACATCGGCTCCACCCTCGACCTGGAGACCACCGCCAAGGAGCTGCTGGACGTCGTCGTCCCGCCGTTCTGCGACCTCGCCACCGTCGACCTCTACACCGCGCTGCTCTCCGGCGAGACCGTGCCCAGCGCCGGCCGGCTCGGCGACACCGTGCTCACCGACGGCAGCGGCGAACTGCGCCGGGTCGCCGTCTCCAGCGTGGTCGGCGGCGCCTCGTCGGTGCTCGGCTCGGTCACCGGCCTGCCCATCGCCGAGGCCGGCGGCACCCTCTGCTTCCCGCGCCGCTCCCCGCACGCCCGGGCGCTGCGCACCGGCCGCAGCGTCGTCCCCGAGCCCGGCCCCGACCCGCTGCTGCGCTCCACCCTGATCGTCCCGCTGGTCGCCCGCGACCAGGTGCTCGGCCTGGTCCAGCTCTCCCGGGCGATCGGCAGCGAGCCCTTCGACGCCCGCGACGTCGCCATCGCCGAGGAACTCGTCGCCCGCGCCGCCGTCTGCATCGACAACGCCCGGCTCTACCGGCGCGAGCACGAGCGCGCGCTGATCCTGCAGCGCAGCCTGCTGCCCCCGGGCAACCCGGTCGCCAGCGGCCTGGAGATCGCCTGCCGCTACCTGCCCAGCAACAACAACACCGAGGTCGGCGGCGACTGGTTCGACGTCATCCCGCTGCCCGGCAACCGCACCGCCCTGGTCATCGGCGACGTCATGGGCCGCGGCCTGCGCGCCGCCGTCGCGATGGGCCAGCTGCGCACCGCCGTGCGCACCCTGGCCATGCTCGACCTCGAACCCGGCGAGGTGCTCGCCGCGCTCGACGAGATCGCCCGCGGCCTCGGCGACGACACCGCGCCGACCGGCCGGTCCAACCCGTACGGGCGGCTCACCTCCACCGCCGACGAGGAGGCCCGCGAGGTCTACCTCGCCACCTGCGTCTACGCGGTGTACGACGCGGTCACCCGGCGCTGCACCTTCGCCAACGCCGGCCACCTGCCGCCCGTCCTGCTCGGCCCCGGCGAGCCCGCCCGGATGCTGGACGTCCCGCCCGGCCTGCCGCTCGGTGTCGGCGGCGAGCCCTTCGAGGAGGTCGAGCTGACCCTCCCGGACGGCGCCGTGCTCGGCCTCTACACCGACGGCCTGGTGGAGAGCCGCAAGCACCAGCTGGACGAGGGCCTGCGGGCCTTCCGGCACGCGCTCTCCGACGGCGGCAAGGGCCTGGAGGACCTCTGCGACCACGTCCTCGGCGAGCTCAACCCGCACCACGGCGAGGACGACATCGCCCTGCTGATGGCCAAGGTGCACGCCTTCCCGGACGACGCCGTCGGCCAGTGGTTCCTGCCGCCCGAGCCCACCTCGGTCGCCAAGGCCCGCGAGGCCGCGTGCAGCTGGCTGCTCGCCCGGGGCCTGGACGAGCTGGTCGACACCACCGAGCTGCTGGTCAGCGAGCTGGTCACCAACGCGCTGCGGCACGGCCGGGGCGAGATCCGGCTGCGGCTGCTGCGCGACCGGACCATGGTCTGCGAGGTCTGGGACGACGGCTACGCCCAGCCGAGGCAGCGGCGCGCCCACGAGACCGACGAGGGCGGCCGCGGGCTCCAGCTGGTCAGCCTGCTCGCCGAGCGCTGGGGCAGCCGGCGCACGCCCAAGGGCAAGATCGTCTGGTTCGAGCTGGGGCTGTAGGGGCGCCCGCGGGGCCGGGCGGCGATACGGCCGACCGGGTGCTGTCGCCCGGCGGGCCGCCGTGTCGGCGCCACCGGGCGCGCGGGGGCGGCGTTCGATGGCCGCCATGCGCGCCCGCCTCCCCGCCGCAGCCGCCGCGCTGCTGCTCGCCCTCGGTGCCACGGCCGGCTGCTTCGGCGCCCCCGACCCGGGCCGCACCGGCCGGACACCCGACCCCGCGCCGCCCGGCCCGGCCGTCGTCACCGGGGACGTCCGCCCCGTCGACCGGAGCGCCGTCCGCGACGGCGGCACCCTGCGCTGGGCCGTCGACGCGGTTCCGGCCACCGTGAACGTCTACCAGCCCGCCGCCACCGCCGTCTCCGCGCTGCTCGCGCACGCCCTCTACCCCGCGCTGTTCCGGCCCGACGCGCACGGCGAGCGGGTCCCGGACCCGGACTACCTGGCCGCCGCCGAGTCCACCCCGCCCGGACAGCTGCCCCAGGTGGTCACCTACCGCCTCAACCCGCGCGCCGTCTGGAGCGACGGCACCCCGCTCTCCGCCGCCGACCTCATCGCCCAGCGGGCCGCGCTCTCCGGCCCCGACCCCGCCCGCCCCGCCGCCGGGCCCGCCGGTTACGCGGCCGTCGACTCCATCGCCCAGGGCGCCGACCCGCACGAGGTCAAGGTCACCTTCCGCCACCCCTGCGCCGAGTGGCAGGCCCTGTTCGACCCGCTCTACCCCGCCGCCGAGACCGCCACCGCCGCCGCGTTCGGCCGCCCGCTGCCCGGCGGCACCGCCCACCCGACGGCCGGCCCGTTCCTGGTCGACGGGTACGACCCGGTGGGCGGGAAGGCCGTCCTGGTCCGCAACCCGTTCTGGTGGGGCGAGCCGGCCAAGGCGGACCGGATCGAGTTCCTCGCCGTCCCGGCCGAGCGGCGGACCGAGGAGCTGGCCGGGGGCCGGCTGGACCTCGCCCCGCTGACCGCGGCGGTCGAGCGTGCCGGGGCCGACACCGCCGAGGCGCTGCGGGGGGCCGCCGCGCTGCCCGGCGTCACCCTGCACCGGGCCGCCGGGGCCGGCCTCGCCCAGCTCACCCTGAACACCGCCCGCGAACCGCTCACCGACCCGGTGCTGCGCCGCGCGCTGGCCCGCGCCGTCGACCGGCGGCACGCCGCCGACGCCGCGCTGACCCCGTTCGGGCTGCCCGCCGCCGTGCTCGGCCACCACCTGCTGGCCGGCGACCAGCCCGGCTACCGGGACGACGCCGACGCGCTGGGCGGCGCCGATCCCGGGCGGATGCTGGACACGGCCGGCTGGAAGCGCCCCGCCGCCGGCGGCACCCGGGCCCGGGGCGGACACGAGCTGGCGCTCACCCTGCTGGTCCCGGCCGCCTCCGCGACCCTCCGGCGGGCGGCCGACGCGGTGGCGGCGGACCTCGCGGCGGCCGGGGCGGCCGTCCGGGTGGTGGAGGCACCGGCGGACACCTTCGTCGCCGACCACCTGGCCACCGGCGACTTCGACCTCGCCCTGTTCTCCTGGCCCGCCGGCCCCGGCCCGGCCGACGAACAGCGGCCCGTCTACGCCAAGCCCCGCCCGGGCCCGGACGGCACCCCGGTGGCCGGACGCAACTACGCGCGGGCCGGGACGGAGGAGATCGACCGCCTCCTCGACCGCGCCGCCGCCGAACCCGACCCGGCGGCCCGCGGCTCCCTGCTCCGGGAGGCCGACGTGCGGATCTGGCAGCTGGGCCACTCGGTGCCGCTCTTCCAGCGCCCGGAGGCGGTGGCGGCCCGGGACGGCGTCGTCGGCGCCGGGGTCCGGGGCCTGGCCCGCCCGCGTCTCCAGGACCTCGGCTGGTCGGTCGGTTAGGCCACCTCGACGGGCCGCTCCAGCAGCCGCTCCACGTCGGCGATCCGGGAGAGGCCGGGGCACGCCCGGCGGGCCCGGTCGAGCGCCTTCCGGGCCTGCTCCGGCTTGCCGGCCGCGATCAGGGCGGCGGCCAGCGAGCAGCCGGCGTGGGCCCGCCAGTAGGGGGAGAGCTGGGCCTCGACCGTGTGGCGCCGGGCGGCGCGGACGGCCACCTCGGGATCGCCGTTGAAGCGGGCGAGGTCGGCCGCCGCCAGTACGGAGCGGAGCTTCGCGTGGTCGTTGTGGCCGAAGACCTCCAGCGCCGGGCCCAGCAGCGCGCCGGCCCGGGCCGGGGCGAGCTCCCCGCTGTCGCCGCGGCACACGATCACCATGGCGGCGACACCGTACGCCTGGCCGGGGTCGCAGCCCTGCTCCAGGGCCAGCGCGACGATCCGGTCCGCCTCGTCGTACCGGCCCTCGGCGAGTGCCACCCCGGCGGCCGAGAGGCGGGTGCGGCCCGACCAGGCCGGGGCGGGTCCGTCCAGCGCGGCGCGGGCCTCGGGGATCAGACCGCGGCACAGCAGCCGTTCGGCCGCGAGGTCGCGGGTCGACCAGAGGTGGGGGTCCAGGGCGCGGGGGCGGAAGGGCATGACCAGGACGGCCCACGCCGAGTTGACGGGTGTCGGCCCCTGGAGGAGCAGGATGAGGGCGAGGGTGGAGAGCAGGCCGAGCCCGACGCCCCGGGCGAGCCCCGTGCAGGAGGCCGCCAGCCAGACCCCGAGCCCGGCGTGCACGGCGAGCCAGCCGACCGAGCAGGCCCAGAACCGCAGCCTCGCGGCCCGGACGGGCAGCAGGCCCCAGGAGAGCCGCAGGCCGGTGGTGGGCCGCATCCCCACGCTGACCGGGACCCCGGCGACGGTGCCGTGCCACAGCAGCCGCCCGTGCCCGTAGGAGGCGATGACGTGCCGCGCCCCGGTCAGCCGGTGGGTCAGGAGGAGCCAGAGGTCGGAGAGCGGCTCCTGGCCCAGGAAGGTCCCGAGCACGAAGCCGAGGGCGGTCCACGGCGGGAAGCCGCGGTCGACCACGGCGAACAGGGCCGTGGTGCCGGAGACGAGGAAGGCCCAGGGCAGGACGAAGCGGAGGCGGTGGATCACGGCCGAAGCCTGGCGGAGTCCGAAGACCGGGTGAAGGGGAAGTGACCGAGCTGTGATCTTGGTCCCGCCCGCGATGCCCGTTTCGGCCGAGCTCGGCGGTTCCCCGTACCATAGGAGGAAGCCGTGGCATGTCCTGCCCGGCGGGTGGACCGGTAGTAGCAGGCGGAGCGGGTGGTGGCGGCCGACAAGGGTCGCAAGTGCGCGTCACGCAGCCGGGCGCCGTAACCCACGATTCCAGGAGAATCCGCTAGGCATGCCCACGCGTAACGACATCCGTAACGTCGCCATCGTCGCCCACGTCGACCACGGCAAGACCACCCTGGTCGACGCCATGCTCAAGCAGGCCGGCGCCTTCGCCGCGCACCAGCAGCTGGACGACCGGATGATGGACTCCAACGACCTGGAGCGCGAGAAGGGCATCACCATTCTCGCGAAGAACACCGCGGTCAAGTACCACCCGAAGGACGGTGGCGCGCCGATCACCATCAACATCATCGACACCCCGGGCCACGCCGACTTCGGTGGCGAGGTCGAGCGCGGTCTGTCGATGGTGGACGCGGTCGTCCTGCTGGTCGACGCCTCCGAGGGCCCGCTGCCGCAGACCCGCTTCGTGCTCCGCAAGGCGCTCACCGCGCGGCTGCCCGTCATCCTCTGCATCAACAAGACCGACCGTCCGGACGCCCGGATCGACGAGGTCATCAACGAGACCTACGACCTCTTCCTGGACCTGGACGCGGACGAGGACCAGATCGAGTTCCCGATCGTCTACGCCTGCGCCCGTGACGGCGTCGCCTCGCTGACCAAGCCGGAGAACGGCACCGTTCCCGCCGACAGCGACAGCCTGGAGCCGTTCTTCTCCACCATCCTGGAGCACGTCCCGGCCCCGACCTTCGACGCGGAAGCCCCGCTGCAGGCCCACGTCACCAACCTGGACGCCGACAACTTCCTCGGCCGCATCGCGCTGCTCCGCGTCGAGCAGGGCGAGCTGCGCAAGGGCCAGACGGTGGCCTGGATCAAGCGCGACGGCAGCATCTCGAACGTCCGCATCTCCGAGCTGCTGATGACCGAGGCGCTCACCCGCAAGCCGGCCGAGGTGGCGGGCCCCGGTGACATCTGCGCCGTCGCTGGCATCTCCGACATCATGATCGGCGAGACCCTGGCCGACCCGGAGAACCCGATCGCGCTGCCGCTGATCACGGTGGACGAGCCGGCCATCTCGATGACCATCGGCACCAACACCTCGCCGCTCGTCGGCCGGGGCGGCAGCGGCAAGGGCGCGGACGCCAAGTCCTCCGGCCGGGTCGACCGCAAGGTCACCGCCCGCCAGGTGAAGGACCGCCTGGACCGCGAGCTGATCGGCAACGTCTCGCTGCGCGTGCTGGACACCGAGCGCCCGGACGCCTGGGAGGTGCAGGGCCGCGGTGAGCTGGCGCTGGCCATCCTGATCGAGACCATGCGCCGCGAGGGCTTCGAGCTGACCGTCGGCAAGCCGCAGGTGGTCACCAAGGAGGTCAACGGCAAGACCCACGAGCCGGTCGAGCGCCTCACCGTCGACGTGCCCGAGGAGCACATGGGTGCCGTCACCCAGCTCATGGGCATCCGCAAGGGCCGGATGGACAACATGTCCAACCACGGCTCGGGCTGGGTCCGGATGGAGTTCGTCGTCCCGTCCCGCGGTCTGATCGGTTTCCGGACCGAGTTCCTCACCAACACCCGCGGCACCGGCATCGCCCACTCGATCCACGAGGGCCACGAGCCGTGGTTCGGCACCCTGACGACCCGCAACAACGGTTCGCTGGTCGCCGACCGGGCCGGTGTGGTCACCGCCTTCGCGATGACCAACCTGCAGGAGCGCGGCGTGCTCTTCTGCGACCCGGGCACCGAGGTGTACGAGGGCATGATCGTCGGCGAGAACTCGCGTGCCGACGACATGGACGTCAACATCACCAAGGAGAAGAAGCTCACCAACATGCGGTCGTCGAACGCCGACGTCGCCGAGTCGATCGTCCCGCCGCGCAAGCTCTCGCTGGAGCAGTCGCTGGAGTTCTGCCGCGAGGACGAGTGCATCGAGGTGACCCCGGAGACGGTTCGCATCCGGAAGGTCGTCCTGGACCAGAAGGACCGCGGGCGTACCGCCTCGCGCGCGAAGAAGGCGTGATCCCGGCCTTCTGAGCCCCTCCGGCGGATCTTTGGCCGGAAACGTTCGCCCCCCTTTCCGATGGAGAGGGGGGCGAACTATTTCCACTACTCCACGCTGTCGACGCGCGTATAAACGGAATAGCGCTTACCACGCCGAGGTGTCCGCTGAGCGAACGTGACAGTCCGTCATTCATGACGACTGTCCGGTTGATGCCTGTCTGAGTATGTCTCTTATGTCCGATTTTCGAAACTTACCGACCGTTCATGTGACCTAATTGAGATCGCGAGTGGTCACTTTCGTGTCCGTGCGTGACACATAGTGGGTGCAGTCAGGCTCGGGTCAAGGGTTAACGCGCAGGGGTGCGCGCCGAAACCACGAGCGCGGACGGCACGGCGGACCGGACCAACCGCCCGCGGTGCTCTCCTCGTTGGAAAGTCGAATTCAGGAGGCATCCCCCCATGCGTGGTGCAACCCAGACCAAGTGGATCGTCGCGGCGACCGCGATCGCCCTCGCGGCGACCGCCTGCAGCACCAGCTCGAAGAGCGACGACAAGGCCGCCTCCGGCGGCGGCTCGATCGCCGTTCAGCTCGGTGAGCCGCAGCACGGCCTGGTCCCGCAGAACACCGCGGAGTCCGAGGGTGCCGAGGTCCTGAACGCGCTGTTCGCCGGCCTGGTCGAGTACGACGGCAAGACCAACGAGCCGAAGCTGCGCGTCGCCGAGTCGATCGAGTCCCCGGACAGCAAGGTCTGGACGATCAAGCTCAAGGACGGCTACACCTTCCACAACGGCGAGAAGGTCACCGCCCAGTCCTTCGTCGACGCCTGGAACTGGGGCGCCAACCAGGACAACGCGGCCGAGGGCCTGCCGTTCTTCGCCAAGATCGACGGCTCCGCCGAGCTGTCCCCGGGCAAGGACAAGAAGCCGACCACCGACAAGCTCAAGGGCCTGACGGTCGTCGACGACAAGACCTTCACCGTCACCCTGACGAACCCGTTCTCCCAGTTCAAGACCATGCTGGGCTACAACGCGTTCTACCCGCTGCCGAAGGCCTTCTTCCAGGACCCGAAGTCCTTCGAGGACGCCCCCATCGGCAACGGCCCGTTCCAGATGGACGGCAAGTGGGAGCACAACAAGCAGATCAAGGTCAAGCGCTTCGACAACTTCCCGGCCGCTGACGGCAAGGCGAAGCTGCAGGGCGTCACCTTCAAGATCTACGACAACCTGGACACCGCGTACAACGACCTGCGCGCCGACAACATCCAGGCCACCGACAAGCTCCCGATCTCGGCCATGGGCACCGTCAAGGGCGAGTTCGGCGACCGCTACATCTACAAGCCGGAGTCGGGCGTCGGCTACATCGGCTTCCCGATCTCGACCAACCCGGCCACCTACGGCAAGCCGGAGATCCGCAAGGCGATCTCGATGGCGATCGACCGGGAGTCGATCACCAAGACCATCTTCTCGGGCACCCGCGTCCCGGCCGACGACTTCATCAACCCGCTGATCCCGGGCTACCGCAAGGGCGCCATGGGCGACGCGGCGAAGTACGACCCGGCCAAGGCCAAGCAGCTGTTCGACACCGCCGGCGGCGTCCCGGGCAACACCATCGAGCTGGGCTACAACGCCGACGGCGGCCACAAGGAGTGGATCGAGGCCGTCGCCAACCAGCTGAAGAAGAACCTCGGCGTCGAGGTCACCACCAAGCCGTTCGAGAAGTTCGGCAAGATCCTGGACGCGCTGGGCGCCAAGCAGTACTCCGGTGCCTTCCGCATGGCCTGGTCGATGGACTACCCGTCGATCGAGAACTACGAGCGTCCGATCTTCTCCAAGGTCGCCATCGAGAACGGCTCGAACTACGGCGGTTACGTCAACGAGCAGTTCGAGTCGCTGCTGGACCAGGCCGACCAGGCGAAGAGCCCGGAGGAGGGCCTGAAGCTGTACCAGCAGGCCGACGACGTCCTGATCCAGGACCTGCCGTACATCCCGGTTTACACCTACATGTCCTCCGCCGCGTACTCGAAGAAGATCAAGAACTTCGACACCGACGCCCAGGGTCGTATGAACCTGGACGAGGTCGAGCTCGCCGGCTGATCTGAGACGCAGACGTTAGGGGGCGGGTGGAGACCGGACCACAGTCCGGCTCCCCCCGCCTCCCTTCCTTGTCCGAAAGTGTGGAGGTCTAATGGGCCGCTATGTGATCCGCCGACTGATACAGGCGATCCCTGTCCTTATCGGCGCGACGCTGCTGATCTACGCGTTGGTCCACTACCTGCCCGGTGACCCGGTGCAGGCACTGGCCGGCGAGAAGCGAGCCGACCCGGTCGTGGCGGACATGATCCGCCAGAAGTACCACCTGAACGACCCGTTCCTCGTTCAGTACTGGAACTACATCACGGGCGTCTTCCAGGGCGACCTGGGTGAGAGCCTGACCGGTCGCTCGGTGAGCGAGATGATCGGGGACGCCTTCCCGTACACCGTCAACCTGGCCCTGGTGGCGTTCGTCATCGAGGCGGTCGTCGGTGTCGCGGCCGGTGTCATGGCGGCCCTGCGCAAGGGGAAGTTCCTGGACCAGCTGGTCCTCATCAGCACACTGCTGGTCATCTCGATCCCGGTCTTCGTCACCGGCTTCGTGCTGCAGCTCGTGCTCGGCGTCAAGCTGAAGAACGACTACGGCATCGAGATCTTCTCGGTGTCCTTCAACGAGGAGGACGGGCTCCGCGCGTACCTGCTGCCGGCCTTCGTCCTCGCGTCGATGTCGCTCGCGTACGTCGCCCGCCTGACCCGCACCAGCCTGATGGAGACCATGCGCGCGGACTACGTCCGCACCGCGGTCGCCAAGGGCCTGAAGCGGCGCCGGGTGATCGGCCGCCACGCGCTGCGCAACGCGCTGATCCCGATCGTCACCTTCCTGGGCGCCGACCTCGGCGGTCTCATGGGCGGTGCGGTCATCACCGAGCGGATCTTCAACATCCACGGCATCGGCGGCCTGCTCGCCCAGTCCGTGTACCAGAAGCAGGGAACGATCATCGTCGGCGTGGTCACGCTGCTGGTCCTGATCTACCTGATCACCACCCTGCTCGTGGACCTGCTGTACGCCGTGCTCGACCCGAGGATCCGCTATGAGTGACACCATCACCAAGGGCCCCGAGGCCCCTTCCGGCGACAACGGCGCGAAGGGCGCGGCGAAGGCCCAGAAGCCCGAGCGCGTCGCGAGCCTCTGGTCGGACGCGCTGAGCGACCTGCGCCGCAACCCGGTCTTCATCATCGGTGCCGTGCTGGTGTTCTGCCTGCTGGTCATCTCCGCGGTGCCCCAGCTGTTCACCGACGGCAGCCCCTTCGAGGGCGGTGCCTGCGACCTCGCGAACTCGCTGAAGCGGCCCAGCGCCGACCACTGGTTCGGCTTCGACGTGCAGGGCTGCGACATCTACACCCGCACCGTCTGGGGCGCCCGCAACTCGGTCACCGTCGGTGTGCTGACCACCCTGACGGTCACCGTGGTGGGCTCCCTGCTCGGCCTGCTGGCCGGCTGGAAGGGCGGGATCGTCGACTCGATCCTGTCCCGCTTCACCGAGATCTTCTTCTCGATCCCGCTGCTGCTCGGCGGCATGCTGATCATGTCGATGCTCGGCACCGGCAACGCCTACACCGTCTCGCTGGTCATGGCCGTGCTCGGCTGGCCGCAGATCTTCCGCATCATGCGCGCCTCGGTGCTGGCCAACAAGAACAACGACTACGTGATGGCGGCCCGCGCGCTGGGCGCCGGCTCCGGCCGGATCACCTTCCGGCACATCCTGCCGAACGCCATCGCGCCGGTCATCGTCGTCGCCGCGATCTCCCTGGGCGTCTACATCGGCGCCGAGGCCGCGCTGTCCTACCTGGGCATCGGCGTCCAGCCGCCGCAGATCTCCTGGGGTCTGATGATCAGCGACGCCCAGCCCCGGTTCCTGAACGCCCCGCACGTCCTGCTCTTCCCGGCCGCCGTGCTGAGCGTCACCGTGCTGGCCTTCATCATGCTCGGCGACGCGGTGCGCGACGCCCTCGACCCGAAGCTCCGCTGAGAGAAGAGGTGACGACCCGATGACCACCGTGATCGAGAAGAACCAGAAGAACGGCCGCCTGGAGGTTGGCACCCCGCTGCTGGAGGTCAAGGACCTCCACGTGGAGTTCCACACCCGGGACGGCGTGGCGAAGGCCGTGAACGGCGTCAACTACTCCGTGGCCGCCGGTGAGACCCTGGCGGTGCTCGGCGAGTCCGGCTCCGGCAAGTCGGTGACCGCCCAGACCATCATGGGCATCCTCGACATGCCGCCCGGCAAGATCAGCCAGGGCCAGATCCTCTTCCGCGGGCAGGACATGCTCGCGATGAAGGAGGAGGAGCGCCGGCAGATCCGCGGCCAGAAGATCGCGATGATCTTCCAGGACGCGCTCTCCTCGCTGAACCCGGTGATGACCGTCGGCGCGCAGCTCGGCGAGATGTTCCGGGTGCACCGCGGCGCCTCCAAGAAGGAGGCCCGGGAGAAGGCCATCGAGCTGATGGAGCGGGTGCGCATCCCCGCCGCCAAGCAGCGCGTGGGCGACTACCCGCACCAGTTCTCCGGCGGTATGCGCCAGCGCATCATGATCGCGATGGCGCTCTCCATGGAGCCCGACCTGATCATCGCCGACGAGCCCACCACCGCCCTGGACGTCACCGTCCAGGCCCAGGTGATGGACCTGCTCGCGGAGCTGCAGGACGAGTACAACATGGGCCTGATCCTGATCACCCACGACCTCGGCGTGGTCGCCGACGTCGCGGACAAGATCGCCGTGATGTACGCGGGCCGGATCGTGGAGACCGCCCCGGTGCGCGAGCTGTACGCGCGCCCGGCCCACCCGTACACCAAGGGCCTGCTCCGCTCCATCCCGCGCCTGGACCAGAAGGGCCAGGAGCTGTACGCGATCAAGGGCCTGCCCCCGAACCTGCTGAAGGTTCCGGCCGGCTGCGCGTTCAACCCCCGCTGTGACGTCGCCACCGACCTGTGCCGCACGGAGATCCCGAAGCTGCACCAGGTGACCGACAAGGACGGCAAGGAGCTCACCGGCCGCCGCAGCGCGTGCCACCTCTGGAAGGAGACCCTCCATGGCTGAGCCCATCCTGGAGGTCAAGGACCTGGTCAAGCACTACCCGCTGACCCAGGGCATCCTGTTCAAGAAGCAGGTCGGCGCCGTCAAGGCCGTCGACGGCGTCTCCTTCGAGCTGGCGAAGGGCGAGACGCTCGGCATCGTCGGCGAGTCCGGCTGCGGCAAGTCGACGCTGGCCAAGGTGCTGATGCACCTGGAGACGGCCACCTCGGGCCAGGTGCTGTTCAAGGGCGAGGACATCACCAAGCTGTCCGGCGCGGGCCTCAAGGCGGTGCGGCGGAACATCCAGATGGTGTTCCAGGACCCGTACACCTCGCTGAACCCCCGCATGACGGTCGGCGACATCATCGGCGAGCCCTTCGAGATCCACCCCGAGGTGGCTCCCAAGGGCGACCGCCGCAAGGCCGTCCAGGACCTGCTGGACGTCGTCGGCCTGAACCCGGAGTACATCAACCGGTACCCGCACCAGTTCTCCGGCGGCCAGCGCCAGCGCATCGGCATCGCCCGCGGTCTGGCGCTCAAGCCGGAGATCATCATCTGCGACGAGCCGGTCTCGGCCCTGGACGTGTCCGTCCAGGCGCAGGTGATCAACCTGCTGGAGCAGCTCCAGAACGACTTCGAGCTCTCGTACATGTTCATCGCCCACGACCTCTCCATCGTCCGGCACATCTCCGACCGCGTCGGCGTGATGTACCTCGGCAAGATGGTCGAGATCGGCACGGACGAGGAGATCTACGAGAACGCCACCCACCCGTACACCCAGGCGCTGCTCTCCGCGGTGCCGGTGCCGGACCCGGAGGCGCGCGCGAACCGCGACCGGATCATCCTGACCGGCGACATCCCCTCGCCGGCCAACCCGCCGTCCGGCTGCCGCTTCCGCACCCGCTGCTGGAAGGCGGAGGAGCGCTGCTCGACCGAGGTCCCGCTGCTCGCGGTGCCCGAGGTGCTGAGCGGCCCGGCCAAGCACCAGTCGGCGTGCCACTTCGCCGCCGTCCGGGAGACGGCCGCGGCCTGACCGCCCGCCCGTTCCCGCCCGGAGGGGCCCGCTGCCGTTCGCGGCGCGGGCCCCTCCGGCGTCGGCGCGCGCGGGTCTGTCGGGGCGTCAACGGCCGCCGCGGACGGTGCACCCGTCCGGGGGTACCGCACGCGCGCCGCCGGGCGGCCGAGCTTCTCATGGGATGTGATGCGTCACACACCTTGAGGAGGGACCTCCATGCCCGTGGCCACCCGTGCTCGATGGGTCCTCGCCGCAGCGACGTCCGTGGCCCTGGTGGCCAGTGGATGCAGCAGCAGCAGCGACGGGGGCGGCAGCAGCGGCTCGTCGGACAGCAGCAAGACCTTCAGTTACCAGAGCAGCGAGCCGCAGAACGCGCTGCAACCGGCCAACGCCAACGAGACCGGCGGCGGGCGCATCCTGCAGAACCTGTTCAAGGGCCTGGTCGACTACGACCCGTCGAACGCGAAGATCCGGATGCAGGTCGCGGACACGATCGACACCAGCGACTCGCAGACCTTCACGATCACCCTGAAGGACGGCTGGAAGTTCCACGACGGCACCCCGGTGCACGCCAAGAACTTCGTGGACGCCTGGAACTGGGGCGCCACCGCCACCAACAACCAGATCAACAGCTCCTGGTTCTCCGACATCGAGGGCTACCAGGACGTCCACCCGGAGAGCGGCCAGCCGACCGCGACCAAGATGTCCGGGCTGACCGTCACGGACGACCTGCACTTCACCGTCAAGCTGAGCCACAAGGTCTCGTACTTCGAGTACAAGCTCGGCTACATCGCCTTCTCCCCGCTGCCGGACGCCTTCTACAGCGACCCGACCGGGTACGGGCAGAAGCCGGTCGGCAACGGCGCCTACCAGTTCGTCAGCTGGGACCACAACCAGCAGGTGGTCACCAAGGCCTTCCCGGACTACCAGGGCGTGGACAAGCCGAAGAACGGCGGCGTCGTCTTCAAGATGTACAGCACGTCCGAGGCCGCCTACGCCGACCTCCAGTCCAACAACCTGGACGTGATGGACCAGGTGCCGCCCTCGGCACTGGCCACCTACAAGAGCGACCTCGGCGACCGGGCGATCGACGCCCCGCAGGGCGCCATCCAGAACATCGGCTTCACGCTCTACCAGGCCGACTGGGCCCCGCCGGAGAAGGCGAAGGTCCGCCAGGGCCTGTCGATGGCGATCGACCGCGACACCATCACCAAGACGGTGCTCCAGGGCTCCCGCAAGCCGGCCACCGCCTGGGTCGCCGAGGGCGTCGAGGGCTACAAGAGCGGCCAGTGCGGTGACAACTGCACCTTCGACCCGGCCAAGGCCAAGCAGCTGATCGCCGAGGGCGGCGGCGTCCCCAACAACAAGGTGACCATCACCTACAACGCGGACGGCGGCCACAAGGAGTGGGTCGACGCGGTCTGCAACTCGATCCGGCAGAACACCGGCGTGGACTGCGTCGGCGACCCGAAGCCGGACTTCAAGACCGCCCGCGCGGCGATCACCGGCCACCAGATCAACGGCGCCTTCCGCACCGGCTGGGTCCAGGACTACCCGCTGAACGCCAACTTCCTCGCCGACGTCTACCGCACCGGCGCCGCGTCCAACGACTTCGGCTACAGCGACCCGCAGTTCGACCAGCTCGCCAACCAGGCCGACGCGGCCCCCAGCGTGAACGACACGGTGACCGGCTACCAGCAGGCCGAGGCCGTGCTGGCCCAGGGCATGCCGGCCATCCCGCTCTGGTACTACCGCACCAACTCGGGCTACTCCACCAAGGTCCAGAACGTCGCGTTCGACTCCTTCGGCAACCCGGCCTGGACCCAGGTCGAGGTCAAGGGCTGATCGGGCGCCGTCAGCGCTCCAGGTCCCCCCGCGCCGGCCCCGTCCTTCCCGCACGGAGGGCGGGGCCCGGGCACTCGAACACGTCTCCAGGAAGGAGGCTCGAATGGGCAGTTACGTCCTGCGGCGGGTGCTGCAGATGATCCCGGTGTTCTTCGGCACCACGCTGCTGATCTTCCTGATGGTCTACACGCTGCCGGGCGACCCGGTCGCGGCCCTGTTCGGGGAGAAGGCCGCGGACCCCGCCGTGGTCGCCAACCTCAAGCACAAGTACTACCTGGACCAGCCGATCTGGAAGCAGTACCTGCACTACATGGGGAACCTCTTCCAGGGGGACTTCGGTACCAGCTTCACCGGCCGACCGGTCTCCGACATCATGGCGGACGCCTTCCCGGTGACCATCCGGCTGGCCCTGCTGGCCTTCGCCTTCGAGCTGATCTTCGGACTGCTGCTGGGCCTGGTCTCCGGGCTGAAGCGCGGCAGCGTGCAGGACACCCTGGTGCTGATCCTCACCCTGCTGGTGATCTCGATCCCGGTCTTCGTCCTGGCGTACATCGCCCAGACCGTCTTCGCGACCAACCTGGGCTGGGTCACCCCGACCGTCCAGGACTCCAAGGACCTCTCGCAGCTCATCCTCCCGGCGATCGTGCTGGGCTCGCTGTCGCTGGCGTTCGTCGCCCGGCTCACCCGCACCTCGATCGGCGAGAACCTGCGGGCCGACTACATGCGCACCGCGGTGGCCAAGGGCCTGCCCCGGCGCACCATCGTCTCCCGCCACCTGCTGCGCAACTCGCTGATCCCGGTGGTCACCTTCCTCGGCACCGACCTCGGCGCCCTGATGGGCGGCGCGATCGTCACCGAGGGCATCTTCAACGTGCAGGGGGTCGGCAACGTCCTCTACCGGGCGATCAACCAGAAGGAGGGGCCGACCGTGGTCGGCATCGTCACCGTGCTGGTGATCGTCTACCTGGTGGCCTCCCTCGTCGTCGACCTGCTCTACGCGGTCCTGGACCCGAGGATCCGCTATGCCTGACATCCACGACGAGAACTCCTACGAGCCGCATCCCAAGCCGGGGGTGGACCACTTGGACTACGCCGGCGAACAGGGGATGGCGGTCGAGCAGGAGACCCTGATCGAGCCGGACCCGGGCAAGCGGGAGGAGGCCCGCAGCCTCTGGGGGGACGCCTGGCGGGACCTGCGGCGGCGGCCGATCTTCCTGATCTCGGCGGTGCTGATCGTGCTGCTGATCGTGATGGCGATCTTCCCCGGGGCGTTCACCGACGCCGACCCGCGCAAGGCCGACCTGGTCAACAACTACCTGAAGCGGCCGGACTGGACGGACTTCTTCGGGGCGGGCTGGTTCGGCTACGACGGCCAGGGCCGCTCGATCTACGCCCGGGTGGTGTACGGCGCCCGGGCCTCGATCACCGTCGGCATCTTCGTGACCGCCATCGTCACCCTGCTCGGCGGGCTGACCGGCATGGTGGCCGGCTACTTCGGCGGCACCGTGGACGCGGTGCTCTCCCGGATCATCGACATCTTCTTCGGCATCCCGCTGCTGCTCGGCGCGCTGGTGCTGCTGAACGCCTTCACCGTCCGCACGGTGTGGACGGTGGTGGTCGCGCTGGGCGTGCTGGGCTGGACCCAGATCGCCCGCGTCATGCGCGGCGCGGTGCTGACGGTCAAGCAGTCCGACTTCGTGGTGGCCGGGAAGGCGCTCGGCGCCGGCACCGGCCGGCTGATGTTCCGGCACATCCTGCCGAACGCGGTCGCCCCGGTGATCGTGGTGGCGACCATCGCGCTGGGCGGCTACATCGCCACCGAGGCGACGCTGAGCTTCCTCGGCATCGGCCTGCAGGACCCGACCATCTCCTGGGGCATCGACATCTCCTCGGCCCAGAAGGTGATCCGGACCGCCCCGTTCGTCCTGTTCTTCCCGGCCGCCGCGCTCTCCATCACCGTGCTGGCCTTCATCATGCTGGGCGACGCGGTGCGCGACGCCCTCGACCCGAAGCTGCGCTGAGCGAGGGGACGCATCGTGACCACAGCAGTCGATAGCGGCCAGACCCGGCGGGAGGCGCCCTACGAGGGGCCGCTGCTCGACGTCCGGGACCTGCACGTCGAGTTCGTCACCCGGGACGGAGTGGCGCGGGCGGTCAACGGGGTCGACTACAGCGTCCGGGCCGGGGAGACGCTGGCGGTGCTCGGCGAGTCCGGCTCCGGCAAGTCGGTGACCGCGCAGGCGATCATGGGCATCCTGGACATGCCGCCGGCCCGCATCCCCCAGGGCGAGATCCGCTTCCGCGGCCAGGACATGCTGAAGATGGACAAGGAGCAGCGGCGGAAGGTCCGCGGCCAGAAGATCGCGATGATCTTCCAGGACGCGCTCTCCTCGCTCAACCCCGTCCTCAGCGTGGGCTTCCAGCTCGGCGAGATGTTCCGCGCCCACCACGGCAGCTCGCGCAAGGCGGCCAAGGAGAAGGCCGTCGAGCTGATGGAGCGGGTGCGCATCCCCGCCGCCAAGCAGCGGGTCAACGACTATCCGCACCAGTTCTCCGGCGGCATGCGCCAGCGCATCATGATCGCGATGGCGCTGGCGCTGGAGCCGGACCTGATCATCGCGGACGAGCCGACCACCGCCCTGGACGTCACCGTCCAGGCGCAGGTGATGGACCTGCTCGCCGAACTGCAGGCCGAGTACCACATGGGGCTGATCCTCATCACGCACGACCTGGGCGTGGTCGCGGACGTCGCCGACAAGATCGCGGTGATGTACGCGGGCCGGATCGTGGAGACCGCACCCGTGCACGAGCTGTACGCGCGCCCGGCCCACCCGTACACCCGGGGACTGCTGGACTCGATCCCGCGCCTGGACCAGAAGGGCCAGGAGCTGTACGCGATCAAGGGCCTGCCGCCCAACCTGCTGCGGATCCCGCCGGGCTGCGCGTTCAACCCGCGCTGCCCGCGCGCCCAGGACATCTGCCGCCGGCAGGTGCCGGAGCTGTTCCCGGTCACCGAGGACGACGGCACCGAGCTCGCCGGGCGGGGCAGTGCCTGCTTCTTCTGGAAGGAGACCCTCCATGACCGCTGACGGGCCCGGCACGGTCGAGTCGCCGGCGGAGGCCGCCTTCGAGCAGGAGGTGGCGCGCGGCGAGCCGATCCTCGAAGTCCGCGACCTGGTCAAGCACTTCCCGCTGACCAAGGGCATCCTGTTCAAGAAGCAGGTCGGCGCGGTGAAGGCGGTCGACGGGGTCTCCTTCGAACTCATGCAGGGGGAGACGCTGGGCATCGTCGGCGAGTCCGGCTGCGGCAAGTCGACGCTGGCCAAGGTGCTGATGAACCTGGAGCCGGCCACCGGCGGCTCGGTGCGCTACAAGGGCGAGGAGATCTCGCGGCTCTCCGGGTCGGCGCTGAAGGCGGTGCGGCGGAACATCCAGATGGTGTTCCAGGACCCGTACACCTCGCTGAACCCGCGGATGACGGTCGGCGACATCATCGGCGAGCCCTTCGAGATCCATCCCGAGGTGGCCCCGAAGGGCGACCGCCGCAAGGCGGTGCAGGACCTGCTGGACGTCGTCGGCCTGAACCCGGAGTACATCAACCGGTACCCGCACCAGTTCTCCGGCGGCCAGCGCCAGCGCATCGGCATCGCCCGCGGTCTGGCGCTCAAGCCGGAGATCATCATCTGCGACGAGCCGGTCTCGGCCCTGGACGTGTCCGTCCAGGCGCAGGTGATCAACCTGCTGGAGCAGCTCCAGAGCGAGTTCAACCTCTCGTACATGTTCATCGCGCACGACCTCTCGATCGTCCGGCACATCTCCGACCGGGTCGGCGTGATGTACCTCGGCAAGCTGGTGGAGATCGGCAGCGACCGGGAGATCTACGACCACGCCACCCACCCGTACACCCAGGCGCTGCTCTCCGCCGTGCCGGTGCCCGACCCGACGGCGCGCGAGAGCCGGGACCGGATCGTGCTGACCGGTGACGTGCCCTCGCCGGCCAATCCGCCGTCCGGCTGCCGCTTCCGCACCCGGTGCTGGAAGGCGCAGGAGAGGTGCGCGGTGGAGGTCCCGCTGCTGGCGGCGCCGGACTGGCTGAGCGGAGCGGCCGCCCACGAGTCGGCCTGCCACTTCGCGGCCGAACGCGACGAGGCCGGAAGTGACCGGTCCGGGGGCGGGCCGGAAAGCGGTTGACACCGGGGCCCGGCCCCGTCGCGGAGCGCGTCCTCCTCCTGGAGGGCGCGCTCCGCTGTTGTCCACCCGTCGACCAGCGGCAATTCCGACGGGGTGGGCCGCCGGGCCGTTCGAATAGATCATTACGCTTCGTAAATGCTCGAATACCGGTACTACCGGTTCGTTATCCGGAAAGCGGAATTGACGATTCCGTGCGCGAAATGGCGGAATTGCCGAGTATTGTCACGGGTTGATCCCGGCCTGTAATTGAAAAGAGATGTGACGACGATTCCACCGAAGGGGTCGGTTGATCGATAGTTGCTCTGCGCGTATCAGTGGTCACCTCGCCAGCTGTGCGGATCGGCCCTGAGATGTCGACCCCCGCCGTGCCCGGCACACCGAGTGGCGGGGCGCCGTTCGTTCGTAAGCCCCTAAATCGAGGAGCAGTTGAATGAGGCTCACCAAGACGATGCGTTGGACCGCGCTGGCGGCGTGTACCGCGCTGGCGATCTCCGCCTGCAGCACCGGCAGTGACAAGAAGTCCTCGGACGGCGCGAACGGGTCGGGCGGGAAGGGCGGCTCGATCAGCATCCAGTCGGGTGAGCCGCAGCACGGGCTGGTCCCGCAGAACACCGCGGAGTCCGAGGGCGCCCAGGTGCTCGCGCAGGTCTTCGCCGGCCTGGTCGAGTACGACCGCAAGACCAACGACCCGAAGCTGCGCGTCGCCGAGTCGATCGAGTCCCCGGACAGCAAGGTCTGGACGATCAAGCTCAAGGACGGCTACACCTTCCACAACGGTGAGAAGGTCACCGCCCAGTCCTTCGTCGACGCCTGGAACTGGGGCGCCAACCAGGACAACGCGGCCGAGGGCCTGCCGTTCTTCGCCAAGATCGAGGGCTCCGAGGAGCTCTCGCCGGGCAAGGACAAGAAGCCGGCCACCGACAAGCTCAAGGGCCTCAAGGTCGTCGACGACAAGACCTTCACGGTCACCCTCAGCGCTCCGTTCTCGCAGTTCAAGGTCATGCTGGGCTACACGGCCTTCTACCCGCTGCCGAAGGCGTTCTTCCAGGACCGGAAGGCCTTCGAGGAGGCCCCGATCGGCAACGGCCCGTTCCAGATGGACGGCAAGTGGGACCACAACCAGCAGATCAAGATCAAGCGCTACGAGAACTTCCCGGAGTCGGACGGAAAGGCCAAGCTGGATTCCGTCACCTTCAAGATTTACGACAAGCTGGAAACGGCCTACAACGATCTCCGGGCCAACAACATCCAGATCACCAACAAGCTTCCGATCTCGGCGATGGCGACCGTCGCCCAGGAATTCGGCGACCGCTACATCTACAAGCCGGAGTCGGGCGTCGGCTTCATCGGCTTCCCGATCGCGACGAACCCGGCCGCCTACGGCAAGCCGGAGATCCGCAAGGCGATCTCGATGGCGATCGACCGGGAGTCGATCACCAAGCAGATCTTCTCGGGCACCCGCATCCCGGCCGACGACTTCATCAGCCCGATCATTCCGGGCTACCGCAAGGGCGCCATGGGCGACGCGGCGAAGTACGACCCGACCAAGGCCAAGGAGCTCTTCACCACGGCCGGCGGCGTCCCGAACAACACCATCGAGCTGGGCTACAACGCCGACGGCGGCCACAAGGAGTGGATCGAGGCCGTCGGCAACCAGCTGAAGAAGAACCTCGGCGTCGAGGTCACCTTCAAGCCGTTCGAGAAGTTCGGCAAGATCCTCGACGAGCTGGGCGCCAAGCAGTTCTCCGGTGCCTTCCGGATGGCCTGGCAGATGGACTACCCGTCGATGGAGAACTACCTGCGGCCGATCTTCTCCAAGGTCGCCATCGAGAACGGCTCGAACTACGGCGGCTACGTCAACGAGGAGTTCGAGTCGCTGCTGTCCCAGGCCGACCAGGCGAAGAGCCAGGAGGAGGGCCTGAAGCTGTACCAGCAGGCCGACGACGTCCTCATCAAGGACCTGCCGTACATCCCGGTCTACACCTACATGACCTCGGCCGCCTACACCAAGACCGTCAAGAACGTGGTCGTGGACGCTCAGAACCGCATCGACCTGGCCAACGTCGAGCTGGCCTGACCGTCCCCCAGTCCGACCGGCACGCCCTGACGGGCGGCGCGGGCAACCCCCGCACCGCCCGGCTCCGGCGTACCCCGATCACGAGGAGACCGCATGGGCCGCTATGTGGTCCGCCGGATCATCCAGGCCATACCTGTGATCCTCGGCGCGACATTCCTGATCTACGCACTGGTCTTCCTGCTGCCCGGCGACCCCATCACGGCACTGGCCGGTGAGAAGCGACAGGACCCCGCGGTCGTCCAGGTCCTGCGGGACCGGTACCACCTGGACGACCCCTTCTTCATCCAGTACTGGGACTACCTCACCGGTCTGTTCAAGGGCGACTTCGGTGAGGACTACCGCGGCAACCAGGTCGTCGACGTGATGCGGCAGGCCTTCCCGTACACCATCAACCTGGCGTTCGTCGCACTGGCCATCGAGATGGTGGTGGGCGTCACCGCCGGTGTGATCGCCGCCCTGCGGCGCGGCAAGTTCATCGACAACGTGGTGCTGATCTCGACCCTGATGGTGATCTCGATCCCGGTCTTCGTGATCGGCTTCGTGCTCCAACTGCTCCTCGGGGTGAAGCTCAACACCGACTACGGCATCGACTTCTTCCCGGTCTCCTTCAACGAGGAGGCCGGCTTCCGGTCCTACCTGCTGCCCGGCTACGTCCTCGCGTCGACCTCCCTGGCGTACGTGGCCCGGCTCACCCGGACCAGCCTGATCGAGGTCATGCGGGCGGACTACGTCCGCACGGCGGTCGCCAAGGGGCTCAGCCCGCTGCGGGTGGTGGTCCGGCACGGGCTGCGCAACGCGCTGATCCCGATCGTGACCTTCCTGGGCATGGACCTCGGCGGCCTCATGGGCGGCGCGGTCATCACCGAGGGCATCTTCAACATCCCCGGCGTCGGACACCAGCTCTTCCAGTCCGTCTACCTGCGGGAACGCACCATCGTCGTGGGCATCGTGAGCGCCCTGGTGATGGTCTACCTGTTCGCCAACCTGGTGGTGGACCTGCTGTACGCCGTCCTGGACCCGAGGATCCGCTATGAGTGAGCCGACGAAGGACGAGAACGCGAGCGGGGCGATTCCCCGGCAGGCCGGCAGCGGCGCGGCCGCGGGCGGGCCGGCCGCCGAGGCCGGAACGCTCACCGCGAGCGGCCCGGCCAAGGACGGCAAGGGCAGCGAGCGGGTCGCCAGCCTCTGGAGCGACGCCTGGGCGGACCTGCGGCGCAGTCCGCTGTTCCTGATCGGCGGGTTCCTGGTGGTGTTCATGGTGCTGCTCGCGGTCGTCCCGCAGCTGTTCACCGACGCCGACCCGCGCGCCGGCGGCTTCTGCAACCTGGCCGACTCGCTGAAGCGGCCCAGCGCCGACCACTGGTTCGGCTTCGACGTGCAGGGCTGCGACATCTACACCCGCACCGTCTGGGGCGCCCGCAACTCGATCATCGTCGGCCTGGTGACCACCACCCTGGTGGTCCTGGTCGGCGGCTCCCTGGGCCTGTGGGCCGGCTGGATCGGCGGCCTCGGCGACAGCGTCCTCTCCCGCGTCACCGAGATCTTCTTCGCCATCCCGCTGCTGCTCGGCGGCATGCTGATCATGTCCACCTGGGGCAAGGGCAACGCCTGGACGGTCTCCGCGGTGATGGCCGTGCTCGGCTGGCCGCAGATCTACCGGCTGATGCGCTCGGCGGTGCTGGCCAACAAGCACAACGACTACGTGGTGGCGGCCCGCGCGCTGGGCGCCGGCACCGGGCGGATCGTCAGCCGGCACATCCTGCCGAACGCCGTCGCCCCGGTGATCGTGGTCTCCACCATCAACCTGGGTGTCTACATCGGCGCCGAGGCCGCGCTGTCCTACCTGGGCATCGGCATCCAGTCCCCGGCGATCTCCTGGGGCCTGATGATCAGCGACGCCCAGTCCCGGTTCCTGAACGCCCCGCACGTGCTGCTCTTCCCGGCGGCCGTGCTGAGCGTCACCGTGCTGGCGTTCATCATGCTCGGCGACGCGGTGCGCGACGCCCTCGACCCGAAGCTGCGCTGAGGAGGGCCGCGGACCATGACTGACATGACCCAACCGGCGAAGGACGGCTCCGGCGCGGGCCGGGACGCCGTCGAGGTGCTGGGCGCGCGCCGGGAGAGCCTGGCGCCCGGCACGCCGCTGCTGGAGGTCGACGACCTGCACATCGAGTTCCACACCCGGGACGGCGTCGCCAAGGCCGTCAACGGGGTGAGCTACTCGGTGTCGGCGGGGGAGACGCTGGCGGTGCTCGGCGAGTCCGGCTCCGGCAAGTCGGTGACCGCGCAGGCGATCATGGGCATCCTGGACATGCCGCCGGGGCGGATCACCGCCGGCTCGATCCGGTTCCGGGGCGAGGACCTGCTCACCATGAGCGCCAGGGCCCGGCGGTCGGTGCGCGGGCGGAAGATCGCGATGATCTTCCAGGACGCGCTCTCCTCGCTGAACCCGGTGCTCAGCGTCGGCTACCAGCTCGGCGAGATGTTCCGGGTGCACCAGGGCGCCGGCCGCAAGGAGGCCCGGGAGAAGGCCGTCGAGCTGATGGAGCGGGTGCGCATCCCCGCGGCCAGGCAGCGCGTGGGCGACTATCCGCACCAGTTCTCGGGCGGCATGCGCCAGCGCATCATGATCGCGATGGCGCTGGCGCTGGAGCCGGACCTGATCATCGCGGACGAGCCGACCACGGCGCTGGACGTCACCGTCCAGGCCCAGGTGATGGACCTGCTGGCGGAGTTGCAGGCCGAGTTCAACATGGGGCTGATCCTGATCACGCACGACCTGGGCGTGGTCGCGGACGTCGCGGACAAGATCGCGGTGATGTACGCGGGCCGGATCGTGGAGACGGCCCCGGTGCACGATCTGTACGCGCGCCCGGCCCACCTGTACACCCGGGGCCTGCTCAACTCGATCCCCCGGCTGGACCAGAAGGGCCAGGAGCTGTACGCGATCCAGGGTCTGCCGCCGAGCCTGCTGCGGATTCCGGCCGGCTGTGCGTTCAACCCGCGCTGCGACCGGGCGCAGGACGTCTGCCGCGCCGAACTCCCACGCCTGGTACCGGTGCTGGACGCCGAGGGGGCCGACCTGCCGGGCCGCCGCAGCGCCTGCCACTTCTGGAAGGAGACCCTCCATGGCTGAGCCCATCCTGGAGGTCAAGGACCTGGTCAAGCACTACCCGCTGACCCAGGGCATCGTCTTCAAGCGGCAGGTCGGCGCCGTGCGGGCGGTGGACGGCGTCTCCTTCGAGCTGGCGAAGGGGGAGACGCTCGGCATCGTCGGCGAGTCCGGCTGCGGCAAGTCGACGCTGGCCAAGGTGCTGATGCACCTGGAGACGGCCACCTCCGGTCAGGTGCTGTTCAAGGGCGAGGACATCACCAAGCTGTCCGGCGCGGGCCTCAAGGCCGTCCGCCGGAACATCCAGATGGTGTTCCAGGACCCGTACACCTCGCTGAACCCGCGGATGACGGTCGGCGACATCATCGGCGAGCCCTTCGAGATCCACCCCGAGGTGGCCCCGAAGGGCGACCGCCGCAAGGCCGTCCAGGACCTGCTGGACGTCGTCGGCCTGAACCCGGAGTACATCAACCGGTACCCGCACCAGTTCTCCGGCGGCCAGCGCCAGCGCATCGGCATCGCCCGCGGTCTGGCGCTCAAGCCGGAGATCATCATCTGCGACGAGCCGGTCTCGGCCCTGGACGTGTCCGTCCAGGCGCAGGTGATCAACCTGCTGGAGCAGCTCCAGAACGACTTCCAGCTCTCGTACATGTTCATCGCGCACGACCTCTCCATCGTCCGGCACATCTCCGACCGGGTCGGCGTGATGTACCTCGGCACGGTGGTCGAGATCGGCACGGAGGAGGAGATCTACTCCCACCCGACCCACCCGTACACCCAGGCGCTGCTCTCGGCCGTCCCGGTGCCCGACCCGACCGGGCGCGAGCAGCGCGAGCGGATCCTGCTCAGCGGCGACATCCCGTCACCGGCCAACCCGCCGTCCGGCTGCCGCTTCCGCACCCGCTGCTGGAAGGCGGAGGAGCGCTGCGCGTCGGAGGTCCCGCTGCTGGCCGTGCCGTCGGCGCTGAGCGGGCCGGCCGCGCACGAGTCGGCCTGCCACTTCGCGGAGGTGCGGGACGTGATCGGCGCGGGCTGAGCGCACCGGAGGGAGGGGCCCCGGAGTCGTCGCGGACTCCGGGGCCCCTGCCGTCACTTCTGGTAGCCGACGTTCTCCCAGACGATGTCGGACAGGCCCTGGGCGCCGATGTTGGCGAGGTCGGCGCGGGCGCCGAACAGCTGCGGGCGCTGGTAGAGCGGCAGCATCCCGGCCACCTTCCACAGCTCGCCGTCGGCCTGGTTGATGGCCTCGAAGGTGGCGGCCGCGTCGGTCGACGCGGCCGCCCGGTCGAACGCGGAGTCCACCGCCGGGCTGCCGGCCTGGGAGTGGTTGGTGCCGCCGTTGGTGGCGAAGTTGGTCCGGTTGCCGCTGGCCGGGAACGGCGTGCCGAGCAGCGAGTAGGCGGCGATGTCGAAGTCCCGCTTGTTGACGTACTTGTCGAAGAACTCGTTGGGACTGGCGGTCACGGTGGTGACCTTGATGCCGACCTCCTTGAGCATGCCGGTGGTGACGGCGGCCTCGTTCTGGGCCTGGGTGACGCCGGCCGGGATGACCATCCGCAGGTTGAGCTCCTTGCCGTCCTTGCGGCGGACGTCGCCGTCGAGCTTCCAGCCGGCCGCGTCGAGCTTGCGGACGGCCTCGGCCGGGTCGTAGCGGCTGAGGCCCAGGGAGTTGTCCCGGTAGGCGTTCTGGTTGGCCACCAGCAGGTGGTTGTTGAGGGTGACGGTGGGCCAGTCGAGCCCGGCGAGGTCGGAGCGGGTGATGGCGTCCCGGTTGATCGCCTGGAAGAGCGCCTGGCGGACGGCCGGGTCGGTGAGCGCGGGGCTGCGGCTGTTCAGCGTGAACTGCCGGAAGTCGGGCCCGCCGGCCCGTCGGACGGCGGCGCCCTGGGTGCCGCGGATCAGCTGGTAGCCGGCCACGTCCGGGCCGTTGTTGAACAGGTCGAGTTCGCCCTTGTTGAAGGCGGCGGCCATGGTGTTGGGCACCATGGCGCGGAAGACGATCCGGTCCAGCAGCGGCTTGTCGCCCCACCAGGCCGGGTCGGCGACCAGGGTGACGGTCTGCGCGGTCCGGTCCATCCTCTCCACCTTGAACGGGCCCGCGGTGACCGGGATCGCGTCCAGGTAGGAGGTGTTGAACAGCTCGGGGGTGGCGACCTTGCTCGCCGGCAGCAGCGGGGCGTTGGCGGCGCCGTTGAACATCGACTGCCACTCGGAGTACGGCCGCTCGAAGGTCATCACGGCCTGGTGGTCGTCCTTGCCGCGCTCGACCGCCGAGACCTGCTCGAAGCCGGTGCTGCTGGCCGCCCGGTACGCCGGGTCCTTGCCGTTCAGCGCCCGCCAGTTGGCCTCCAGGTCGCGCCAGGTGATCGGTGTGCCGTCGGACCAGCGGGCCTTCGGGTTCAGCGTCCAGACCACGACCTGCCGGCCGTCCCGCTGCTCGGCGTGCGCGTCCAGCAGGTAGGCCGGGTTGGGGGTCTGGGTGCCGGCCGCGTCGGAGCGGAAGAAGGTCGGCAGCAGCGGCTTGCTGACGGCGATAGTGGAGGACTCGCCGCCGTCGGTCTGGATCGGCGACCACTGGCTGGAGTACTGGGGGATCGCCACCCGCAGGGTGCCGCCCTGGCGCAGCTCGGCGCGGTCGTGCGGGTTGATGTCCACGGCGGTGAGCTTGGGACTCTCGACCGCGCTCGGCAGGGCGCCGGCCCCGGCGGAGCCGCCGCCGGGGCCGCAGGAACAGAGCGTCAGCGAGAGCGAGACGGCGGTGAGGCCGGCGAGCAGGGCCGTGCGGCGGTACGGGGGGCGGCCCATGGTGGTTCTCCCGGGACGGATGTGGCGGAGGACAGGCGACACATCTTGCTGACCGGGAGCGGGGTTGTCGAGGGGCGGACCCGGAATCGGGCCCGCCCCTCGACAACGGTTCGGTCAGACCGGGAACTTGAAGGTGCGGTCCCGGTCGCCGGTCTTGTCGAGCAGCAGGGTGATCTGGTCCGCGACGTCCTGCGGGGTGATCGGGACGAGCTGGCCGTTCTTCTTCGTCTTCACCTTGTCGAAGCCGCCGGCGACCAACTGGCGGTTGAGCGCGTCGAGGTCCCACTTGGGCACGAACTTGCCGTTGGCGTCCGGGACCAGGGTGAGGGCGACGGCCGCGGTCTTCGGGCCGAAGTCGAACTTCTTGGTGCCGGCCTGGAGGTGGATCTGGCCGTTCACCGCGGACTTGCCGAGGGTGTCCGCCGCGCCCTGGAGGGCCTGCGCGGAGGTCTTCGGCTGGGCGGCGGTCACGGCCAGCGGGACGGCCTGCTCGGGCTTGCCCGCGGCGCGGTCGCGGTAGGCCGCGTCGACCAGGTCGACGGCGGCGGCGGAGTCCACCGCCTGTCCGGCCTTGCCGGGGACGACGACGGCCTCGCCGCCCTCGGAGAACTTGACGTAGCCCTCCTGGAGGCCCTGGCCGGTGCCGCCGGCGAGCGCCTCCAGCGCGGACTTGAGCTTGGCCCGGTCGACCTTGACCTCCGGCGGCACCGCCTTCTCGTCGCCCTTGAGCGACTTGAGGACGTCCAGCGGGTTGTAGGAGTGCTGGGCGAGCTTGTCCACGGTGGCCGTGGTGTCGAAGGCGAGCCCGGCGGCGGTCGGGTCGAGGTCCATGCTCTGCTCGCCGACCTTCAGCTTGACCGGCTGCTGGCCGGCCTTGCCGACGCTCTCGTCCAGCTGGTGGATGGCCTGGTCGCGGCTGCTGCCGCCGATGTCCGTGCCGAGCACCACGGTGCCCTTGGGGACGTCCGACTGGTTCAGCATCAGGCCGGTGCCGTAGGCGGCGGCGCCGAGGAAGCCCACCCCGACGACGGCGTAGGTGGCGAGCTTGACCAGCTTCTTGGCGGCGCTCGGCCTGGGCTTGGGGGCCGGCGCGGGCTTGGCGGCGGCGGGGGCCGGCTCCGGGGCGGACGGGCCGTCCGCGGCCGGGGCGGCGGCCGCGCTCCCGGCCTGCGGGCCGGCGGTCCGGAAGGGGTCGGCGGCGGGCTCGCCCTGGCGGCCGGGGGCGCCGGGGAAGAGGCCGCCGGGGGCCGGGGCGCCGTTCGCGGCGGCGGCCGGCGGGCGCTGGGTGGCGAACGGGTCGGCACCGGCCGGGGCGCCGGGGAAGAGGCCGGGCTGCGGGGCGCCGCCGGGCGCGCCGGATATGGGCGCGGCCGGGGCGTCGTCGCGGATCGGGGCGAAGCCGTCGACCGAGGTGTCCTCGGGGCTCGGCGCGGCGGGCGCGCCGGGGGCCGGGGCGAAGGGGTCGGCGGGCGCGAACGGGTCGGCCGGGGCCGGCGGGGCGAACAGCTCGGCGGGGGAGTCGGCGTAGACGCCGGCCTCGTCGGCGGGCAGTTCCTGGGCCGCGCCGTACGGGGCGGCGGGCGTGCCGTTCGGGTGCGCCGCGGGGGCCTGGGCCTGGGCCGGCACCGGGCGGCCCTTGGCACGGGTCGCGCCGGGGGCGGCCGCGGCGGGGCGCTCGGCCTGCGGACGGGCGCCGTCGGCCCGGGCGGCGCCGCGCTGCGGGGCGGCGGCCGGCGCGGTGGCGGCCGGGGCGGGTGCGGCAGCGGCGGCCGGTACGGGGGCGGTGCCCTCGGCGGCCGGGCCCTTCTTCTGGCGCGGGCGGAACCACGCGCCGGTCGACTCGGCCTCGGAGGTGGCCGGCGGGATCTGCCACTCCGGCGGCAGGTTCGGCGGGGTGCCGCGGCCGCCGCCGTCCATCACGCCGAGCACCGGGGAGGCGGGCGCGGCGGAGCGGTGCCGGGGGCCGGCCGGCTCGGCGGCCGGTGCCGGGGCCTCCTCGCCGCCGCCGTCCTCGTTCTTGACGGCGCTGCGGACCACCACCGGCGGGATCGGGCGCGAGCCGGGGATGTTGATCCGGACCCGGGTGGTGACGGTGGTCTCGGTCTTCGGGCCCTCGTCCTCACCCTCCGGAGCCGGGCCCTTGGCGGCACCGGTGCCGCCCGTGCGGTCGCCGCCGGCGAAGCCCGGTGTCCCGTAGGGCGGAGTGCCCGACGGGTAGGCGTCCGGGCCCGTGCGCCGGGGCGTCGGGTGGGCGTTGTCAGATTCGCGGCTGCTCAATGCTGCTCTGCTCCGGGTTCGCGGGCCGGGCCGTGCGGCGCGACCGCGGTTCGTCGGCGCCGGGCCTGGCGGGCGGCGTCGGGTACGGCGTTCTGCGGCACCACCATACTGGGAAGAACCGACCGGTGAACCGGTTCGGGGAGATCCCGATACGTCCGGTTCTTCCGGTATGAGAGTACGACCGGGCGGTGCTGACTGCCCGTCGTACCGGCCACCGTACGCGGGTGGCCGCCCGGGTCAGCGCGGCGGGCCCGCCACCCCGGGGAACCAGCCGGCGCGGGTCGGCAGGGTGGCGCAGATCACGCCCAGGATCGATCCGGCGAACAGCCAGGTGAGCGACGTGGCATTGGTCCAGAGCACGTTGTCCCCCTCCGGGCGGGGGACCATCACCATCAGCAGCGCCACGAACCAGCCGGCCGCCGGGACGGCCGCGCCGAGCCGGGTGCCGGTCACCCGCAGGCCGCCGTAGAAGGTCGCGGCGGTGGCGGCGAGCGCCAGCAGGACTCCCACGGGCGGCCACAAGGCCTGCACGAACGCTCCGCACACCGACACCGCGAAGCCCAGCGGGAAGAGCAGGACATAGGCCGCGATCCGTGCGGCGCGCGGGGGCTGGGGCTCCTTCAGCCGCTCGTCGCGGGTGCCGAGGACGGTCGCCGGGATCGAACGGCGGGCGGGCCGCGCCGGGGCGGGCGGGGTCATCGGGCACGCTCCTCGGAGGCCGCGGCGCCGTCGGGCGCCGCCGTGGGGTCCAGGCCGGCGAACAGGTCGTCCTCCGGCAGTCGCGGCCCGGCCTGGCCGTGCACCAGCTGGTAGTACTCGGTGGTCAGCACCGGCTGGCCCAGGTGGTTGGAGAGCGCGAAGAACGCGCCGGTGGGGTCCACGGTGATCTGGGTGGCGTGCGCGGCCATCGCGGCGGCCTTGCGGCCGGCGTACGCGGTGCCGTCCAGCGCGGTGGTGACCAGCGCGTCGTCCACCACCCCGGGCACGTCCGCGGGCTCGGCCACCCCGGGGAACGGCGCCTTCTCGGCGGTCTCGGCGAGGGCCCGGTCGAGCACCGAGCGGGGCACCCGGTTCCAGTACACCTTGGCGATCCGCCAGGCCGGGCCCAGCTCGGGCCGGTACGCCGGGTCGGCGGCCAGCTCGTGGGCACGCATCGCGACCCGGTGCGCCTGGATGTGGTCGGGGTGCCCGTAGCCGCCGTGCTCGTCGTAGGTGACCAGCACCTGCGGGCGCACCTCGCGGACCACCGCCGCCAGCCGGCCGGCCGCCTCGTCCACGTCGGCCCGCCAGAAGCAGCCGGGCGCGTCGTTGTCGGGCACGCCCATCATCCCGGAGTCGCGGTAGCGGCCCGGGCCCCCGAGGAAGCGGACGTCGCCGACCCCGAGCGCCGTCATCGCCGCGGTCAGCTCGCCGATCCGGTGCGCGCCGAGGGTGTCGTCCCGATCCGCCGTCAGGTGGGCCAGCTCCGGCGGGATCACCTCGCCGCCCTCGCCGAGGGTGCAGGTCACCAGGGTGACGTGGGCGCCCTCGGCGGCGTACCGGGCCATCGTGGCGCCGTTGTTGATCGACTCGTCGTCGGGGTGCGCGTGCACCAGGAGGAGGCGGCGGCCGGTAGTCGCGGTCATGGGAGGAAGCCTAACGACCGGCGCGCCGCCCGGTGACCGCACGCGGCGGGTCAGAGCCGCAGGCCGTTGATCATCCCCGCGAGGTTGCTGGTGACCTGGCTGATCGAGGGCGCGATGGAACTGGACGCCAGGTAGAAGCCGAGCAGCGCGCAGACGATGGCGTGCGCGAGCTTCAGGCCGGAGCGGCGGATCAGCACCACCACGATGACCAGCATCAGCATGGCGGCGGAGATGGACAGGGCCATGGCGGCTCACACTCCTCGGGGCCTGGCGAGCACTCGTGCACCAGTCATACCCGAAGAGTGAGGGTGTCATGACGCTGGGTGAGTCCGCATGCCCCGGGGCACGGTGGCACTCCTGGGGCGCATGGGCCGGTCGGAGGGGGTGCGGGACCCTTCCGGGCGTACTTGCGGTCGATGCTCCGAACGAGTGATCACCATCGGCCGACCCCGGGTCGTAGGGTCTGGTGCCATGACCACCCACACCTCAGCGGACACCTTCCCGAGGCAGTACGCGCGCACCCTGCGCTACACCGTCGGCGCCCCCCGGTCGTTCTCCGTCGCACCCGACGGCTCCCGGGTCGTCTTCCTGCGGTCCCGCTCCGGCAGCGACCGCGCCAACCTGCTCTGGACCCTCGACACCGCCACCGGCGAGGAGCGGATCGCCGCCGACCCGGCCGTGCTGCTCGGCGGCGGCGAGGAGGACCTCTCCCCGGCCGAGAAGGCCCGCCGCGAACGCAGCCGCGAGGGCTCGGCCGGCGTCGTCGGCTACGCCCTGGACGGCGCCGGCCGGCTCGCCGCCTTCGCCCTGTCCGGCCGGCTGTTCGTCGCCGACCTGGCCGCCGGCACCGCCACCGAACTGCCCGCCGAGGGCCCGCTGCTCGACCCGCGCCCCTCCCCGGACGGCACCCACGTGGCGTACGCCACCACCTCCGGCGAGCTGCGGCTGACCCGCGTCGACGGCACCGGCGACCGCGCCCTCGCGCAGCCCGACGGGCCGAACGTGACGTGGGGCCAGGCCGAGTTCATCGCCCAGGAGGAGATGGACCGCGACCGCGGCCACTGGTGGTCCCCGGACAGCGACCGGCTGCTCGTCGAGCGGGCCGACGACACCCCGGTCGACCGCTGGTGGATCGCCGACCCGGCCAACCCGGACCGCGAGCCGGCCGAGGTCGCCTACCCGGCCGCCGGCACCGCCGACGCCGAGGTCGGCCTCTGGCTGCTCGGCCTGGACGGCACCCGCACCGAGGTGGTCTGGGACCGCGCGGCCTTCCCCTACCTGGCCCGGGTGCACTGGTCGAAGGGCGGCGTGCCGCTGCTGCTCGTCCAGTCCCGCGACCAGCGCGCCCAGCGCACCCTCGGCCTGGACGTCGCCACCGGCGCCACCGAGGTGCTGCACGAGGAGCGCGACGACGTCTGGCTGGAGCTGTTCCAGGGCGTCCCGGCCTGGACCCCGGACGGCAAGCTGGTGCGGATCTCCGACGCGTCCGGCGCGCGCTCGCTGGTGATCGGCGACCACACCGCCACCGGGCCCGACCTGCACCTGCGCTCGGTGCTCGCGGTCACCGCCGAGGAGGTCTTCTTCACGGCCTCCGGCGGCGCCGCGGAGACCGACCCCGAGCCCGGCTGGATCGCCGTCGGCCGGATCAGCCACGACGGCAAGCGGCTCGCCTGGGAGTCCGCCAACGGCCGTCCGTTCACCTCCGTCACCACCGCCGTGCACGCGGCCGGCGTCACCGTGCGGGCCACCGCCGAGCCCGACCTGCCCGGCACCCTGGTGCAGGTCGCCCGGGACCTGCCGGAGGGCGTGGTGGTGGACGACGTCGCCGTCATCGCCTCGCACGCCGAGACCCCGGTGATCACCGCCCGCCCGGTGTTCCGCTTCGCGGGCGAGCGGCGCATCCCCGCCGCGGTCTTCCTGCCCACCGGCTACGACCGCGAGCGGGACGGCCTGCTGCCCGTCCTGATGGACCCGTACGGCGGCCCGCACGGCCAGCGCGTCGTCCAGGCGCACAACCCGCACCTCAACTCGCAGTGGTTCGCCGACCAGGGCTTCGCGGTCGTCGTCGCCGACGGCCGCGGCACCCCCGGGCGCGGGCCGGCCTGGGAGAAGTCGATCCACCACGACTTCGCCGGGGCCACCCTGGACGACCAGGTCGACGCGCTGCGGGCGCTCGCCGGGGAGTTCCCGCTCGACCTCGACCGGGTCGCCATCCGCGGCTGGTCGTACGGCGGCTACCTCGCCGCGCTCGCCGTGCTGCGCCGCCCGGACGTCTTCCACGCGGCGGTCGCGGGCGCGCCGGTCACCGACTGGCGGCTGTACGACACCCACTACACCGAGCGCTACCTGGGCCACCCGGCCGAGCACCCCGAGGTGTACGACGGCAACTCGCTGACCGGCTACGCGGCCGGCCTGGAGCGCCCGCTGATGATCATCCACGGGCTCGCCGACGACAACGTGGTGGCCGCGCACACCCTGCGGCTCTCCTCGGCGCTGCTCGCCGCCGGGCGCCCGCACACCGTGCTGCCGCTCTCCGGCGTCACCCACATGACGCCGCAGGAGGAGGTCGCGGAGAACCTGCTGCTGCTCCAGGTCGACTTCGTGAAGAAGTCGCTCGGCGGCTGAGCCGCGGCGCGCGGAGGAGGGGGAGCGGGGCCGGATCAGGGTGCCCGGGCCCGCGGACGAGCGGTGCCGGGGCGTTCCCATCCCGCTCCCCCTTGGCCGCGTGTACCCGCACGGGGTCGATCTGTCCGGCCTCGACGCGGGCTCCACGCTAGCGGGCGGGTCCGACAGCCGTCGCCGGGCCGCGGCGGCCCGTGAGGCCGGTCCATGAGGCCGGTCCGTGACGTCGGTCCGTGACGCAGGTCCGTGGGGGGGGGGGGGGAAAAAAGCAAACCACCACCACAACCCCGCCCCCCCCCCCCCCCCCCCCCCCCCCCCCCCCCCCCCCCCGGGGGGCGAAAAAACCCCCCCCGGG